>NZ_JBIJCN010000033.1:0-37332 GCF_044344655.1 Gemmatimonas sp.
GACCCGACCAAGGTCACCCGTACCGCGCTCCAGAACTCGGCCTCGATCGCCGGTCTGCTCCTCACGACCGAAGCGCTCATCGTCGAGAAGAAGGAAGACAAGCCGGCGGCTCCGGCCGGCGGCCCGGGCATGGGCGGCATGTACTGAGCCTCGCGCTCCGCACGACACACGACGGGCGTCTCGCAAGAGACGCCCGTTCTGTTTGCGCCCCACCGCGTGGGGCGCGCCGCTGATCGCCTCGGGAGGGAAGGGCGCCCTTATACCGGCAGGCTAGGCCTGCTGGTGTACGGGGCAGCCCGTCGGGTCAGCACCAGAGGTCCAGCTGGGCCGGCGCGGGGACTCGGCGCTCCGCACGGGAGTGGGTGGGCGCCAATGGCGCACGTTGCGTGGCCGCCACGAGTGCCTCGCGCCGCCAGGAATGGCGGCGGAGCTGCTCCCGCACCGTCTCGATGGCGAGTGCCGGACGATTGTTCGTTTCGCTGAGGTGCGCCAGAATCACGCCGCGCAATCCCTTGTGCGCGCAGCGCCCCGCCAGACTGGCGGCGGATGTATTCGACAGGTGTCCCGTTCCCCCACGGATGCGTTCCTTGAGCGGCCACGGGTAGGGACCGGCTTCCAGCATCCCCTCGTCGTGGTTCGCCTCAAGCACCAGCAGGTCCAAGCGATCCAGGAACTCTGGCAACGCTGGCGGCACATCGCCGGCATCCAACACGATCCCTACGCGGCTGCCGCTCCGCACGTCGGTGAGGACAAGCGCACGGCAGTCGGCCGCATCATGCGGCACCGGCGCATGGTCCACCGCGAAGCCGCCCACGCGCGTGGGTCCACTCGACGCCAGCGCGACCGTCTGCGTCGGCGCCCCGGACGGCTGGACACGCAGGGCGGCCAACGTGGGCGCGGTGGCGTAGACCGGCCAGTTGAATCGCTCGCATGCCGCGGCAGCTCCGCAGGCATGGTCCACATGCTCGTGGGTCAGCAACAACCCGTGCACGTCGTCCGTCCGCCGCCCCGCTGCCTCGAATCGTTTGGCCAGCGTGCGCACGCCGAACCCCGCGTCCACCAGCACGGACCCCTCGCTGCCGTCCACCAGAATGGCGTTGCCCTTACTCCCACTCCCCAACATCGTCACGGTGATCATGTTCGCGTCCAGCGCGGGTCGGTAGTTGCCATCCGATGCACCGTCCGCCACCACCCCCGCGCCGCCTCGCTCAGCTCCACCTGACGGCGCGACATCACCCGCGCCGCCGTGTCCACGAACGCATCCGGCGCGAACACGCCATACGGCGTCGGACCGCCCCACGCGAACGGTGGGACCAGCTTCGGGGGGATGGCGTCGAACACGTTCGCGCCGGCACCCACCACACAGCCGGTGGTGAGGCGTAGCCCGATGCCCGTCTTGGCATGGTCACCCAACATCGAGCCAAGAAACTGCAAGCCGGTATCGCGCACGCCCTCGGGTGTCCACAGCGATACGCTGCCGTAGGTGTTCTTGAGATTGCTCGTGATCGTACCGGCACCAAGGTTGGCCCAGCGGCCGATCACCGAGTGCCCCACGAAACCGTCGTGCCCCTTGTTCGCATGGCCGATGAAAATGGTGCTCGACACTTCACCGTGCACACGGCACGCGTCGCCGATCGAGCAGCCGGCGATGCGATCAGCGGTCACCGTCGACTGGCGCCCCACATAGCAGGGGCCCACGACGCGTGTGAACGCCCGTACCCGCGCGCCAGCGCGCAGCAGGACCGGACCGGCACTCGTGTCAAACACGGTCATGGGCTCCACCTCGGCTCCCGGCTCCAGCAGCACGTCGTACAGACCGATCACATGAACGCCCGGCAGCGCTGCCTGCGCAGTGGCTTGCGGTTCCGTGATGCTACGCGCGCCCACCATCGCACCAACCAGAGGGATGTCGGACAGCAGGAGCTCCTGCAGCGTGGCCGTCAGGTCCCACACGTGCTCCAGCCACACCCCCGGAACCTCAACCCTGGTGCCCGCACCAGGGCCCGCCTCGGGCATCACGGAGTCGAGGGAGAACAGCGGATCGCGCAGTTGCTCCACCGTCACGTCGCCCCCCACGCGCACGGCGGCTACCCGACCATCGATGGACAGCACCGCCGCATCGCTGGCGGTCGCCTGGAGATGCGGCAGCGCCCGGGTGTTCACCAGCCACGTGCCGGCCGGCACCGCTCCCTCGTGTGCGGGTGGTGCCGCAAACTCGGAGAAGCCCGACAGATGGGGTGACGACACGAATCCGATCGCGGGCGCCGACAGCACATGCGCCCATCGTTCCCGGATGAGCACGGCGCCGGCACGCACCTCACCCAACGGCCGCGTCGTCGCAAAGGGCTCAAAGGACCGCGCGCGCGGGTCATCGAGTAGCACGATCATCGGTCGCGCACGTCAGCAGGCATCGCGTCCAGAAGCTGCTTGAGATCGGACGCGTGCGCACGCGTCGTCACCATCACCAGGCCGTCGCGGGCCACCACCACGAGATCGTGGACACCATAGAGCACCACCTGCGTCCCGTCGGCATGTACGACGTTGCCGCTCGCCTGCAGGGCAAAGGAGGGGCCCAGCATGGCGTTCCCCTGCGCATCGTGATGCCGCACGCGGTGCAGTGCCGCCCACGTACCCACATCGTCCCACCCGAACTGTCCAGGCATGACCAGCACCCGCTGGCTGCGCTCTAAAACACCCACGTCGATGGCGATCGACTTCACCTGCGCGAAGAAGGACGTCAGGTCCCCGCCCGCGGCCTCGAGGGCCGGTTGCACCTCCGGGGTGAGCGCACGGATCTCGTCGAGCAGGTCCCCAACCCGCCATGCGAAGATCCCTGAGTTCCACAGATAGCCCTCGCTCACCATCCCCACAGCCATCTCACGGCTGGGCTTCTCCGCAAAGCGCGCGACGCGCCGCACATCATCGTGGACCACGGTCCCCGGCTGGATGTAGCCAAAGCCGGGGTCCGGCCGCGACGGCACGATCCCCACGGTCACCAGGGCTTGCTCCTCGTATGCCACCTGCGCTGCACGATCAAGCGTTGAGCGGAACGCCGGCACATCGCCGATCGCCCAGTCGGCATGCGTGCACACCATGACCGACTCCGGGCCGGTCCGCTCCGCGATGCACGTGGCAGCCCAGGCCAGCGCCGCACACGTGCCAGCCGGCCGGGGTTCGGCAATCACGTTCTCCGGGGGCAGCGACGGCTCCATGGCCAACACGGCCGCTCGCAACCCGGCGTTCGTGAGCACAAGGGTGCGCTCCGGCGGCGCAGAGGGGCGCAGCCGCTCGATCGTGTCGTGCAGCATCGGTGACTCGCTCACCAGCGGGAGCAACTGCTTGGGCTGCTCGGGAGTGGAGAGCGGCCAGAAGCGTGAGCCCACGCCACCAGCAAGCACCACGTTCCAGCGGATCATCGGCGTGGAAAGCGATTGGTTGAACGCATCAGGGCGACACCGGATCGACGCCGGCAGCCATACTGATTGCCACGAAGGTGCGCACCCGCGCAAGCAGGTGCCGCGGGCTGAATGGTTTGGTCATGATTTCCGAAACCCCGAGGGCCTCGACTTCGCGTAACTGCCCATCCTGCCCAGCCGCCGTGAGGATGATGCAGGGCAGAGCCTGCCAACGCTGATCGCTCCGCAGCGTCCGGAGGATGTCGATACCGGACATGGTCGGGAGCATGAGGTCCAGTACGATCAGGGCGATCGACGGGGTCGCCGCCAGAATGGCCAACGCGTCCTGACCCTGTTCGGCCACATGCACCGCGATCCCGTCCTGCTCCAGCCGGGTCCGGATGATGCGGCCGATATGCGGCTCATCGTCCACAACCAGCACCGTGACCGTGGAGCGCGCGCCGGCCGCCACGGCGTGGGGAGTCGACGTATTCAGACGAGCGCCGACAGCTGCGTGCGATGCCGCCGCAGTTCGTACACGAGGCTGCCCAGGTCGGCCGAGGGCTGCAGCACAACGAGCAGATACACGTCGCGAGAAAGGGCGGCGACCACCACGTTGCCGCCCCTGTATTCCAGCACCATCAGACCGAAATCCCCGCGCTGGGTGGCATGCCCCAAATCCATGGCCGCCAAGGCCATGGCCGGCACGTGGGCCGCCAGCCCATCGGGGTCGAGCGGTGTCGAAGTCGCCCCATCGATGAGCAGGCCGTCGCGGCCGAGGACAATGGCCGCGTCCACGCCGTCCCGCTGACGCAAGGCACTGACCAGATCGCGAATGGTGGGCATGGCGGAACGCTGTCCCCGCCTCGGGGTGAAGTCAAGCGACGAAACACCCCCGAACCGCTTGCCCCGACACGAGTTGAGCGGTAACCTCCGCTGCGTGTTCGGCACCGGCCGTCACGCCGGTTCACCTCTGGAATTCCCATGGGCATCACCCCGCTTCTCCGTCGTCCCGGCGCGCCCCGCACTGCTCGGCGCGCTCTGTCATTTTGTGCCGCCGCCGTGATGGTGGCGGTGCTCGCCGCGTGCAGCGATGACGGTTTGCTGTCGCCCGCGACGATCAACAACGAGACGCGGGTCTTCAGCGTGTGGGCCATCACCGGCACCAATTCGGCACTGCCCGCTTCGTATCAGTTCACCACCGAGTCCCTCGAGCGTCCGCAGATGCTCGCCAACGGCTCGCTCAACTTCGATGTGGCGTTCGACATCACCGCCGACGGCAAGGTGGCGTTTCACCCGGTGCGCGCTCTCGTGCCGGCGCCACCGGCGGGTGCCCCGGTGGTCGGGCTCGGACGTTCCGGCTCTGGCTTCCTCGCCCTCACCCGCGCACCGACCGGCGGGTACGCCAACGACACCACGGTGGTCGTCGGGGCCAATGAGGTCGTCACCATCCGGCTCGCCAGTTCGGGCTGCATTCTTGGCGAACCGTTTTACGCCAAGGCCGTGGTCGACAGCATCATCCTCACCGAACGTCGCATCGTGCTGCGCACCATGGTCAACCGCAACTGCGGCTATCGGGCGCTCACCGAAGGCCTCCCCAAGAACTGAACGACCGGCATGCACGATATCCGTCTGTTGCGCGACCAGCTCGACCATCTCCGCGAGGGGATGCGCCGTCGCGGCAAGCTCGCCGAACTCGGCCCGCTGCTCGATCGGGCGGAATCCCTCGAAAAGGAGCGTCGGGCCGCCATCACGGAGCTCGAGGCGCAGCAGGCCCGCCGCAACAAGGTCACGCAGGACGTGGCATTGAAGCGCAAGGCCGGGGAAGACGCCACAGCGCTCATCGCTGAAGGGCGTACGATCGGCGACGTGATCGCGGCGCTCGAACAGCGTCGCAACGAAGCCGATGCGGCGGTGCAGGCCATGCTGTACGAACTGCCCAATATCCCGCTGCCTGAGGTGCCTGAGGGCGACGAGTCGAACAACGCCGTTGTCAAGACGTGGGGCACGCCGCGCGCGGATGGGGCCTCGCTCGTGCCGCACTGGGACGCTGCGGCGGGGATGGGCATTCTCGACCTGCCGCGTGGTGCCAAGATTGCTGGCTCTGGCTTCGTCGTGTATCGCGGCGCCGGCGCCCGTCTGGTCCGCTCGTTGCTGAACATGATGCTCGACCTGCACACCGACGCACATGGCTATGAGGAGGCCTGGGTGCCCTTCATGGTCAACCGGGCAAGCATGACCGGCACCGGACAGCTCCCGAAGTTCGAGGACGACATGTACCGTGTGCCGGATGAGGACTTGTTCCTCATCCCCACCGCCGAAGTGCCCATCACCAACTTGTTTCGCGACGAGATCCTCGAGGCGGGCGACCTGCCCCGGGCCATGTGTGGGTACAGCGCCTGTTTTCGACGTGAGGCGGGATCGGCCGGCAAGGACACCCGCGGGCTGCTGCGCGTGCATCAGTTCGACAAGGTCGAGCTTGTGCGCTATGCCACGCCGGAGAGCTCACGCGAACAGCTGGAACTTCTCACGGTGCAGGCCGAGGCGGTGCTGGAGTTGCTCGAATTGCCGTATCGCCGCCTCCTGCTGGCGGCCGGCGACACGGGTTTCTCGAGCGCGATGACCTACGATCTCGAGGTCTACGCGCCGGCTGTTGGCAAGTGGCTCGAAGTGTCCAGCTGCAGTGTGTTCACGGACTTCCAGGCACGTCGGGCCAATATCCGCTACCGGCCCGCTCCCGGCGAGAAGCCGCGCTTCGTCCACACGCTCAATGGTTCCGGACTGGCGTTGCCCCGCATCATCGCCAGTTTGATCGAGCATCATCAGCAGCCGGACGGCTCGGTCTCCATTCCCGAGGCGCTGCAGCCGTATTTCGGACGCGCGATCCTGCGCTGAGCGCAGGGTCCACCGTGCGCATCGCGCCCTCACCGTTTCCCCCGGAGCTCTGACCAATGCGCCGTCGTCGCTGGCCGGTGGTGGTGATGGTGCTGGGCGTGATCGGTTTGCTCGTCTGGTACGTGGCGTACACACAGCATGTGGTCACCGAGCTGCGTGGCGCCGCCGCAGGGCAGGGGCGCATGTATGCGCGCATCTACGAGGCGCTCCAGGACACGAGTCTCAACGCGGATCCCACCATCGCCCTGCTCGATCTGTCACGGCAGATCAAGGAGTCGGGGCTGCCGCTGGTGCTGACGGATCGCAACGGTCGCGTCTCCGCCACCGCCAATCTTCCGGATGATGTGACCAGCGGCGACAGTGTGCGCTTCTGGCGCTATCTCATGGAGCTCGATCGCCAGAATCCGCCGATCGCCGAGCCCGCGGTCGGCGCCGTGCACTACGGTGACAGCGCAATCGTGAGCGGGCTGCGTTTCATTCCGATCCTGCAGGCGATGGGGATCGTGCTGCTGGTGGGTTTCGGCGTGTATGCCCTCGTCGAGCGCGGGCGGGCCGAACGCGAAAAGGTGTGGGCGGGCATGGCGCGTGAGGCGGCGCATCAACTGGGTACGCCACTCTCGGCCATGGTCGGCTGGATCGAGTTGCTCGCCGACACGGTCACGGGGCCCTCGGCCACCCGCGCGATCGATGCCATGGGGCAGGATCTCCAGCGGCTCGAGCGGGTGTCGCACCGCTTTGAACGCATCGGTCGCCCCCCGCGTGACGAACGGGTGGACGCCGCCGCGTTGGTCCAGCGGCTCGCCCAATACTTCGCCGAACGCGCGCCCACCCTGGCGCGCACCGTCACTATCCGCAGCGAACACCCGGGCACGCCGGTCATGGTGCGCGGTGATCAGGTCCTCCTCGAATGGGTGCTCGAGGTGCTGATCAAGAATGCCATGGATGCATTGGGCGGCCGGAATGGCGAGGTGGTGGTCTCGGCCACCCTGCTCCCCGAGGGAGGCGCGCGCATTCGCGTGCAGGATGATGGCCCCGGCGTCCCACGCAAGCTGCGCAAGCGCATCTTCGATGCGGGCTTCACCACCAAGGACCGCGGCTGGGGGATCGGGCTCTCCCTCGCGCGGCGGATCGTGGAAGAGAATCACGGCGGCCGACTCGTGCTCGCCGACACCGACCGGGGAGCGGCCTTCGACGTTATCTTGCACGGATGACGACGTCTGGTTGGTCCGGTTCCTTGTTCGACGCGGCGCCCCAAACGCCAGCGCTCGATCTCGACAGCATCATGCGTGGCCTGAATCCCGGCCAGCGCGAGTCGGTCGTTCATGATGAGGGGCCGGCGTTGGTGCTCGCCGGTGCCGGATCGGGAAAGACTCGCGTGCTCACCACCCGCATTGCGCGCCTGATTGGCGCCCGCAACGTGGCGCCGCACGAGATCCTCGCGGTCACGTTCACCAACAAGGCCGCTGGCGAGATGCGCGAGCGCATTGCCAAGCTGCTGGGTCACGAGCCCAAGGGCATGTGGTGTGGCACCTTCCACTCACTCGGCGCGCGCATGCTGCGCGGCGTGGCGCCGATCGTGGGGCGCGAGAAGAACTTCACCATCTACGACGAAGACGATACGCTCGGTGCCGTCAAGCGCGTGATGGAGAAGCGCAAGCTCAGCCCCACGCAGTTCGCCCCCAAGGCGATACTGGCGGCCATCTCGAGCGCCAAGAACGCGCTCGTATCGCCTGGCGAGTATGCCCGCATGGCCCGCGATACATTTACGACCGCGGTGGCCGGTGTGTACACCGATCTCGAGTCGGCCCTGCAGCAGACCAATGCCGTCACCTTCGACGACCTGCTGGTCCTGCCGGTCCGGGCCATGGAGCAGGACCAGAACCTGCGCGAGCACTATCAGCGCCGCTTCCGCTTCGTGCTCGTCGACGAATATCAGGACACCAATGCGGCGCAGTATCGCTTCGTGCAGCTCATCGGCGGCCGGCATCGCAATGTGATGGTGGTTGGCGATGACGACCAATCGATCTACGGTTGGCGTGGGGCGGATATCCGCAACATCCTCGACTTTGAGCGTGACTTTCCCGGCGCGCGCATCGTTCGCTTGGAGGAGAACTACCGCTCCACCCCCAATGTGCTGGCGCTCGCCAACGCGGTCATCGCCGAAAACACCGAGCGTCGTGGCAAGACGCTGCGCGCCACGCGTCCCGCGGGGGAGCCGGTCACACTCATCGAGACGCTCGACGAGCGCGATGAGGCCGACTTCATCGCCGAGACGATCCTCACCCGGATGGCGAAGTCGGATCTCTCGCGCCGCGATTGCGCCATCCTCTATCGCACCAACGCACAGTCGCGGGCGATCGAAGATGCGTTCCGGCGCCGCAGTATTCCCTATCGCCTCATCGGCGCCGTCCGCTTCTACGATCGGCGCGAAATCCGCGACCTCATGGCGTACCTCAAGCTCGTCGCCAATCCCGCCGACGATGAGGCGTTCCGCCGTGCCGTCAACGTGCCGAAGCGCGGGCTGGGTGATGCCACGATTGCCCTGCTCACCGAACGCGCGGCCCTCGAAGGGAAGCCGCTGCTGGAAATCGCATCGCGACTCGACGTGGTGGCCACGTTGCGGCCTGCTGCCCGCGCCGCCATCGACGAATTTGTCACGCTGGTGCAGCGGTTGCGCACCGTCGCGGTCGACGCGGCCGTCGACGAGTTGCTGCGGGATCTCGTGCAGGCCATTCGCTACGCCGATCATTTGCGCGCGGAAGGCCCCGAGGGGCTCGAGCGCATCGAGAACGTACGCGAAATGATCGCCGGCGCGGCCGAAGTGGTAGCCGATGAGGGAGGCGAGGTGGGGCTCACGCCCCTCGATCACTTCCTGCAGTCGTCCACGCTCGTGGCCGGCGTCGACAAACTCGACCCGAGCGCCGATGCCGTGGTGTGCATGACGATGCACAACGCCAAGGGGCTCGAGTTTCCCCTGGTGTTCGTCTGCGGCCTGGAAGACGGCCTCTTCCCCCTCGCCCGCGCATCCGAGGATCCGAGTCAGCTCGAAGAGGAACGTCGGCTCTTTTACGTGGGCATCACGCGGGCCGAGGAGAAGCTCTATCTCACCTGTGCCGAGCAGCGCCGGCGGAACGGAGAACTCATGGTCTCCATGCCGTCTCGCTTCCTCAAGGTCATCACGCCATCGCTGGCCGAACGGGGCAAGACATCCCGTGCCAAGGCGGAGGGGCGCGGGGCCTTCGGAAGCCTCGGGGGTGGGTACGGCGGCAAGGCGCGCGACGACGGCTGGGGCAAGAGCAGCTACAACAGCTACGGCGGCGGCACGTCCTCCACGGCCGGTGCGCGTCGCGGAACGAGTGGTGGCGGTAGCTACGGGTCGGCAGGCTATGGTACCGCGGCCAACAGTCGCGACATTCCGTTCGGCAAGGCACCGACGGGGGGCTTCAGTGCGCCAGCTCGCCGCGAACGGCCATCCGAGCCCGAGGACGAGTCGCAGGATGCACCGAGCTTCCGCCCGGGTGAGCGCGTGAAACACGCCAAGTTCGGTTCCGGGACCATCGCCGAAATCACGGGCAGCGGACGCGACACCAAAGTACGTATTGATTTCGATGACGAGGACGTCGGACGCAAGACGCTGGTGCTCGCACAAGCCAAGCTCGAAAAGGGGTGGGAGTGATGTCGGTTTCACCGGATGATGTGCGCCACGTGGCGCGGTTGGCACGGCTCGGGATCGACGATGGACGCATCCCGGCGCTTGTGACTGAGCTGAACGGCATCCTCGCGCACATGGACGTGCTGCAACAGGTCGACGTGTCGGGTGTGCCCCTCATGCCCTCCACTGCCGCGATGCCGCTGCGTGACGACGCGCTGCCGCCCGATGCGCTGCAGCGCGACCGGGCCGCGTTTGCTCCACGCGCTCGCGATGGGTTCTTTCTTGTGCCGCGGCTCGCCACGCACGGCCAACTTGGGGCCAGCACCGGAGACGACGCGTGAGCGAGCGGCTGGAGGAATCCGAGGCGCTCGACGCGCACACGGTGGCGCACGCGTGGAGCGCCTACGACCGGGTGAAGGGCGGCGCGGACGGACTCAATGCGTTCCTCGCGATCGATCGTGACGCGTCCCCCATGGTGGCCGAGGGCCCGCTTCACGGCGTCCCCGTGGCGGTAAAGGACAATCTTGCCACGCTGACCCTCCCTACCACCTGCGGGTCGCGGATGCTCGAAGGCTACGTAAGTCCCTTCGAAGCCACCGCGGTGCGGCGGCTGCGCGAGGCAGGGGCCGTGCTCATTGGCAAGACCAACATGGACGAATTTGCAATGGGTTCGTCCAGCGAGAACAGCGCCTATGGACCGGTCAGGAACCCCCTCGACCATTCGCGTGTGCCCGGTGGTTCGTCTGGTGGATCCGCGGCGGCCGTTGCGGCCGGCATCGTGCGCATTGCGCTCGGTTCCGAAACGGGTGGGTCGGTACGTCAGCCCGCCGCCTTTTGCGGAATTGTCGGAGTGAAGCCCACCTATGGCCGCGTGAGCCGCTACGGACTCGTCGCCTATGCGTCGTCCCTCGACAACGTGGGAGTGTTCGGACGTTGCGTACGCGATGCGGCCCTAGGTCTTGAGGTCATTGCCGGGCCCGATCGCTTCGACGCAACGTGCGCCGACGTGCCGGTTCCGCCACTCGTGCCAGCACGGAACGGTCAGAGTCGCCACATGCCGCTCACGGGCCTCGTGATCGGCAAGCCGCGAGAGTACTTCCCGGAGAATCTGGATCCGCGCATCGCCGTGCACTGTGAGCGCGCGCTGGCTCGGCTCGTGGAACTCGGTGCCGAAGTGCGGGACGTCTCGCTGCCCAGCACCGACCTCGCCGTTCCGGTCTACTACATCATCGCGCCCGCCGAAGCCTCGAGTAACCTCGCGCGGTACGACGGAGTGCGATATGGCCTGCGGGCCGAGGCCGCGGATCTCGGCACCATGTACGAACAGACGCGGTCGCGCGGATTCGGCACCGAGGTCACGCGGCGCATCCTGCTCGGCACCTACGTGCTGAGCGCCGGCTACTACGACGCGTACTACAAGCGCGCGCAGGCGGTACGTGCGCTCATTGCCGATGAATTCACCCGCGTCTTCGCGACCGGTGTGCATCTGCTGTTCACCCCCACCGCGCCGTCACCGGCCTTTCGTATCGGCGAGGTGTCCGACCCGTACGAGATGTATCTCAGCGACATCTACACGGTGACGGCGAATCTTGCGGGGATTCCGGCGATGTCGCAGCCGATCGGACGGGTGGATGGCATGCCGATCGGAGGACAGTTCATGGCGCCACACTTCGAAGAGGCCATCATGCTGCGCGCGGCGGCGGCCCTCGAAGGTGCCCTCGGCGCGGAGGCCCACCAGTGAGCACCCCGGAACCCGGCCCCGGCACGTGGGAGCTCGTGATCGGCCTCGAGGTACACTGCCAGCTCAAGACGCGCAGCAAGATCTTCTGCGGCTGCGCCACCTCGTTCGGTGATGCACCGAACAGCAACACCTGTCCCGTGTGTCTGGGCCCGGCGCCTTGCCGGTGCTCAATGCACACGCCGTCGCCCTGGCAACGCGTGCGTCGCTCGCCTTGGGATGTACGGTGCACGACACGTCGGTGTTCGCGCGGAAGAACTACTTCTATCCCGATCTCCCCAAGGGCTACCAAATCTCGCAGTTCGACCGCCCCCTGGCCACCAACGGCGGCCTCGTGGTCGGTACGGCGGCCGATGGCACACCGCGCCTGATCCGTGTACACCGGGTCCACATGGAGGAGGATGCGGGCAAGTCGGTACACGACCGCTTCGCCGATGTCTCCGCCATCGATCTCAATCGGGCCGGTACGCCGCTCGTCGAGATCGTATCGGAGCCCGACATCCGCACTGCGGCGGAGGCGGCCAGCTACGCGCGGCGGCTCAAGCAGATCCTCGAGTACGCCGATGTGTCAGACGCCAACATGGAAGAAGGCTCGTTGCGCGTGGATGTGAACATTTCCGTTCGTCGAGCCGGCGACGAACGGCTGGGCACCAAGACCGAGATCAAGAATCTCAATTCATTCTCGGCGATCGAACGGGCCGTCGCGATCGAGTTCGAGCGGCAGTGCCGCGTCCTCGAGTCGGGCGGCGTCATCGAGCAGCACACCATGCTCTACGACGACAAGCGCAATCAGGTGCGCTCGGCGCGGAGCAAGGAAGGTAGCCATGATTATCGCTACTTTCCCGAACCGGACTTGCCGCCGTTGCGGCTCGACGCCGCATGGGTCGCCCGCCAGCGGGAGGCGCTCCCGGAGCTTCCGCCGGCCCGACGGGCACGTTTCGCCGCCCAGTATGGTCTTGCCGAGGCCGAGATCGACCAGCTGTTGGCCACCCAGGCACTCGCCGACCGTTTCGAGGCCGTGGCCGCCGCTGCGGGTGAGCCCCGCAAGGCCGCCAATTGGATGCTCGGCACGGTGCTCGCTGCCGTGAACGCCGCCGGTGTGGCGATCGATGCACATCCCGTGTCCGTCGAGCGGCTTGGGGCGCTCATCCGGCTCGAGGCGTCCGGAGAGCTGTCAAACACCGCGGCGCGCCAACTCTTCACCATGCTCGAACAGCACGACGGTGAGCCCGTCGAAATGGCGCGCGCGGCGGGGCTGCTGCAGGTTCGCGACGACAGCGCACTCGTCGCGTGGATCGATGCGGTGTTGGCGGAGCACCCCGCCGAGGCCGCGCGCTTTCTGGGCGGCGAACGCAAGCTGCAGGGTGTGCTCGTCGGTCTGGTGATGAAGAAGTCCGGCGGTGCCGCCGACCCCAAGAAAGTCAACCAGCTATTGGGCGCTCGCGCGGGGTGAACAGCGGCGTCTCAAGGTCGGCCGCGTGTCGCAAGGGCGTTGCCGGCATCCCGAACATGCGGTCGGCTTCCATCGCCGCCCGCATGTCGCCGCCTTGGCGGCGCGCCAGGCGACGGACCTGCTTGGCCTCGCGCAGGGGCTTGTCGCCCGAGGGGTCGTAGCGGAACGGCTCGCTGTCACTCCATCGCGCCAACAAGTCCACGATGTAGTCGAAGGAGCGCGCCAGGTAGCGGCCCACGTCGGCGTCGCTCAGGTCCCAGCGACTGTTCTCCGAGACCAGCTGAAAGATTCGCTGCCAGGACTCGGTGTCGGTGACGTACACCATGCCGCGGAAGATCCGGCGGTTGGTGGGCGTGCCGAAGAGCGTGGGACTTAGAATGCGGTCCAGATGCTGATCGGCGCGGGAGTGATCGAGCGACAGCAGTTCCGCCGCTCGGCGTGGCCAGAGATCACCGATGTGCGTGTCGATGCGGCTCTCCCAGTAACTGTGTCCCAGTGCACTCGTGCTTGACGTGACGGCCAGCTGCCGCGGCACGAAGAAATTGTGCGCGACCACATCGGCTGCGAGGTGCGACAGATAGCCGAGACCGAAAGCGCGAAGGGCAGGGGGCTCGGCATCGTCGTGGATTTCCATACCGACATGCCACGAATGGCAGTGCCGCCCCACTTCGGCGTACTTCTTGGCGATGCTCGTGTCCGCAGCGATCGAGCCGTAGAGAAAATCGGCAGGATACGCCGCCAGAAGGTCAGCGATGGAGGAGGGGACCAAGTGCAGGTGGCGCAGGATGGCGTCGCCGAGAAACACATGGGTTCCCGGTGTCCACGCCCACGCGTCGGTGGGCCACAGCACGATCGTCAGCAGCGCCGCCACAGTGCATGGCACCCACGGCAGACGTGCCCGGTCAGTCACCCGGTGCGCGGTCATCGGCATCGGAGGACTCGGAGGCATCCGGTCGTCGCCGTTTCATCTTGCGGCGTGGCAGGTGCGAGAACATCGCCTGCGTGCCGAGTCGGGCCCCGCGGATGGCGGATACGGCGGTGATAGCCGTCTCCTCGAGCTCGTCCTGAATCACATCCAGCACCGCATTGACGTCGTCAACGCGCTGCGCCGTGATCTCCGCCGCATCGAGAAGGGTATCGCCCATCGCCGCCGCCGCATCACTCACGACGGTCACGTCCCGCTTCACCGTGGCGACCATGTCGCGCGCATCCCTCACGATCGCGTTCGCGTTGGCCAGCAGCGGTTGGGTGTCCTTCGTGAGCGTGTCGAGCGTGGTGTGTGCCTTGCGGACGGCGTCGCGTACCGCGAGGAGCAGCACGATGAGCGCTGCGAGGGCGCCGGCGGCAAGCAGCAGTACGAGCATCTCAAGGATCCCGTTGGTCCACTCCAGCACCCCACGATCCGGGATCGTACGGGCGATGATCGTGTCCGGAAAGCTCGAGACCTGCTGAAGGGGCCAGACGATCAGCCGAGGCATTGCATTCGCGGGGGCCATGCAGGGGATCTAAAGGTCCACGAGGCTCGTGTCCATGGCGATACGTGACTAAGCTTTGGGGGTCCGGCCCCGCTGGGACGGGCGGCCAAACCGCCTCGCGATCCCCACGACCCGTTGCTCACCGTCTGCCCCCGTATTCATGTCTGCCGTTCAGTACATCGTCGAAGGTGGTCAGCGCCTGCAGGGGGCGATTCGGCCCGCTGGCAACAAGAATGCCGCACTGCCGATCGTGGCGGCGGCGCTCATTACGGACCAGCCTGTGCAGTTGCACAACGTGCCGCGCATCCGGGACATCGAGACGCTGGTTGAACTGATTCGCACCACGGGCGCCGAGTGTGAATGGAATGGGGAGAACTCGCTGCGCATTCATGCGAAGCGAGTCGAGGCCGCCGACCTCGACCCGGCGATGTGCGCGCGCATTCGCGCCTCAATCCTGCTCGCGGCGCCGCTGTTGGCGCGGTGCGGAACGGTGACCCTGTCCCCGCCGGGCGGTGACGTGATCGGTCGCCGCCGGCTCGACACGCACTTTCACGTGCTCCAGGCCCTGGGCGCCACGTACGAGTTGGGGGCGCGCTTCCGCTTCGCAACGCGCGGTCTGGTCGGGGCCGATGTGTTCCTAGACGAGCCCAGCGTAACGGCCACGGAAAATGCCCTCGTCGCTGCCGTGGCGGCCAAGGGGCGCACCGTGCTGCGGAACGCGGCCAGTGAACCGCACGTGCAGGATCTCGCGCGCTTTCTCGTGGCCCTCGGGGCTCGCATTGAGGGGATCGGTTCGAATGTCTACACGATCGACGGTGGTCGACCGCTTGGGGGGGCGACCCATGAGATCGGACCGGATCACATCGAAGTGGGCTCGTTCATCGGCCTCGCTGCGGTCACCCGGTCGACGCTGCGTATCGAACGCGCGGGGGTGGAGCATCTTCGCAGCACGCTCATGGGTTTCGAACGCTTGGGGATTCGCTGCGAGATCGAGGGTGACGATCTCATCGTACCCGCCGATCAGTCGCGCGTTATGCAAAATGATCTCGGCGGGCATGTGGCGAAGCTCGAGGATCAGCCGTGGCCTGCGTTCCCGGCCGACACCATGTCGATCGCCATCGTGACCGCCACGCAGTGCGAGGGGATGATCCTCTTTCACGAGAAGATGTTTGAGTCGCGGCTGTACTTCACGGATAAGCTCGTCGGCATGGGGGCGCGCATTGTGCTGTGCGACCCCCATCGGGCGATCGTGTCGGGGCCGACCCAGCTGCGCGGTGGTACCGTGGAATCGCCCGACATCCGAGCCGGCATGGCCATGCTGCTCGCGGCGCTGTGCGCCGATGGCACCAGTGTGATCAACAACGCCCAGCAGATCGAGCGCGGCTATGAGCGGATCGAGGAGCGCCTGGGCAGCCTCGGTGCCCGGATCAAGCGCGTGGTGCTGAGTGCCCACTGAGGCCCGGCGGTTGCCGGTGCTGGACGCGGCCGAGGCCGTGTCGCGGATGCCGGCCGGTATCGCCGCCTGGACTACTACACGAGCCAATGGCTCGTTCGGTCTTGGCTCGGACGAGCCGGTGGGCGCGGTCATGGGGCGCTGGGCCGCGCTGCAGCAGGACCTGACGCTGCTGGGGGTGACGCGGCTGGCCAGTGCGCATCAGGTCCATGGTGCGACCGTTCAGGTGCACGACGGGGGATGGCAGGGCTGGTTGCGGGGGGCGGCCGCCGACGGCCATGTGACCACGGCGCGAGGCACCGCCGTGGCCGTAACCGTTGCCGATTGCACGCCCGTCTTCGTTTGGCACCCGGGGGGCGCCATTGCCGCCCTGCACGCCGGGTGGCGCGGCACCGCCGCCCGCATCCTCGATCGCGGTTTGGACCAGTTCGACGCCCTCGGTTTCCCGGCGGACGAGTGTGAGGTCTATCTGGGCCCGTCCATTTGCGGTGCATGCTACGAAGTCGGCCCGGAGGTGTTCGAGGCCATCACCGGCCGCGCCTCGCCAGGTAAGGGGTGTCTCGATGTCCGGGCGGTCCTTGCCGATCAGGCCGCCAAGCGGCGCGTCCGCGACCTTCGGAGCGATCCGGGGTGTAGCCTGTGCGATCAGTCGCGGTTCTTCAGCCACCGGGGGGGCGACGGCGGGCGGATGCTCGGGCTTGTCGCCCTGCTGTAGCGGCCCGGAGTGCGTGCTTCACTGGCGGTCATCTTGACCTTGCCACCCTCGGTCCATAGGTTGACAGTTTGGAAGTAACCTCGTCGTGAGCTCGCCCGCCCCGCGCGGGTCGATGAAGTGTGGGGATGGCCCCCACACTTTTTTGTTCTCTAGAGGTTACGCGGGGTTCTGATTCGGTACGGTCGGTTGCGGAGGTCTGCAGGTGGGCGAGTCCATCGAACCCATTGTCGCGCGGGAACTTGACGCGCTGGGCTTCGATCTGGTCGAGCTGCGTCGGGGGGGCTCCAAAGCCCGCCCGGTGCTCGAGATCCGGATCGACCGCCGTGATGGCGAAAAGGTGACGATCGACGACTGCGCGCGGGCGTCCCGGGCTCTCGAAGCCCATTTGGAGGCCAACGCGCTCGTTGCGGAGCAGTATGTGTTGGAAGTGTCCTCGCCTGGCGCGGACCGGCCGTTGCGGCATGCCGCAGACTGGCGCCGGTTCCTCGGTCGCCACGCGACGGTCACGAGTGGATTGTTGGCAGGTGGCAAACAGGAAGTCGAGATCCTCGCGCTGGATGGCGAGGCAGGCGCCGAGGTCGCACTGGTGCGTGATTCGAAGGGGCGGGAAGTGCAGGTTCCCCTCCGCGATGTCACCCAGGCGCGTCTGGCGTTTCACTGGAAACGATAGGGGAGACGGATGGCCGGATCGGCGGAAATTCTCACAGCACTCCGTGAGCTGTCGAATCTGAAGCAGATCACGCGCGAGGAGCTGCACGGGCTTCTCCAGGACGGCATTCTTGCCGCCCTGGCCAAGAAGCACGGGGCCACGGTCCAGGCGGAGATCGAGATCGATGAAGCCAAGGGCGACATCCGCATCGTGCTGCTGAAGACCGTGGTCGACGAGGTCACCGACGAGTCACGTGAAGTGACGGTCGAGGAGGCCCGGTTCATGGATCCGGAATTCCAGGTTGGCGACGTGATGGAAATCCCGGTCGACTTCATGGAGTTCGGGCGCACGGCCGTGCAGGCGGCCAAGCAGCGCATCATCCAGCGCGTCCGTGAAGGCGAGCGCACCCGCATCCGCGACGAGTTCGCCGGCCGCGTGGGCGATCTCCTCTCGGGCGAGGTGCAGCAGATCGAGCGCGGCAAGCTGGTGGTGATGCTCAACAAGTTCCGTGAAGCGGAGGCGATCATCCCCTACCGCGAGCAGAACCACCGCGAGCATTACCATCAGGGTGAGCCGGTCCGTGCGGTCCTCAAGCGCGTCGAAGACACACCCAAGGGCCCGCGACTCATTCTCAGCCGCGCCGATGCGCTCTTCGTGCAGGCGCTGTTCAAGCTCGAAGTCCCCGAGATCCAACAGGGAATCGTCGAGATCAAGGCGGCGGCTCGCGAAGTGGGCAGTCGCACCAAGATCGCGGTGACGTCCCGCGATGAAGCCGTCGACCCGGTGGGCGCCTGCGTGGGCCTCAAGGGCGCGCGCGTGCAGGCCGTCGTCAACGAACTCGGTGGGGAGCGCATCGACATCGTGCCGTGGTCGCCCGATCCGGAGCGATTCGCCAAGCTCGCGCTGGCGCCCGCCCGGGTGGCGCGCGTGTTCAGCGATGCCGTCTCCCGGACAATTCAGGCGGTCGTCGACGAAGACCAGCTCTCGCTGGCGATCGGTCGCAACGGTCAGAACGTGCGCCTTGCCTCGGAACTGACGGGCTGGAAGATCGACCTCTATTCGAGTCGCGAGTGGATCGAGAAGGGTGGCGAAGCGCCGCTTTTCGCCCCGCTCCCCGAAGATGCCGAGACCGATATCCCGCTCAGCCAGATCGGCGGGCTCGAAACGGCAACGGTGGCCGTGCTCGCGGAGGTCGGCTACAACACCCTGAACGACATCCTCGATCTCGATCGGGACGACCTGCTGCGGCTGCCTGGGATCGCACCGGAGGAAGCCGACCGCATCATGGCCATCATCGATGAACTCACTACCGAAGACGACGAGGGCGGTCGTTCCGCGTGAGTGAGATGACCCGCGAGCCGCTGACCCTCGATGAGGCCGTGCGCCGGAAGGTGCTGGGTCTGGTCGGGCTGGGGGCGCGCGGTCGGTTGGTGGTGATCGGGACGGAGCAGGTGCGCCTGTCGGCGCAAAAAGGGAAGGTCGTGTTGGCGCTGGTGGCGCAGGATGTGTCGCGCCACTCGCTCGAGAAGGTCGTGCCGGTCCTTCGGGCCCGTCGCGTTGACATGGTGGAGTGGCCGAGTGCGGCCGAGTTGGGGAGCGCCGTCGGCAAAGACACGACGGCGGCGATTGGGATCGTAGATCAGGCGCTGGCGCGCGGTATCCGTGGCGCCGTAGCCGGGGCAGCCCCGGCAGGCGACGCGACGCGCGTTTCGCGGTAGGAGGACGGGTTGAGCAAGCTTCGTGTGCATGACATGGCGGGTGAGTTCGGCATCTCGGCTGATGAGGTGATCGCACTGCTACGCCAGATGGACGTGCCGGTTCGCAGCCATTTGTCGCTGTTGACCGACGATCAGGTATCTCGCATCCGCGCCCGTTGGGAGCGCGAGAAGCGGGTGCGTGCCGAAAAGGCGCAACCGGCACCGGCCGCCGCGCCTCGGCGCCGTCGCACCGCCGCCACGGAGGCCGCGCCGGCTCCGGAGGTGGAAGCCGCCGCCCCCGCCGCACCGCCTGCCGTCCGTCGCCGTCGCGCGGCTGATGTCGCGGATCAGCCCGATCACGACCATCACGAGGCGCCCGACGCGGACCACGCGACCGAAGCGCCCGAACGGGCAGCCCCGGTCGCGCCGCCGGCCGCACCGGCGCCGAAGCCGCGCGTGGCTGTGAAGCCCGTTGACGTGGATGGCGACGCGGTCAAGGCGACGTCAACGCCGTCACCGCGGCCTGGTGAGGCCACGGGTGTTGCGGTCCCTGCCGCCCCCGTCTCGGCGGCGCCGGCAGCACCGGCGCTCGAGGCCCCGGCGGCCCCGGTGGCCCCGGTGGCCCCGGTGGCCCCCGTCGACGCGCCGAAGGCAACCCCCGACGCGGCTGTAGCCGCTGCGCCGGCGGCGGCCTCGCCCATCGCCGCGGCACCGGTCGCTGCGGCGCCCGTGGCCGCTGCTCCGGCGGCCGCTCCGGTAACTGGGACGCCTCCAGCGGCCCCGCCGGCACCGTCGCCAACCGCATCGCTGCCACCGGATCGTCCCCGCCCGCGCCCGGTCGTTCCGGGCGCGCCGCGACCGCGCCCCGTTGCCAGCGCCGCGCCCAACTTCGGCACCGCTCGTCCTATCGCCTCGGCTGCGCCCGGTGGTGGCCTCTCACAGGGGCAGCGTCGTGATGACCGCCGCCCCGGGGTCGGCGGGGGGAGTCAGGGTGGTGCTGGGAACCCGTCTGGTGGTGGCCAGCAGCAAGGCATGCCGCAGGGCGGTGGCCAGAATCAGCAGCAGCGTCGCGGCAAGAAGAACAAGCGTGGGGCGGTCGATCAGGAAGCCGTATCGGCCAACATCACGAAGACCATGACGGCCATGCGCGGTGCGCCGACCCGTGGGCGTCCCGGTCGCCGGTTCGGCGCCGAGATGCGTGCCGAGGCGGAGGAACAGCGCCAGATCGCGGCCGAACGCGAGCGCAAGACCGTTCGCGTGAACGAGTTCATCACGGTCTCCGAACTCGCGCAGATCCTCGGGATCTCCGCCACGCAGATCGTGGGCTTCGCGTTCAAGTCGCTCGGTCTCATGGTCACGATCAACCAGCGACTCGACTTCGATCAGATCGAACTCATTGCCGGCGAGTTCGGCTTCCAGGCCGTCAAGGAAAGCGATTACGCCGCCGACGTGCCCGATCAGGGCGAAGAGGATCGCGAAGAGGATCTGCGTTCACGCCCGCCGGTCGTGACCATCATGGGACACGTCGATCACGGCAAGACGTCGCTGCTCGACTACATTCGCAAGGCGAACGTGGTGGCCGGCGAAGCCGGAGGAATCACGCAGCACATCGGTGCCTATCACGTGGAGGTGGCCGGCAAGCGCACCATCACGTTCCTCGATACCCCCGGTCACGAGGCGTTCACCGCCATGCGTGCCCGCGGGGCGCAGGTCACCGACATCGTGGTCATCGTGATCGCCGCCGACGACCAGGTCATGCCGCAGACCGTTGAGGCGATTTCGCACGCCAAGAGCGCCGGCGTGCCGATCATCATCGCGATCAACAAGGTCGACCTCCCCACGGCTGACGTCGAGAAGGTCAAGCAGGACCTGCTGCAGCACGAGGTCGTGCTCGAAGACTTCGGCGGCACGGTGTTGCATTCGGAAATCTCGGCCAAGAAGGGCACGGGCGTGCCCGAACTGCTCGAGCAGATCCTGTTGCAGGCCGACATCCTCGAGCTCAAGGCCAATCCGTCGCGCCGCGCCGTCGGCTCGGTGGTCGAAGCGCAGCTCGATCAGGGCAAGGGCCCCGTGGCGACCGTGCTTGTCCAGAATGGGACGCTCAAGGTCGGCGACGATTACATCTGCGGCATCCACTCCGGTCGCGTGCGCGCCATGCTCGATGAGCGTGGCAAGCAGGTGAAGGAAGCGGGGCCGGCCATTCCGGTGCAGATCCTCGGTCTTACCGGTGTGCCCATGGCCGGCGACCAGCTGCTGGTCGTCGATGACGCCACGGCCGCGCGCGAGATCGCGCAGCGTCGTGAGCGGCTCGACCGCGAGGCCAAGAGCCGTCGCACCACGCGTGGGGTGGTCTCGCTCGAAGACTTCATGTCGCAGGCGACCGCGGGGCAGAAGCGTCAGCTGCGCCTCGTCATCAAGGCCGACCAGGGCGGCCCGGCAGAAGCCCTCGCCGATGCCTTGCAGCAGCTCTCTAACAACGAAGTGCAGGTGGAGATCATCCACCGCGCCGTTGGTGCCATCGCCGAAAGCGACATCCTGCTCGCCAAGGCGGCCGGCGCCATCATCATCGGCTTCCACGTGCGCCCGGACAACAATGCCCGGTCGGCCGCGGAGCGCGAGGGCGTCGACATCAAGCTCTATCGCATCATCTACGAGGCCGTGGCCGACGTGAAGGCGGCACTCGAAGGCATGCTGCGTCCCGAGGAGCGCGAAGTCGTGTACGGCGAGGCAGAGGTGCGCGAAACGTTCAAGGTCGCCCGGATCGGGACCATCGCCGGCTGCATCGTGCGCTCGGGCAACGTCAACCGGAAGGGACGCATTCGCGTCATCCGCGACGGGATCGAGATCTACGATGGGGCCATCTCCTCGCTGCGCCGCTTCAAGGACGACGTCAACGAGGTCAAGGAAGGCTACGAGTGCGGTATCGGCATCGAGAACTTCAACGATCTCAAGATCGGCGACGTGTTCGAATGCTACCGCACGGAGGAAGTGGCGCGTACGCTCGATCAGGCCTCGAAGACCTGAGGAGGGAACATGGGCGAACCGCGGCGTCCTGACCGCGTCGCCGAGGCGATTCGCGAGGAGGTCGCGACCTTCCTGTCGGAAGGCGCGAAGGATCCGCGCATCCGCGCGTTCGTCACCGTGACAGCGGTCGATGTGACGCGAGACCTTCGGCATGCGACGGTGTTCGTCAGCCTCATGGGTGACGATGCCGACAAGAAGTCGACCGTTGAGGGGCTGGCCAGCGTGGCCAGCCACCTCCGGTCGCGGCTGGGCAAGTCGCTCCGCCTGCGCTCGGCCCCGGAGATCCATTTCCGGACCGATGAAAGCGTCGCGCGCGCCGGCCGTATCGAAACACTGCTCGCACAGATCCGTGACGAGCGTGAGCAGCGCGAACAGCGCGAGCCCAGGTCGGAAGACGACGCGCCGTCCGTCGACGTGCCGTCTGCGGAGTGAGTGGAGGCGCGCTCGTGCCGCCCGCGCCCGAACAGGGCACCCGGCGCACGTCGGGGCTGCTCTTCGTCGATAAACCGGCTGGCGTCTCGTCGCACGATGTGGTCGCGATCGTGCGGCGCGCGGCGCGGACCCGGCGGGTCGGCCATGCCGGGACCCTCGATCCCTTCGCTACGGGTCTGCTCGTGCTGGCCGTCGGGTCGTGCACGCGGTTGCTCCCCCACATCGTGGGGGATCCGAAGGTCTATGAGACGACGATCCGGTTCGGGCACGAGACCGACACCGATGATGCCACGGGTGTCACGGGGCGTACAGCGGAGTTGCCGCCGATCGAGTGGCTGACAGACCCGATGAGCGCGGATCGCCTCGCGGCCGAGGCGCAGCTCACCGGCGCCATCGCACAGATTCCACCGGTCTATTCGGCAAAGCATGTGGACGGCCGTCGGGCCTACGACCTCGCGCGCCGGGGCGAGCCCGTGGCGCTTCCCGCGGTGACCGTGCGCGTCGACCACTGGGACTGGGTGAGCGCCAGTGGGGACGCGCTCACGACGCGAATCACCTGCGGTCCTGGTACGTACATCCGAGCGCTCGCCCGGGATCTCGGACGGGCCATGCACAGCGCCGCGCATTGCGGAACCCTGCGCCGGCTGGCCAGCGGGCCCGTGCAACTCTCGCAGGCGGTGGCGCTCGAGCAGCTGGCCCCCGGGGCGATCCTCGACGGCGTTGTCGCCCTGCAGTCGCCGGTTCCGGCACTGGGCGCCGTCGCCCACCAGCCCCTCGATGAGGCGCAGCTCAAGGATCTGCAGCACGGCCGTCCTGTCCGCGCCACGGTCAGTGGAGCGCGCGCCGCGCTCTTGAGGGATGGAGACGTCGTGGCCATGGCGGAACGCATCGCTCACGATCGGTGGCAGCCGCGGGTCGTGTTGCTCGGAGAACCGGAAGCATGACTGGCGCGTCCATTGGCCTGCCGCTGCCCGACGGCGCCGTGATCACCGTGGGGACCTTCGATGGCGTGCACCGCGGGCATCTCGACGTGCTCGCCACGCTCGTGCGGCACGCCGAGGCGCGCGGGGTCCCGAGTGTGGTGGTCACCTTCGATCCGCATCCGCTCGAGGTGGTCAATCCGGCCGCCGCGCCGCCGCTGCTCACGGAGCGCAGCGAGAAGCTCGCCATCTTCGCCCAAGCAGGCGTGTCCTATGTGGCGGTGCTGCCGTTCACCCGCGCGCTGGCGGCATTCGAGGCCGAACGCTTCGTTGACGAGGTGCTGTTGGAGCGGTTCGCCATGCGTGAGCTGCTCGTGGGGCACGACCACGGGTTCGGCCGCGGACGCATGGGGGACATCGAGGTGCTGCGCAGCCTTGGCGTGCGCCGCGGCTTTCAGGTGACGGTGCTGCCCCCCGTGTTCGCCGCCGACGGGCATGCGATCAGCTCTACGGCCATTCGGCGGGCGGTGGCGGGCGGCGATCTCGCCAGCGCGGCGGCCGGGCTGGGGCGCCCCTATAGCCTGTCGGGGGTCGTGGTGCGGGGCGACCAGCGCGGCCGCACCATCGGCTTTCCCACGCTCAATCTGCGGCCGGTGTCTGCGCGGAAGCTGCTGCCCCCCGACGGTGTGTATGCGGTACGGGTGCAACTCCCTGAGGGGGAGTTTGGGGGCATGCTGAATCTGGGCCCGCGGCCGACGGTGGGCGACGACCGGCGCCAGGTGGAAACCCACGTCTTCGACGCATCACGTGACTGGTACGGTGCCCACGTCCGGCTCGACTTCGTGCGCTATCTCCGCGGCACGCGCCCGTTCAATGGGCTGGAGGCACTCAAGGCGCAACTGGCCCAGGACGAGCGGGACGCGCGTACGGCCTTGGCTCATGGGGTAGGGGACTGGCTACCGCACACGGCAGCGCCTCTCTAAGTTAAGGGGCTTGGCGCAGTGTGCGCCTGTTCTGGCGCCTATCCATATGGCGCGCTGACATTCCCCCTGGCCACCGGCATCGATGGCAAACCTGAAGTACCGCGTCCTGCTGATCGTAGGACTCCTCGCGGCCTCTGCATGGGCCCTCTTTCCGCGCACCGTCGTCGAACGGGTGAAGCGCGATGGCGTGTTCGTGTACGACACCGTTCGGCGGGTCCCGCTCAAGCGCGGCCTCGACCTCCAGGGCGGCATGAACCTCACGCTCGAAATCGACGAGTCGAAGCAGCAGGTCGCCAACAAGTCTGAGGCGCTCGATCGGGCGCTCAAGGTCGTGCGCCAGCGCATCGACGAATTCGGCGTGGCGGAACCGGTCGTGCAAAAGGTCGGCGAAGATCGCATCATCGTGGAGCTCCCCGGCATCGATGATGCCGAGCGTGCGCAGTCGGTGGTGCAGAAGTCCGCCTTCCTCGAGTTCCAGATTACTGACAAGACGGGCGCGCTCGAGAAGGTCATGGGCCGCTTCGACGAAATCGCGAAGGCGCAGGGCATCGCCGTCGGGTCGACCGCCGAGGCCAAGGTGGCCGGTGCCGATTCCGCGAAGCCCGGCACGGTCACGTCGCTGCTCACGCAGAAGGCCGACAGCACCACGGACAGCACGGTGGTCGCCGGAACCACGGGCGGCGACAGCGCGAGCAAGACGCCGGCGCCGGTGAGCGGTGGCCTCTTCTCCACCAACGTGCAGTCGGGACAGATCCCGGGACAGTACATCGTCCCCGAGGCGGCGTTCCCCGCCATCGATCAGGCGCTGCAGTCGCCGGCCATTCAGGCCGCCATGCCGCCGGGCAAGGTGATGCGCTGGGGGGTGGATTCGCTCGCCAATGGCGCGCAGCGCTTCCGTGCCCTCTACGTGCTCGACGCGCGTCCGATCATCACCGGTGAGGTGCTCACCGATGCCCGCCCCAACACCGACCCGGTGGAAGGCAATGTGGTGCAGTTCACCCTCAACAACGAGGGCGCTCGTCGCTTCAAGGTCGAAACGGGCAAGCACGTGAAGGACAACATGGCCATCGTGCTTGACCAGCGCGTCATCACGGCGCCGGTGCTGCAGAGCGCGATCGGCCGCAACGGCCAGATCACGCTGGGGGGCGGCACACTGCAGGCGGCGCAGGACTTGGCGCTCGTTCTGCGCGCCGGTGCGCTGCCGGTGCCGCTCAAGGTCGCCGAGGTGCGCCAGATCGGCGCCAGCCTCGGAAACGACTCCATCAATAAGGGCATCATCGCTCTCGTGGCGGCGTTCGGCCTCGTGCTGCTGATCATGATTGGGTACTACCGCTTCTCCGGAGCGCTCGCGGTGGCGGGATTGATGCTGTACCTCGTGTACACGCTCGCTATGCTCGCCGGGTTCAATGCCGTCCTCACGCTCCCCGGCCTTGCCGGCTTCGTGCTCTCCATCGGTATCGCGGTCGACGCCAACGTGCTGATCTTCGAACGTATCCGGGAAGAGCTCGAGCAGGGCAAGTCGGTGCGTCTGTCGATCGACGAGGGCTTCCGGCACGCGCTCAGCGCCATCGTCGATACCTCTGCCGCCACGATCCTGTCCGGCATGGTGCTGTACCAGTACGGGACCGGCCCGGTGCGCGGCTTTGCCGTCACGCTCGTTGCGGGCCTCGTGGCCTCGCTGTTCACGTCGATCTTCGTGAGCAAGACTTTCTTCCTGGTCTGGTTGAACCGCGCGCGCGGTACCCAGACGCTGAGCATCTGAGGCCGTCATGCTGCGCATCTTCCACAACACCACGTACGAGTTCATCAAGCATTGGAAGCTTGCCGTCATCCTCACCGTCGCGTTCATCATGGCGGGCCTGGTGACGTTCGGCGTGACGGGCGGCGTGAACTACAGCATCGAGTTCACCGGCGGCACCCTCATGCAGGTGCAGTTCAAGCAGGTGCCCGACGTGTCCCTCGTCCGTAGTACGCTCGACAAGGCCGGCATTACCGGGGCCGAAATCCAGCAGTACGGCGCCGCTACGGACTACACCATTCGTGCCCGCGACGAGAAGCAGGTGGAGTCGCAGGCCGCCGGTGCCGAAGGCGTGTCCAAGCAGATTCAGGCCGCCCTCGATGGTCAGTTCGGGACGGGCAACGTGAGTATCCTCCGCACCGAGGCCGTCGGCCCCAAGGTCGGTAGTGAACTGCGCTCGGGCGCAGCCATGGCCATGCTCATTGCGTCGCTCTTTACGCTGATCTATCTCGCCATTCGCTTCGACTGGCGGTTCGGCGCCGCCGCCGTGTTGGCCACCGCGCACGATATTCTGGTCACCTTCGCATTCATCAAGCTGTTCCACATCGAGGTGTCGCTCACCGTCGTGGCGGCCATCCTCACGCTGCTCGGCTATTCGGCCAACGATACGATCATCATCTTCGATCGCGTTCGCGAGAACCTGAAGAAGCCGCACAAGGGGCTGACGCTCGGCCAGCTGCTCGACCGCTCGATCAATGAGACGCTGCCGCGCTCGATCATGACCCACGCGACCGTGTTGGCGGCAACGCTCGCGCTGCTCGTGCTCGCCGGCGAAGTCATCCGCCCGTTTGCCTGGGTCATGGCGTTCGGTGTCATTGTGGCAACCTTCTCGTCGATCTACGTGGCCGGCCCGATCCTCCTCTGGATCGAGTCCAAGTACCCGCGGAACGACGACAGCGCCACCGCGCTTGCCGCCAAGGCAGGCAAGGACACCACGCCGCCCAGCACCCGTGGCGGTCGTGGCGCGGAGCGCCTCGCCGCGCGCTGACGCGCGCTACGAACGCGTGAGCAAGACGATTCAGCCGGAGCCGGTGGCGTTTGCTGACAGCCACGTGCATCTGGCCAGCGCGGCCTTCACAGACGATGTGGAGGCCGCGATTGAACGGGCCCGCGCCGCTGGAGCGCGGGCCCTCGTCTGTATCGGGGAGTCGGCGGCTGCCGCCGAGCGCGCGCGCGTGATCGCTGGGCGCCACCCGGATCTCGTGTCGCATACCTGTGGCGTGCATCCGCATGATGCCGCCAGCTGGGACGAGGTTCGCGACCCCGAGGCCATCCGCCTCGCCGTGTCGCTGGGCGCCGTCGCCGTCGGGGAATGCGGGCTCGATTACCACTATGATCATGCGCCGCGCGAGGTGCAGCGCCGGACCCTCGACGCCCAGCTCGACCTCGCGGCCGAACTCGATCGGCCCATCGTGTTGCACACCCGCGAAGCGGAAGACGACACGCTCGACATGCTGCGCCAGGCCGCGTCCGCCGGCATTCGCGGCGTGCTGCACTGCTTCACCGGTTCGGTGGCTCTCGCCGAGGCTGGGCTCGCCGCTGGTTGGCATGTGTCGTTCAGCGGCATCGTCACGTTCAGGAATTGGACGGACCTCGCCCTGCTCACCTGTGTGCCCGACGAGCGGCTGCTGGTGGAGTCCGACGCCCCGTACCTCGCGCCGGTCCCCCATCGGGGCAAGCGCAACGAGTCATCGTGGGTGCCGTTCACCCTCCGGCGGCTTGCCGAAGTCCGGGGGACCACCACGGACGCGCTCGCCGACATCACGCTGCGCAACACGCAGCGATTCTTTCGCCTCCCCGGCGCTTGAAACGCGCCGGTCACCCCGTTCGATTCCGCTCATGAGCATCGAAACGCTGCACACCGACAACGCTCCCAAGGCCATCGGCCCCTACGCCCAGGCCGTGAAGGCCAATGGCTTTCTCTTCACCGCGGGGCAGATCCCCCTCCATCCGGTGAGCATGGAGATCGTGGAGGGCGATGTGGCGGCCCAGACCGAGCAGGTGCTCGCCAACCTGAGTGCCGTGCTGGCGGAAGCCGGTGCCACTTGGAACGACGTCGTGAAGACGACCTGTTTCCTTCGCTCCATGGACGATTTCGCTTCGTTCAACGGCGTGTACGCCCGAGTCCTCGGTGAGGCGCGCCCGGCGCGCTCCACAGTGGCGGTGGCCGGGCTCCCGCGCAACGTGAGCGTCGAAGTGGAACTCGTGGCGGCTCTTCCGCCTCGCTGAGGAGTATCATCGGCATGTTCCGGTGCCTGCCATCCTGGTCGCTTGCCTTCGCCGTCAGCGTGTGGTCGGCCATGCCCGGCGCGCTATCGGCGCAGGGCGCCGACAGCGCGCGCACGGCACTCCGTGACACGACGGGTCGCGGCCCCCGACCGCGCACCGCGCCGGCCCTGCCATCCCGCTTCACACCGCCGCTTACCCCGCGGCGGGCCTTTCTCTACTCGTCGATGCTGCCTGGGCTTGGGCAGTCGCGGCTCGATCGCGGATCCTCCGGGGCACTGTTCGCGGCGGTCGAACTGTCGGCGCTGGTCATGTTGCGTCGCAGTAACGCCGACCTGCGGGAAGCGCGGCAACTGCGCACTGACACGCTCCCGGGCAACTTCACGGTGTCTGGAGACACGCTCGTCCGGTCGGGCACCTATACCACGCGGTATGACGGGGCGCTCATCCGGACCCGCAGGCTTCACCTGGAGGACTGGCTGGCCGTGGTGGCGTTCAACCACCTGTTCGCCGGCGCCGATGCCTTCGTGGCCGCACAACTATGGGATATGCCGGTGCAGTTCTCCGCTATGCCCTCCCGCGTGGGCCCGATGGTCATGGCTACCCTGCGTTTCTGATCGCCCCCTGATCGCCCCCTGATCGCCCCCTGATCGCGCCGCTCGGCGGCCCTGCGAAAGATCCTCATGGCGAACAACGCACCCGTCGGCGTCTTCGACTCGGGGCTCGGTGGACTCACCGTGGCGCGCGCCCTCATGCGCCGCCTGCCGGCGGAGTCACTCGTGTACGTCGGGGACACGGCGCGTGTGCCGTATGGCCCCAAGAGCGCGACCACGGTGCAGCGCTATGCGCTGCAGATCGGCGAGTGGCTGGTTGACCAGGGTGTAAAGGCCGTCGTGGTCGCCTGCAACACCGCCACGGCGCATGCCCTCACCGCGCTGCGCGAAGCGCTCCCGGTACCCGTGATTGGCGTGATCGAACCCGGTGCGCGCGCCGCCAGCCGCGCCACGGTGCGTGGTCCCGTGGGAGTCATCGCGACCGCCGGGACCATCGCGTCAGGTGCGTACACGGCCGCGCTGACCGCCATCGCATCCACGATTGAGGTCGTGCCCGTGGCCTGTCCTCTCTTCGTGCCGCTCGTCGAGGAAGGGCTCATCGATCATCCCGCCACCAGACTGATTGCCCAGGAATACCTCGCGCCGCTTCGCGCAGCAGGGGTGGACACGGTGGTTCTGGGGTGCACGCACTACCCGCTGCTGCGGCCCATCCTCTCGGCTGCACTGGGACCGGGCGTCACGCTGATCGACAGTGCGGAGGAAACCGCCGCGGAACTCGCCGCCATTCTCGGGGACGCCGATACGCTCGCCGACGCGGGCGTTGCGCCGCGCCACCGCGTGGTGGCGTCGGATGCGCCGCAGCATTTCCTCCGGCTAGGGAGCCGGTTTCTCGATCGGCCGCTCGAGTACGTCGAGCACCACGTGTTCACCTGAGTCGCGCCACGCCCGACGGGTGATCTGCGCGTCATCGATCACGATGTACTGCTGGTCGAGGTACCAGGCGCCCGCATTGCCGTACACGCCCGCCCCCGCGTGGACGAGCGTTGGCACATGCGAGTGACCGTGCAGCACGAGCTGGGGACCGTCGGCCCGGCGTAGGGCAGCGGTGCCGACGGCCAGCAGTCCGGCGCCGCCGTCCCGTGCGCGCCCCTTCCGGCTCGTGTGCGAGCTGCGTTCGGCGATCACGGTGGCGAGATCCGGGTGCAGCAGGGTGAACGCCGCGTTCGCCCACGGGTGCCGCAGTACGCGCCGTAGCCGGCGGTACGGGGCATCCTCCACCTCACGAAGCCCGTCGCCGTGCGCGAGGAGCGCATCCCAGGCGCCGATCCTGCCGCGCCACGGATCAAGCGTGTAGCGGGCGCCCGTTTCCGCGGTCAGCACGTCCCCACTCCAGCAGTCGTGGTTCCCGCCGATCCACAGCACCTCGATACCGGCATCGTGCAGGTCGGCCAGCGCCGCCAGCACGCGGAATCCGGTGCGCGGCATCACCTTGCGCCACGAGAACCAGAAATCGAACAGATCCCCCATCACGACCAATGTGCGCGACTGTCCAGGCAGCTCGCGGAAGAGCCGGATCAGAGCGCGTTCGGATTCGGGGGACGCCACGCCAAGGTGCACGTCGCCGATCACGTGGCAGGGAGTTGGAAGCACGCAGGCAGTCTAACGCCCGATGGCGCCCTCGACAAACCGTCGGCTCGTGGACGGGGACGGGGACGGGACACGGGTGCGCCCGCGCGCGGAGCTGCGCATCTTCCACCCATGGCTTTCGAAACCATTTCCGAGTTGCGCGTACGCTACGCCGAGACCGACCAGATGGGCGTGGTGTACCATGCGAACTATCTCGTGTGGTGCGAGATCGGGCGCACCGACTTCATCCGGCGCGCCGGCCGCTCCTACGCAGACCTCGAGCGCGAGGGGGTGCTGCTCGCCGTGTCCGACGCGTCCCTGCGCTTCCACGCGTCGGCGCGGTACGATGATCCCATCGCCGTGCACACGTCATTGACGGCCATCGGGTCACGTGGCATGTCGTTCGCCTATCGTATCGTTCGCGCCGACAACGCCGCGCTGCTCGTCTCCGCCAGTACCTCTCTCGTGTCGATCAATCGCGAGGGGCGCCTCGAGGCGCTGCCGCGCGAGGTGCGCACGTGGCTCGAGCGCGCGATGCAGGGCCGCATCCTGAGTCAGGACGGTGCCGCATGATCGAATGCATGCGCGCCGTACGAGTGGTCACGGTGGCCACGGTGAGCCTGGGAGCCGCGCTTGCTGCAGGGTGCGCCGGCCGTGTGCGGCCGGCCACCGTTCCCGTCGTGGCGCCTGCCGTGGTAGCAATCAGTCTCGATGCACGCCTGCTGGAAATGGTCGATCAGCGGCGCCCCGACACCGCCCTCGTCGACACGCTGCTCGCCGACGGGGATGCCACGCGGCGGGCGCGCACGGCCCTCGCCATCGGGCAGGCGCGCATCCAGCGTCGCTACCCGCGGCTGCGCCAGCTGCTGCTCGATGGCGATACCGCCATCGCCGCCAACGCCGCATACGCGCTCGGCATTGCCAAGGATTTTGAGGCGGTGCCGGCGCTCGCCAGGGCACTCGCCGGCGCGCCCGATCCGGTGGCCCGCGAAGCCGCCTGGGCGCTCGGCGAGATGGGGGAAATGGGGCGTACGGTCATCACCATGGCCCTCGGTGATGAGCAGGCCAGGCCGCGGACCGGCAGCCCCGTGGCGCTACGGGTGCCGGCCGTGCGCGCCGCCGTGGTCCTCGCCGCCGTTAAGCTGCGGACTGCGCCGATCGCCCTCGTGACTCCGTGGCTTGCCGATTCGTCAGCCCAGGTGGTCCGTGCCGCGGCGTACGTCGTCGCGCGACTGCGCGCCCCGGCCGGTGTCCGTGCGATGCTCGCCGTGCGGTCGCATCCTGACGAGGAGGTCCGGCAGTACGTCGCGCGCGCCGCACACCGGGCCGCTGCGGGCGACTCCCTCGGGGACTCGGCACACGCGGCGCTTCGGGTACTGCTGCGCGATGCCAGTGAGCGCGTACGCGTGAATGCCGTGCAGAGCGCCGCCTCATATGGTCCGCGACTCGCCGAGGTGATCGAGCCGCTGCTTCGCGACGCTGCCCCCAATGTGCGAGTGGCCACGGCCGAGGTGTTCGCCGAGGTGGGCGCGCGCGATGTCGAGCGGTGGCAACGCGCGTGGAGCGCCGACACACTGCTCGCCACACGACGCGTCCTGCTCCAACACGTGCGTCGGCTGGCACTCCCGCTCTTGACCGGCGTGGAGACGGCATGGGCCGGCAGTGCGGATTGGCGATACCGCGTAGCCGCCCTCGGCGCCGGTGAACCCGGCGCGGCGTGGGACAGCGTTGTGGCCAGGCGCCTGCAGGATGACCCGGATCCGCGGGTCCGGCGTACGGCCCGCGCGCGGCTGGGTATTCGCGACAGCGTGACGGAGGATCAGCAGGCGGCGGGCGGGCGAAGCCGCCCGCCCGCCGCGCGCCCCTTGGCTGAGTACGAGGAGCTCGTGCAGCGCTATTGGCGGGCCGACACCGTGCCGCGTGCGTACATCGACACCGAACATGGCACCATCACGCTCGAGCTCTTCGCCATGGACGCCCCGCTCGTGGTCGAGGCGTTTACTCGGCTCGCGCGTCAGGGTCTGTACCGGAACACCATCTTTCATCGGGTGGTACCGAATTTTGTCGTACAGGACGGTGATATCAGCCGTGGGGGTGGCGAGGGCGCCCCGGCGTTCTCATTGCGCGAAAGCTGGAGCCGTCGTCGGCACGGGCGGGGCTGTCTTGGGTTGGCCACGGCCGGTCCCGACACCGGCGGGAGCCAGTATTACCTGTGCCACTCTACACAGCCCCATCTCGATGGCGGGTACACCGTGTTTGGACGCGTGATCGACGGCTTCGAGGTGATGGATCGGGTGGTGCAGGGCGATCACATGCTGCGCATCCGCGTCCCATGATGCCCGTGGCCTGGGGCCGTTGGTCTGGTGCGCTGGCCGTCGGTGTGCTGGCCGTCGGTGCGCTGGCCGCCTGTGCGCCGGCCGCACGGCCGCTGGGGGGCGCCCCCATCCGGGCGGTCCTGCCGCCGACGGCATTGCCTACGGCCCCAACGATCCTGCGGTTCAACTGGACCTATAAGGACGAGACCTTCGAAGCGAAGGGTGAGGGCGCCGTCCGGCGGCAGGGCCCTGATCGCGCACGGCTTGATTTCTTCCTCAGCAACGGCATGGCCGGTGGGTACGCCATCCTCGTGGGGGACTCGCTCACCATTCCCGGCGTGGACCTCGTCAAGCGGATGCTGCCGCCGGTGCCGCTCCTCTGGGCCTCGCTGGGACGGCTCGCCGTTCCGGCCACGCCGGACACCATGGCGCGTATGGACGGCGATACCCTGCGCGCCGATCTCGGGACGTTGCGGGGGCGCGATGCGTCGGGCGCCGATGGACGCGCGTGGCGGGTCGCCTTTGCCGGCACGATGTTGGCGCGGGTCGATCGGATCGAGGATGGTCGCGTGGTGGAGTGGATGACCCGCGGGCGACAGGGGGACGGCCCTTTGCAGGTGCAGTATGTTCATGAGCGCGGCAAGCGACGTCTGTCCATTGCCGTGACCGATACTTCCGTCGTCGAGGGATTTGATGAGGCCATCTGGCGTCGCCGTTGAGCGGTCCGCCGCGCACGAACCCGTTCACCGCCGCTACGCGTCCAGCGGTGGGGGGCTCACACGCCGCGCCCTGCTGACCGTTGCGGTCACGGGGGTCCTGTCTGCGTGCTATGGCTTTTCTGGCGGCGGCGGGCTCCCCAAGAACCTCAAGACGGTCGCGATCCAGCCGTTCGACAACCAGACCGCGACCCCTGAATTGCAGCGCGAGATTTTTGAGCAGCTGCGTACCGTGATGCGGGACCGGCTCAATTTGCGCGAGGCTCCTGAGGCGCGCGCCGATCTGGTCGTTCGCGGGACCATCATCACCTACGACGTGGATCTTCCGCTCGGCGCCTCGGCCGATGGCCGCAACACCACGTCGAATCGTCGCCGACTTCAGATCACCGTCGACATCGAAATCGTGGAGACGGCCACCAGTCGCGCATTGCTCACGAAGAAGGGGTTGTCGCGCGAGGGCCAGTACGCCGAGGGTGCGGAGGCGAACGGACGTCGCAACGCGCTCGAGAGCCTGATGACCGACATCGTCGAGGGCCTGCAATCCCAATGGTGACGCGTGTGGCGCCGCGCGTTCCCGCGACGAAGGTCATGGACTGGGAGACCGCCGCATCGTGGCGGAAGACGGTGCACGGTACCGTCGTGTTCACCAACGGCGTATTCGATCTGCTCCATCCCGGGCATATCGAAGTGCTCGACATGGCGCGACGCGAGGGGGCCGCTCTCATCGTGGGGCTCAACAGCGATGCGTCGGTCAAACGGCTCAAGGGTCCCTCACGGCCTGTGCGCTCCACGGCCGAGCGTGCGCTGGTGCTGGCGGGGCTCGAAGCCGTCGATGCCGTCGTCGTGTTCGAGGAAGACACGCCGCTTGCCCTTGTGCAGCAGTTGCAGCCCGACGTGATCGTGAAGGGGGGCGACTATTCGCCCGACGCGATCGCCGGCGGCGATGTCGTGACGGCCCGCGGTGGTCGCGTGGTCGTTGTGCCGCTCGTCCGCGGACAATCCACCACCTCCATCATCGAGAAGCTTCGTGGCTGATTCACCTGCCGTCGTGGTCCCGCGTCTCGTGCGCACCAATGCCGATCTCCGTCCCGTGACGCTCGAGCGCGGCGCGGTGCCGTACGCGGAGGGGAGCTGCCTCGTGAGTTTCGGGCGTACCCGTGTACTCTGCGCGGCGTCGGTCGAAGCCGGCGTGCCGGGATGGAAGAAGGGAAGCGGGGAGGGTTGGGTGACGGCCGAGTATGCGATGCTGCCGCGTGCCACACGCACGCGCGTTTCGCGTGAACGGTCGCAGATCGGCGGGCGCACGCAGGAAATCCAGCGGCTCATCGGGCGCAGTGTCCGCGCCATGCTCGACGGGTTTGCCTTCGGCGAGTTCACCGTGAAGGTGGACTGCGACGTGCTGCAGGCCGACGGGGGGACGCGGACCGCGGCCATCACCGGCGCCTGTGTGGCGGTGCATGACGCCTTTGCCTGGATGGTGGCCACCGGGCGGTTGCCCGTGTCGCCGGTGCGCCGTCGCGTGGCGGCCATCAGCGTGGGAGTGATCGACGGCGAGGCGCGCCTTGATCTCGACTACGAGGAAGATGTGCGGGCGGGCGTCGACATGAACGTGGTGATGAGCAGCGAGGGGCGCTTTGTGGAGGTGCAGGGCACCGGTGAACACGGCACCTTCGCGCGCGACGAGCTCACCGCATTGCTCGATCTCGCGGTGCAGGGAATTACGTCGCTCGATCAGCGACAGCAGCAGGTGCTGGCCACGGCGCTTCCCGTGCCCGTCGAGGCGTGAGTACTGCGCCGCGCCCCCCGGCGGGAGCGAGCGATGTGCCGGCGCGCGGCGAACTCGTACTCGCCACGCGCAGTGCGGGAAAGCTGCGGGAGCTGGGGCCCCTCGTGGCGCAGCATGGGTGGCGTGCCGTGACGCTCGATATGGTGGGCGTACCGGAGGTGCCGGAGGAGGCACTCCTCGAGGTGCACGACAGCTTCGAGGCGAACGCCTTGGCCAAAGCGCGCTGGTTTGCGGCAAAGACCGGGCGGCCCGTCGTGGCCGACGATTCCGGGCTGGTGGTGGCGGCGCTCAACGGACGGCCTGGCGTCTTCAGCAAGCGCTGGTCGGGCAGCGCGCTCGAGGGGGCCGCACTCGACGCGTTCAACAATCAGTTCCTGTTGGAACGGTTGCAGGAGGCCGCGGCGCACGGCCGGACGGAGCGAACGGCGCAGTACGTATGTGCGGCGGCGTGCGTGTGGCCTGAGGGCGAGCTGGTGGTGCATGGGACGACCTCGGGAACATTGCTGGTCGCGCCGCGTGGTTCAGGGGGGTTCGGCTACGATCCGTATTTTCTCTCGGATGATCTTGGCGCGACGTTCGCGGAGGTCGATGGGGCGGCGAAGGCTCGCGTCAGTCATCGCGGTCGCGCGTTTGGCGCGTTGCTCACGGCGTTGGACGCGCGGATGCGCGCCTGTGTGGACCCGAGATTCTTTACGACAGGTAGTTGACCTCGGGGCGTGCTCGGGATAAGATACCCCACCGCTGGAAGGCGGTGCTGATGTGCGGGGCGTAGCGTAGCCCGGTATCGCGCCTGCTTTGGGAGCAGGAGGTCGCCGGTTCGAATCCGGCCGCCCCGATTCCCGCGAGGTTTGTGGGAGGTGGAAGTTCGTCAGGTACCCGTAAGGGTGACCAAGCGTGTGTAGGCGCCAGTAGCTCAGATGGATAGAGCGGCAGCCTTCTAAGCTGTTGGTCGGGGGTTCGAATCCCTCCTGGCGCGCTCGCTGTCAGGGTAGTGCTGCGGGAGTAGGACACCGCACCCTTAGCTCAATGGTGGAGCAGCTGACTCTTAATCAGTAGGTTCTAGGTTCGAGTCCTAGAGGGTGCACTTCGCGGCGGTCGCGAGAGCGGCCGCCGCGGTTTTTTTTTCGGTAGCATGGAGAGGCAGGGGCGACCATTCTGTCGCCGGCGGGGGCGCGAGGGCAGAGCGCCTCGCCTGTTCGTTGGTCGCGAGGGGCTTGCGCCCGGTCGCGGAAACGGCGAAGGTACCGACCCCGCATCGGTGTCCATGTTGTTCGATCGCTGGACACACCGCGGACCTCCTGGTGTTGGCGCGAGCGGATCGCAGCCGGCCGGAGCGGCAAGAAAGTCGCGAGCGGGTGTTGACAAACTCGTGACACCGCAGTAAGTATATGGGCTGCCGCTGAACCAGCGGCAACCACAACAAGAGTAAGTCACGTGACCGCAAGCGGTTACGTTTCGATAGCAGGACGCTATTTGACAATCGAAGATGAGATCGAAGGATGTGCGGGGCGGTGTCGATGACCCACGGCTGATCAGGGCTGTGGCGAGACATCAACCTGAATTTCTGTGATTCCGTGTCGATCGGCCTGCGGGTTGGATCGCATGGGAGAGCCTATCAAAGGGCTCCAAAGGGTAACCATTGGAGAGTTTGATCCTGGCTCAGGACGAACGCTGGCGGCGTGCTTAACACATGCAAGTCACGGGGGCCCGCAAGGGTAACCGGCGAACGGGTGCGTAACACGTGAGCAATCTGCCGTACTCTGGGGGATAGCCGGCCCAACGGCCGGGTAATACCGCATACGCTTGTCGGGTGGCATCGCCTGGCAAGGA
>NZ_JBIJCN010000034.1:0-36980 GCF_044344655.1 Gemmatimonas sp.
GCTCCCCGCGGCGCCCACCAACAGCGCCGTACCCGCGCCCCGTCGATGGGTCGAGATCGTGCAGGTGCTCCTGCCCATCCTCGGCCTGGCTGCGGTGTTCTACGGCGCCTGGCAGTCCCTGTCGCTTCCCACCGGCTGAATGTCACCGATGACGCCCGTCCTTTCGCAGGCCCCCGCTTCCGTTCGCCGCGCCGCCTATGCCGCGCTCGGCGTGTCGCTCTTGCATATCGTGTTCGGCGCCATCGTGCGCATCTCGGGTTCGGGGATGGGCTGTGGCGATCATTGGCCCAAATGCTACGGCTACTGGTTCCCGCCACTCGAGCGGATGGACCTGATCATCGAAGTGTTCCATCGCTACCTCGCCTCGCTGCTGCTGGTGACGGTGGGCGCGACCGTGTTCCTCGCCTGGCGCAACAAGCAGGCACCGCGGGTGAGCGGTCGCGGCGGCGTGCTGCGCTCGTCCGGGCTCATGCTGGCGGTGGGCTTTTTCGCCGCGGCGTTCGGCGCGGTGACGGTGAACTTCTCCAACGCCTGGTGGGCCACGGTCATTCACAAGGCGATCGCGGTGACCGTGCTCGCCCTGGGCGCGGCGACGGTCGTGCGCGCCGGTGGCCTGGGGGCGGCGTCGGTATCGGCGGGCCACGGAACCCCCAAGGCGATCGGTGGAGCAACCGCGGCGGCCGTGATGGCGCTGCTGGTGGTGCTGCTGGGGGGGCTGACGGCCAAGGTGACGGGCGCCCCCGTGGCGTGCGTGGGTTTCCCGCTGTGCGGCGAGGGATCGCTGGGTGGCGGTCCGCAGCATCTCCAGCTCACCCATCGCCTCGTCGCGTATCTGCTCGTGGCGCATCTCATCTCGCTGCCGTTCCTCTTCCGCAGGCGTGGTGAGCCCATGGCCGTGCAGACCGCGGCATGGATCGGCATGGTGTTGGGCGTGCTTCAGGTGTGCTGGGCGGCGTGGATGGTGATCGGCGGTATCGCCGGTCCCGACAAGTACGCGCCGCGTTCCCTGCACCAGGCCACGGGCATCCTCATCTGGGTGACGGCGTTCGTCATGACGTACCTCGCACGCATCGCGGCGGGGAGGAGCACGGTGGGTGCACAGCAGGTGAGTGGGGTACCCGGCACGACGGGAGGCGCGATGACCGCGCGTGCCGTGCCGTCGGCGTCGTGACCGCCGTGGCCGGCGGCATGCCTGAGCAGCCCCTGGGAACGCCCGCATCGACGGCCCCGAGCGACGTGCCGCCCACCGACACACCGCTCTCGCGCGATTTGGTCGCGCTCACCAAGCCGCGCATCATCTCTTTGCTGCTGGTGACCACCGCCGCGCCGATGTATGCAGCGGGGTCACCGTCGCTCTGGACCGTGCTGCTGGTGATGATTGGCGGCTATCTCATGGCGGGCGGGGCCAACGCGGTCAACATGTACATCGACCGCGACATCGACGACGTGATGGCGCGAACCCGCCTGCGTCCCATTCCGAGCGGGCGCATGTCGCCCGTCCAGGTGCTGGCCTTCGGCGTGGCGTGCGCCACGCTGGCCACGTGGATGCTTGCGCACTTCGTGAACGTGCTGACGGCGGGGCTCGCGCTCGCCGGTTTCTACTTCTACGTGTTCATCTACACGCGCGTCCTCAAGCGCACGTCGCCGCAGAATATCGTGATCGGCGGCGCGGCCGGGGCATTCCCGCCGCTGGTAGGATGGGCGGCGGTGACGGGCACGCTCGACGTGACGGCGCTGTGCCTGTTCCTGATCGTGTTCTATTGGACGCCGCCGCACTTTTGGGCGCTGGCGCTGCTCAAACAGGTCGACTACGGCCGCGCGAAGGTACCGATGGCGCCACTCGTGTGGGGCGAGCGTGAGACCATGCACCAGATGGTCTGGTACACGGTGATCCTGCTCGTGCTCACGCTGCTGCCGGTGCTGTACGGCGCCTTCGGGCTGGTGTATCTCGCCAGCACCGTGGTGCTGGGTGGCCTGCTGATGTGGGGCGTGCTCAAGGTCCTCTGGGCGGCGCAGAAGGGGCAGCCGTGGACAGCGCCGGCATGGTGGGTCTACAAGTACTCGCTGCTGTACCTCGCGCTGTTGTTCGTGGCGATGGGCGTGGACCGGGCGATCGCTCGGTGAATTCGAAAGGGGGCGCGTCTGACGACGCGCCCCCTTTATCTTGAGGCGTGCCCATTGCCTCGTTGACCCTGCGGCCGCTGTCTCGCCTGCTGCCGCTCGTGCGGCCATACCGTAGCCGCCTGGCGGTGGCCTTCGTCTGCCTCGTCATTGCCGCCATGGCGGGACTCGTCTTCCCGGCGGTGATGCGCTACCTGCTCGATGCAGCATTCGAGCAGAAGGACGCGTCAGCCCTCGATCGCATTGCGCTGGGTCTGGTGGCCGTCTTCGCGGTGCAGGCGGGGGCGAACTTCGTACAGGTCTACCTGCTCAGTTCCTCCACGGAACGCATGGTGGCGGCGCTGCGGGCGCGCACGTTCGCGCACCTCATCCGGCTCTCCCCCGCGTTCTTCACCGAACGCCGGACCGGCGAAATCACGAGCCGCTTGAGCAGTGACCTCGGCCTGCTGCAGTCGCTCCTCGGCACGTGGATATCGGAGCTCTCGCGCCAGCTCCTGTTCCTGGTGGGCGGTGGGCTCATGTTGTTCGTCACCAACGTCCGCCTCACGCTCACTACACTCGCGGTGGTGCCGCTGGTGGTGGGGGCGGCCATCGTCTTCGGGCGTGCACTGCGCACGGCGAGCACCAGTGTGCAGGACCGCATCGCCGAGGCGATGGGCGTGGCGGATGAATCGTTCGGCGCGATCCGCACGGTGCAGAGTTTCACGCGCGAGGCCGAGGAAACGCGCCGCTTCGGGGCACTGCTGCGCGATCTGGTGGGGGTGGCGGTCTACCGTGCCCGGACGCGCGCGCTGTTCTTCAGCGTGGTGGGGTTCGTGGCCTTCAGCGCCGTGGCCGCCGTGCTATGGCAGGGGGGCACGCAGGTCCTCGCGGGCAAGCTCACCGCCGGCACGCTGGTCGCCTTTCTCTTTTACGCGCTGTTCGTCGCCGCGGCCATCGGTTCGCTTGCCACGCTCTTCGGCAACGTGCAGGAAGCCGTGGGCGCCGCGACGCGCGTGTTTGAGTTGCTCGACACCCGCCCGACGGTGCGCGATCCGGAGGCCCCGCAGGCGCTCCCTGCCCCGCTGCGCGGCGACGTGGCGTTCGAGGGCGTCGGGTTCTGCTACACGCCGTCGCACGCGCCGGTGATACACGACATCACCTTCCGCATGCGGCAGGGTGAGGTGGTGGCGCTCGTTGGGCGCAGTGGCGCGGGCAAGACGACGATCGCGAATCTGCTCCCCCGCTTCTGGGACGTGACCGAGGGGCGCATCACGCTCGATGGACTCGATGTGCGCGACCTCACCCTCGATGCCCTGCGTGGTGCGATCGGCATCGTGCCTCAGGAGCCGGTGCTCTTCAGCGGCACCATCCGCGAGAACATCGCGTACGGCAGCACTGCGGCCAGCGAGGCGGAGATCATCCGCGCCGCGCGCGCCGCGCACGCGTGGGAGTTCATCGAAACACTCCCCGATGGCCTCGAGACGCGCGTGGGTGAACGCGGCGTGACGCTGTCCGGGGGACAGCGCCAGCGCCTTGCGATCGCGCGGGTGTTCCTCAAGAACCCAGCCGTCGTGATTCTCGATGAGGCCACCTCCAGCCTCGACACCGAGAGCGAACGCTACGTGGAGGAGGCGCTGGCGGAGCTCCTCGAAGGGCGCACCACACTGATCATCGCGCATCGCCTGAGCACGGTGCGTCGGGCCGACCGCGTGATCGTACTCGACGCCGGGCGCATCGTGGAGATGGGTACGCACGACGAGCTGCTGTCCACCGATGACGGGGTGTACGCGAGGTTGTACTCGCTCGCCTAGAACTCCACCGCCACGCGGGTCTGCACCGCGCCGTCCACACGCACAGTGCTCGTCTTGATGCCGAAGCGCTCATGCCAGGTGACGAGGGTGTAGCGGCCCGGCGGCACGCCATCGAAGCGGAACCGGCCGTCGGCTTCGGTGATGGCCACGAACGGATGCGGCCCCACCACGATCCACGCGCGCACCCACGGGTGCATGTCGTCGGTGACCTGCACCAGCCCGGGCGCGCTGGTGGCGTCGCCAGTGGGGACCATCTGACCAGCGTCGCTCAGTAGCACCGTCGTGCGCGACGCGGATTCGCCAGCGGCGGTGAACTGCAGCCGCGACAGCATCGCGTCGCGCCCACTGATCATGATCGTGCTGCCGCGCGCCGCCCGCTGCACGCGCGGGGCGAGTCGACAGCCGTCGAGGGTGAGCTTGACGCGGCGGGGGGCCGTGTCGCGCGGACCGCGGCTCACCCCCATGAGCCACACGACGGCGTTGCCCACCCCGCCGTCGCGAGTGGCTACGATCGACTCGCTGAAGGGGCGACAGACGCCGAGGTTGTGCGTCGGCGTGATGCTCGTGTCGCGCGGCGCGCCACCACCCACGTGCCCGATGATCACGCCCGGCGTTGGCACCGCCCCCACCGTGTACACCGTGCCGTCGGCACCACCAGCCGCGCGCGCGAGTGCCGCGACGCCGACATTCCCCACCGTAGACCGGTCCTCAGAGCGGTCCGCGGACCGGTCCACGTCCGCGGTCGACGCCGTGCCGGCGGCGCTGGGGGCCATCGCCACGTCGGCGATGCGCGCCCCGCCAACGGCCGGCGCCGACTCACCACACGCCGCCACACCGACGAGGGCCGCCGGCCACAAGGCCACCGCCAACAGGGCGGCCAGGCCGCGCGGCCGCCACCATGCGGCGCGACACGCCGTGGCCCTGCCCTTCGTCGGGGCTGCGGAGGGCTGCGCCCGAGGTCCCGCCGTCACCTGACCGTTCACACGATGAACAGGTCGCGCTGCACCACACCCGGGGTCACGAGCAGCGCGTCGTCGCCCACGAACGCATTCACCTCGCTGCGCACGCCGAACTCCCCCACGAGATACACCCCCGGTTCGATCGAAAAGCCCACGCCGGGGATGAGCACGCGGTCATCACGCGACTCGAGGTTGTCGATCTGCGGACCGCTGCCATGCAATTCGCGTGAATCGATGCTGTGACCGGTGCGATGCCAGAAGTATGGCCCAAAGCCACGCTGCTCGATCACGGCGCGGGCGGCATCGTCGGCCTCGCCGCCGCGTACCACCTGGCCTGCGGCGATGCGCGTGCTGAGCAGCTCGAGCGCCGCATCACGCGCGTCGCGCACCGCTTCCCATACCTGCATCACCTTCTCCGACGGGGTACCGAGCGATCCCATCCACGTCTGGTCGGCGTAGATGCCGCCGGGCTCCTTCGCCCACAGGTCCACGAGCAGCACGTCGCCGCGCTGCACGAGCCGTGGACGCGAGGCCGACGGGACATAGTGCGGATTGGCCGCATTCTCGGAGGCGGCTACGTCGGGGCCATGGTCGGTCTCGAGCCCGGCGCGTGCGAAGGCATCGAGAATACGCTGCTGCAGCTCATGCTCGGCCGCCGGCGTACCTGCCGCCACCATTGCGCCGGCATGATGGATGACCTCGTGCGCGATCGCGGCAATGTGCGCGGCCGCACGCTCGTGCGCAGCGCGCTGCTCCGGCGTCCAGGTGGCGTAGACCTGCGACACGAGATCGCCGCTGCTCACCACCGTGGCCCCGCTCGCGCGCACGAGCTCGAGCACGCCCGCGGGAATGCGATCGAGGTACGGGATGGCATCGCCTGGCGAATACTCCATGGCCACCCGCTTCCCGTTGACCAGGGCCGCCACTTCCGCCTCGAGCGCGCGCCATCCGCTGTACACGCGCAGCGGCCACGCCTTGGGCCAGTGTCGCCACGGCCCAGGCTCGATGGCATGCTGGATGCCGATCGGGAGCCCCTCGCGCGGGATGAAGGCGAACACGCGCCGCGAGCAGAGGCCACCGAAGCCCAGGAGCCCGGCCGCGATGGCATTGGTCCCGCGGAAGTCATAGAGCAGCCAACCATCGAGGTCGGCATCGGCCAGCAGGCGCTGCAGACGCGGCAGCAGCTCGGGGGTGAGCATGGCGGAAGAGGCGTGAAGAGGAAGGATCAGCGGCGGCGCCACTCGGCGCGCCACTGGCAACGCGAGTCGCCGCGGGCGCGGCACATGACATGGTCGACGGCGCCGTCGGCGTCGGCCAGGGCAAGCAGGGCCTCACGGAAGGCGGCTTCGTAGAGCCCGCAGCCCGCGCCACGCGGCGCCGCGTCGGCCGACACCGGTGACGCGACGTCGAGCAACAACGTGCTCCCCTGTCGCACCAACGTGCCCTCCATGAAGCGACGGGCGAGGCGGCGCAGCGCCCCGAGCGCGATGGGACGGGCCAGTAGTGCCGGGAGTGTGCGTGCGGCGCCGCGGCGGGGACCGCTGACGGTCTCCACGAAGGCGCGCGCCCAGCGGCGCCCAGCCTCGCGGAACGCGAGGTCGGCATCAGGGCGGCGGCCGATCAGGCGCGCGAGCGCGAGCACATCGTCGAAAGACACCCGCTGACCGGTGCGCACCGCATCGTTGTAGCGGCGGATTTGCTGCAGCACGGTCTCGCTGAGCCCCAGTCGCTTGTTGCGCAATTCGTGCACAAAGTCGGCATCGAGCTCCGCCGCCGGGGTATCGATGGCCTTGACGGCCTCCAGCAGCGCCAGTGGCAGACGTGCATCGAGAGGGCCACCGGTCAAGGCCAGGGCGTCGGTCACGGGGAAGGCCCGCGTCACGGTGCCGTCGGTCGGATGAGGCATACGCTGCATAGTCGTCCATGCTAACGTGTTTCGGGGCATGCAAACAAGCGCGGCCCCTCGCACGTTAGGAATTCGTGTGGCGCTTGCGCCGCGCCGGTGGTTCCGCCAGCGTTGCGAACGGGCTGCGCGTGTCCCCGGATCATCCATCACTCCCCGGCCGGTTTTCTCCCCTGAGCGCTGACTGCTTCACCTGTCGCCTCCATCTGCACGCCTTCGTGGACGGGGAGCTCGACACCGACATTCCCGGCTCGGCGCTGCGCGAACTGGTCCTTGCCCACCTGCGCGAGTGCGCGCGTTGCCAGCGCGTGGAGCGCCAGCTTCGCGCCATGCGCGAGGCCCTGTTGCGGCACGCGCGGCGCTCGGCTGAGCTCGACGGGGAGCGCGCCAGTGCGGAGTTTCACGCGCGAATGGCGCGACTGTTGGCGGGGTAAGGCGCCTGCCGCCGTTTCCGTTGTCGATCCTGCCCCAGCCTGTCGAGGGCCCCGCGATCGCAGCAGCCGTGGCGCTGGCCGCGTGGCGGGCCGGCAGTCTCTCGGCAGGCGGGGCGATTGCCGCCACCGTCGTGGGCAGCGTGGCAGCGATGGCTGGCTGGCCGTGGGGGGCCTTCCTGGTGGGATGGTTCGTGACGGCGTCGGCAGCCTCGAGGGCCGGCCGTGCGGTCAAGGAGGCCGCCACTGGCGACGTGGTGGCCAAGGGGGGACGCCGCGATCACTGGCAGGTATTGGCCAATGGCGGCGTGTTTGCCCTCTGTGCTCTGCTGGCGATGCTGTACCCCGCGTGGGCGCCACAGGCCGCGGTGGCTGGCGCATCGGCGCTCGTGGCGGCGGGCGCGGACACACTGGCCACCGAGACCGGCACGTGGTGGGGCGGGCGGCCCTGGTCGCTCCGTACCTTCGCGCCGGCCGCCGTAGGGACCTCGGGGGCGGTGAGTGCCGCCGGAACGGCGGGCATGGCGGTGGCCGCACTGCTGCTGGCGCAGATGGCGCGCACCGTGGACATGATCAGTGCGGGGGAGGTGGCAGTCGTCGCCGCGGCGGGCGTGGGTGGCGCACTCGCCGACACGCTCATTGGCGCCTGGTGGCAGGCCCGTCGGTGGTGCCCCAGCTGTCACAAGGAGACCGAGCAGAACCTGCACCGCTGCGGCACCGTCACGCGTCGGACCGGCGGCATGGCGTGGCTTGGCAACGATGCCGTGAACTTCCTCTGCACGGCCGTGGGCGCTGCAGCCGGGACCGCCATGCTGACGGTGCCGCGCTGACGGTGCACGGTGGGCGAGCTGCAACTGCGCAGCCATTCGCAGCGTTACTCTCACACATGTCGCACTTCGACGTTCTCATTGTCGGCGGTGGCCCCGCGGGCAGTTCGGCCGCCTGGCACTGCGCCCAGGCCGGACTCGAGGTGTGCGTGCTAGACCGGGCCGCCTTTCCACGCGCCAAGCCCTGCGCCGAATACGTGAGCCCCGAAGGGTCGCGCATCTTGCACGCCATGGGGGCGCTCGACACGCTGGAGACGCAGGCGGCGCAGCTCAACGGCATGGTGGTGCACGCGCCGTCAGGCGGGCGCATTCATGGCGAGTTCGTCGCACGTCACGGCTTTCGCGGTTTCCGCGACCGCGGGCTGGGGATTCGCCGCGAGGTGCTCGATACGGTCCTGCTGGATTGTGCGCGCGCCGCCGGCGTGCAGGTGATGGAGCGCGCCAAGGTCGACGCGCTCACCGTCGACCGTGCCGGTACCGTCACCGGGGTGAAAACCAACGGCCACACGATCAACGCCAGGCTGGTGATCGGCGCCGATGGCCTGCGCAGCGTAGTATCGCGCCGGCTCGGGCTGGCCCGGCAATCGCGCGTCATGCGGCGCGTGGCGCTCGTGGCGCACTTCCGCGATGTCAGGGATGTGGGCACGCTTGGCGAGATGCACGTGACGCGCAACGGCTATGTGGGGCTCGCCCGCGTGAATGAGGGCCTCGTGAACGTGGCGCTCGTGGTGCCCGCGCGTGCGTCGGTCTCGATGCGAGGTGACGCCGCGGGCTATCTCGACGCATGGCTGCGGGCGCATCCACAGCTCGCGCCGCGCTTTGCGGGGGCCACGCGCGAAACGCCCGTGCGTGCGACTGGGCCGTTTGCTTCACGTGCAACGCGTCCATGGGCGCCCGGTGTCATGCTGACCGGCGACGCCGCGGACTTTTTTGATCCCTTCACCGGCGAAGGGATTTATTCCGCGCTGCGCGGCGGCGAACTGTTGGCACCCTTTGCCCACGAGGCCGTGCAGGCCGCGTCCCGCACCCGGCAGTTGGACGCCTTCCGCGGGTACGAGCAGGCCCGCGTGCGGCAGTTTGGCGGCAAGTGGCGCGTGGAGAAGCTTGTCGGTCTCGCCGTGGCCTTCCCGCCAGTGCTCGACTACGCCGCCCACGTGTTATCGCGCGACCGTGACCTCGCCGATCTGCTCATCGGCGTGACCGGCGACTTCGTGCCGCCGTCGGCGATCCTACGCCCAGGCACGCTGCTTCGGTTGCTCGGGCTTGCCCCGGGCCATCGTTCCCCCTCCAACATCTCATGATTGATTCCGATCTGTTCCGCGCCGTGCTTGGCCGCTTTGCCTCCGGCATCACCGTAATCACCGCGTGCGATGCGAACGGGACGCCACACGGCATGACCGTCAGCGCCTTTTCGTCGCTCAGCCTCGATCCGCCACTCATTCTCGTGTGCGTGGCCAATGATGCCACGATGGCGCCGGTGCTGGCGTCGACCGAGACCTTTGCGGTCAATGTGCTGAGCGCAGGGCAGGAAGCGATATCGCGCCGTTTCGCCGGCAAGGTGGATGATCGCTTTGCAGGCGTTGGCTATCACGACGGTGAACTGGGCGATCCCGTCCTGGAAGACGTCCTGGCGTGGATGCAGTGCCGAGTGACCGCGCGGCACCCTGCCGGTGATCACGTGATCGTAGTGGGTCAGGTGGAACATGCCAGCGCCGCTGACGGCAAGCCGCTGCTCTACTATCGTGGCGGCTACGCCACGCTCGAGCGGTAAGTCGCGGCATGTTCACACCGGCGCGGCGCCGTGGCTCGGAGATCCTCGACGATCCTGACGCAGACGCCACGCTGTCATTGCGCTCACTGCGCGATGTGGCCCTCGCCAACCGGCTGTTCGGTGGCCGTCGCGCCGTGCTCGGTGAACTGCGCACGCTGCTGCGCACACAGTGGTCGAGGCCGAGCGGCGGGGCGCTCACCTTGCTCGATATCGGCACGGGCTTGGGCGACATCCCGGCTGCCGCGGCCGAGCTCGCCGCCGCACATGGCGTGGCGCTGCACACGATTGGCCTCGAGCGGACGCGCTCATTGGCGGGAGCGGCCGCGGCCCGTTGCCACAGTACCCTGACCGCTGACGCGATGGCGCTACCCTTTGCCACGGGGAGCGTGGACGTCGTGACCTGTTCGCAGGTCCTGCATCACTTCGATGGTGCCGAGGCGGAGCGCCTCCTGCAGGAATGCACCCGCGTGGCGCGCGTGGCGGTGATCATCGGGGATCTCCGTCGAAGCTGGCTCGCGGTCGCGGGGCTGTGGACCTCGTCATTCGTCCTGGGTTTCCACCCCGTGAGTCGCCACGACGGGGTGGTGTCCGTCTTGCGAGGGTATACCCGCCATGAACTACGCAGGCTGATCGCGCGCGCCACGAACCGTCGCCCAGCCGTCGCGGAGCGTCTGGGCTTTCGCATCACGGCGGTCTGGTCCCCGCGGTAGACTTCTCAGGCAGTACCATGGTCGCCCGCGCGTGGCCCGGCGATGGCCACCGTGTCGTGTTTGTGTGCTTACTCTGCGATCTGTGTTCACCTCAGCCATCCAGCGCATATCCATGGCTTCTGTCGAACTGTCCAGCGCCGCCCCGTTCGATCTGGGGCCGCCCCCCGCCGGTCGCCTCGTCACGACGATCGACGAGCAGCTGGTGCGCGCACCAGTGCAGCGGATCTTCGAGATTGCGGCCGCGGTGGAGCACTGGCCAGCCTTCCTGTCCCACTATCGCTCCGTGCGGTTCCGCGAGCGACGACGCGACGGCGGTGGCATCGTGGCGATGGCGGCGAACCGGCCGTTCGGGGTGGTGAACTGGCCCACGTGGTGGCTGTCAGAAATGGCGGTGAACCACACGGTGCCGTGGGTACGGTTCCGCCACATCGGCGGGGTCACCACGGGCATGGACGTGGAGTGGAGCTTCACCCCGGTCGAGGGGGGCACGCTCACGCGCATTGTGCACGTGTGGAACGGACCGCGGTGGCCGCTCGTCTCCGCGTTCGCTGCCACGCAGGTGATTGCCCCGGTATTCGTGCACGGCATCGCCTCCCGCACCTTGGCGGGACTGGCAACGGTGGCGGAGCAATCCACATGACGACGGGCGGGGACAACGACGGGAGCGGGTTCTCGCGGGAGCCACTGGGCGGGAGCCCGGACCGGCGGGAGCGGAGCCGCGATCAGGGTCGCCGTCGCGTGGTCGTAACCGGCATCGGCTGCATCACACCGATTGGAACCGGTGCCGACGCGCTCTGGTCCGGACTGCGTGCGCGTCGCTCAGCGGTCGCGCCGCTCACGCGCTTTGATGCAAGCATCTATCGCTCGCAGTGCGCGGCGCAGGTCAACGATTTCGACCCCACCGACTATATCGACGCGAAGCGGGTCAAGCGGCTCGATCGATTCAGTCAGTTTGCCGTCTCGAGCGCGCGCCTCGCCATTGCCGACGCCGCACTTGATCTGTCGCGCGAGCATCCCGAGCGGGTGGGCGCGATGATGGGGACGGCACTGGGCGGTGTAGGGTACGCGGAGGAGCAGGCGGCGCGCTTTGCGCAGCGCGGGCTGCGCGCGGTGGATGCCACACTGGCCCTTGCGGTATTCGGTGGATCGGCCAGCTGCAACATGGCCATCGAGTTTGGCGTGAGTGGCCCCAACAGCACCAACGCCATGAGTTGCGCGAGCGGCGCGATGGCGATCGGCGAGGCGTTTCGGCAGATCCGTGATGGCTACGCCGACGTGATGATGGCCGGCGGCTCCGAAGCACCGCTGGCCACGCTTTGCTTCGGAGCGTTTGCGCTCATTCGCGCAATGAGCACGCGCAATCACGATCCCTCCACCGCGTCACGCCCCTTCGATGCCGACCGCGATGGGTTCGTGATGGGGGAGGGCGCGGCGGTGCTGGTGCTGGAATCGCTCGACCATGCCACCGCACGCGGCGCGCGCATCTATGCCGAACTGGCGGGGTATGGCACCACCAACGATGCCCACCACATGACCGCCCCGCTTCCGGGCGGCGCGCAGGCAGCGCGCTGCGTGCGCATGGCATTGTACGATGCCGACGTGGCACCGGCGGACGTGCAGTACATCAACGCACACGGCAGCAGCACGCCGCTCAACGACCCGACCGAAACCGCTGCCATTCGCACGGTCTTCGGCGGCCACACCGATCGCCTTCCCGTGTCGAGCACCAAGGGATACTACGGCCATGCCCTCGGTGCGAGCGGCGCGTTTGAGGCGGCGATCAGTGCGCTCACCATCGCCCGCGGCTGGGTCCCGCCCACCGTCGGGCTTTCGGTGCCCGACGTGGCCTGCGCGCTCAACCACGTACCCTCGGACGGTTTGGATCTCGCGCCCGAGGTGGTGCTATCCAATTCGTTCGGGTTCGGCGGCATCAACGCGGCGCTGGTGATGCGGCGGAACGGATAACGCGCCCGCCGTTACCCCCTCCTGTGGTTATGCGGTTCCCGCGTACTTCGCCGCGTACCGCTCGATCGAATCCAGCACGATCTGCATCGCCGCGTCACCCTTGCGCCACCCCATGATCTCCATGCGCTTCCCTTCCAGATCCTTATAGATCTGGAAGAAATGCTCCACTTCCTTCAGGTAGTGGGGAGAGAGATCGGCGATGTCAAACACATCGGAGTAGTACGGATCATCGGCCGGCACGGCGAGGATCTTGTCGTCCGGCTCGCCCTTGTCGAGCATCATGAGCACACCGATCGGCCGCGCATTGATCTGACAGCCGGGAAAGGTGGGCTCGTTGATCTTCACCAGGACATCGAGTGGATCGCCGTCCTCATGGAGCGTGCGCGGGATGAAGCCGTAGTCGCCGGGATAATGCACGGCCGAGTACAGTACCCGATCGAGCTTGAAGTGACCGGTATCCTTGTCCAGCTCGTACTTGTTGCGCGAGCCCGAAGGGATTTCGATAATGGCCGTGACCTGTTCCGGCGGTGCGTAACCGGGAGCGATGTCGTGCCAGGGGTTGTGCAGCATGCGGCGGGCTCCGGGGTTGTTCAACGGCGCGCTAAGACAGCAGCCGCATCGAGGGCGAAATAGGTGATGATGAGATCGGCGCCGGCCCGTGCGATGGCCACGAGCGACTCCATCATCGCGCGCTCGCCATCGATCCAGCCGCGGTCCGCCGCGGCCTTGATCATCGAGTACTCGCCGCTCACTTGGTAGGCAGCGAGAGGCAATCCGGTCTCACGCTTTACGGCGGCGATGATATCGAGGTAGGCACCGGCGGGCTTCACCATGAGAATGTCCGCGCCCTCCTCCACATCCTGCCGTACCTCCCGCAACGCCTCACGGGCGTTCGCCGGATCCATCTGGTAGCTGCGGCGGTCTCCGAACGTCGGTGTGCTTTCGGCCGCCTCCCGGAAGGGACCGTAAAACGCCGAGGCATACTTGGCCGCGTAGCTCATGATGGGCACATGCGAATACCCCTCGTCATCGAGCGCGTCGCGCAGGTGACCGATGCGATGGTCCATCATGTCACTCGGTGCCACGATGTCCGCCCCGGCTTCGGCGTGCGCCAAGGCTTCCTTGGCCAGCAGCAGCAGTGTGGCATCGTTGTCGACGTCGCCCTCGGTCGTAAGCACGCCGCAGTGACCGTGCGAGGTGTACTCACACATGCACACGTCGGTGATCACGAGAAGCTGCGGGAATGCCTGCTTCACCGCGCGCACGGCCTCGACCACCGGGCCGTGCGGATCCCAGGCTGAGGAGCCCACGTCATCCTTCGTGTCGGGGATGCCGAACAGCAGGATGCCGGCGATCTTCGCATCGACGGCCCGCTGCGCGTCCTTCAGCAGCTCATCCACACTCGTCTGGTAAACACCGGGCATACTGCCGATGGGGCTGCGGATTCCCTCACCAGAGCGCACAAAGAGCGGCCAGATGAACTGCGCGGGATCGAGACGCGTCTCGCGCACCGCGCGGCGCATGGCCTCGGTACGGCGTAACCGTCGGAGGCGAACCGGATGCGGGCGCGCCATGCCGAAATCGGCCGGATCGAACGGCTCGGTGCTGAAGCTCCCGTCGCTCACGTTTTCACTCACTTGGGTTGCTCCGTTGCCTGGGACGACGTGGGGTGCGGGAGGGCCGCGCGCAGCTCCGCAAGAATGGCCGCACCTCCGGCCTCGTGGAGCTGACGCGCAAGCTCACGACCGCTGGCCGCCGGATCGTTCCGGTCAATGGGCAGTCCACCACGCACGACGCTGGCGCCGTCCACACTGGCCACGAGGGCGTGCAGCATCAGTCCGTATTGCGGTTCGTCGAGGGTGGCGGCACCAATGGGCACCTGGCATCCCCCCTCGAGGCTCGCCAACAGCGCGCGTTCGGCCGCCACGCTCAGGCGCGTGGGTGCGTGATCAAGCTTCCGGAGAATCGACAGCATGGCGTCGTCGGTCGCGCGAGCTTGCACGGCAATGGCCCCCTGCCCCGGTGCCCCCAGCCAGTCGGGGGCGTCAAGCAGCGAGACGATCCGATGGCCCAACCCCAGGCGTCGGAGGCCGGCGGCGGCGAGCAACGCGGCGTCCACCTGGCCCTCGTCGATCTTGCGGAGGCGCGTACCCACGTTGCCACGCAACTCGCACACTTCGAGATCGGGGCGCATGGCGCGCAGCTGCGCACGCCGGCGCAACGAACTGGTGCCCACCTTGGCGCCCTTGGGCAGATCCGCGATGGTGGTCGCGCTCACCCCCGGTCGCGTGACGAACGCGTCGCGCGGGTCCTCACGCTCCAGCAGCGCCACGATCGTGAGCCCGGCGGGATCGGCCGTGGGAAGGTCCTTGAGCGAGTGGACCGCACAGTCGGTGCGCCCGTCCAGCAGGTCGGCCTCGAGTTCCGCGGTGAACAGCCCCTTCTCGCCGATGGCCGACAGCGGCTTGTCGAGGATGCGATCACCGATAGTGGTGTACGTCACGAGCTCCGACTCCACGCCGAGCGCCGCAAGCAGCGACGCCACCTGGCGGGCCTGGAACAGGGCCAGTTCAGAGCTACGGGTTCCGATGCGAAGTGGACCGGTCATCCCAATAACATAGGGGCAGAGAGTGAAAGAGGCACGGGGACGGCGCGTGGACCTGGCCGCACCGCACTCCGTGGCCCTGTTCCTTCGTGCCGCTACGGTCGATACGCCGCCACGATGGCCTTGACCCAGCCTTCCATCGTCGCGGCGGTGCTCTCGAGCTTCACGGGGAAGCCCGCCCCCCGCGCGGCACGCGCCGTGACCGGCCCGATCGCCGCCACGGGCAACCGGCTCGCATGCTCTGGGGGTAGCGCGTCGAGCAGCGCGTCCACCGCGCTGGGCGCCGCGACGGTCACCAGATCCAGCGCGCCGGCGGCGACGAGCGCACGAATACGCGCCTGACCGTCCGGATCGGCCCCGCTCCGATAGCAGGGGACCACGTCGACGGTTGCCCCAAGTGCGCGGAGCCCGTCGGGCAGAACGTCGCGCGCGCCGGCGGCGCACGGATACAGCATTGTCGCCCCGTCAATGTCGCTGCGCTCGGCCATCACATCGACCATCCCCTCGGCCTGCGTCTTGTCCGGCTGCACGGTCGGGGTGCGCCATTCGCGCGCCTCGCACGCCTGCGCCGTGGCGGTACCCACCACGCTGAGGCGACGGGTAGCCATGGCCGCCTCGGCACCGTGCTCGTGGACGACGCGCGCAAGATGCTCCACCGCATTCACGCTCGTGAGCAGGACCCAGTCGTACTGGGCGAGCCGTCCCACGGCGGCATGTAACGGCGCAAGATCGAGCGTCTCGATCCGCGTCAGCGGGATCTCATGCACCGTCGCTCCCACACGACGCAACGCGTCGGCGAGTGGCCCCCCGCGTTCACCTGCGCGCGTGACGGCGATGCGCACACCGCGCAACAGCTCGTGGAGCGGTACGCCCTGCACGCGTCCGCTCAGCCGTTTTTCGACTTGGAGAAACGGCTCACCATGAGCGCGACGTACCCGATCAGCGCGCCAAGCGTGATGGCATATCCGGCCCACATATAGGGCTCTGTGGACGGCGGTCCGCCCGACTTGGCGACATACGCCACGGTATCCTGTACCAGCAGGAGTGCGGCAATCATCACGCGCCCTCCAACGCCGCACGTGCGTCACGCAGCGTCGCCCACCGCATCCGCATGCGCAGCAGTGCGAAGAACAGCAGCAGGAACGCCACCGTCGCCATGAGGAACGTCGCGAGCATCTCGGGAGGCATTGACGGCTTCTCGGGCTTGAGCACCACCGGCTGCGGATGCATGCCGCGGAACAGCTTCACCGTGAGATGAATGAACGGCACCAGCAGCGCCGCCAACGCGCCCATCACGGCCGAGAGGCGAGCGCGGCTCTCCGGGCTCTCCACGGCACCGCGCAACACCAAATAGCCCAGCACCAGCAGCCAGAGGAACAACGTGCTCGTAATGCGCGCCTCCCACACCCACCAGGTCCCCCAGCTGGTGCGCGCCCAGATCGGTCCGGTGACGAGCACGATGCCCATGAACAGCAGCCCCACTTCGGCGCTGGCCTCGGCGAGCCGATCGAGGCGCTCGTCTTTGAGCCAGAGATACAGGATGCTGGAAATCGCGAGCAGTCCGCAGGCCACATACAGGCCCACGATCGCCGCCGGCACGTGCACATAGAAATTCTTCTGTGCAGCGCCGAGCATCGCATCGACCGGCGTGAACCAGATCGCGCGCACACAGGAGGCGAGCACGGCGATCAACGAGATCGCGAGGAAACTGTCGAAGGCCTTGACGTCGGGCACCGTGCCCCGAGAAATGGTGGCGGCCGAAGTCGCCATGTGCACTACTCCTCGATCGTGAACGGAAAGACGGCAAGACACGCCGTCACGAACACCAGGTCGAACGCAAGCAACAGCTTGAACCAGGGCAAGGCGTCGTCGAGCGGTTGCCCGCGCAGGATCACCGCCGAGGTCTGCGCTGCAGGAATCACGAGCGGCACAAAGAACGGCAGCGTCATCATGGGCAGCAGCAACTCGGCCAGTCGCGTGTTGGCCGCGATCGCCGCGAACAGCGTACCCACCGCCGCCAGGCCGAGCGAGGCGCACAGCACGATGCCGATCAACACACCCCACGCGCTGCCCACCTGAAGATCGAAGAACAGCGCCACCGCCGGAAGAGTCAGCGCCTGCACCCCGGCAACGAACACCAGATTGGCCAGCACCTTTCCCGCAAAAATGCTCTCCCGGCTCATTTGGCTGGCCAGCAGTCCGTCGTAGGCCCGTTCGGCCTGCTCGAGACCGAAGCTGCGGTTGAGCCCCAGGAGTCCGGAAAAGGTGAAGATCACCCATAACACGCCCGGCGCCAGATCAAACGCGGGGATGGCGGTGGGGTCCCACGTGAAGCGGAAGATCACCACCGCCAACACGGCAAACACCGTGGCCGCGAGGAAAGCACTGCGGGTGCGGAATTCGATCAGCAGATCCTTCCGCGCGAGGCGGATTGCGTCGGCGAAGAACGCCGGGGGGCGGTGGCTCGCCGTGGCCGGCGCCGTCGTATTCACGCGATCCCCTCGTGCACCAAGGAACGGTACCGCGCCTGGAACGCCGCGAGGTCGAAGCCGACGGCCGACGGGCGCTCGTCATACACGAACGCCCCGTCACGCATGATCACCGCGCGCGTGGCAAGGGACAGGCCTTCCACGAGGTTGTGGGTGACAAGGACCAGCGTGGCGCCTCCTGCCTTGAGCTCACGCAGGGCGTCGGTGAAGGCCAGCGCACCGACTTCATCGAGGCCAGTGTACGGTTCGTCAAGCAGCACGAGCCGTGGACCGTGCACGAGTGCGCGCGCGATGCTCACGCGCTGCTGCAGTCCGCGACTCAAAAAGCGTACCGGTGTCTGTTCGCGGTCGAGCACCCGCAGACGCCCAAGGACCTGGGTGGTCGCCTGGTCCGCCTCCAGCACACCCTGACACTCAGCCGCGAAGCGGACATTCTCGCGTACCGTGAGCGCGGGGTACAGCATGGAATTGTGGCTGATCAGCCCCACCAGGCGCCGGGTCTCGGCTGGTCCCGGCAGCGGGACCCCATGCAGCTGCGCCGTCCCACGGGTTGCCTTGAGCAATCCACCGAGGAGCCGGAGCAGCGTGGTCTTGCCGGCGCCGTTGGGCCCAAACAGCGCAAGGCAGTCCCCCTCATGCAGGGAAAGCGATACCTCATTGACGGCCCGGCGCCCACCGAACGCCCGAACCAACCCCTCGGCGCGCACCGCCACAGGGGCCGCCTCCACCGTCACGCCTGTGGGCAGCACGCCGAGCGTGGCCACGGGGGGGTAGCCCGATGGGTGGCCCGCGACCGCTGTCGCACCGGTTTCGTGAGGGATCGGCATCGCTCTACATTAGCGGAACATTCCCTGCCCCGCGATTCCCTGCCCGTTCTCCTCCCCACCGGCCGCACCGGACCCACCATGAGCGACATCGACGTCCTGCTGCAGGAACACCGTTCGTTCCCGCCGCCCCCCGACTTCACGGCCCGGGCGCATGTGCGCGACTCGCGCCTGCACGACGACGCCGCGCTCTCCCCGAACGATTTCTGGGCGCGCGAAGCCGCGACGCTCGATTGGATGACGCCCTGGGAGACGGTATGCGAGTGGGCGCCGCCGCACGCCAAGTGGTTCACGGGTGGAACACTCAACGTGAGCGTGAACTGTGTGGACCGCCACATTCACGGCCCGCGCCGCAACAAGGCCGCGTTGATCTGGGAAGGGGAGCCGGGCGATCGTCGCACCTGGACGTACTGGGATCTGTACCGCGAGGTGAATCTCGCGGCCAACATGCTCAAGAAGCTCGGGGTCACAAAGGGAGATCGTGTGGCGATCTACCTGCCCATGATTGCCGAGGCGGTGGTCGCGATGCTGGCGTGCGCCCGCATCGGCGCCGTCCACACGGTGGTCTTCGGCGGTTTCTCGCCGGAGTCACTGCGCGACCGCATCAACGACTGCGGCTGCAAGGTGCTCATCACGGCCGACGGTGGCTATCGCCGCGGCCAGACGGTGGCACTCAAGCGCAACGCCGACGAGGCGCTCAAGGAGTGCCCCACGATCGAGCATGTACTGGTCGTCATGCGTCGCCGCAGCGGTGTGGGCGACGAGACATTCGCCGAAATGCAGGAAGGGCGCGATCACTGGTGGCATCGCCTGAAGCGCGAGGTGCCGGCGCACTGCGAGCCCGAGCCGATGGACGCCGAGGACGTGCTGTTCATCCTCTACACGAGCGGCACGACGGGTAAACCCAAGGGGATCGTCCATACCACCGGTGGCTATCTCACCGGTGCGGCGACCACCACCAAGTACGTATTCGACCTCAAGGACGAGGACGTGTACTGGTGTACCGCCGACATCGGCTGGATCACGGGGCATACCTATCTCACCTATGGTCCGCTCGCCAACGGGGCCACGTGTCTCGTGTACGAAGGCGCCCCCGACTGGCCCGATAAGGATCGCTTCTGGGAGATCTGCGAGCGCTACGGCGTGACGGTGTTCTACACGGCGCCCACCGCCATCCGCGCGTTCATGAAGTGGGGCACGCCGTACGTGGAGAAGCACGACCTCTCACAACTGCGTCTGCTAGGCTCGGTGGGCGAGCCGATCAACCCGGAAGCATGGATGTGGTACCACCGGATCGTGGGCAAGGAACGCTGCCCGATCGTGGACACGTGGTGGCAGACCGAAACCGGCTCGATCATGATCACGCCGCTGCCTGGCGTGACGCAGACCAAGCCCGGATCGGCTACGGTGCCCTTCCCCGGCATCAAGGCCGCGCTACTCGACAGCAACGCCAACGAGGTGAAGGTAGGCGGCGGCCTGTTGGCCATCACGCAGCCGTGGCCAAGCATGCTGCGCACGATCTGGGGCGACGATCAGCGCTACGTGGATACGTACTTCAGCAAGTGGCCGGGGCGCCCTGACCTGTACTTTCCCGGGGACGGGGCGAAGCGCGACGAGGATGGCTTCCTGTGGATTCTGGGGCGCGTGGACGATGTGCTCAACGTAGCCGGTCATCGCATCGGCACGATGGAAGTGGAGAGCGCGCTCGTGGATCACCCGGCGGTGGCGGAAGCCGCAGTCGTGGGCAAGACGCACGACATCAAAGGGCAGGCGATCGCCGCGTTCGTCACTTTGCGCGCGGGATTCACGCCGAGCGGTTCCCTCCGGGACGAATTGCGTGAGCATGTGGCGCTCAAGATCGGCGCCCTGGCTCGTCCCGACGACATCCTATTTAGTGCCGACCTCCCAAAGACGCGCAGCGGCAAGATCATGCGTCGGCTGCTCCGTGACATCGCGGAAGGGCGGGCACTCGGGGACACCACCACGCTGGCCGATCCGAGTGTGGTGGCGAGCTTGAAGGATCAGTACGAGGCGCAGGAATCGTGACGGTGTGCGGCCGCGCCGAAGGCGCGGCCGCACCGAGTTGAGGAGACTGTGCCGTGGATCACGGCACGAAACCCGTGGCGGTGGCATTTCGTCCGTACTGTTATGTCCATTCTGAACAAGCTCTTCCCCGAGACACTCTTCCCGCGCAAGCTGTCGGCCGACGCCGAGCAGCGGCTGCGTCTTGCGCAGGCGCGTGCGGAAGAGTCGCTCATCAAGACGCACGTGGATAACGCCCTCATGTTCGTCGACATGCTGGCGATCGATGTGGGCTACGAGCGCGCCATCGACATCTATGTGCGGGAGCTGGGGGTGCCCGACCCGCTGGCTGCGGTGGTGGCCACACGCGCCCTCGTGGCGCTGGGGGAGGTGCTGGTACCGCATCCGGAGCACGCCGACGGCACCATCGCGGCGCCATTGCCGGAATTGCGACTCGATGAGGCGGCGGCGCGGCGGCGGCGCGCGTAGCACCGTCCGCCAGACACCGGGACGGCTGATCGCGAAGCGCCCCGCGGTTCACGAGCTCTCGTGAACCGCGGGGCGTGTCGTATTTCTGGTGCAGAGTGGCGGGGGCTCGCTGTGATCGGGGCCCCTCGCCTCGTTACTTCTTCGCGCTATCCGCCGCGGGTGCGACGGCCGGTGCGACGGCCGGTGCCGCCGCCGCCAGCGAGTCCACGACCTTCTTGAGTTCGTCGAACGTGAGCCCGCCCGGATACACTTTGTTGCCCACAATGATGGTGGGCGTGCTGTTCACGCCACGCGTGTTGCCCTCGGCCTGATTCGCTTGAATCTGCGCGAGATGCTTCTGCGAATCCATGCAGGTGCCGTACGCCGCCATGTCGAGCCCGATGGCGGCGGCGTAGCCGTCGATCAGCTTGCGCGGGTTACCCGTGGCCTGCGTACTCCAATCGGGCTGGCCAGCGAAGAGCTGATCATGCATCTCCCAGAACTTCCCCTGATCGTTGGCGCAGGCCGCCGACAGGTGCGCAAAGAGCGTGTTCTGGTGGATCTGCGTGAGCGGAAAATCGTAGAAGCGGAAGTTCGCCAGGCCGGCGTCCACGAGCCGCTGCTTGATGTCAGGCCCCTGCAGCGTCGCAAACTGCCCGCATCCAGGGCACTCGAAGTCGGCAAACTCGATGATCGAGACCGGCGCGTTGGGATTCCCACGCAGATACCCCTCGGCCTGCATCGCCGGCGCGCCTGACGGCAGCTCGATCGGCGCGGGCTTGTTCTGCATGGTAGCCCAAAGACCGGCGCCGCCGGCCGCGAGTACGACCACGACCACCGCAATGAATCCGGTGTTCGACTTCTTCTTCGGCGTCACCTTTGCCACTCGCTCTCCTCGTCGTCAGCCGGCATGCCGCCGGGGTCCGGTCAGTGACCGGTGCCTGCGGTGCACGCCATCTGGCGCCGCACACGCAGGACAACCGGCCTGGGGGACAACACCGACCGATGTCGGTGCCGCACGGGGGGAAGCTATGCGCCGGGCGGTTCTCCGCGCTATCCTGCCGAGGTGTACACCGAACACCTGCGAATTCCGGTCGGCGCCGGCGCGTTGCACGTGGAACGCCTCGGGCGTGCCGGCCCCGCCGTCGTGCTCCTGCATGGCTTCGGCACCTGCGCCTTCCTCTGGCGGGCCGTCGCCCCGGTACTGGCGGACGCCGGGTGCACGGTGGTGAGCGTGGATCTGCTGGGCCACGGCGAGTCGGACCGCCCCCCCGACGCGGCATTCGGCCCTTGGGCGCAGGCCGAATACCTGGAACGGGCACTCACGGCGCTCCGGCTCCCGGCGGTGACGGTGGTCGGGCAGGACTTCGGCGCCCTGGTGGCGATACAACTCGCCGCGGCGTACCAGCGCCGGGTCCATCGGCTTGGATTACTGGAGCCGCCCGCCCTCGACGACCTTCCCGGTGCCGCGATTCGGTCGTTGCAGCGCGCGTCGGCACGCTCCGCCTTGAGCGCCAATTCCCTCTTCGGCGCGCGCCCACTCCTCGGGCCGCTGCTACAGGCCAGCGTGAGCGATCCACAACGCATGCCCGAGCGGCTGCTGCTCCGCTACTTGGCTCCGTTCGTGGGCCCGGGAGGCGCCGCCGATCTGCTTCGCCTCGCCAGTGCAGTCGCCGTGAATGCGGATTCGGAGATGACGCTCGCGTCATGGCGGGGCGAGACCCTGCTCTGGTGCGGCGGCCGCGCCGCGCCGGCCGACGGCGAGGCCCCCACGACGCGCATTGCCCGCTGGCAGGCAGCACTGCCCCATGCCATGGTGCGACCGATCATCACCCACCAGCCCCCCGGCATGCTCGTCGCGGAAGATGCACCGGCGGCATTGGCCTCAGCGCTTCATGACTGGATTACGTAGGTCACAGGTCGAGGCGTCAGTCCCGCCCCTAGGAAGGGACCTCCGTTACGGTTAAGTTCCCTAGGCTGCCCCGGAGTCGCCGGGCAGCGTGTTCGACGCATTACCCAGAGGAAATGGTAAAGCCTAAGCTTCGTCCGCGTCGTGACGCCATGGTGCCCTCACCGTATCAAGAGGCCCGTGACGAGCTCTTCCAGCAGATCATGCAGTGCGGCGTGATCGGGTGTCATCCCGAGGACCAGAAGGAGTGGTTCGACGCCACGATGGTGTATCTCCAGGAGCGGTACCCGGAGCTGAAGACGCCCGAATTCGTGGAGCTGCGCACGCTCGGCGAGCGGTTCGCTCAGCCGGCCAGACGCCAGGAAACGGCAGCCGTCTGACGTTCGCAGCAGCGCGATAGACGCTTGAGTGGTACGCCCAACGCCTCCGTGCATCGGAGGCGTTTTGCGTGTTGGCCGGTGCGCCCGACACGCCACAGGCGTTCCGGTCCGCCGCGCGTCAGCGCTCCCGGTCTCGTTCCCGCCACAGCATCAGCGTGTAGTCGATCGTGGCGGCCGTGCCTACAAGGAAAACCAGCCACACCATCGCATCCGTGGCGGCGGGCACCAACAGCACCAGCAGGAACGTGGCCAGCTGAAGCCCGGTGACCGCCTTGCCCAGCAGGCGCGCCTTGAAGGTGATGGGGCGCAGCCAGCGCACATTGCGCGCCACGAACCAGCCGATGATCGACATCACGTCGCGAAACATCAGCGCGATCGCCTGCCACACGCTGAGCTGCGCACTGAGTACGTAGCCGACCACCACACACAGGGCAAAGAATCGATCAGCCACCGGATCCACGAGCGCACCGAGACGGGAGGCCGCGTGGGTACGACGCGCGAGCCATCCGTCGAGGAAGTCGGTGAGCGAGGCAATCGCGATCAGGGCGAGGCGCACCGCAACCGACTCTGCCACCAAAAAACCGCACCCAAGTGCCACGCGTGACGTGGACACGAGATTTGGCAGGGTGACGAGTGCTCTGTTGGTGGTGCGCGCCATTCCAGAAAGGTATCCGGTGTCGCCCCCGGGGTGCCAGCGATCCCGTGTGGCCGTTATCGTCACAACACGATGCTGCGTGATGTGCTCTTCGATCCCTTCCCGCTGGTGGTGGTGGGTATTACCGCGGCCGTGCTCGCCTGGGACGTGGCCTTGGCGGGATGGATCGCGGCCCGGCGCGAGGCGCCACGTGCCTTCACCCAGCTCACCGCGTTTTGCGGGCTGATGGTGGTCCCCTCGCTGGTCGTGGGGATCGCCTCGGCGACGGAAGCCGGAGCCCGTACCATTTCCGGCATCACGTGGCTGCTCCCGGTGGTGGCGGTCGCCCTCGCGCTACAGGTGCTGTACGCGCTCTGGGCGCGCCTAGTGTCGCTGTTGGTGGGGATCCCCATCCTGCTCTACAACCTTGTGCTGGTGGCGATCGCCGTAGGCGATTACCTCGTGGCACAGCGCGGCGCCGCGCCCCTGCCGCTTCAGGCGGCGCTTGCCGCGCGCGACGTGATTGTGGGCATCACCGTGGGCCGTGCTGCCCTCGTGTCGCCGCTGACAACGCTCGTGCCGATGCTCGCTCCCGCCTATCCGGCGCGCTGGCGATTGTCGGGTGCCGTGCGCGCCGTGCTGGTGCTCGCAGCCACGGCCCTTGCGACGCTGCTGTTGATCGAATGGCCGCGCGGCGTGGCAGCGGTCCGCAGCTATCGGAGTGCGGTGGCAGAACCGATGCAGGCCCGCCCGCGTGGAGATTTCGCGTTGGGACTGCGGATCTATCCGGTGCTCGACGGCGCTCCGCCCGAGCGCGCGGTGCGGGCCGATGCCGCACTCGTCGAGCTGTTCGCCCCCGATGTCGTGCTGGTCATGCTCGATGCCGACGGCACCCGCATCGGACCACTCGATTCGCTGGCGCGGGTGCTCGAGCCACGGCGCACGGACGGTGTGCGCATCGCCGTGGGTCTCACGCTGGACGGGCGAGCCAGCCCCGCCGACGATGCCGATCGAGTACAGGCGATCGAACGCGTCCTCGTGAGGCTCCGCCCCGATGTGATTTTCCCGGCGATGGCCGCCCCGTTTCCCGGCTGGTTCGCGCCGGCGCCCCCGAACGCGGCGTGGTGGCGCTCCATGCTCACCCGCACCGCGCGCGACGTGCAGCGGGTACGACCGGCTACACTCATTGGCTGGAGTGCCAGCCGTCTCGACGCGACGGACAGCGCCGTCTATGCGTGGGCAAGCAGCCCTGGCTCACCGGTGGAACTTCTGGGCGCGTCGGTGTTCCCCTCGTTCGGTGGCCTCCCCGCGGTGGACGCCCGCCTCCGTTCGTTTGATCGCTGGCACACCCGGGCGGTGGCCAATGCGGGAGGTGGGCAGTCGCACTGGCTCGTGACGGTCGGCGGTCTGCCGCACGCGCACGGCGACGTGGCGCAGACGGCCGCCATTCGCCGCGCGCTGGCGTGGGGGTCACGCCAGCCATGGATAGGGGCCGCCATCATCGGCGAACCGGCCGATTACGACGGATGGCTCGGACTGCGCGCCGCCAATGGCCGCCTGCGTCAGGCCGCAACGGCGATCGGTGTGGCGTCGCAGCGCATGCGCGACGTGCGCGCGCGCTGAACGCGGGTTCGGCGCGGCCTTGGCACGGGCAAGCCTCGGACTATGCGCCCCGCACGACCCCTTCACTCACCACCGCCGGATCGAAGTAGCGTTGTGCCACGGCGAGGAGCTGCGGCGCCGTGACGGCCTCGAGCCGCGCGGCCACTTCGTGCCGCTCATGCAGCCCCTCACCGAACAGCCACGCGTCGATCAGGTCACCCATGACGGCGGCGCCGCTCTGCTGTGCAATGGCATGCGTGCCGATGAGATACCGTTTGGCCCGTTCGAGCTCTTCGGCCGACACCTCGTCCCGCCTGAACTTCGCAAACTCGCCGAGCAGTCCGCCCCGCGCTTCCTCCTCGCGTTCCGGACCGGTGGCGATGTAGGCTCCGAACGCACCGCCGGCGCGCCGCTCGATCGGAAACGCCTGAACGGTGTATGCGAGCGACTGTTTGTCGCGCAGCTGCTCGAAGAAGCGGCCACCGAGACCACTCGCGATGGCCGACAGCACCCGCGCCGCGAAGCGATCCGGATCCGTGCGCGACGGCCCCGGGAAGAGCAACGCAAGGGCCGTCTGCTGCTTGGCGCGCGCGTCCGCCATCACGTGCCGTTCGCGCGGCCACTCGTGCACGGGGAGCGGCGCGTCTTCGGCGTAGGCGATCGAATCGAAGTGCTGCTGCGCGAGCTGCATCACATCGGCGGGCATCACGTCACCCACCACGGCGATGACCGAGGCCCCGCGCGCCACGTACTGTGCGTGGAAGGCGCGAACCGCCTCGGCATCGAGCGACGGCAGCGACGTCTCGGTCCCCAACACCGATCGCGCATAGGGATGTGTCCCGTACGCCGCGATCGTCGCAAGCCGCATGGGCCAGCGGTACATGTCGTCGCGCAGGCGCGCCACCTCCGTGAGCGCCAGGGCGCGTTCGAGCGCTACCGCCTCATCGGGGAATGTGGGGTGCTGCACCACGTCGCCCAGGAGTTCCGTAGCGGTGGCGAGGTGACGCACGGGAACCGACATGGACCAACCCAGACTCTCGAGGCCAGCACTCACGCCGATGCTGCCTCCCAGCTCCTCGGCCGCTTCGGCGATCTCCGCACTCGTACGGGTACGCGTTCCCTTCAGCGACGCCTGCATGACGAGGCGCGCGAGCCCTTCCTGCGCGGGCGCGTTGAGAACGGCACCGCCACGCTGAAAGAGTCCCACGGTAACCAGGGCGGAGCCGGGCCGAGGGAGCACGAGCACCGGCACGCCTCGCATGGTGCGGTACACATGCACCTCATCGTGCCGTTCGGCGGCGAGCGCCACATGTACGGCTGGCGCGGCCACCGCGATCGGAGCGGCCGCAGGAGTCGGGATGCCGGTCGTGGAGATCACGGCGCTACGGGCGGTGCGTTCCGTCTCGAGGAGGGCCTGCAGCGCGTCGTCGGATGCGACCAGGGGCTCTGCCCCATCGGGGCGATAGGACACCACGCTGACCTGCGTGGGATCGAGGTGCGTGTGCAGTGCCTGCTGCACCGCTGCGGCATCGAGCGACAGCAGCGCATCGTAGTAACGCGCACCCATCTCGAGCCCACCCTCGGCCTCCCAGACGGCCAGATACTGGGCCTGACCGTCCATGCTCTCGAGGCGGCGCAACCAGCGGGCTTCGAGAATGCGCTGCGCGCGCATGATCTCGCTGGCACGCACCCCATCGGTGCGCGCCGCCTGCACCTCCCGCCACATGGCCCGCGCCGCGGCGCGCGCGGTGGCGGCATTGCCCTCCACGTGGGTGACGAACACGCCCACGTCGGCCGCCGAGTAGTGCCACGCCGCCACGGCGCTCGCGAGCTGCTGTTCGCGGATGGCCCGATACAGTCGCGACGCTCGCCCCGCGCCCAGCGCAATGCCCGCGAGGTCGAGCGCCGGCGCATCGGGGTGCTCGATCGTGGGTGCGCGCCACCCGAAGGCCACCTGCTGTTGCGCCACGTCGCCACTCCACTCGCGGCGGCGCAGCCCGGAGCGCTCCCGTTCGCGCGGCCCGCGATCACGCGCCGGCGCGCCCGCTGCGAGGGTGCCGTATCGTGCGAGGACCTCACGCCGCACCTCATCGAGCGATACGTCGCCCACGATGCACAGCACCGTGTTGTCAGGGCAGTACCAGCGACGGTAGAAGCCGACCAACTGCTCGCGCGAGAGCGTGCGCAGTCCGGACTCCTCCCCGATGCGCCAGCGACGGATGCGATGGTAATCGTGCAACACCGCGTACAGCGTCTCGATGGCGACGGCCTGCGGCGTATCGCGCTTGCGCTTGGCCTCCTGGATGATCACCTCGAGCTCGCGCGCGAGCTCCTCGGCGTCGATCACGCTGCGCGCGTACGCGTCGAACTGGATCTCGAGTCCCGGCACGAACCCCGAGGCGGGCAGCACCGTGTAGTAGCTGGTATGGTCGTAGATCGTATGCGCGTTGAGATAGCCGCCATTGGCCTTGGTCTCACGAGCGATCTGCCCCACCCCGCGCGTGGGCGTGCCCTTGAAGAACATGTGCTCGAGCACGTGCGCGATACCGACGACGTCGTCGGTCTCGTCAAAGTAGCCGGCCTTCACGTAGGTCACGATCGACACGACGGGGGCCGACGTGTCGCGGCGGAAGAGCAGCGTAAGCCCGTTGGAGAGCACCTCGCGGTGTGTGTCGTGATGCAGCGCGAGGGCATCGCTCGGGCGGAGCAGCCTGAAAGTCATGCGGGAGGGTGTGACGGGGCGCCCAGTGGGATCGGCATGGGCACGTCGTTCGTGGTGCGAAGACGCCGGTCAGCGCACGATGCGCAGCATACCGGCGTCGGCACTGCCGCGGATGAACGCTTCCGGGGCGTGCGAGGCCACGCGCATACCGGTCGCGCCATAGAATCGGCGCGCCTCGATGGCCATGTATTCGTCGAGGGGACGACCGGCATCGCGCGCATCGCGCAGCGCCTGCACGATCTCTTCCCAGCTGCCTTCGAAGGCGGTGCCATCGCGCATCACCACGCGATGCACGCCGTCGTCGGCCATGAGCACGTCGGTGGACAAGCTCTCGGTCGCTTCCTGTTCACCGGCCTGCTGCTGACCGACGAGGCCGGTCAGCAGCGAGCCGAGGGTTTCAAGCTGCCCAGGCGATGGCTGCGACGCGGCGTGCTCCTCCTCGAGCACCGCCTGCTCCACTTCCGCCAGCAGTTCGTCGATCGCGTCAGGCTCGCCCGCGAGCTCCGTAAGCCGGGCTTCCCACGGCTTCAGCTCGCCGTCGGTGTCCGTGAGCTTGTATACGGATTTCTTGAGCTCCATGAGCCGCCAGATCCCCAGTTCGTCCCAGTGATCGTCCGGCGTGGTTAGCTCGAACTCCACGAGGGCAGCATCGAGATCACCAGCGTCGTACAACAGGTTCGCCACGTACACGCGGGCTTCGGCAAACTGCGGGTCGATGGTGAGGGCCCGACGCAGTGCCACCATCGCCTCGACGTCGTTACCCAGGCGATGTTGCGCATAACCGATGCACGCCACGGCCTCGGCCGAGTCCTCAGCGTGTTCCGCGGCGCGTTCGAAGAACGTCAGCGAGGTGTCCACGTAGCCTTCGCGGAAAAGCGCGCGGCCGATCTGGAGCATGAGGTCCACATCGTCCTCGTAGCCCAACGCGATCGTGCGATCGAACGCGCGCATGCCGGCGTCCACCTGCCCAAACTTGAGCAGCACTTCACCGAGTCCGGCGAGCGCATCTTCGTGCTCGGGATCCAGCGTGAGCGCTTCCTCGAAGCTCCGTCGTGCCCAGACGTATTCCTCGCGCGCGAGACGCGCATAGCCGGCCCCGACGTGCAGTTCGACCGCCGACGGGTACAGCGTGAGTCCCTCGCGCAGCAACTCGAGCGCCTCGTCATACCGACCCTCGTTGTAGAGGGCATGAGCGGCCACGTCGTATTCCTCGGAACTCAGGAACGGGTTGGTCATTGCGAGACTGGCCTCCGGATCGAGCGGGTTACCGGATAGTACCATGATCGACGGCTTTCGTTCAACGCGCGTCCGGGCGGCAGGGCACCGGGAGTGAAAGGAGAACAGCGGAACGCGGAAACGGCGAGACCGACCGCCATCATGCTCTGGCGCCGGCAAGGGCCACGGCAATTTCGCCGGCCAGCCGGGCGTTCTGCTCGAGGAGGGCGAGATTGGCCTGTACGGAGCGCCCCTCGGTGAGCCGGGAGATCTCGGCCAGCAGGAACGGGGTCACCCCGGCGCCGCGCACCCCGTCGCGGCGCGCTGATTCCAAGGCGACGTGGGTGGCCTGCTCCACAACGTCCACGGGCACGGCGTGAGCAGGCGGCGGCGGCTGCACCACGAGCATGGCGCTGGTTCGACCCACGGCCCGGTGCGCCCGCCACGCCCGCGCGATGGCCGCGGCAGAATCGAGACGCGCCGTGAGCCGCAGACCTGTGGTCACGGAAAAGAACCCGGGCAGCTCGTCGGTCCCATACCCCACCACCGGCACCCCGAGGGTTTCGAGGCGCTCGAGGGTCGCGGGAAGGTCGAGAATACTCTTGGCACCGGCGCACACCACGATCACCGGGGTCCGGGCGAGTTCCCCGAGATCTGCCGATTCGTCGAAGGGGGCATCGCGATGCACGCCGCCGATCCCGCCCGTGGCGAACACCTCGAGACCACCGAGGGCGCAGAGCGCGAGCGTCGCGGCCACGGTGGTGGCGCCGTCGGCGCCGTCGGCCATACAGAGACCGAGGTCGCGGGCCGACACCTTGCGCACGCCATCGCGGGCGAGAAAGCGCTCGAGGTCCGCCGGATCGAGGCCGAACGCCGGGACGCCGCGTACGACGGCCGTGACGACGGGCGTGGCCCCTGCGGCGTCGACGGCGCGCAGCATGCGCGTGGCCGCCTCGCGGTTGTACGGGGGCAGGAGTCCCTGGGCGAGGACCGAGCTTTCAAGCGCGACGACAGCGCCGCCGCGCTCGCGCGCGGCTTGAATGACTGCGGTACTACGAGGGCGCAGGAGGCTCTCACTCACAAGGGCCATTCTACAGTGCAATGCACACCGGGGCAACGGGGGCGCCGGGCCCGCACGCCTCGCGTGTTCGACCCGCTTTTCGCGAGGAACGCACGCCACCCGAGACGCGGCGCCTCGGGCGACGTGACGGCGCGACGCTTACGCGTCGTCGAACGCGTCGGCTTTGCGGTCCTCGAGGAGCTCCCATTGGCTCGAGGTGGGATCATCGACGGCCAACAACTTGACCGTTTCGCCTGCGTAGGCGTCGAACTGCTTGCCTTCGTGCTGGTAGACCTTGATCTGGTGACCGTTCTCGAACTTGAGGACAATCAGCGGATGGGTCGCATTGTGGTACTGCTTGCGCAGCTTCTTCGGTGGCTGGAGGCTCATTGTCATCGGGGCAAGAGGGAACGCACACTGCCCCAACTTGCGGCACCGAGCCACGCGGCGCCAGAGAGGCCACGGTGCCCCGCGACCGCTGCGGCCCCTGCCGTGTCAACCAATGGCGGCAGCGGCCGCCACATGCCGCCGCCGTGGGAAGCGCACCTCCAGCCACGCATACAGCACCGGCAGCACGAACAGCGTGAGCACGGTACTCGTCACCAGCCCGCCGATCACTACGCTGGCCAAGGGACGTTGCACTTCGCTGCCGGGGCTCGTACTAAGCGCCATTGGCACGAAGCCGAGGCTGGCCACCAGGGCCGTCATGAGTACCGGTCGAAGCCGGTCCGCGGCGCCGCGGACCACCGTGCCGTCAACGGCCTCCTCCCCCTCGTCGTGGCGGAGATGATTCAGGTGCTCCACCATCACGACACCGTTGAGCACCGCGATACCAAAGAGCGCGATGAACCCGATGCTCGCCGACAGGTTGAGGTTGAGTCCGCGCACCCACAACGCCGCGATGCCACCGACGAGGGCAAAGGGTACGTTGGAGAGCACCAGCACCGCCTGCGACACCGACCGGAAGCTCAGGTAGAGCAGCCCGAAGATCAGTAACAGGGCGAGCGGCACCACGACGGTGAGCCGGCCCATGGCCCGCTGCTGGTTTTCGTACTGGCCACCCCACTCCAGAAATACGCCCGCCGGCAAACGGACATCACGGGCGATCCTGGCGCGGACCTCCTCGACAAAGCTGCCGAGGTCGCGGCCACGCACGTTGCTGAGCACAAGCGAGCGTCGCTGCGCATCCTCGTGGCCGATCATCTCGGGGCCGGTGGTGCTCTGCACATCAGCCACCGCCGTCAACGGCAGCATTTCGCCGCCGGGCGCACGAATCATCAACCGCCCGATGGCGGCGGCATCGGCGCGGTACGCCTCGGGGAGGCGCACCGCGATATCCACCCGCCGGAAACCGTCGATCAGTTCGGCCGCTTTCTGCGAGCCCATGGCCATGTCGATCGCATCGCGCACGTCGGCCACGCTCAGCCCGTATTGTGCAAGCGCCTCGCGACGGATCTGCATGCGCACCTGCCCGCTGCCTTCCGCTACTTCCACCGCCACATCGGCGCTTCCGGGCACTGCGGCCACCACGCGGCGGATCCGCTCGGCAACGGCCTGATTCTGCACGAGATCCGGCCCCACCACCTTCACGCCAAGGTCGGTCTTGATCCCGCTCTCCGCTTCATCGAGACGCATGGCAAGCGGTTGGGTGTAACTCACGCCAAGCCCGGGGACCACGCGGAGGGCCGAATCGAACGCGGCGATGAGGCCCTCGCGGTCCTCCGCCGTGGTCCATTGGTCCTGCGGTGCGAGGATCACGTACATATCGCCCTCGAAGAGCCCCATCGCCTCGGTGGCAAGGTCCGGACGCCCTTCCTTGGTGACCACCGTGACCACCTCGGGAAACCGCTTCACGATCTTCTCTGCCGCAAGCGAAAGCCGTGTGGCATCGGCGAGATCCACACTCGGCATCCGCCGCGTATTGATCAGGATCGAGCCCTCGTCGAGCTTGGGCATGAACTCGGTCCCGATGTGCGAAAGCGAGTAGATCGACGCGACCACTACGACGAGGGACGAGATCACGATCGGGCGCGGCCGCTTGAGTACACCGGCAAGAATCGTCCGGTACCGATCCGTGAGGCGCGTGAGCCACGGCGTCGGTGCGCTATTGCCGTGGCGCAGCGCCCACGACGACACGGCCGGCACATACGTGAGGGCCAGCAGCAGCGAGCCAAGGACGGCGCACACCACGGTGAAGGCCATCGGCTTGAACATGCGCCCTTCCATGCCGTCAAGCGTAAAGATCGGGATGTATACCGCGACGATGATCGCGATGCCAAAAAGGATGGGGCGCCCCACCTCCACAGCGGCCTTCTCGAAGAGTCCGTGGCGGTGTGTATCGTCTCGATGCCCCTCCATTCGCCGGATGAAGCTTTCCACCATCACCACACTCGCATCGACGATCAGTCCGAAGTCGAGCGCGCCGAGGCTCATGAGGTTGGCCGAGTATCCGAACACCGCCATCCCCACGAAGGCGAACAGCATCGAGATGGGGATGACCGATGCCACAATGAGTGCGGCACGCACATTGCGGAGGAACAGGAAGAGCACCGCGATGACCAGCAGGCCACCCTCGATGAGGTTCTTTACGATCGTGCTCGTGGTGCGCGCCACGAGGTCGGTCTGATCGTAGAAGGGTACCACCTGCACACTGGAGGGCAGCGACGTCTCGATCTCCTCCATGCGCGCACGGACCGCAGCGATCACCTGACGGGAGTCGGCGCCCTGCAGCTTGAGCACCATGCCGCTCACTACTTCGCCTTCACCATCCTTGGTCACGGCCCCGTTGCGCGGCAGCGCCCCGAGGCGCACGGTGGCCACGTCGCCCACGCGTACCGGCGCGCCCATGTGGGAGCCCACCACCACCCGTGCGACCTCGGCGGCACTCTCCACGCGACCGAGCCCGCGCAGCGTGTAGCGTTCGCCGCCCTGCTCGAGGTAGCTGCCGCCGAAGGCGAGCGTATTCTGCGCCAGTGCGTTGTGCACATCCACGATCGTGTGCTGGTAGCCGGCGAGGCGTACCGGATCCACCTCCACTTCCACGCGCTCCGTCAGCCCGCCCCACGAATTCACTTCCGACACACCTGGCACCGTGCGCAGCCGTGGGCGCACTACGTAATCGTGGAGCGTCTTGAGTTGCGTGAGGGTGAGTGAGTCGCTGACGAGCACATACTGGTACAACTCCCCCATGGGCGTGGAAACGGGACCCAACGCCGGCTCCACCCCGGGCGGCAGAGCACTCTTCGCATCGGAGAGCCGCTGCTGCACCAGCTGCCGGGCGAAGTACACGTCGACATCGTCGGGGAATGGCACCGTCACGAGCGAGAGGCCGAACTTGGACACCGAGCGTACACTCTGCGCGCCAGGCACGCCCATGAGGCTCGACTCGATGGGATACGTAACGAGGCGTTCGACCTCTTCGGGCGCCATTCCTGGCGCGACCGTGATGACCTCCACCCGCGTGCCAGTCAGGTCCGGGAAGGCATCAAACGGGATGCGCTGCAGGGCATACAATCCGGCGACCATGAGCGCAAGCGTGAAGGCCACCACCGTACCGCGACGCCGCAACGCAAAGTGGATGAGCGCGTTCACGGCTATTCCCCGCCGCCGTCGCGACGCTTGAGCAACTCCGCCTTGGCGATCGCGGCGCCACGCACCACCACGGTCACGCCTTCCGTCACACCCGCCAGCAGTTCCACGCGGTCGGTCGTGCGACGGCCCACGCGTACCGGGGTCGCGCGGATGTGCATGCCCTCACCACGCGCTTCCGCCACAAACACCACGGTGTCGCCGTCAAGCGCCTGTACCGCGCGCGCGGCCACAAGGAGCGCCGGCGTCTCGCCGCGTCCGGTAATGGCGGCCTGCACAAACGTTTCGGCGCGCCCAGTGGTGCGCCCTTCGAGCTGTGCGATCACCTGCACGGTACGCGTGAGCGTGTCCACCGTGGGGGCCACGCGAACCACCCGCGCCGCAAAGGTCTCCCCCGGCGCCTCGGTAAGCTGATACGCCACCCGCGCGCCGGCGGTGATCCCGAGCGCCTGTTGCTCGGGCACATGCATCTCGATCTGCAACTTCGATGGATTGCCCACGGTTACCAGCGGTGTGCCGGGGAGCACTACGGTGCCGGGCTGGGCCTCGCGCGAGGTGACCACGCCACCAATCGGTGTGCGGATGACCACGTCGTGTTGGTCGGCACCGGCGGGGAGCGGGCCGAGTCCGGCGAGGTGCTCCACGAGTGCCCGCGCCCGATCACGATCCGCCACCGCCCGCTCGTAGTTGGACAGCGCCACTCGGCGACCCACCTCGGCGCGCTCGACGTCGGCCTTCGACATGGCCTTGTTGTCGAAGAGGCGCGTTGCCCGCTCTGACGCGGTGGCGGCGAGATCGCGCTCCGCCTCCATGGCGGTGACCAGCGCGGTGCCCGCGGCGAGCGCACTGCGCGCGTCCATGATCTCGTGGCTGTGGATCATCACGAGTGCCTGCCCCGGCGCGACCCGATCGCCCACCCGCACGGTCACGTGCGTAATGCGCCCTTCGGTAATCGAGCCGATGGTTTCGAGGCTCGACGGGTCGAGCGCGAGACGCCCAGGCACGGTCACCATGGCCTGCCAAGGGAGGATGCGGGCGGTGTCGAGCGTAACCCCCGCAATCTTCACCGCGTCAGCGGAGAGCGTGGCGGTGTCGACCGACGACGTGGGTGCGGGTGTGGCGGCGGGCGTGTCGCCCGTACCACTGCAGGCGAGGAAGAGCGGAGTGACCAGCAGACACGCGGCAACGATACGAGGGGCGATCATGTCAGCGTCCGGTGGGCTGCGGGGAATAGATCGGGAGGTCAAGCGGGCTATCGGCGTCGAGGCGGGCGCCAATGGCGCGCTCCAGTTCAAGGCGCGCCATCCAGGCATCGGCCGCCCAGCGGAGGTGCGCCTGTCGCGCATCGGCAGCGGCGCGCTCGGCCTCCAGCAGTTCGGTCAGTGTGGCGTGCCCTTCGCGGTAGGAGAGGCGGGCGATGCGCGCTACTTCGCGGCCGCGCGCGTCGAACGTGGCCGCGTCGGCCGCGTCGCGCTGTACTTGCTGGTAGTTGGCCCACGCGCTGGCCGCCGCGGCACTCACCACCACCCGCATGTCGTCGCGCAGCAGCCGGGCCTCGTGGTATTCACCGGCGGCGCGCTGACGCGCGCCGGTGTTGCGATTGAAGAGCGGCATGGGCATGGCAAGACCCACCTGGCCGGTCATGAAACCGCTGGTTTCCTTGGTGCCACCCTGCAGCTGGACCTCGCCGAGCACGGCGCGGCGCTCCACCGCGAGCCGACGCTGTGCCTCCTGTACGGCCGCCTCGCGGGCCTGCAGTTCGGGGCGAGCCGCGAGTGCTGCGTGGCGCGCAGCGACCGAGTCGGGGGCCGCCGGCAGCACCGGGGTCGCGATCGGTGCCGTGCCCGGGAAGGGGCCGTCGGGGAGCGCCAGCAGTCTCGCCAGCGCGGCGTGTGCTTCGTTCGCCTCCCGGCGGGCCGCCACCAGTGCCACGCGGGCACGATCTGCCTCCAGTGACGTACGGAGCCCAACCGCCTCCGACACCTGCCCCTCCTTGAGCCGCTCGGCATCCACACGGGCGATTTCGCGGAGCGCCTCCACTTGATCACCAATGATGGCGGCATGCCCCTGCGCCACCGTGGCGCGCATCCACGCACGTGCCACCTCGAGATCAGCGGTGCGACGGTCCGCCTCAGCCTCACGCGCCACGCGATCACGGCCGGCGGCGGCGGCTTGCCGCTGCGCGAGGCGCTTGCCACTGACATCGATTGGGAGGTAGACCGTCGCGAAAATGTCTGGCAGCAGCGTGCTACCCAGATTCTCGCGACGCCATTCGATACTGGGATTGGCCCACTGATTCGTTTCGGTCACACGACCGAGGCCGATCTGCCGCCGCGCGTCAGCGACCTGGCGTAGCGGGCCGGCCTGCCTGGCGAGACGGAGGGCGTCGGCCAAATCGATCGGTCGCGGCACCGGGTCCTGGGCACGAACGACGGCCGGAGCAGCCAGCACCAAGGAGCAACCGAGAGCCACGACGGGCATCACACGGGGAGAGAACATGGGGCCAAGATAGGCCCCGATCATGAACACGCCGTGAACACCGTGAGCATGGTCCCGTGGGCGTTCGGGTCACAGCACCGCCATCGTCCCGCGACGCAACACGCACCAGCAGACTGGCGGCGGATACCGGAGGAATGGGCTCAGTGGTTTCTGGGGAGCCGCACCGTGAACCGTGCCCCGCCAAGCGGGCTGTCCCCCGCGCGTATCGTGCCACCGTGCCGTTTGGTGATCCATGCGGCAATGGCGAGTCCGAGCCCGCTGCCGTCGGCGCGACGGTGACGGGCCTGCTCGCCGCGATAGAAGCGATCGAAGATCCGCGCACGCTCCGCGGGGGGGACCCCCGGTCCGTCGTCGTGTACCTCCAGCACGGCCTCGTTTCCCTCGGGGCGCACCGACAGCTGCACGTGCCCGTCCGCGCGGCCGTAGCGCAACGCATTGTCGACGAGCACGCCGACGAGTCTCGCCAGCAGCGTGGGGTCGCCG
>NZ_JBIJCN010000092.1:0-3466 GCF_044344655.1 Gemmatimonas sp.
CGACCTACCGGGTGCTGGTGGTACATGGTGTAGAAGCTCACCACACCCTTGATGTAGGCCGGCGTGAGCTCCAGCAGCTGCGCCACTTCCTCGATGCCCTTTTCGCTCACCCAGCCACGCGCATCCTGGAGCATCCAGAGCGCGGGGAGCAATGCCGCCTGCTTGGTGGGATAGCGGGACAGGATCGTGTCGAGCGCTGCGCGAGCGGTGCCCACGAAGACCGGCTCATGCGGCTCATCGTGATGGTGCCCATGTGGCGGCGCCGCCACGAGGGCGCCCCCGCTGGCTGAGGGGCCGTGGCTCATCGGTCGATCTCTCCCATCACGATATCGATACTGGCATTGATGGCGATCACGTCGGAGAGGAGATGACCCTCCACCATACGCGGGATCGCGGACAGATTCACGAACGAGGGGGGGCGAATGCGCCAACGCACCGGCTTGGACGTGCCGTCGCTGACGAAGTAGTAGCCCTTCTCGCCCTTCGGGCTCTCCACCGGTACGTAGCACTCGCCGGCGGGAGGACGCGGCCCCTCCATCACGAGCTTGAAGTGATGGATCATGCTTTCCATCTCACTCGTCGCCTTGTGCTTGGGCGGGAGGATGAGGCGCGGATCGTTGATGTTGATCGGGCCATCGGGCAGCCGCTGCACCGCCTGCTCGAGAATGCGCACGCTCTGTCGCATTTCCTCCACGCGCACGAGGAACCGGTCGTACACGTCGCCGGCGGTGCCGACTGGTACGTCGAAGTCGTACGTCTCGTAGTCGAGATAGGGAAAGTCCTTGCGCACGTCGTACGCCACGCCGGACGCACGGAGCATCGGCCCGGAGAGTCCCGCGTTCACCGCCTCCTGCGCGCTCATCGCCCCAAGGCCTACCGTACGGCCGGCCCAGATGGCGTTGGTTTCAAGCATGCGCACCGACTCTTCGAGCGTCTTCGGAAAGCCCTTGAGGAACGCCCGCAACCCGTCGAGCCAGCCGTCAGGAATGTCCGCGGCCATGCCGCCCACACGCGTGCTGGTGGTGGTGAGTCGGGCGCCCACCCATGCCTCCAGCAGGTTGTACACGTTCTCCCGTTCCTGGTACAGCCACAGGAATGGCGTGAATGCCCCGATGTCTACCGAGGTGGTGCCAAGCCACACGAGGTGCGAAATGATGCGCGAAAGCTCCATGAGGATTACGCGCAGTACTTTGGTGCGCTCGGTCATCCCCACGCCGAAGAGGCGTTCCGCGCCGAGTACGAACGCGACGTTGTTGCCGGGCGAGTTGAGGTAGTCCTCGCGGTCGGTCCAGGGGATGATCTGGTTGTACTGCCGATACTCGCCGATCTTCTCGAAGCCGCAGTGCAGATACCCGATGTGCGGAATGCACCGCACCACGGTTTCCCCGTCGAGCTCCAGCACGAGACGGAGCACGCCGTGCGTGGCCGGGTGCTGCGGACCGATGTTGATCAGCATGTGATCGGCCTGCAGCACGGGTTCGGGCATTGCAGGTGCCATCGGCGCGTCGAGCGCGAGAGCCTGGCCGCCCTGCGAGACGAGTGGAGCGCGCAGCGGCAGTCCCTGCGCATCGAGACCGCTTGTGCCGAGGGCCACCTCGATGGTGCGACGCGCGCTCACTCGCCGTCCTCCAGCTCGCCATGCGAGGCGCGCTCGGCGAGGCGCTGCTTCATGTCGTCGGGGAGCGCGTCGAACGCCTCGGCGATACTGAGTTCTTCCATCGAATAGCGTGCTTCGGGATCGGCGGCGAGCGCCTGCTTGAGCTGCTCCGCGCGCGAGAAGCGGCCGCGCAGCGGGAAGTCCTTCCGCAGCGGATGCCCCTCGCGGTACTGCTCCCACATCAGCAGGCGACGGAGATCAGGATGCCCCTCAAAGCGGATGCCGAACATGTCGAAGCATTCGCGCTCGAGCCAATCGGCACCGGAGTAGATGTCGATAATGCTTGGCACCCAGAGTGGACCGCGCTTGGGCAACTCCACTTTGAGGCGCAGGAAGCGGCGGTGTCCGAGGGCGCGCAGATGCCACACGACCTCGATGGGGCGCGTGCCGTCGCGGTACTCGACTGCCGTTACATCGACGAGATAGTCGTACCGCTCCAACGGTTCGTCATGCAGGAAGCGCACGATGTCATGTAGCGCGTCACGCGTCACGAATACGGTCGTTTCCCCCCAGATCACCTCGGTGCGCACGATCGACGCCCCGAAACGAGCCGCGAGAACGGTTGCCGTCGGATTGGCAGGGGCCCCGGTGCGCGGCACGTTGACCGGCGTGACGGGCATGCCGGTGAGATCGGCCGCGACGGCGCCCATGACCGCAGAGGTGGGAGGCTGGTGCTCGGGAAGCGGCGCCGTCATGGAGCCGAACGGGTCTGATGTACGGAGTTGCCGAAGGGTTCCGAGAGCTCGTCGATGAGCGCGGGGGGGATATACAACTGGCTCGACGGATCCGGCTCGATCTCCACGTGGCGTGTCGCGTCGCGCAGGCGCTCACGCATGACCTTCTTCTGCAGCATGATGATCCCATGCATCAGCGCCTCGGGGCGCGGCGGGCATCCCGGCACATACACGTCAACGGGGATGATCGTATCGATCCCCTGCACCACGGCATAGTTGTCGAACATGCCGCCCGTCGATGCGCACGCCCCCATCGAGATGACCCACTTGGGCTGTGGCATCTGCTGATAGATGCGGCGCAGCACCGGCGCGAGCTTGAGGGGCACACGGCCGGCGCACAGCAGCACGTCCGCTTGCCGCGGCGAATAGCTCAGCCGCTCCATGCCAAAGCGGGACAAGTCGAATCGGCTCGCGGCGGTGGCCATGAACTCGATGGCACAACAGGCGGTTCCGAATGGCATCGGCCACAGCGAGCCGGCGCGGGCCCAATTGACGAGCAGGTCGAGACGGGTGGTTACCCAGCCGTCCTGCGACGCCGGGTCCACCTGTACGAGGCGCGAATCGTTGGCGGGGGTCAGTCCCACGTCAGCGCTCCCTTCTTCCAGACATAGATGAACCCGACCATGAGGATGAGCGCGAACACGATCATCTCGCCGAGGCCGAAGAACGACAACTGCCCAGTGGGGCAACCGCCGGCGACGAGCGGCGCGCTGCAGGACAGCTGACGGTACTGGACGCCCCACGGAATCATGAACACCGTCTCGATATCGAAGACGATGAAGAGCATGGCCACGAGATAGAACTTGACCGAGAAGCGTTCGCGAGCGTCGCCGAGGGGGCTGATGCCTGACTCGTAGGGCTGCGACTTGACCGGCGTGGGCTGCGACTTCGTGGTGAGATGGGCGATGCCGAGGATGAGCACCGCGTTCAGTATCACGAAGCCAAGAAGCAGCAGGACCGGCAGATATTGGCGTAGCATCGCAGCGCAGCAGGGATCCGACAGATCACGAAGGGGGAGTGACTTCGTGAAAGAATTCACAAACGACTGGTGGGGAAGGTACAAACGGGACCGGAA
>NZ_JBIJCN010000074.1:0-9258 GCF_044344655.1 Gemmatimonas sp.
ACCCTCAACGGCACGCGGAATTCTTTTTGACCGAAGTAACCGGCGAACCCGACTTGGCAGGGTTCGCGAGACAGAACTAGCTTACCCCGTGGTTTCGGCGCGTTACGCGCCCAGGTGTTTGGACCGATCGGTCCAAATCCGTCGCTGCCACCTCTTGCTCATCGACACGCTCATGGGGCTCTGCTCAGATCGCTGGATCACGCGCATGGCGCGCGAACACGGCATGATCGAACCGTTCGAGGATCGTCAGGTCCGTCAGGGAGTCATCTCGTACGGCGTGAGCTCGTACGGCTACGACATGCGCGTGGCATCCGAGTACCGGATCTTCACGAATGCGCTCAGCTCGATTGTCGACCCCAAGCAGTTCGACCCGAAGAGCTTCGTGGAGTTCGAAGGCGATGTCTGCATCGTGCCCCCAAACTCGTTCGCGCTCGCCCGCAGCGTGGAGTACTTCCGCATCCCCCGTAACGTGCTCACGTTGACCGTCGGCAAGAGCACGTATGCGCGCTGTGGCATCATCACCAACGTCACCCCCTTCGAACCCGAGTGGGAAGGCTACGTGACGCTCGAAATCTCCAACACCACGCCCCTCCCCGCGAAGATCTATTCGAACGAGGGCATCGCGCAGGTGGTGTTCCTTACGGGTGACGAGGATCCGGAGGTGAGCTACGGGGACAAAAAGGGGAAGTACCAGGGCCAGCACGGCGTGACCCTGCCCCGTATCTGAGCGGCGCACCGCGAGCGGGGCGATCCAGAGCCGACGGGGTGAGGCGGAGCCGTGAGCCCGGATCGAGGTGACGTATCAACTATACAGAAGGTGAGAGGTGAACCCGCCGAGGTTCATCTCTCACCTTCTTGTTGCTCACCTCGCACGGTTCATCCGCCCGCGTAGATGTACCGGCAGCCTCTGTCCTGCGCCTGCTGCAGCGTCACGATCATCGCCGGCACGACCTCAACCCCCGCGATCAGATTCGCCCGCACGTCGTCGGCAAACGCGGTACGGGTCGACGCCTCATTGCGGGCGGGTTCCGGGAGAAAGCGCTGCCCTGAGGCCCGGATCGAGTTCGCGCACGCCAGCAGGATCACGTTGCGCGCGGCAAGCGCCGCGATGGCCCCGCTCTGCGGGTTACGGCTGCCCGGCGCCCCCATGACCTCCCCGATCGTCGGGTACTTCGCCCACATGGCATCGTTGAAGAACCAGCCGACCGAACGGCCATTCAGCCCCACGAGCACGCTCATGGCATGCTCCGCCACCCCGTAGGCGGACGTCTGCGTGTCGAGGAATGTCTGGGCCCACCGCAAAGCCAGCCCCTCGGTGGGCATGTGGGAATGGAAGACCACCCGATGGGTCCCGCGCAGCCGCGAGACCCACGGATCGTCGCCGGCCGTACCCGGCGCGTTGGACGCGGCGACGGTGTGTGGCGCAACCATGCCGAGCGAGGCACCGAGTGTCGCCAGACGGGCAAGGAAATCGCGACGGGGCTGCGAGGGGCGAAGTGGTGTCATCGGGACAGGGAGTCTGGAGAGACGCGGCGGCGAAGCAGTGGACGGGGGGCAGGCGTGCTGAGCCCTGCCTTTCGTGCGGCCGTCGTGGTGTAGGCCACGTCGGCCGGGGGATCACCCTTGGGCCAGTCACGCTCCTTGCCGGGGTGGTCCTGGCGTGCCTTGGTAAGCACGAAGGCCGCGATATCGGCGGCGCGTTGCGGCGAGAGGGCCTCCACGCCGTCGAAAGGCATGTTGTGACGCAGGAAGGTGGCGAGCATGGTTTGGCGGGCCAGCCCTGCGCCGATCGAGTAGCTCCCGGCTCCCCACACGGCGGGCGCGATGGCCTTCATCCCCTGCCCGTCTGCACCGTGGCATCGCGCACACGTGGCCGCATAGCCAGCTCCGCCCCGCGCCACGTTCCCGACCAGCTTGACGGTGTCCACGGCCGGTGGCCGTGGTTTCGCATCGAGCGATGTGATGTACGCGATCATGTCGCGCATCTCGCGGCTCTCCTCGTGCAGCATGCGCCCGGCCAGGCTGCGGGCGATGCATTCGTTGATGCGCTGCGCAAGCGATTCTGCGGTGCCGGGACGACTACGATAGCGCGGATAGCGCGAGGCGGTCCCTACCCATGACATAGCGCGGCCCCGCGTGCCGTTTTCGAGATGGCAGCTCACGCAGCGGAGGTCGTTGCCCCTGTGTGCCGGGAGCGAATCTCCGAACGCCGAGAGCAGCGCCAAACCACGCGTGGCATTGCCGCGCGTGGTATTGCCACGCGCCTGCGCGTCGACGCGCGAGACCGCGATCAGGAGCAGCCCGAGACTGAGCAGTGCGCGTCGTGGTGAGATGACCATGCCCATAGCATGCGCCGAAAAGCGAAGCGGCGCCAGCACCCGAGGTGCCAACGCCGTTCGTCTTCCCGCCTGAGGTGGCTGCCCCAGCAGGCAGCTCAGCCCGACCCGGCGACCGCACGCGGCTCCTGCCGCTTTGCACTCGCCACGAGATAGTCGCGGTTCATCCGCTTGATCACGTCGATGCTGATCTCCTTCGGGCACGCCTCCTGGCACTCGCCCGCCAGCGTGCAGTGACCGAAGCCCTCGAGGTCCATGGTTTCCACCATCGCCAGTGCGCGCTTGTCACGCTCCGGCTGCCCCTGCGGAAGGTGTCCGAGGTGCGAGATCTTGGCACCGGTGAAGAGCGATGCCGACGCGTTCGGACACGCCGCCACACAGGCACCGCAGCCGATGCACGCCGCGGCGTCCATCGCCTCTTCCAGCACATCCTTGCCGATGAGGATTTCGTTGGCATCGCGCGCGCCGCCGGTGTTGACCGACACGTAGCCGCCTGCCTGAATGATGCGGTCGAACGACCCGCGGTTCACCACGAGATCCTTCACGATCGGGAACGGGGAGGCACGCCACGGCTCGACCGTGATGATGTCCCCGTCCTTGAACGCCCGCATGTGCAACTGGCAGGTGGCCGTGCCCTTCCAGGGGCCGTGGGCCTGCCCGTTGATCATCATGGCGCACGATCCGCAGATCCCCTCACGGCAATCGTGCGAGAACGCGATCGGCTCCTTCCCCTCAAGGGTGAGCTTCTCGTTGAGCATGTCGAACATCTCGAGGAACGACATGTCGGCGCTCACGCCGTCGAGATCGTACGTCTCCAGCTTGCCGGGCGCCTGCGCCGCCGGCTGACGCCAGACGTTGAGTGTGACCTTCATTACTTGTAGCTCCGCGTGGAGAGGTGCACGTTCTCGTACACCAGCGGTTCCTTGTTGAGGATCGGATCCTTGCCTTCGCCGGCATATTCCCAAGCGGCGACGTACGCATACGCGTCGTCGTTGCGCTTGGCCTCGCCCTCTTCCTGATACTCGGTGCGGAAGTGACCGCCGCACGACTCCTCACGATCGAGCGCGTCGCGGCACATCAGTTCACCGAGTTCGATGAAGTCGGCCACGCGACCCGCCTTCTCGAGGGACTGGTTCAGCGAGTCACCGCTGCCCGGCACGTTCACGTTCTCCCAGTACTCCTGCTTGAGGGTCTGGATGAGACCGATCGCCTTCTTGAGCCCTTCGCGATCGCGCGCCATGCCACAGTAGTCCCACATCACCTTGCCAAGCTCCTTGTGGAAGGAGTCGACGGTACGCTTGCCCTTGATGCCGAGGAACTTGTTCTGCCGGTCGCGCACGGCCTGCTCGGCTGCACGGAACTCGGCGTGCGAGGTGTCCACCTTCTCCAGCTTGGTGCTGGCCAGATAGTCGCCGATCGTGTATGGCAGCACGAAGTAGCCGTCTGCGAGCCCCTGCATGAGTGCCGACGCCCCGAGACGGTTGGCCCCGTGATCGGAGAAGTTGGCCTCACCCGCCACATGCAGGCCGGGGATCGTGCTCATAAGGTTGTAGTCCACCCAGAGGCCGCCCATCGTGTAATGCACGGCCGGGTAGATGCGCATCGGCTGCTCGTACGGATTCTCGTCCGTGATGCGCTGATACATGTCGAACAGGTTCCCGTAGCGTTCAGCGATGGTCTGCTTGCCGAGGCGCTTGATCGAGTCGCTAAAATCGAGGTATACCCCGAGGCCGCCGGGGCCCACGCCGCGGCCGTCATCGCACGCTTCCTTGGCGGCACGCGACGCAATGTCGCGCGGCGCGAGGTTGCCGAAGCTCGGATACTTCCGTTCGAGATAGTAGTCCCGCTCGGCTTCCGGAATCTGCGACGGCGGCCGGTTGTCGCCCTGCTTCTTGGGCACCCAGATGCGCCCGTCATTGCGCAGCGACTCGGACATGAGCGTGAGCTTGGACTGATGCTCACCGCTGACGGGAATGCAGGTGGGATGGATCTGGGTGTAGCAGGGGTTGGCGAATGCCGCGCCCTTCTTGTGGGCACGCCACGTGGCCGTGACGTTCGAGTACATGGCGTTGGTGCTCAAATAGAACACGTTGCCGTATCCGCCGGTGGCGAGCACCACCGCGTCGGCGGCATGCGACGTGATCTTGCCGGTGAGCAGGTTGCGCGTAACGATGCCACGCGCCTGGCCACCTATCACCACCAGCTCGAGCATCTCCTCGAACGTGTGCATCTGCACCTTCTTGAGCCCCACCTGGCGCTCGAGCGCCTGATACGCGCCAAGGAGCAGCTGCTGCCCGGTCTGTCCGCGCGCATAGAACGTACGCGATACCTGCGCGCCGCCGAAGGAGCGGTTGGCCAGCAGGCCGCCGTATTCGCGCGCGAAGGGCACACCCTGTGCCACGCACTGGTCGATGATGTTCACCGACACCTGTGCGAGGCGATACACGTTGGCCTCGCGGGCGCGGAAGTCGCCGCCCTTGATGGTGTCGTAGAACAGGCGGCGCACCGAATCGCCGTCGTTCTGATAATTCTTGGCGGCGTTGATCCCGCCCTGAGCCGCAATCGAGTGCGCGCGCCGTGGCGAATCGTGGAACACGAAGCAGGACACGTTGTAGCCGAGCTCCGCCATCGAGGCGGCCGCCGAGGCACCGGCAAGGCCGGCACCCACCACGATCACGTGATGCTTCCGCTTGTTGGCGGGGTTCACCAGCTTCATCGAGAAGCGGTGCTGGTCCCACTTCTGCTCGAGGGGACCGCTGGGGATCTTGCTGTTCAGATCGAGCATGTCAGTGCGTCTCCGCCGCGGCCGTGGTGGTTTCTGCAGCGCTTTCCTGCAGCGCGGGCGCTTCGGGGAAGAGGCCGGCCAGGGAGGCAACCGGAATGGCGATGAATCCGCCGGCCACGACGATTGCCAGCACGAGCGCCAACGTGCGCTTGAGCGGCTGCGCCGCCGGGCGCGCTGCACCGAGTGTGCGCACCGCGGCCCAGGTGCCGTGGAACAGGTGCAGCCCGAGCGCCGCCATCGCGAGAATGTAGAACGCGGCCACGGCCGGGTTGGCGAGGCCGGTGCGCACGTTGTTGTAGGGGTCGAGGTGCGTGAACTGCGGGTGCACCGTACCCAGCGTCATGTGCAGGATGTGGAAGACGATGAACACGAGGAGCAGCACACCGCCCCAACGGATCGTCTTGGCTGCGAAGGTGGTGACCTGCGGTCGACGCACGGCATAGGCATCCGGACGTGCGGCGCGCGAGATCATCGTGAGCTGATAGGCGGCCACCGCATGCAGTGCAACGGCACACAGCAGGCCGACGCGGATGGCCCAGAGCAGCGGCATGCTCGTGCGGAGCAGAAGGGCGTAGTCGTGCATTGCCCCCTGTCCCCTGAACATGAGGAAGTTGCCCGACATGTGGCCAAGGACGAACAGGATCCCGATGATCCCCGTCACAGCCATCACGATCTTCTTGCCGATCGTGCTCTGCCAGAAACGCGAGAGAGCGTACATAGGTGGGGTGAGAAGAGGAAACCGGCGCAGTCACCGTGGTGAGCGCGCCGGTTCCGTCAGGATCAGAGGGAGAGGACCGACATCGGCTCGCGCACGGCCTGCGCGGACCGCTCGAGCGCCGCGCGCTCGTCGGCGGTGAGCTCAATCTCGAGCACCTTCTCCAGGCCGTTCTTGCCAAGCTTGCACGGCACGCCGAGGAAGAGACCGGACATGCCGTACTCGCCCTCCAGCCACGCGGCGCAGGGGAGGATGCGCTTGCGATCGTGCACGATGGCATCGACCATCTCGACGGCGCCCGACGACGGCGCGTAGTACGCCGAGCCGGTCTTGAGATACTTCACGATCTCGGCACCGCCGTCGCGGGCGCGCTGTACGATCGCAGCGAGCTGCGCCTCACCCATGAGCTGGCGGATCGGGATGCCGCTGATCGTCGTGTACGATACGAGCGGAACCATCGTGTCACCGTGACCGCCAAGCACCATGGCCTGGATGTCACGCACCGACACATCGAGCGCTTCGGCGATGAACGACCGGTAGCGCGCGGTGTCGAGCACCCCGGCCATGCCGATCACGCGCTCGCGCGGGAAGCCGGTCACGGCCTTCGCCACATGGCACATCACGTCGAGCGGGTTCGACACCACGATCACGATCGCCTTGGGCGACGTGGCCTTGATCTGCTCAGCGACCGACTTGACGATGCCGGCGTTGGTGTTGAGCAGATCGTCGCGCGTCATGCCCGGCTTGCGTGCAATGCCCGCGGTGATAACGACGATGTCTGAACCTGCCGTTTCCTCGTATCCGTTGGTGCCGATGACGCGCGTGTCGAAGCCCTCCACCGGCGCCGACTCCCACTGATCGAGGCCCTTCCCCTGGGGGATCCCCTCGACGACGTCCACCATCACCACCGTACGACCGAGCGACTTCTCGGCGATGCGCTGTGCCGTGGTGGCGCCCACATTGCCCGCGCCAACGACCGTGATCTTGTTGACCATGTTGTGCCGGATCTCCGAACGGCTATCGAAGCAGAACTGCGACGTGAGTTGAAAGATCGTCGCACCGCGCCGGCAAAAAGGCCGATTACCGGTTAGCTGCGGTGGACGTTCAGGGAGTGTCGTGAGGGCAACATAGAGCGGTGCACGAACGCGAGCAATGCGGACGCGGTAGTCCGATCGGGGCCGCCATCCAGACGCCCACCGATTGCAGACGCCGAGTTACCCGCCGACCTCGCTGAGGGCCCGCAGACCGCCCACGCGCATCTGGAGGAGTGCATGCTCCTTGGGCTTCTCGGCCAGCGCCCGCTCGAACAGGGGGCGAAGCGGCTCACCCCGCCGGAGGGCGTCGCGCAGTACCACTTCATGATCCCCGAACAGGCAGGTCCGCAGTCGTCCGTCGGCGGTCAGCCGTACCCGGTTGCAGCTCTCACAGTACGTGTGCGTCATCGGCGTGATGACCCCAACCGTGCCGGGGGCGCCGGGCAGGCGGTAGTACACGGCCGGCCCATTGCCCCTGGCCGGTCCGGCATCCGCCTCGAGCGGGGCCATCGCGCGTATCCGAGCCAGTACTTCGTCACTCGGGACCACGTGGTCCCACGTGAGCTCGCGCAGTTCTCCCACGGGCATCAACTCGATGAAACGCACGTGCCACGGATGTTCGCGCGTGAGGGCGGCGAAGTCGGCGATCTCGTCGTCGTTGATGCCGCGCATCACCACCACGTTGATCTTGATGGGACCGATTCCCGCCTGTTGCGCCGCGAGGGCACTCTGCACGAGGTCGAACCCCAGATCTCGGCGCGCGATCTTCACCACACGCTCCGGCTGGAGCGAGTCGGCGCTGATATTCACGCGATCCAGCCCCGCCGCCGCCAGATCCACTGCCAGTTGCGGCAGTTTCACGCCGTTCGTGGACAGGGCGATGTCCTCGATTCCAGGGACCGCCTTGAGCAGGCGAATCAGTGCCGGCAGATCGGGACGGATCGTGGGCTCACCACCGGTGATCCGCAGGCGCTTGAGGCCAAGCGGCGCCAGCTGCCTGACGACCTCGGCGATCTCCTCGTAGCGCAGGATCTCCTGCTTCGGGAGCCACGGCAGCCCTTCAACGGGCATGCAGTACTGGCACCGAAAATTGCAGCGATCGGTGATCGAAATGCGCAGGTACTCGATGTGGCGGCCGAATTGGTCGAGCATCACCCTGCCCCGGTCGCTGGCTTCGTGGGGTCCACCCACGCGCGCTCGCCGTCCACGTAGTGCTCGCACTTCCAGATCGGGACCCGCTGCTTGAGCGACTCGATGATGGCCCTCGCGCCCTCGAGCGCGGGCCCACGATGCGCGTGCGCCGCCACGATCGCCACGCTCACTTCGCCGATTCCGAGCGTTCCGATACGATGCTCGATCGCGACCCTCAAGCCGGGCGTGACATCGCAGACCTCGCCGGCCACGGCGGCCAGCTCACGTTGGGCCATGGCTTCGTAGGCCTCGTAGGCCATGCCCAACACGGGACGCCCGTCATTGAGGTCACGCACGGTTCCGAGAAAGACCGAAAGCGCTCCGATCCCCGACGCTTGCGCCACACTGATGAGGCGCGCGACATCGATTGGTTCGGTGGTGACCGCGGAGTGAAGCAGCCCAGCGGGAGCCGGTGTCCGACTCCTGGGCGCAGGGGCGGCGTGCGGAGGCGTCATGTCACCCACCGGCCACCGGCGGAATAAGCGCGACCTCATCGTTCGGCTGCACGATCGAGTCGAGCGCTGCGTACGCCTGATTGATCGCAACGAGTGGCCGCACCGGCAGACGGTCGCCCCCGGGAAGGGTTCGCATGGCCTGCACCACGTCACCGACCGGACACGGGGCGGCCACCGGTACGACGAGTCTCCGGGTGCCGAAGGCATCGGCGTAGGAGGCGAAGAGGAGGACGGAAACGCTCATGACCAAGGCAAGATAGCGACGGCGCAGCGATTCGGGTTTCTGGTCCAGTGCCGTGCCCCACCCGTTCGCGGTCATCCCGCGGGTACCCAACACAGCACAACACCCCGCGCCCAAAGGGGGACGCGGGGTGCGAGGATCGCGGAGGCGCGGCGCCTCGGGGGGCGTTACGCGTCGCCCTACTCGTCGGCGTCGTCGTCGTCGAGGAGATGGGCCTCAATGCCGGCCACCATGGCCCGTAGTTCCTTGCTGGGCTTGAACACAGGGACGGGCCGGGCCGAGACCTCAACCGGCGAGCCGGTGCGAGGATTGCGAGCCATGCGCGTCTTGCGCTGTCGGATCTTGAAGGTTCCGAAGCCACGGACTTCGATGTTCTTCTGCTCCTGGAGCGCTTCCTTTATCGCATCGAGGAAGGCATCCACGACACGCGCGCAGTCTTTCTTAGAGATGGTCGGACCGGCGGTTCGGGCGATGCGAGCCGTGACGTTCTCGACCAGATCA
>NZ_JBIJCN010000049.1:0-23808 GCF_044344655.1 Gemmatimonas sp.
GGGGAGAAATTCGGAGCAGAAACGCCACGGGCACCAAGCCACGGCTGGTGCCCGCGAAGCATTGCGACAGCGAACGTATGGCCTTAGTGCTTATCAGTCAAGCGTTTGGGCCATCTCACCCACGTCGGGTTCTCAAGGCCGTGAGAAACTGATCGAACAGTGGCACGGCGTCGTGCGGGCCTGGGGCGGCCTCCGGGTGATACTGGACCGCAAAGACCGGCAGCGTGCGGTGCTTCAGCCCTTCCACGGTGCCGTCGTTGAGGTTGATGTGCGTGACCGCCAGGTCGGGGGCGCCTTCGACCCCGTCGGGGCTCCCCACGACCGCGAACCCGTGGTTCTGCGAGGTGATCAGCACCTGCCCCGTTTCGAGGTCCTTGACCGGCTGATTCCCGCCGCGGTGGCCGAACGGCATCTTGGCCGTGCGCCCCCCGAAGGTGATGCCGAGGAGCTGATGCCCGAGGCAGATGCCGAACATGGGCACACGCTGCTCCGCGATACGCCGGATCGTAGCCGGCGCATACGTCACGGCCTCCGGGTCGCCCGGGCCATTGGAGAGGAACACGCCGTCGGGGTCCATCGCCAGCACCTGGTCGGCGGGCATGTCCGACGGGACAACCGTGACGCGGATGCCGTGCGCATCGAACAGGCGCAGAATGTTGCGCTTGATGCCGAAGTCGTAGGCAACGATGTGGTAGGGTGCATCAGGCTTGCCCCACGAGTACGCCTCGCGTGTGGACACCACTGACGCGAGGTCGAGCCCCGCCATGCTCGGACAGGCGTCGAGCGAGGCCAGCGCCTCCCTGGTGTGCGGCTCGCCGATGCCGATCACCCCACGCATGACACCCACGTTGCGGAGGTGCTTGGTGAGCCGACGCGTATCGACCTCGGTAAGCACCGGCACATTGGCGGTGGCGAGCCACTCGGGCAGGCTGCCGGTGGCACGCCAGTTGGAATACGTGGGCGACAACTCGCGGCACACGACGCCGGCTACCTGCGGGCGCGCCGACTCGGGGTCCTCGGCGTTGACCCCGTAATTGCCGATCTGGGGTGCGGTCATGACGACGATCTGGCCGCGGAACGACGGGTCGGAGAACGTCTCCTGGTACCCGGTCATGTTCGTGGTGAACACGACTTCAGCGACCGTCGGGAGCACGGGGCCGACGAGACGACCGAGAAAAAGGGTTCCGTCCTCGAGGAGGAGGAACCCCTTGGGCGACTGGCTGTTCACCGCGGGATTACTGCTTGGGTGCGGCCGGGGCCGCGGGAGCTGCCTGCTGCGTGAGCGGGGCCGCCGGCGCCGCCGCGCCGCTACCCGTGCTGGGCGCCGACGGAGCGCTGGCCGGAGCGGCGAGCTTGTCGAGTACCGACTTGGGCGCCGAGGACCGGGTGGACATCATCTGCAGGACAAAGGCGAGGCCCAAGAAGATCCCGCCACACCACCACGACGCCTTGGTGAGGAGGTTGCCGGCCTGACGCGTGCCGATCACCGAGTCCGACGAAGAGCTCGCACCGCCGAAGCTGGCAGCGAGGCCACCGCCCTTGCCCGACTGAAGAAGGACGGCCACGGCGAGCACCACGGCGTCGAGAATGAGCAGGGTCAGCAGAAACGTGTACATGTCGCGGAGACGGAAATCCGTGGAAGTGGGCGGCGGAGAATCCGCCGCGCCGTTCAACGCTAGCCTTGTAAAATCACCTGCTGACCCCCGGCGGGCAAGTCCTTCCGCCAGCGGGAGTTGCGGTCAGGCCCGCGCGATGCTGGCCCAGCTGTCCGCCTCGAGTGACGCGCCGCCGACCAGCAGCCCGTCCACATCCGGTGCCGCCAGCAACTGACTGGCATTGCCGCGGTTCACGGAGCCGCCGTAGAGGATCGGGATGCTCCCGGCCACCTTCTCCCCCACCCGCGAGATCAGCGCGCGGCGCAGCACCCCGTGAATCTCACTCGCGTCCTGCGGGGTGGCCGTGCGGCCCGTGCCGATCGCCCACACCGGCTCGTATGCCAGCATAATCGTGGCGATCTGCTGATCATCGAGCCCTGCGAGTCCCGCTGCGAGCTGACGTTCCACGACCTCGGCGGTCCGCCCGGCCTCGCGCTCAGCGAGCAGCTCACCTACACAGAGCATGGGAACGAGACGGGCTTGCGCGATCATCGCCATCTTCGCCGTCGTCTGGCTATCCGTCTCACCAAACACATGCCGGCGTTCGGAGTGCCCAACCAGCACCACCCGCGCCCCCGCGTCGCGGGCCATCAGCACCGAGTTCTCACCCGTGAATGCCCCCTGCGCCTCGCTGTGTACGTTCTGCACGCCCACCCAGATCTCCGGACGCTCACGCAGCCCGTCAATCACGGTGGTGACCGTGAGGGCTGATGGCAGGAACACCAGCGTTCGATCGTTGAGCTTGGGCGTCTGCGCGAGGAAGCGCTGCAGGAAGGCCTTCGCGTCGGTGGGGCCGTGATTGAGCTTCCAATTGGCCGCGATGACGGGCTTGAGATGCATGTCCGTTCCGATGATTGATGATCAGCGCGCGTCGAGCGCGCTGACGCCGGGAAGGTCCTTGCCTTCGAGGAATTCGAGCGACGCGCCACCACCGGTGGACACGTGGCTCATCTCCGATTCGAGACCCGCCTCGGCCACCGCCGCGGCGCTGTCCCCGCCGCCGATGATGGTGGTGGCTCCCCGTGCCGTCGCCTTCGCCATGGCCTCGGCCACCGCGCGCGTTCCCGCATCGAATGGCGGCTTCTCGAAGACCCCCATGGGGCCATTCCAGAGCACGGTCCGCGCACGCTCGACAAGGTCACCATACTGCGCCGCACTTTTCGGCCCGATGTCGAACATCGCTTGCCCAGCCGGAATCGACTCACGTGCCACTGCCGTGGCCTGCGCACCGGCATCCATTGCTGGGGCGATCGTGGCGTCGACCGGAAGCACGAGCTTGTCTCCCGCGCGCGTCAACAGATCCTTCGCCATGTCGAGCCGATCCGGCTCCACGAGCGAGTTGCCGGTCTCGAAGCCCATGGCCCTGAAGAACGTGCACGCCATGGCGCCTCCGATCAACAGCTTGTCGACCTTGGGGAGCAGCGCCTCCACCACGTCGATCTTGCCGGAGATCTTGGAGCCACCGAGGATCGCCACAAACGGTCGCTGTGGCGCCGACAGTGCCCCGCCGAGATAGGCAAGTTCCTTCTCCATGAGCAGCCCTGCCACCGCGGGCCGACAGAATCTGGCCACACCGGCCGTGCTCGCGTGCGCGCGGTGCGCCGCCCCGAAGGCGTCGTTCACGTAGAAGTCGCCAAGCTGCGCCATCTGAGCCGAGAGCGCCTCGTCGTTCGTCTCCTCGCCGGGGAGGAAGCGGGTGTTCTCGAGTAACAGCACCTCGCCAGCCGGGAGAGCCCGCGTGGCGTGCACTGCGCGCTCACCGACGGTGACGTCGAGAAAATGGACCGGGCGCGGAAGCAGCTCCCGCAGGCGATTCGCCACGGGCGCGAGCGAATACTTTGCTTCGGGCGCACCCTTGGGCCGGCCGAAATGTGCCAGAAGCACCACGCATGCGCCGCCGTCGAGCAGCGTGGTGATGGTGGGCAGGGCCGCGGTGATACGGGTGTCATCGGCAACGGTGCCGGCGTCATCGAGGGGGACGTTGAAGTCCACGCGCACGAGTGCGCGCTTCCCGTTCAGTTCTGCCGGGGTGAGGTCGCGAATGGTCTTGGTGTTCATCGAAGGACGTGGCGGAAACAAAGAAAACGACCCACGCCGAGGTCACCTGGAGCTCGGCGTGGGTTGTTCGACGTGCGTCGAGCCTTACAGGCGTGAGCCGACGTAGCGCAGCAGGTCCACGCACCGCGATGAGTAGCCCCACTCGTTGTCGTACCAGCCCGAGATCTTCACCATGGTGCCGTTGATGACCATCGTGCTTCCCGCATCGAGCGTGCAGGAATACGGGTTGCCGATGTAGTCCACCGACACGAGGGGTTCGTTGCTGTAGCCGAGAATCCCCTCAAGGGCGCCGCTCTCCGATGCCGCCTGGAAGGCGGCGTTCACTTCCTCCTTGGTGACGGGACGCTCCACGATGCAGGTCAGGTCGGTGAGCGACACGTCGGGGGTCGGCACGCGCACGCCGACGCCGTCGATCTTACCCTTCACTTCAGGAATCACCAGCGACGTGGCCTTGGCGGCTCCCGTCGTCGTGGGGATCATCGACACCGCCGCGGCACGCGCGCGGCGCAGATCCTTGTGCGGCAGGTCGAGGATCGACTGGTCGTTGGTGTAGCTGTGAATAGTGACCATCGAGCCGTGCACGAAGCCGAACGACTCGCGGATGACCTTCACCATCGGCGCCAGGCAGTTCGTGGTGCACGAGGCGTTCGAGATGATATGATGCGTCGCCGGATCATACTTGTCGCTGTTCACCCCCATCACGACCGTGATGTCTTCGTTGGTGGCGGGCGCCGAAATGATGACCTTGCGAGCACCACCCTCGATGTGCTTCCGCGCGTCCTTGGCATCCGTGAAGCGCCCTGTCGACTCGAGCACGATGTCCACGCCGAGGTCCTTCCAGGGCAGATTGGCCGGATCGCGCTCGGCCAGGATCTTGACCTTGTCGCCGTCGATGCTGATGCCGTCGGCATCAGCGCTCACCTGACCGTCGTACGTCCCGTGCACCGAGGCATACTTGAACAGGTGCGCGAGGGTCTTGGTGTCGGTGAGGTCGTTGATGGCAACGAAGTCGATGTCCGCGACGCCCTGCTGCTTGGCGGCGCGCAGCACCTGGCGGCCGATTCGGCCGAAGCCGTTGATGCCAACGCGAAGAGCCATTCGTATCAGTTCCGGATGAAGTCTGAGTCGGGTGCGGCACGGTCGCCGGGATCAGGCGCCCGTCCGAAGGTAACACAGCTGATGATGCGGGCGCCGCCTTCCACCAACGCTTGCACAGCGGCATTGAGCGTCGCGGCCGTCGTGACCACGTCGTCGACCAGTACCAGATGCTGGCCGCGAAGCTCGGCTCGTCGGTGCAGTGGCACCGCGAACGCACGGGAAACGTTGCTCGCACGCTCCGAAGGTGTCAACCGCACCTGCGATTGCGTGGCGCGGGTGCGAACGAGCGCATCCGTCCACACGGGCACGCACCAGTGCGGTGCCAGCGCCCGCGCCAGGGATTCCGCCTGGTTGTAGCCCCGTTCGCGCAGCCGGGTGGCCGAAAGGGGCACGGGAACGAGCGCTACCCGCTCAGTCGTCACGTCCCGCGGCCAGTTCAGCCTCGCCATCGTGCGTGCCATCGGCTGCGCAGCTCCCCACCATCCGCGGTATTTCAGCGCATGGACGAGCTCGGCGCCGGTGCCGGAATCCATGCGCGTGGCCGACCGCACCGCGCGGATGGCGGGGGAGAGCCGAGCACACCAACGGCAGGCGGGGACGTCGCTGGCACTGGGAAGGGCGCGCCCTTGTGGCCCAGGATCCTCAGCACGACGCGTCGGCAAGGGCACGGAAATCGACAACTGTGGCTGCCCGCAGCGTACGCATTGCGGATATGAGAGGGGGGTGATGCCTGCCAAGCACCCCGGGCACACGATCCCCGAGGAATCCGGCGCATGGGCGCGGCGACATACCACGCACGCGCCGGGAAGCAGGAGATCGACCGCGCCTCGCCAGAGCGTCCTCCATGCCCCTGATGCGACCCGCATGCTATTGCCGGATCTCAGGCGCTGCGCGCTGCGGCCCGAGCGGTCGCAGATCGTCCACGGGCGGAACCTCCTGCCCCAGTGCGCCCCACATGCGGACACGCGGCGCGGGGAGGCCAAACCAACTCGTGAAAGCACTCGCCCCCTGCTCCACCAGCATGCGCAGTCCATCTTCGGCACGCAGCCCCAGCGAGCGGGCGAGATGGACCCAAGGGCTCCCGTCGATGCGATACACGAGATCGAACACCGCAGCCCCCGATCGGAGTTGCGCTGGGTCGACCGGCATGTCTGGCCCCTGCATTCCGATCGGAGTCGTGTTGACCACCAGCCCGGCCTCCTGCCAAACGGTGCGGGGCACATGCCCCGTGGGATGTACCGTCGCCGCAACACCGACCCGCTCGAGCAACGCGTGCGCCCGGGCCGCAGTGCGGGCGACTAGGTGGATCGGACGCCCCGCCGTCGTCTCGTGCCCGGAGAGCGCGATCAACACGGCCGCGGCCGCCCCCCCAGCGCCCAGAACCACAATGGCGCCCTCGAGCGGAGCGCGGCAGAGAGCCTGGAGCGTGGCGGTCACCCCGTCGACGTCGGTGTTGTGCCCGACCAGCGCGTCACCTTCCCACCAGAACGTGTTCACCGCACCAGCTCGCTCGGCCATCGGCGTATGGCGATCGGCCAACGTGAACATCGCCTCCTTGTGAGGCAGCGTGGCGTTCCCGCCGATCCGCCCCGCGTGCAATTCGCGCAGGGTGGCGTGCAGTGCAGCCGGCGCCACGTCGCGTTGCTCGTAGCGCAGCGACAACCCGCAGGCATTGAGCGCTGCCTGCTGAAACACGGGCGACAGCGACTGGACCACGGGATGGCCGAGGATGACGAGCCCCGCGGGTGCCTGGGCCGCGCCAGGCCGCGGCGGCGCCGACCTGCTGCTCACCGTCGACGTTCTCGGTCGGCGACCACGCGATCCAATGCCGTACCGATCTCGCGTTGGAGCTCCTCGTACGTGGCACGATACACCTCGAGATCCCCACCGAAGGGATCGCTCACCGGCCGCGGCGCGCCGCTGCTGAATGCCGTGAGCAGAAAGGCACGCCCCGCCCCGCCTAGTACCTCGGCACTCTCGCAATGATGAGGGCCCATGGTCAGAATCAGGTCCGCACCGGCCACCTGGTCAGGCGCCAACATCCGTGCGCGATGCTCGCTCAGATCGATACCGTGCTCTAGCGATACCAGCAAGGCACCGTCCGACGCCGGCGCACCAGGCCAGGCGCTGGTACCTGCGCTGCTCACCGTGAGATCGGTCAACCCACGCTCGGCAATCATGCGGCGCGCAATGCCCTCGGCCAACGGACTACGGCACGTGTTCCCCGTGCAGACGAAAAGGAGGTGCATCCGGCGGCGCTCCAAAGAGTGACGGGAATCGGGAGTCACGACAGCACGACCGATATGGTCAGGTGTCGCCGATCAGACCGGGCACGACGTCGCGCAAGCGGCGCGCCGACAGGACCCCGGGACGAATGACACGAGGGCGACGGCTCGTGCAATCCACCACCGTCGACGGCATCGATGGCTCGAGACGACCACCATCGAGCACGTGCAACAGCCCTTGACGGATCTCGTCGGGCCACTGTTGCACAATCTCAGAGGCCACCATCGCCGGCGGCACGCCGGGACGGTTCGCACTGGTGCTGGTGATGGGTTCGCCGTAGGCAGCCAGCAGTCGCTGCAGGCCAGTGTGCGGTGTGAAGCGCACGGCAACGCCGCCTTCGGGCCCGCGAAGCCGCGGCGGCACGCGGCCCTCACCGCCGCGCAGTACGAGTGTTAGCGGGCCCGGCCAGAAGTGCGCCGCCAAGTGTGCGGCATACGTGGGCAGGTGCAGGTCGAGCCGGCCGATCTGCTGCGGGTCGCCGATGAGCAACAGGAACGGCTTGCCGGGCGGTCTTCCCTTCATGCGCACCAGAGCCTCCACGGACTCGTGGTCGACCGCGGTTCCGAACCCGTACACGGTTTCTGTTGGATAGGCGATCACCCGCCGCTCCGTCAGATGAGCGATCGTGACCCGCAGCGCGGCCTCGACCTCCACGGGCGACCAGAATGGAACCGTCATGCCGTCGGCAAGCATGCCGCTACTCGGCAAGCATGCTGAGTGCCTCGGCCCGCGCGAAGTCCGCCTCCTCGGTGATCTTCATGGCGCGCTCGCTGCCGCGCACGACCACGACCGTCTTGCCAAGCCTTTCACAGAGCGCCGCGTCGTCCGTCGCGCCGATGCCGTCCCGCCGTGCAGCAATGTGGGCCTCTTCGAGCATCAATCGCGGGAACGCTTGCGGCGTCTGGGCGCGCCACAGCCGGGCGCGATCGACCGTCCGCACGATGTGGCCGTGCTCGTCCACCTCCTTGAGCGTGTCCACCACGGGTAACGCGGCGATCGCCCCGTGACCACGACGGGCCTCGGCGATTACGCGATCGATCGTATCGTCGGTCACCAGCGGGCGCGCGGCATCGTGCACGACCGTCACGCTCACCTCTTCGGGGAGGTCTTCGAGGCCGTTCACCACACTCTCATGGCGCTCGCTTCCGCCCACCGATACGAGCAGGCGATCGACGTCGCACTGGAATAACCAGGGGGGCGGATCAGCGGCGTATGCCTTAGGCAAGACCACCACCACCACGGCCACATCGGGACGCGCCATAAAGGCCTGCACGCTGTGCAACAACGCCGGCTTACCGGAGACCCAGCGGAACTGCTTGAGCTCCTCGCTGCCTGTCCGCCTGCCCGAGCCTCCGGCGACGATCACCACGCCCACGTCGCGCACCACACCGTCAGGTACGCGGAAGCCCTCGCCGCGCGATGCCACGACTGGCGGGGGGATCACACGACGCGGCGGCTGCGGGGGGGGCTCGGGCACTACGCCCGTGACCTGATCACTCATATGTGCCGGGGATGAAAGGTGCGCGGCATGGAATGGAGCGAGTCATTGCGCATCCTTGCCCACGGTGCGTTGGAGCACATCGGAGAGGGTGCGCACACCGATGAGCTTCATGTCGGCCGGGGCCTTGCGGGGCATGGCGCGATCCGAGAGAAACGCCGTCGTCATTCCAAGCTTGGCCGCCTCTGCAAGGCGACGTTCGGCCTGGGACACCGGTCGGACTTCACCGCCCAGCCCCAGTTCGCCAAGAAAGATCGCCTGGGCCGGCAGCGGTCGGTCCACCACGCTCGACGCCAGCGCTATCACGATTGCGAGGTCCACACTCGGTTCCTGCACGCGCATTCCACCCACCACGTTACAAAACACATCGAGCTGGGCGCACGAGAAGCCCCCGCGCTTATCGAGGACAGCGAGAAGCAACGCGAGGCGGCGAGCATCGATGCCATTGGCCACGCGCTGCGGGGTCCCGAATCCGGCCCGCGCGGCGAGGGCCTGCACTTCAACTAGCACGGGCCGGGTTCCCTCCATGAGCGCGCACACGGCACTGCCGCTGCTCACGTCGCGCCGGTCGCCGAGGAACAGCGCCGACGGGTTCTCCACGGGAACGAGTCCGGTGCTCACCATACGGAACACGCCGATCTCGTCGACACTGCCGAAGCGGTTCTTCGTGGCGCGCAACACACGATGATCCAGCGTACCATCGCCTTCGAAGTAGAGCACTGTATCGACGATATGCTCGAGGGTCTTCGGGCCGGCGATGCCGCCACCCTTCGTAACATGGCCGATGACGAAGACCGTCGTGTTGGTGTCCTTGGCGAAGCGCATCAGTCGTGCGGCACATTCGCGTACCTGCCCCACGTTGCCCGGCGCCCCTTCCAGCAGCTCCGTGTGGACCGTCTGGATGGAGTCCACAATCAGGCACCGTACATGTTGTCCGCTAGCGAGCGGCTGCGCCGCCGTCGCGAGGATTGTTTCGAGCGACGTCTCGGTCAGCAGCGAGACTGCCGTGGCATCCTCGGCGAGTCGGTCGGCACGAAGCCGTACCTGCAGCGCACTCTCCTCGCCAGACACATAAAGCGTGCCCTGCCCTGCCGCCTCGAGCCGCGCCGCAACCTGCAACAGCAAGGTGCTCTTGCCGATGCCGGGCTCACCGCCCACGAGAACCATGCTTCCCGGTACGATGCCGCCACCGAGTACGAAGTCGAACTCATCGAGCCCCGTGCGCCAGCGAGGCGTATCGGTCGTGGTGACGCGCCCGAGCGCGACAGTACTGCCGGCCACCCCCGCCGCGTTGCGCGCCGCCGTCCGCTTGCTGGTGGGTACGGCGGCGACGATCTCCTCGGCCAGCGTGTTCCAGGCCCCGCACGCGTCACACCGTCCCGCCCACTTCGGCGACTGCCCTCCGCACTCGGTGCAGGCGTAGACGGTCTTCGCCTTTGCCATCAGAAGGGCGTTCCGCCGAAGTCGTCGTCGTGGCCACCCTTCACCAGCTTGGGTCCGCCGAAACCGCCGCCACCGCCGTATTCCGGAGGTGCCTCGCGTGGGGAGAAGTTGTCGAAGCGCGTGTACTGCTTGTGGTAGAAGAGGCGCGCGCTGCCGATAGGGCCGTTACGCTGCTTGCCAATGATGATCTCGGCACGGCCCTCAATCGACGGATCCTTGAGGCGACCGTTCTCGTCGCGCTCGGCGTACACTTCCTGACGGAAGATGAACATGATCACATCGGCGTCCTGCTCGATCGCCCCCGATTCGCGAAGGTCGGACAGCTGCGGGCGGCCCTTGTCGTCGCCGGTACGCTGTTCGGGTGCACGCGACAGCTGCGACAGCGCCACCACTGGCACCCCGAGCTCCTTCGCGAGCGCCTTGAGGCCGCGCGAAATCTGCGAGACTTCCTGCTGACGGTTCTCCACGCCGGCGGGACCCGTCATGAGCTGCAGGTAGTCCACGATGATGAGTCCGAGGTCGTGCTCGGCTTTGAGGCGGCGCGCCTTGGCGCGCATGTCCAGCAGCGTGATGCCGGGCGTGTCGTCGATGAAGATGGGTGCATGGCTCAGAATACCCGCTGCCTGCGCCAACCGTGGCATCGATTCGTCGAGCGCCCTCCCGCCTTTACGCAGGGCCTGCGCATCGATCAGTGCTTCCGCCGCAAGCATACGCTGCACCAGCGACTCCTTGCTCATTTCAAGCGAGAAGAACGCCACGGGCACTTTCGCCGTGATGGCAGCGTGCTGTGCGATGTTCAGCGTGAAGGCCGTCTTGCCCATGGAGGGGCGCGCCGCCACGATCACGAGGTCAGCTGGCTGCAGGCCTGACGTCATGTGATCGAGTTCGGTGAATCCCGTCGGTACGCCCGTGATGGCTTGGTCGCGCTGGGCGAGCAGCTCGAGCTTCTCCATCGCGGGCCACAGCAGCTCCTTGATCTTGGCGAAGCCACCCTTCTCCTTGCTCTGGCCGAGCGAGAAGATGCGCGACTCCGCATTGTCGAGGAGGTCGTTGGCGGTAGTCCGGCCCTCGAACGCCTCCTGGACGATCTCGGTGCTGACCTCGATGAGCCGGCGAAGCAGCGCCTTTTCCTTTACGATTCTGGCATGGTACTCCACGTTGGCCACCGTGGGCACCGCATCGAGAAGGAACGCCAGATACTCGCGGCCACCGGCGTGTTCCAGCTCCTGCCGCCGCTCGAGTTCGTCAGCCAGCGTGAGCGGGTCCACCACACCCCCGCGCTCGGTGATCGCGAACATCGCGCGGAATAGACGACGATGCCCCTCGCGATAGAACATGGTGTCGTCGACGTGCTCCGACGCGCGCAGAATGGCGTCGGCATCCAGCAGCATCGCACCGAGCACCGCCTGCTCCGCTTCTTCCGACCAGGGTGGGCGGCGCTCCTTGTACGGATCGCGCGTGGCACCAGTGGCCTGCTGCAGTGCCCCCGTCGTTCCGTTGGTGATGGCGAGACTTGTCATGTCAGATCACTCCGTGCCGTTGCCGGAGGCCTCGCCCGCGGCACGCGCCGCGTCGAGGACGCGACGGGCCAACTTCACGTCTTCCCAAGTAGGACGCTTCCACGATTCGTTGCGCAGCAGCGCGGCGGGATGGTAGGTCACGATCAGGGGCACGCTTTGGTAGCGATGCAGCTTGCCGCGAAGGGCGCCGATGGCGGTACTCGTCTGCAACAGGGTTTGTGCGGCGAAGCGCCCGAGCGCGAGGATCACCTTGGGGCGCACGAGTTCGATCTGGCGCACCAGATAGGGCTGACAGGCCAGCACTTCCTCGGGCAGCGGATCGCGGTTTCCCGGCGGACGATGCTTGAGGACGTTGCAGATGTAGACGTCGTCGCGCGTGAGCTGAATGGCACCGAGGATTTTGGTGAGAAGCTGACCGGCCTCCCCAACGAACGGGCGCCCCAGTTCGTCCTCGCTCGCTCCGGGCGCCTCGCCCACGCACAGGAACTCCGCCTGCGGATTCCCCTCGCCCGGAACGGGGTGGCGCGCCGTTTTGTGCAGGGTGCACGCGGTGCAGCCGGCCACGAGATTGGCCACGTGCTCGAGCGACGGCAACGCCGCCACGTGGGGCGCGACGTCCGCGACGCGCAGGCGCCCAGCTTCCAGCCCCGCGGGAACGCCCAGCGCCTCGAGCCAGGGGGGCAACACTATCGCCGCGCCACCAGTTATCCCCGCCGTCGTTTCTGCGGTGGCTCCCGTCTCTTGACGCGCCGGACCACGCGCGCCCACTGGGCCAGCATCAGCCGCCGCACCCCGACCGGCCGGCGGCGATGATGGTCCCCCAGGCTTCGCAGCGCCCGCGCTTCGAAGCGTTTCACGCCAATCGGTACTGGCGTTCGGGGCGAACCGCCGCTCCGGGGCGGGCGGTGGAACGGACGCTGGGTGAGACGGGGGCCCCACATCGTCGAGCGCCGCGTCGTCTTCGGGCGGCGGACCGTCCATCAACCCCGGGGGAGGTCCGTCGGAGGCACGGCTGCCCTGCGGCGGCACCGGCGCAGCCGCGCTCCCGGTAGGGCGGCGCCGACTCCCAGTCCGAACTCCCACCAACTTGAGCACATCGTCCACGGGCAGCCCATCGAGCACGAACTCGGATTCCCCGAGCTCGCGCCGCTGTTCGAGATACCGGCGTAGCCGATCTCTGGCGTCCACCATGGTGTGGTGCAGTAGGGGAGGAGGGCCCGCGTCACGCCGAACGTCACCGGCGCATGTGTCGCGAGGAGGGGAGAAAAGGCGCCGCGCCGAGACCGGGGTCACGGCGCGGCGCCAAGTCCTACAGGTCGACCGGACTCAGGCCGAACGGCGGCGCGGCAAGACCTTGTACTCGATCTCGCCGTGCGTGAGCTCTTCGAGCGCACGGGTGGTGAGCTTCTTCTCGTGCAGCGAACGATCACGCGGGAACTCGTTCAGCACACGCGCGAACTTGGCCGCGATGAGCACGCTGAGGTACTTGTTGGCCGAGTGCTTGGCCACTTCGGTCGGAGTGAATACCTGCATCAGTCGCCCTTGCTGAAGTCGTGAATTTCCTGCTCGAGTTGCGCGATGAGCCCCTCGACCTGCGCCTCGAGTGCATGCACGCGATCGTGACGCAGTCCCTCGGCATCGATGATGGCACTCACCTGGTCGACGGCCCGGTCGAGATTGTCGTTGACCACCACGTAGTGGTAGCGCCCGACCTCCCCCAACTCGGTCCGTGCGTTGCGCAGACGAACGAGCAACCGCTCGCGATCCTCACTCTTGCGCGCCGACAACCGGGATTTGAGTACCTCCCCGGATGGCGGCAGGATGAAGACCAGCACCGTGGATGGAAACGCGGTGTGGAACTGCCGTGCCCCCTGCACGTCGATGTCCATCAACACATGACGGCCGCCGGCGAGCACTCGCTCGACTTCCGACCGCAGCGTGCCATAGAACTTGCCGTGCACCTCGGCCCACTCGGCAAACTCGCCGCGCTCACGCGCTGCCAGAAACGCCTCGGGAGAGAGGAACCGGTAATCACGCCCATCCACCTCACCGTCGCGAGGGGCGCGCGTGGTACAGCTAACAGAATAACCCAGATCGGCCCGCCGCTCCAGCAGGCGGCGCGCAATCGTGGTTTTCCCACCCCCGGAGGGAGCGGACAGGATGACCGGAAAGGCACTCACTCGAGGTTCTCGACCTGCTCCCGGATACGTTCCAGCTCCTCCTTGAGCCCCACGACCTCGTGGAGGATCGGGGCGTCGGCGGCCTTGCTTCCGGTCGTGTTGGTCTCCCGGAGCATCTCCTGCAGCAGGAAGCCCAGCCGCTTCCCGACCGGCTCCCCGCCCGAGTCGTTCAACGCGGCCCGGAATGCCACGAGGTGCGATCGGAAACGATCCAGCTCCTCCGCTACGTCCATGCGATCGGCAAGGATGGCGATCTCCTGGGCCAGGCGACTCTCGTCTATCGCCACGCCCGCCGCCAGCTCCCGCACCGATTCACGCAGGCGGTCCCGGTGGGCCACGATCCGCTCTGGGGCCCGGGCCGCGATCCGTCCGAGCGCCGCCTCGACCAGGTCGAGCCGCTGATGCAGCACGGCGGCCAATCGCTCGCCCTCCTCGGAGCGCGCCCGCTGCAAGGCCTCGAGCGCCGCGTCGACGATGCGTAAGAGTTCGGCCACCGTGCCGGTGTCTTCGTCGTCACGCGACGCCGACAGCACATCCGGCATGCGGAGCACGCTCGCGAGGTCCACGCCGCCGCTGAGCCCATGGCGCTGCACCAGCGCCTTGAGCTGATCAGCAATCGCCGAGAAGCGGGCCTCATCGATCGAGGCGGGTGCATCGGCCAGTCGCTCGCTGCGCGCCGACAGCGTCACGTGGCCCCGCGCGACCGTGAGGCGCATCGCCTCGCGCACATCGGTCTCCCACCGGCCGAAGGCGCCCGGAAGCTTGATGCTGGGGGAGAAGAACCGGTGGTTCACGGTGCGCACGTCGACGACCACGCGCGACGTGCCCACCGTACCCTCCGCCAGTCCATACCCAGTCATGGAACGAATCATCGGGGAATGATAACGCAGTCGGGGGCGAGTGGTGACGCCGGTGTCAGTTGAAGAACTCCCACCGAACGCCGTACATCTGGACCGCCTGCGGCATCGTGATGCCGCGGATCTGTTCGTACTGGCCGCCGGTGAGGTTGCGATACTGGTAGAAGAGCGTGCCGCGCTGGATGCGGATCTCCATGACGGCGGTCACCACTTGCGCCGGCTCGGTCGTCCACTTGAGGGGGTCCTCGTCGGGGCCGTAGAAGAACGGCACGCCGCTGCGACGGTCGTAGATCAGCCGCAGGTTGTATCCGAATTGTCCCTTGGGGAACCGGCGACGCCATTCGGTTACCAGCGCGACCTCGGCTCGAATCTGTGTCTTGGCGCGATTGTACTGGGCCGCGTCCCAGCTGATGGCCTGCAGATCGAGTCGGATGTCCTTGTACAGGCGACCGTTCGCCGAGAGCAGTACACCCGTGGCCGGGTTGGCCGACACGACGGCCGGGGGGGCGCCAATCAGCGTGAGGTTGTCATATGCCGTCGCGTCATCCCGCAGGACCCCACCGCCAACCCACAGCTCCTTCCATCGCAGGGCGGCCTCCGCACGCAGCGTGCTCGCTGCTGGGCGCCCGGTCGTGTCGTCGGGCGTGCGACTGCTGCGCCCGGCCGTTACCACGAGCCACGGCAGGAGTCGCAGCCGAGCGAAGAGGTCACTGCGATCGGTCGAGTCACGGCCGTTGCGCTCCGCCCATGCCCCTAGGTCGAACCGCCACCAGGACATTGCCCCACGCAGCACCGGCGCGTGCTGTAGTGACCCTTCCACCGGGCGTGCCCGATCCGTGAGCGACACCGACCATCGATCGCGGCGATATCCCACCGCCAGCACGTGCTGCGTCTGGGAGCGAATGGAATCGCGCTCCACCACCACCGTGTCCCCGTCCTCTGTGATGAGCGGCGGTGGTTCCTCGCCGATGCCATCCTGCCGGGTACGCAGCGCACTGACGATCGCTTGCGACCAGAAGCCGCGGCTCGTATCGCCGTAGCCAACACGCAGGTAGGCCTGCCGTCGCTGCCCCTTGAAGGCCGGCAACGTGTCGAAACCGGAGCGGGGCGTGTGGGCATCCCGTTCGCGGCCGACGGTGTTGGCGAATCCATCCACACTGAGCTTGCCCCGTGACCAGCCGACGCGTCCCATGAACGCCTGCGCCTCGCCATCGCTGCGAAGGCGCGTGGAGCCTTCGGTCCCACCGAAGGCCGAAATGCGGCCCGATTGCGTGGCGATCTGCTGGCCGGCCAGCTGCAGCATGAATCCGTTCCGCCACCGTTTGGCGAAGAAGCCGCGGAAGGCGTTGGTGTTGAGATCGCCCGTAAAGATGTCGACGCGCGTGGCCGGCGTGGTACTCGTTGCGGTACGCGTGCGCATCCAGACGCGCACTTCCCCCGGGGCGCGCTCGATCACGAGTTCGTCGAGTGACCAGAGCTGCACGTCGGTGTAGTCGATCGCGCGGCCGTTCCGCGGCTCAATGGCGTCGAGTTCCACGCCATCGAGGAAGAGGCGGATGCGCGCGACGTCACCGTTGTAGCTGCCCGTGTGAATGCCCGCCAGCCAGCTGCTACGATAGGTAACGACGCCTGGCACCCGATCAAGCACGTCGGCGAGCGTGGTGGCACCGCTGCTGAGCAGGCTGTCGCCGCGCAGGCGCAGACGCTCGGTGATCTCGAAGGAGCGCGGGAGCTCGAAGCGCGCCACCGGCGCCTTCACCGTGTCGCCCTTCTCAAACTGGGCAAGGCTGTCGGCCCGTTGCCGCGCCAGCCGCGCCAGCTGCACCGTCCGTTGCTGCGCCAAGGAATCCGCCACCGTGCTGTCCCCCGCAGAGACCGGTACGGCCACGCGCACCGTGTCAGCACGCTGCACGCTGTCTGGGCGGACCTGCGCCGACAGGTTGGCCGCGCACAGTGCGCTTACCACCCCCGCCAGCAGCAGCCGGAAACGCGAGAGCGTCACGTCCGCGCGCGTGCGCGCACGAACTCCACGAAGGTACCGACAGGTGTACCGGTCGGCCCCTTGGGAATCCACCCGAGATCGCTCTGCGAATAGGCGGTGCCAGCCACATCGAGGTGAACAAACGGGAAGCCGTCCACGAACTCTTGCAGAAAGAGCGCGGCCGTGATGCTTCCCGCCGCGCGACCGCCGGTGTTCTTCACGTCTGCCACATCGCTCTTGATCTGCTCCCGGTACTCGTCCCACATCGGCATGGGCCACCCCGGCTCACCTGCGGCCTCGCCAGCCGCCAGCACTTCGTCGGCCGCCGTTCGGTCCGTGCTGAACACCCCCACGGCATGCTGGCCCAGCCCGATCACGATCGCGCCCGTGAGCGTCGCGGCATCGAGCGCGATCGACGGATTGTACCGCTTCGCGAACACCAGCAGATCGGCCAGCACGAGTCGACCTTCCGCATCCGTGTTGATGATCTCGATCGTCTTGCCGTTCGACGCGCGAACCACGTCGCCGGGCTTCACGGCCTCGCCGCTGGGCATGTTGGTGGTGGATCCGATGATCCCGACCACGTTGATGGCCGGCTTGAGGCGACCAATTGCTTCCATCGCGCCCATTACGCCACCTGCGCCCGACATGTCGAACTTCATCCACTCCATCTCCGGCGCCGGCTTGATGGAGATCCCGCCGGTGTCGAAGCAGAGCCCCTTGCCGATCAGCACGACCGGCCGCTGGTCAGCCCCCGCCCCGCGGTATTCGAGGGCGACCAGACGCGGCTCCTGCGGTGTCCCCTGTGCCACGCACAGGAAGGCGCCCATGCCAAGATCGGCCATCTCCTTCCGTCCCAGCACGGTAATGCCCATGCCATGACGGGTGGCAATGTCTCGCCCCACCTCGGCGAATGTCTCCGGGGTGCAGTAATTGCCCGGCATCTGTCCGAGGCGCTTGGCGATGGCCTGCCCCTCTGCGACCGCGACCCCCGCAGCGAACGCCGCACGCGCGGCCTCGCTGTCAGGTGCGATGATGGTGACCTGCTCCACCCGGGCCCGGCGGTCCCGTTCGGGCGGCGGCGTTTGCAGATCGGGGTAGCCCCAACTGCCGGCCGCGGCACCGATGACCAATCCCTCGACCGACGCTGCGTCACCGCCGGGGAGCCAGAGGTGCAGCGCCCCGGTTCCCAGCTTACCGGCCTGGCGTGCGGCCACCGCCGCAGCGCGACGTGCTCCGATGCGACTGAGCGGAGCGGTGCCGCGCCCCACGAGCAGGACGCGCTGGACGCCCTGCTCGCCTCCCACGAGGAGCAGCGATTCATCCCGGCCGCCGCGGAAGTCACGTCGCGCCAACGTGCGCATCAAGGCGCCGTGGAGTAGACCGTCGAGCGCCGTGAGCTCGTCCGTCAGGGTCGGTTCGGACGGCAGCACGACCGCGAGAAGCGGGGTCTCCAGCGAGGCCGGCGCTGTGGCAGCGAGCGAAAACGTGAGCGGCATGGAATGCGGGGAGAAATGATGACGGCCCGGCGCGAGCAATCCTCGTTGGCGACAGCCTGGCGCCGTGGCGGCCGAAGGGGGAAGCTAGACGCTCCGGCTGCCCAGCGGCAAGCGAGTAACTTCCGCGTGGTTGGGCGGCCGGTTCCGGAATGAAATCGGCCGGTGCCCCGTCCCATTGCCGAACAGTCCGGGTTCCTCACGCGTCCCCGTACGACACACCTAGCGCGCGGGGCGTACCCGCTCTGATGCGTCACCCGCACTTGCTTCCGCCACCGGTTGACATGCCTCTCCCCAATCGATCGTTCCCCGACGCCACGCTGATCCCCACGCGCAGCTATCCTGATCTCGACGCGGCCGTGCGCTGGCTGTGTGATGCCCTCGGCTTCGAGGAGCGTCTTCGCGTTCCTGGCGAGCGGGTACAACTGACCATCGGCAACGGGGCCATCATCGTGGCCGCGTGGACGCCGGACCCTGCGGCCCCCTCCGGCGGCGGCGGTGGCCGCCCGCCGGCCACGCTGATGCTACGGGTCGCCGACGTGAACGTCGGCTATGAGCGCGTCCTGGCGATGGGTGGCACCTCGGTTCGTGTGCCGACGGATCATCCGTTCGGGGAGCGGCAGGCCGAAATCAAGGACCCGGCCGGCCATTCGTGGACCTTGTCGCAGACCATGGCCGATGTAGAGCCCGGCGATTGGGGGGCCCACTACGCCCGCACCTGACGCTCAGGAGGCAGCCTACACAACACGACGCCCACCTTCCGTGCGGAAGCTGGGCGTTGTGTTCCAAACTGGGGCGGGTGGACTCGAACCACCAACCGTCCGATTAACAGTCGGATGCTCTGCCATTGAGCTACACCCCATCGGCCTGCACCAATCCAACGCACCCCGGCACCGGTCCGTTGGCCCCGGCCCACCGTCTCCCTCGCGTTGACCTCTCGGCCGATGAGAAAGGCCAAGTGATGCCCAGAGTGGGGGTCGAACCCACAAGACCTTGCGATCGGGGGATTTTGAGTCCCCTGCGTCTGCCAATTCCGCCATCCGGGCGCACGAACGGGCGCCCGTGGGACGCCCGCCGCCGTACCTCAAGTCTACATCGCCGGAGGTGGGGCCGCTACCGTCAGCGGCTCTCGAAACGCCTGCGGTTCACTGCGGAGGGCGCCGGCGGTAACTGCCGGAGCCGTTCCTGTCGCGGCCATGCGGGAGTGAATCGCTGGTCTCCATGCGCTGTCGCTGCACTTCCTGCATGCCACGGCGCAACTCGTCCTGCAGTGCGAAGTAGCGGGCCCGCTGCACGGGAGAGAGAAAACGCGCGAGTTCCTTTTGCTCCTGCTCGTGCAAATCGAGTCGGCGGCGCTCGAGTTTGGGTAGCTGTTCGAGTAGTTCCTCTACGCGCGCGTCGTTGGCATTGTCTCCCGCCAGCAGTTCCATGCGCATCGCCCGTCGCGCCGCCATCTCGTCGGCACGCAGCGTTCGCCGAGAAGCCTCGGTTCGGCTGGCCACCTCACGCAGCTTGGTCATCTGCTCGTCGTTCAATTGGAGGCGCTGTTTCACCACGACCTCCAGCCGTTGCTGGAAACGCCTTTCCAACGTGCCCCGACGCGGGTCATCGGTGCGCCGACCGCGCGTACTCGTGGGTGGCGGCGGAGCGCCCTGCGCGTCCGTGCGGAGCGGAATGGTCGGGAGCAGTAGGGCTGCGCATACCGCCGAAATCAGCGAACGACACGTCACAGGATACCTCCTCCGGCAGTGACACTGAGCGGGACACCGGGCAGCGGTTCCGTGCTCGTGGCCCCATCCCATTTATCGAGGCGTTCGAGCATGCGCTGCAGTTCGTCCTCGGAAAGATCAGTGAGATCACCATAGGACATCGATACGCCAGATACGCCGATCGGAGCACGCACTGCTACCGTTTCGGCGGTATCGAAGGTGGGCGTGTTCGCCACGAGCGGAGCGCCGTCGGTGGTGCCGGGACGCTCCGGCACTGGGGGCACCGACACGAGGCCGCGTCGCGCAAGCTGGAGCGACGCCCCGCCAGCAATGATGATCCCCAGTGCCGCCGCCATCCGCCACGCCGAGCGGCCAAACATCGCACCCCGCCCCGGACGCTGCCTTGTCGGCAGGGCTGCCACGATCTGCTGGACATCGGGCATGGGGACGCGTGGACGCGCCGCACGTACAGCGCGTAACACCATAAGCTCTTCGGTACACGCCTGGCAGCGCGAGACGTGGGAGGTCACGCGTGACATGGTGATGTCGTCGAGCGCGCCCGTCACGAAGTCCGGCAGGAGATCCTGCAGTTCGGTGGTTGTGCACTCAATCATCTAGATACTCCCGCACCGCGCGCATCGCGTTGTGATAGTGCACGCGGGCCGACCCCTCGGTGGATCCGAGGATTTCCGCGATCTCCTTATAGCTCCGTCCTTCCTGCACCCGCAGTGTAAACACGTCGCGCTGCATGCGGGTAAGTCGTGCCATGGCACGCGCCACGCGCTGGGCCGCTTCGTCGGCCATCAGGGCGTCGAGCGCATCGAACCCGCTGATGGCATGTGCATCGTCGATCTCCACGTGGTGACCGCGTCGCGACTGCGCGCGCCGGCGGTCAATGACGAGTCGCCGCTCAATGGTGAACAGCCATGTTCGTAGCGAGGCATCGGCACGGAATGAGTCCATCGCGGCGAAGGCCCGGATGAACGTATCCTGCACGACCTCGTCAACATCATCCGTGACACCCAGCCGTCCGGCAAAACGCGCCAGCGCCTCCGCGTGCCGCTCGACGATCGACGTCGCAGCCCGCTGGTCGCCTGCCTTCCACTGTTCAATGAGGGCCCTGTCGAGCGAGGCATCCTCCTGCTGGGTGGCATCGATCATGGATTCGTGAGAGTCACCCTGTGAGACGCCCCCCGGGAGCGATCGTTAAGGGGGCGGGCCTGATTGACCGGCCGTCGCCATTCCGGCAGCTTCTGCCCATGCCCCACGCCCCCTCTGCCCCGCCACTGCGGCTTCCCGAGATCATTGCGCACCGTGGCGCGTCGCGTGAACACCGGGAAAATACCCTCGCCGCCTTCGCTCGGGCGCTCGAGGACGGGGCCGACGGGATCGAGCTCGACGTCCACGGGACGAGTGACGGGGTACTGGTCGTGCACCACGATCCGGTCGTCCGAGTCGGGCACGGTGAGGCGTCCGAGGACGTCCCCATTGGGGCACTGACCGCGGCAGACGTGGCCGCCCTGCGGTGGGACTGCGGCGAAGGCGTTCCGACGCTGGCCGACGTGTTTAGGCTCGTGGACGGTCGCGCACGGGTGTACGTCGAGGTCAAGGCGCCTGGTCTGGAAGGTTTGGTGACAGGGGTCCTTGAGCGGTACCCCTCGGTGACTGCGGCGGTGCACGCATTCGACCACCGGGTGCCCGTGGGGGTACGCGCGCGTCGGCCGGGGACGTCAATCGGCCTGCTCAGCGCGTCCTATCCGCTCAACGTCTGTGGCGTGTTGGCCTCGTCGGGCGCGGAGGCCTTCTGGCAGCATGCCACGCTGATCGATGAGCCGCTCGTGCGCGCCGTGCATGAAGCGGGAGTTCGCGTGATTGCTTGGACCGTGAACAGCACGCCCCACGCGCGCCAACTGGCCGCGTGGGGCGTGGATGCCCTGTGCACCGATGTCCCGGGGGAACTCAGAGCGGCGCTGACGGCGCCGGGGCATCGCCGTTCGGGGGCGTAGTCGCCGAGGATTGAGGCTGCGCCGCCGCCATGGTCTCCTTTGCGGTGGCCCCGGCAGCTGACGCACCTGCGGCCGAAGCGGCCGCTCTGGCGTTGGCGAGATCGGTCTCCAACTTCCGGGCTTCAGTATCGCGCGATCGGAGGGCGTCCATCAGCCGCTGCTTCGCGCTGATGTCGAGGTCTCCCCCGGCATCGGCGGCGCGAAACACGGCGTATCCAAGCGCCTCGGCCGCCGTGTCGGCCTGCTCGCGCGCGCGATAGGCATCGAGACGCAGCTTGCCCTCGTCGAGAACGTCCTGCGCGGCCTTGCCGGCCTTGTCGATGCCCTGTTTGACCTTGTCCCAGAGTGCCACGGCTGCCTCCTCGTGAGTGGTGGATTCTGTGTAACGTACGGGGAAAGAGGCTGGCCGGTTACAGAGGTACGAAAAAGGGGCAGGACACCCGAAGTGTCCTGCCCCCTTTCAACGGTGCGACGCGGATTACGCCTCGACCGTCTCCTCGACGTACTCGACCGGGACGACGTTGACCTTGTAGGCCTTCTTGTTCTTGTGCGCGAACTGCACGACGCCGTCGACCAGCGAGTAGATCGTGTAGTCGGTGCCCATGCCCACGTTGGCGCCCGGATGCCACTTGGTGCCGCACTGACGCAGGATGATGTTGCCGGCCGTCACGAACTCACCGCCGTACTTCTTGATTCCACGGTACTTCGGGTTCGAATCGCGGCCGTTGCGTGAGGAGCCGACGCCCTTCTTATGTGCCATGACGAATACTCCAGTGAGGCAGCGCTCCCGGATGGGTGCGCCGCCGGCGCTCAGCCGAGGGTGATGTCCTTGATGCGAACTTCCGTGAACTTCTGCCGGTGACCCTGCTTACGGGCATAGTTCTTACGGCGCTTGAACTTGAAGACGATGATCTTGTCTTCGAGGCCGTGCTTCACGATCTCCGCCGTGACCTTGGCGCCGGAGAGCGTGGGCACGCCCAGGCGGACCTTCGCGCCGTCGGAGCCGAGGAGGACGTCGTTGAACTCGACGGCCGTACCGGCTTCGCCCAGCAACGAGGGAATCCGAAGGGTCTTGCCCGGCTCGGCGCGAAACTGCTTGCCGCCGGTGCGGATAATCGCGTAGCTCATGGTTCGTGATAGTAGAGTGCGTTCCAAACGTAGCCTAGAAGCTTACCAGACCACGGGTTAGCTGTCAACCGCCACCGGCTAGGAGGAATCCCGGACTCGGGACCCGCCCACACGGACGCGGGAACGCCGTCCCCGTAGCCCGCCGGCTCAGGCGAGGGCGTATTGCTGCGTCACGTCCCGCTGGGCGCCACGAACGACGAGCTTGATCTCGTCTGGCTTGAGCAGTGGGTCGTCTCGCAATTCGAGGGGGAAGCCGGCCAGCTTTTCCAACCGCTTGACGAAGTCATGCTCCTGCTCGAGGACGTGGAGTGCCACCTCCGGGTGCAGGCGGAGGGTCATCGGTTCGCGACGCCCCTCGGCCGCCATGCGGCGCACGGCGCGCTCCGTCCGGCGGACGATCGTTTCCGGCGTAAACACGCGCCCCGTCCCGCTACAGGTGGGGCACGCTTCCGTCATGCTTTGGTAATGGCTCTGACGCACCCGCTGGCGCGTCATTTCGATCAGCCCCAAATCCGATACGGCAAACGCCTTGGTGCGGGCACGGTCGCGACCAAGGTGGGTACGCAGCTCGTGCAGCACCTTGTCCCGGTTCGACTGGGTCTCCATGTCGATGAAGTCGCAGACGATGATGCCGCCCACATCGCGCAACCGGAGCTGGCGCGCAATCTCGCGAGCCGCCTCGGTATTGGTCTTGAGGATGGTCTTTTCCGGATCGCGCTTGCCGGTATAGCGCCCCGAGTTCACATCAATCGACACGAGGGCTTCGGTCGGTTCGATGATCAGGTAGCCACCACTTGGCAGGTCACAGCGCCGCTTGAAGAGATCACGGATCTCCGTTTCGATCCCTTCCTTGTCGAAGAGCGGGACGGTGTCTTCGTACAGCTTCACCCGCT
>NZ_JBIJCN010000093.1:0-2944 GCF_044344655.1 Gemmatimonas sp.
TGAGGCCGTGCGCAGCTTCTTTGCCCGCTGAGAATCCAATGACCCATTCTGGCTCGACCAAGGACCGACTGCTTGCGGCAATTGCCGACCGTTCCGCCGTGATCGGCGTGATTGGCCTCGGGTATGTGGGGCTGCCGCTCGCGATGGAGTTCGTGAACGCCGGCTTCCGCGTGATCGGGTACGACGTGAGCCGCAAGGTGGTCGACCTGCTCATGGCGGGCCAGTCGCACATCCAGGATGTGGCCGACGCGGCGGTGCAGCGGGCGGTGGGTGAGGGGCGCTTCTTGGCCACGACCGATGAGAACCAGCTGGCCAACTGCCACGCCATTTCGATCGCCGTGCCCACACCGCTCTCCAAGACGCGTGACCCCGACATGGCCTACGTGCTGAGCGCCGCCGATGCGATCGCACGCCAGGCGCATCCGGGGCTCTGCGTGGTGCTTGAGAGTACCACCTATCCCGGCACCACCCGCGAACTGCTCCAGCCGCGCCTCGAGGCGAAGGGGCTCACGGTGGGCAGCGACATCTTCGTGGCCTTCAGCCCGGAGCGAGTGGACCCGGGCAATCCGGTCTATCACACCCGCAACACGCCCAAGGTGGTCGGCGGCGTCACGCCGGCCTGCGTAGAGGTGGCCACGGCGCTCTATCAGAGTTGCATCGATACGGTCGTGCCGGTTTCCTCACCGGAGGCGGCCGAGTTGGTCAAGCTGCTGGAAAACACCTTCCGGGCCGTGAACATCGGCCTCGTAAACGAAATCGCAATCGTCTGTGACAAACTGGGCGTGAACGTCTGGGAAGTCATCGATGCCGCCGCAACGAAGCCCTTCGGGTTCATGAAGTTCACCCCGGGGCCTGGCATCGGGGGGCACTGTATCCCGCTCGATCCGCACTATCTCGCGTGGAAGATGCGCACGCTCAACTACAAGACGCGCTTCATCGACCTGGCCAGCGAGATCAATTCGCACATGCCCGAGTGGGTCGTGCAGAAGGTCGCCGACGCGCTCAACGAGGTGCGGAAGGCCGTGCGCGGAAGCCGCGTGCTGGTCCTCGGGGTGGCCTACAAGCGTGACATCGACGATGTGCGCGAAAGCCCCGCCCTCGATGTGATCCGCCTGCTCGAGGAGCGCGGCGCCCACGTCGAGTACCACGATCCGTTCGTGGCCGAGTTCCGCGAGGACGGGCACGTCCGCACGGGGGTCGCCCTCACCGACGACACGCTGGCTTGGGCCGATGCCGTCGTGGTCATCACCGACCATACGGCCGTGGACTACCAGCGGGTCGTTGACCACGCTACCCTCGTGGTGGACACGCGCAACGTGACCGCCCGGCTGACGGCCGGTCGGGCCCGGATTGTCCCGTTGGCGTCGGGCCCCTCCCTGGGGCTCACCGCTGGCGTTGCCTCGTAACCGTGGCGAACCTGCGCCGCTTCCATCGGGTATGATCAGCCGCATGAGTTACCTACCGAACCGCGTCGAATTCCGCCTGTTGGTGCTGCTCGCCGTTGCGACGGCACTCGCGGGCTGTGGGCGCGGCTTCCAGCCGAAAGACTTCGCGACCCCCGAGGCGCTCTTCCAGGCGTCGCTGCTGGAGTTCCAGCAGAAGAAGTGGGACAACGCGCAGCTCGGGTTCGAGCGGCTGACCAGCGATCTGTCGTCGCGCGATCCCTTGCTCGCGCCGGCGTATTTCTACCTCGCCCTCACGCACGAGCGAAAGAAGGAGTTTCTGCTCGCGGCGCAGGCGTTCGAGCGGGTCACCGACGGGTTCCCCGACGACACGCTCGCCCCCACGGCGATGCTGGGCACGGGGCGCTCCTACCAGAATCTCTGGCGCCGTCCCTCGCTGGATCCGGAGCAGGGGCAGAAGGCCGCCTCCATCCTGCGGGCCCTCCTGTCGTCGTATCCCGACGCCAAGGAGACCGAGGACGCCAAGCGCCGCATCACGCAGCTCGAGGAGTGGTTCGCGCTCAAGGACTATCAGACGGCCGTGCACTACATCAAGGTGCGACCGGTCGTCGATGGCGCGATCATTTACCTCAAGGACATCGTCACCACATACCCCACGACCAAGGCCGCGCGCCTGTCGTGGCTGCGCCTCCACGAGTTGTACACGAAGATCCGTTGGAAGGAGGATGCGGCGGAAACGTGCAACGCCATGTGGAAGGCCTATCCGGGGGATGCGGAGGTTAAGCTTGCCTGCGGCGCGGCTCCCGCGGCGGCCGCGGACTCCACCGCCACGAAGGTCCCGCCAGTCGCCGTGGCCTCGCCGGCGGCCTTTGCGCGCCCGGCCCCGCGCGTGACCGGCTGAGTCCACGCACCTGACCGTGCGACTCGGCCTCTTCGGCGGCAGTTTCGACCCGCCGCACGTCGGCCATTTGATGGTGGCCCAGGACGCCACCGAGGCGTTGGACCTCGACCGGCTGCTGGTGATACCGGCCGCACGGCAGCCGCTCAAGGGAGCGGACCAGACCCCCGCCGTACATCGGCTGGCCATGGTTCGCGCCTGCTTCGACGGCACGCCGAACATCGACGTGGACCCCGTAGAAATCACGCGGGGCGGGTTATCTTTCATGGTTGACACCGTGGAGGATGTGCAGCGGCGCTGGCCCGCGGCGCACCTCCACCTGCTGATCGGCCGCGACGTGGTCCCCACGTTGCCGCGCTGGAAGGACATCGACCGTCTGCTCGGCATGGTGCGACTCGTCGTGCTGTATCGTGATACCGGCGGCGCTGTTCCTGCTCAGGAGGAGATCGGGGGCCAGATGGTGCAGGTATTGGCCACGCGGCGAATCGACGTGTCGTCAACCGAGATCAGGGCGCGGGTGCGGGACGGACGCTCCATCAGGGGCTTCGTGCCGGACGCCGTGGCGACATACATCGCATCCACCGGGTTGTATCACGAGAATTCCCGGGCGCCGGAGCGAGCGGATTCCTGAACGCCTCTAGGC
>NZ_JBIJCN010000039.1:0-30582 GCF_044344655.1 Gemmatimonas sp.
TCATCGAAGGCATGGACAAGAGCCTCGGCGATGTCCTCGCCAACGTAGAGCGACATGGGCTCACACGAAACACCCTCGTGATCTTTCTCTCCGACAACGGCGGACTGTCCGCGCATACCCGGGCGGAGCCGCTGCACTCGCACAACGCACCGCTCCGCAGCGGCAAGGGGTCCGCGTACGAGGGAGGCATTCGCGTGCCGATGCTCGTAAAGTGGCCCGCTCGCGTGGCCGCCGGTGTGGTTACGCATCTGCCCACCATTACCGATGACATCTTTCCCACGCTGCTTCAGGTAGCGGGTGTAGCCAACGCCAAAGCGCTCACGCGTGGGATGATCGGCCGTGACCTGCACCCCGCGCTCACCGGGCGGGCAGCGGACTCGCGCTCAGCGGACCGGAAGCTACTGTGGCACTATCCGCACTTCTGGGGAGTCAGCGGGCCAGGAATCGAACCGTTCAGCGCGCTGCGAACTGGCCGCTACAAGCTGATCTACTTCTATGGGCGGCGTCGGTTCGAGCTGTATGACCTGAGCACCGATATTGGAGAAGCGACGAATCTGGTGTCGACAAAGCCCGCGGTGGCCACGCGACTCGCCGCGCAGTTACGGAAGGCACTGGTCGATGCCGGCGCACAGATGCCCATCGACGCGAACACAGGAAAGGCGGTGACAATCCCCGCGTTTCGCTGATAGCACGGCGTTTCGGCCATGATTCGCTCACCTTGAAAGAGAAAGCCCATATGGATAGGTCGCTCAGGGTCACGTCGACAACCGTAAGACGGCCGCACCGCCGACGCCGGGTGTTCGTGCCCAGCGCAGCCGTGGCCTCCGCCCTACTGCTTTCCGCCTGCGCCATGGACGCCCGCGAAGAGCGCACATTGGGCGCCGAGGCCGCCGCGGAAATCGAGCGGCGCGTGGAGATCGTGCGCGACCCGGCCGGTGAGCAGGCCCTTGAAACGATTGGCATGGCGCTTGTCGAGGCAGGCGGTGGAGTCGCGTATCCGTACGCCTTCCGCATCGTGCGTGATTCCACCGTGAACGCGTTTGCCCTTCCCGGCGGCTTCGTGTACGTGCACACCGGACTGCTTCGCACCACGCGCGACGTAAGCGAGCTGGCAGGCGTGCTCGGTCACGAAGTGGCGCACGCTCGGCTGTCGCACGGCGCGAGGCAGGCGCGCAAGCAGGAGGGACTGTCTGCCGCCGTAGCGGTGGTGTGCGTCGTCACGGGGTTCTGCGATTCGGGGCTGTCGCAGATGGCCGTCAACCTCGGTGCTGGTGTGCTCACCGCGAGGTTTAGCCGTACCGATGAATTGCAAGCCGATTCGGCGGGGATTGAATACACCACGCGAGCGGGCATCGATCCGCGGGGCATGGTGCGCTTCTTTGAGCGGCTTCGCGAACAATCGGGCAGCGTACCGACGTACCTCGAATGGGTATCGACACACCCCATCGAGGATACTCGCATCGCGAGCGCCGAACGCCTTATCGGTGTACGTACGAACCGTGGCGCCCCGACCAAGCTCGAGGCGGCGTTCAACGTGCTGCATACACGGTACGGGGTGCGACGTTGAGCTCGTGACCCTGCCCGACGCGCCGCACGGCCGTGACCTCGGGCCGCGCTACCAGACACGCTACGCCTTCCAGCGCATGCTCGACTTCTTCGACCGGCATCTGGCGCCGGAGGAAATCCCCCCACCGCCTCCACCCTCGTTCATCATGGCCGCGGTGGTCGCGGCGGGCGCCGTTCAAGGCGTCGGTATCGACGGATTGCGAGGCCTCACGCGCGGCGAGGTGGAGGCGCAGGTTTCAGTCAGATGATGTCAGCGTGTAGCAGTCATGGCAATTCCGCCATGGCACGCAGCAGAGTGCTGGCGCTGGCGGTCAGGGGAGCGTGTTCAGAAGAGCGGTGCACGATCAGTGCCGCCAGTTGATGTTGTTCTGCCCATTGCAGGGCTTGTTCCGGTGACAGCACCAGCAGAATGGTCGCCATCGCGTCGGCCACCATGCATTGCGGATGGCAGACGGTGACTGCCAGCGTACCGTGGCTGACCGGCCAGCCGGTACGCGGATCGATCGTATGGCCGTACGTCTGACCATCAGCGCGGAATTGCTGGTAGTACTGTCCTGAAGTCGCCAGTGCCAGACCATGCAGCGCAAAGCGGTGCAGCGGCCAGCCGGCCTGTTCCGCCGGTTGTTCCAGATCCACCCACCACGGCTGGAAATCCGGTTTGATGCCGAGTCCGCGTAATTCACCGCCGACTTCCACCAGATAACTGTGTACGCCGTGCTGTTCCAGCATTTCCGCCAGTAAATCGACGGCATACCCTTTGGCCAAGGCCGACAAATCGAGCGCGACGCCACCCGGTTGTGTGATGGATTTCGTCACGCGGTCTGGCTGAAGCCCGCGAAAATCCTGGGCGTTCAGACAGGCCTGTACCGATGTCTGCACCGGCACCTCCGTACGGCGGCCTTGCGGCCCGAAACCCCATAGATCAATCAGCTTACCAGCGGCAGGATTCAGCGCGCCTTCACTGTGCTGCGCCAGATACAGCGCATAGTCGAGTACCTTGTAAAACCCATCGGGAATGGTCACACGAGTGCCGGCAGCGGCGCGGTTGAATTGCGACAGCACGGAATCCGGGTCCCAGTGGGACATTTGCGCATTCACGTCGCGCAGAATAGCCAACGCCGCCTGTTCCAGCACATCACGGTCCACAGCGGGTGGGATCAGCGCATTGATCTGCCAGTGGGTGCCCATGGTGCTGCCGCGCAAACGCACAAACTGCGCCCTGTCCGGCAAAGGGCGGGGCGCAGTCTGGTGTAAAGGCAGATACAGATGAACAGTCACGAATACAGGCGTGCGGGCAATGGTACGTTATTGCGGCAGGATTGCCGGCGTCACGGCATAGCTGGCGAGCCGAATTACTTGATCTGTACAGCCACCGTACCGATTTCGCGGCTGCCTTGTGCTTTCGCGGTGAATTCGCCCTTGCCACCCCAGGTAAACGGCACTCTCACCGCTTCACGGCCACCGGCTTCGCGCACCACTTCCACCATCAACTGATATTCACCGGCAGGCAACTGACCGAGCACGGAGTTACCGGTGCTGAAAGTCAGGCTGTGTTCACCGGCGGTGCGGGTTGCTGCGCTGAGGCCATCCACCGGCATGTTCAGTTCGCGGCCGGATTTACGCCACCACTGACGCAAATCTTTCAGCCATCTTGTGCCTTCGTTATTGCGTTTTTTCAGGTCCTGCCAGACCGTGAGATTGCCGACAAAGCTCTGGTCGCGTTTTTCAATCCAGACCGCGATGTAAGGTCTGTGGTATTCCGCCACATTCAGACGCGGCAGTTCCAATTTCACATTCAGATCTGCGGCAGGCACCAGTGCAGCCGGTGTACCCAGTAAAGTGCTGATGGCGACAGGTAAAACGTAACGCATAGCGCACTCTCTCCGGAAAGAAGAAATAGATTAGCAGCAAGCCGGTAATCGCAAATACCAGCATCGCGAAAGGCCGTGACGTACCGGTTGGATGAGTGACCTGTTCCGCGTGAGGACGGCCCCCACCCGAATCACCCTCGAGAAAAACCAGCGCGGTGGCGGGCGCGCGAAAGCCCGCTCACCGGTGCTCTGCCAGCCACTACGCCGCCGTCAGTTCCCCGCCGGCATCGTGATCCCCGCTGCGGCAAGCTTGTCGCTCATCGCCTTCATGCGCGGCGCGAACACCTTGGCTTCGGCCACCGCGGCATCGAGCGCTGCACGAGCCGCCGCACCCTGCTTCACCAGCGCATCGCTCGGCGTTTCCCACACCGACAGCATGTTGTTCTTCGCCGTGCCGATCCGCGTGAGCACGTTGGCGTCGGGGCTGGCACCGCCACCGCCGAACCCGCCACCGCCACCGAAGCCGCCGCCGAACGCAGGGAGCCCCACGCCGAACTTCGCCTTCAGTGCGTCGAATTCTTTCCGGAACTGCGCCCACTCGGCCTTCACGTCGGCGCCGAGCGTGGTCGAACTATCGACCTTCGCGGTGATCGCCACCACCTGCGCCTGCAATGCCGCCAACGGCTGCGCGGCCTTGCTCCCCTCCATCTGCGCGGTGTGCAGCTCCATCGCCTTGGCGTTGTACGCCACGCGCTGCTCGGCGGTGAGCGTCACCTGCGGATCGGCCACCAGCGTGAGCGGCTTGCGCGCCACTTCCTTGCCGTCCACCATCAGCGCCACCGTGTACGTACCGGGCAACGCGAGCGGGCCCTGATTGCCGCCACCGCCGAAGCGGAAGCCACCACCGCCACCCTGCCCGCCGGCCGGCGCGCACGGGTTGTCGGCCAGGTAGCCCACCTCGGGCAGCTGCACCGGATACCCCGGAATCGCGCGACGCGGCATTGGGAGCCCGCCGGGGCCACCAGCACCACCGCCCGCACCACCGCGACCGGCACCCGGCGCCGCCGTATTGAGCTCGGGCACCGGCGTCACGCGCTGATCCCAGCACACGGTCTGAATGCCGGCCACGTTCTTCGCCGCGGGCACGGCGAGTTCACGCACCAGCGCGCCGTTGCTGTCCATCACGCGCAGCATCGGGTTCTTCACCGGCGCCTTGAAATGCAGCTGCATCACCGCTTCGCTCGGCGGGTTCTCACCGGTGAAGAACTGATGCCCCCAGAATTCGTCGTTGCGATCGTCCTTGCTCTTCCACTGCAGCTGCGGGCCGGGGGTGAACAGCGCTGCCTCGGCCTTCTGCGCCGCCGCATACTCCTGGATGGGCTCGAGATGATCGAGAATCCACAGTGAACGCCCGTGCGTGGCCACGATGAGTGCGTTGTCGCGCGGATGAATGGTGAGCTCGTCCACGCGCACGGTGGGGAAGTTGGCCTTGAGCCGGCGCCACGACTTGCCCTTGTCGAGCGACAGGAAGATGCCGGTCTCCGTGCCCACGTACAGCACGTCGGCGTTCTTCGTGTCTTCGGTGAGCGTCTTAACCACCTCGCCCGCGAGCCCGCTGGTCATGGCGGTGAACGTCGCGCCATAGTCACGCGACACCCACACGTACGGCGCGTAGTCATTGAGACGATGGTTGTCGACCGTGACGTACACCGTGGCCGCATCGAAGCGGCTGGGCACCACTTCGCTCACGAACGCATGGCCCGCCGGGAAGCCGGGCAGGTTCTTCGTGATGTTCGTCCACGTCTTGCCGTCGTCCTTCGACACGCTCACCGTGCCGTCGTCGGTGCCGGTGTAGAACACGCCGGCCTGCTTGGGGCTTTCGGCGAGCGCCACGATGGCCGGCCACTGCGAAATGCCGTCGTGCTTGGCAATGGTGATGTCGCTCCCCTTGAGCCCCATCGTCACGATGGAATCGCGCGACGCGTTCTGCGTGAGATCAGGGGAGATGGCTTCCCACGAATCACCACGATCGCGCGAACGGAACACCTTGTTGGCCGCCGCCATCAACACGCCCGGGTCGTTGGGCGACAGCATGAGCGGCGTATCCCAGTGGAAGCGATACGCTTCACGCGGCGCCGCATTCGTCACGTTCTGCGCCGTGGGGCGGATCTGCCGCGACTCACCGGTCACCTTGTTGCGGCGCACGATGTTGCCGTCCTGTGACTCGGTGTACACGATGCGCGAGTCGCGCAGGTCGGGGATGGCCACGAAGCCGTCGCCGCCGAGGATCTGGAACCAGTCGTAGTTGAAGATGCCGCGGTTCTGACGCGACGCACTGGGGCCGCACCAGTCGTAGTTGTCCTGCATGCCGCCGCACACGTTGTACGGCCACTCCATGTCGTAGCTCACATGGTAGAAGAGGCCGACCGGCAGATTGGGCAGCCACTGCCACGTCCGGCTCAGGTCGTAGCTCACGCCGAGGCCACCGTCACCACCGATGAGCACGTGATCGGGGTTCCTGGGGTTGATCCAGATGGCGTGGATGTCGTCGTGAATCACGAGCGCAGCGTCGGTTTCCCAGCTCTTGCCGCCGTCCACCGTCATGTGCAGCCCCACGCCGCCCATGTACACGCGATCGGGATTCACCGGATCCACGCGCAGGTTGGAGAAGTACATGGGGCGCGGATTGGTGCTGCTCATCTTCGTCCACGTCACACCGCCATCCAGCGAGCGGTACACGCCCGTGGCGCCCTGCTGCGGCCCGCGCGGAGTGTTGCTCATCTCGTCGCTTTCGGCGGCGGCAGCAGCCGGTGCATTGGCCGCACCGGCGCGCGTAACCGTGGGCGCTTCAACAGTGGCATACACGATGTTGCTGCTCTGACGGAATACATCGACCGCGATACGGCCAAGGGCCCCGCCAGGGAAACCGGCGCCGGTGACCTTCGTCCACGTGTCGCCACCGTCAGTGCTCTTGAAGAGCGCGCTGCCGAGGCCGCCGCCGTTCATACAGCAGGTGGTGCGACGGCGCTGATACATGCTGGCAAACAGCACGTTCGGATCACTCGGCGACATCGCGAGGTCATTGGCGCCAGTGTCATCGTCGCCCGTGAGCACCTGCTTCCACGTCTTGCCGCCGTCGGTGGTTTTGTACACACCGCGATCACCGCCAGGGCCGAAGAGCGGACCGGTCGCGGCCACCAGCACCACGTCGTGGTTGGTGGGGTGGATGACCACGCGGTTGATGTGCTTGGAATTGGGGAGCCCCATCAGCGCATAGCGCTTGCCGCCGTCGGTGCTCTTGTAGATGCCCCCACCCCACGACGTGGACTGGCGGTTGTTGCTTTCACCGGCGCCCACCCACACCACATTCGGGTCGATCTGCGACACAGCCACGTCGCCGATGGCAATCAGCCCTTCGTGCTGGAACTGCGGTGTGAACGTGGTGCCGTTGTTGACGGTCTTCCACACGCCGCCGTGGGCGGTGCCCACATAGTAGATGCTGGGATTGGCCTCGTAGACCGCCACGTCGGCGACACGCCCCGACATGGTGGCCGGGCCGATGCTGCGGAAGTGGAGGCGATCGAACTCCGTGGCCACCGGGGGGGAGGCGGGAGACACGGGGGCCAATGAGGCTCGGGGCGCGCGCTGGGCGGAGAGAGCCGAGGAGAGCGCAAGCGAGAGGATCGCCGCGGGGGCAATCCGGAGGGCGGATCGGCGCATGAGGAGAGGGTAAGGGTCGCCAAACTTACGTCCCGGAAGCGCATGGTGCTGAACCCCCAGGTCACCGCATCCAGTGACACGTATACCCACCGGGGTTCTTCCGCAGGTAGTCCTGGTGGTACCCTTCCGCCGTCCACCACGTGGCTTCCGGTACGATGTCCGTGGTGATGGGGCGGCTCCACAGCCCACTCGCCTGCACCTCCAGCTTCACACGCTCGGCGATCGCCTTCTGCTCCGCTGTGGTGTAGAAGATCGCACTGCGATACTGCGTGCCGATATCGTGCCCCTGCCGGTTGAGCGTGGTGGGGTCGTGCATGCGAAAGAACCAGTCGCGCAACAGCACGTCGTAGCCCAGTACCGTGGGGTCGAACACCACGCGTACGCTCTCAGCGTGCCCACTCTTGCTGTCGTGTGTGTCGTGATAGGTAGGATGCTCCAGCCAGCCGCCGGTGTAGCCCACGTCGGTGTCGAGCACCCCGGGAATGGCGCGGATCAGCTCCTCCATGCCCCAGAAGCAGCCGCCGGCGAGGATTGCGACTTCGGTTACGCGCTCAGTCATGCGACCCACCGCCGGCAAAGAGCGGCAGGAACTCCGCGTACCCTTCCTGTTCGAGAGCGGCAACGGAGATGAACCGCAGCGAGGCCGAGTTGATGCAGTAGCGAAGGCCACCCGCGTCGCGCGGTCCGTCGGGGAACACGTGCCCGAGGTGCGAATCACCGTGCCTGCTGCGCACCTCCACGCGGCGCATGCCGTAGGTGCGGTCCTCCACTTCTGTCACGTTGGGCGCCACCGGCCGCGTGAAGCTCGGCCACCCCGTGCCACTGTCGAACTTGTGCACACTCGCAAAGAGCGGCTCGCCACTCACGATGTCCACGTAGAGCCCCGGGTCATGATTGTCCCAGTACGCGTTGCGGAACGGTGGTTCGGTCCCGCACTGCTGCGTCACGGCGTACTGCTCGGGGGTGAGCACGCTCTTGAGCTGCGACGGGTCCGGCTTGGCGTAGGTCTTGTCGGTCATGCTTGTAGTAGGCGTGTGTGTGGTAACGAGTTCCCGCCGTGCCTCAACGTCGCCGTCCCTCGCCGTGCTAGCGGCAATCGGGGTTCGCTCCCGGCTCGAGATAGCGCACGATCTCCATCACGTCGCGCTCCTTCGGCCCTTCCATCGTGTTGGGGCGCGCTCTGAAGCGTGCGAGCACCACCACCTGCTGGCCGCTGCCCGGGGGCAGCTTGGCTGCCGTGTACGCACGCTCCAGCGCCCGGTAGCCACCGGTCATCAGCACGGGGTACGTCTGCCCACTGCCGCATTCGCGGAAGGTGGGCGCGTCGGCCAGGTAGCTGAACGTGCCCGTGTACCCGGCCTGCCCACGTAGGGCGTCCATGCTGTCGGCACGCACCAGCGTGACCGGCGCATTCCCGGCGATCGGCTTGCCGCTCTGGTCGAGCAGCCGCAGGGTGTCCTCACCTCCCACACCGAACGGCATGGTGCGCGCGAGCCCATTGAGCGTGAGCGTACCGCCGCGCTGCTCCCAGCGCCCCATCGATACCTCGACGGCCGTGCTCTTCCCCTCGTACCGCTCGCTCAACCGGTATGTGGAGTCGGGGAAGAGCGCGACCGTGGTGCGAATGCCGGAACAATCCGCGCATGGCAGGGTCCCCGAATACGAGGCCGGGGCGAGCGCCGCCAGTGTGATCGTGGGCACCGCCGGCACCGTGACCACGCTGTCGGAGAGTACACCATCCGTGGCGCTCCCGCCGCGGTCGGCCGCGGCGCGGGTCTCGGAGCCGCATGCCGTGGAGAACACCGCCATGGCCACAACCACCAGCCGCGACCGCGACGACCGCGCCGACCGCGCCGACCACCTCGGCTTCACTAATCCGCTGTGCCGTCCCGCCCCACCGCGCATCTGCATTGTCGTCCCCGGATCCGGTACGTGACACCCCTCATCGGACACTGCGGCCGATGTGTTCTTGCCAACCGTGGTGGAGTCTAAGTTTCCCGGTGTGACTACCACAATGATGCCTCCCGAAGATCCCGGCCTCGCTTTCGACAACCGCTTCGTGACGGAGCTTCCCGGCGACCCGCAGTCGACCAATGTGCGGCGTCAGGTGCTGGGCGCCGCGTGGAGCGCGGTGCGCCCCACGCCGGTCTCGCGCCCGCAGCTACTGGCGCACGCCGCCGATGTGGCGGCCCTCGTGGGCTGTCGCGAGACGTTCGTCCAGTCGCCGGACTTCGCCGCCGTCTTCGCCGGCAACGCGCTGCTCCCCGGCATGCAGCCGTACGCCGCCTGCTACGGCGGCCATCAGTTCGGCAACTGGGCCGGACAACTCGGCGACGGCCGCGCCATCACCCTCGGCGAAGTGGTGAACGCGCAAGGCGAACGGTGGGAGCTCCAGCTCAAGGGCGCCGGCCCCACGCCGTACTCGCGCACCGCCGACGGACGCGCGGTCCTGCGCTCGAGTATCCGGGAGTTCCTCTGCAGTGAGGCCATGCACCACCTCGGCGTACCCACCACGCGCGCGCTGAGCGTCGTCACCACCGGCGACGACGTGGTGCGTGACATGTTCTACAACGGCAACGCGCAGCCAGAGCCGGGCGCCATCGTCTGCCGCGTGGCGCCGTCGTTCATCCGCTTCGGCAACTTCGAGATCTTCGCGGCGCGCAACGATACGGCCATGCTCGCGCAGCTCGTGGACTTCACCATTGCACGCGACTTTCCGCACCTTGCGCACCGTGCCGGCAATGCGGAGGAGCAGCGCGCCGCATGGTTCGTGGACGTGTGCGAGCGCACGGCGCATCTGGTGGTGCACTGGATGCGCGTGGGTTTTGTGCACGGCGTGATGAACACCGACAACATGTCGATCCTCGGGCTCACGATCGACTACGGGCCATACGGGTGGATCGACGACTTCGACCCACACTGGACCCCCAACACCACCGACGCGCAGATGCGCCGCTACCGTTTCGGGCAACAGCCGGCGATCGCGCAGTGGAACCTGCTGCGACTGGCCGAAGCGATCGCGCCGCTCTTTGCCGACACCGACGCGCTACAGCGAGGCATCGACCGCTTCTCCGAGACATACATCGCTCAATACGAGGCGATGAACGCCGCCAAGTTCGGCTTCGTAACACGCGGAGAGGATGAACAGCGGATCATCCGCGAAGCGTACAAGCTGATGTACGACGCCGAGATCGACTACACGCTGTTCTTCCGCGCCTTGGGTAATGTCGGCGACACGTTGCCATCCACGCCCGCAACCGTACTGCTTGGCGACGTGTTCTATGACGACGCGAAGCGCGATGCACAGGCTGACGCGCTGACGGAGTGGCTACAGGCCTGGCACGCCTGCGTGTCCAGGCACGACCGCGCGCATGGCCGCAACGTTGCGGTGCGGCGTGCGGCGATGCACGCCGTCAATCCGTGGTTCGTGCTGCGGAATTACGTGGCCCAGGAAGCCATCGACGCCGCGACAGCCGGCGACCCGTCGGTAGTGCACGCTCTGCTCGAGGTCCTGCGCGATCCCTACACGGAGCAGCCCTACCACGGCCGGTTCGCCCGGCGTCGCCCGGAGTGGGCGCGGCACAAGGCGGGGTGCTCGATGCTGTCGTGCAGTTCCTGAGGGCGCGCGCCGGCTACGGTCGGGCTTCGATCTGCGACTGGCGATCCACAATGACGGCGACGAACCGAACCGCGTCCGCCTGCGTGAAGACCGCGCCCTCTCGACCGTCGCCCACTTCGAACATCTTCATCCCGATCCCCTTGATGTCGAAGCGCAGCCGTCCATCGGCGTACTTCAGGTTCTCGATGAACGTGGCCGGCACGCTGATGGAGCTGTTGACCGTGAAGACGTGCACCGAGTCGCCGACCACCTCGAGCGCCATGGTGCGATCGAGGCTCACGAGCTGCAGGTCGTTGGGACCAAGCACGCGCGTTTCACGGATCTTGGCCGCCGCGGCTTCCGCCAGCTTGGTCTGTTCGTCCTTGCACCCCTGAAGCAGGAGGGCGGCACAGCACAGGAGAAGCGCAGTGGGACGGAACATGGCGGGAACTGGTGGGAAGACGGGAATTGTGGACATTATGACAATATGAGACGTCGAACGTTCCTGCTGGCAGGGCTGGGGGCAACCGGCGCCCTGGTTTTCGGCTGGTCCCTGGTGCCACCGCGGCAACGCCTCCGCACGGGCCACCTCCCGGAGCTGCCTTCGGGCACGGTACCGCTCAACGGGTGGCTGGCGATCGCTCCCGACAGCTCGGTCACCATCATTGCCCCCAAGGCCGAGATGGGACAGGGGATCCACACCGCCCTCGCCATGCTTGTGGCGGAGGAGCTGGATTGTGACTGGAGTCAGGTGCGGGTCACCCACAGCGGCGTGGACACGATCTACAACAACATCGCCGCGATCGTAGACGGTCTGCCGTTCCACGAAGACCTCAACGGGGAGCCGCTCGTGCGCGGGGTGCGTTGGCTCACCGCCAAGACCATGCGCGAAGTGGGGGTGATGATGACCGGCGGCTCGTCGAGCGTGCGCGACCTGTGGGAGGTGGCGCGTCAGGCAGGGGCCACCGCACGCGCGTCGCTCCTCGCAGCCGCGGCACAGCGCACCGGCGTGCCGGCCACCGCATGTCGCACCGAACGCGGTGTGGTGATCTGCGGTGACCGCACGCTCCCGTACGGCGAGCTGCTACAGGACGCCGCCGCACAGCGGGTAAACAGTGCCACACTCAAGCCGGCGCGGGCGTGGACCATCATTGGCCGTGATCGCGGTCGACTCGATGCCGACGCGAAGAGTACCGGTGCGCCGATCTTCGGCCTTGACGTGCGCGTGGACGGGATGCGCTATGCCGCCGTCAGCATGGCACCCACCATTGGCGGTACCGTTGCCGGGTTCGATCGTACCGCAGCCATGCAGCAGCCGGGCGTCCGCGCCGTCGTATCGCTGGACGGCTCCTTGTTCGGCGATGCACCAGGCGTGGCCATCATCGCCGACAGCTGGTGGCAGGCGAAGCAGGCCCTCCGCGCCCTCAATGTGCAGTGGAACACGGGCCCGCACGCGGCGCTCGATTCAGCGCAGATCATGCGCACGCTGCATGAGGCGGCGCAGCACGACGAGGGCCTGCCGCTACGTAGTGTTGGCGAGGCGAAGGAGGCGATCGCCAAGGGCCCGCGCGTGCTCGATGTCACGTACGAAGCGCCGTATCTTGCCCATGCCACCATGGAGCCGATGAACGCCGTGGTGCGGGTGAACGCCAATGGCGCCGAGCTGTGGACCGGCACGCAGGTGCCGGGCTTCGCGCGTTCGGCGGCGGCGAAGGTGCTTGGGCTCGACGACGATCAGATGACGCTGCACCAGACGGTGCTTGGTGGCGGCTTCGGCCGCCGTCTCGAAGTGGATTACGTGGCGCAGGCCGCGGCCATCGCCAAGGCCCTGCCGGGCACCGCCGTGCAAACGATCTGGTCGCGCGAAGACGACATGCGCCACGATTTCTATCGTCCGGCAGCCGTCACACGATGGCGTGCCGCGCTCGATGCGGAGGGGGCACTCACCGGCGTGGTATCTCACTCCGCCGCGCAGGCGCCGTTCAAGTCACTGAGCCGACGACTGGGGCTGAGCTTGACGTCGTACGGTCCCGACAAAACGATCGCCGAAGGCACCTTCGATCAGCCCTACGAGTTCCCGGCCATCCATGCATCGTCGACGGAGGTAACGCTGCCGGTGCCGGTGGGTTCGTGGCGCTCGGTCGGCTATTCGCATCAGGGGTTCTTCCTCGAGAGTTTCGTGGACGAGCTGGCGCACGAGGCGAAGCAGGATCCGCTACGCTACCGGCAAGCCCTGCTCAAGAAGCACCCGCGTGCGCGGGCGGCCCTCGACACCGTGGCGAAGGAGAGCGACTGGTATACGCCGCTGGGGCCGGCGTCCGACGGGCAGCCGCGCGCCCGCGGCGTAGCCCTCGTGCGCAGCTTCAGCACGGTGGTGGCCATGGTCGCCGAGGTCTCGGTGTCGCCCACCGGCGCGATCCGTGTGCACCGCGTGATCACCGCCGTCGACGTAGGCGTGGCAGTGAATCCCGCCGGCGTGAGGCAGCAAGTGGAAAGTGCCGTGGTGTACGGGCTCTCGGCGGCATTGCACGGGGCCGTCCTGATCGAGGCAGGGCGCGTCGTCCCCGGCAACTTCCACGAGTACCGGCCACTGCGAATGTCAGAATGCCCCGAGATCGTGACGCTCATCGTACCCAGCAGCGAAGTCCCCTCGGGTGTTGGTGAGCCGGCGTTGCCCGCCATCGCACCGGCGGTTGGCAATGCCCTCTTCGCGCTCACCGGCAACCGGCTGCGATCGTTGCCACTCCGCGCCGCAACCAGCGCAGCCCCCGGAGCCGGCGCATGACCACTCCCGTGAACGACCCGAGCCCGCCCCCTGCAATGGCACTCGATCTCAACGGCGTCACGATCGAGGTCAACGCCGTGGCCGATACGCCCCTGCTGTGGGTGCTACGCGAGCAGGCGGGCCTCGCCGGCACGCGTTTCGGCTGCGGCATGGCCCTCTGCGGGGCGTGCACCGTGCACGTGAACGGGGAACCGGTGCGATCCTGCGTGACCCCCGTGTCTACCGTGGTGGGGAAGCGCGTGGTGACGATCGAAGGGCTGGCCGGCCCCATGGCCGATGCACTCCGGACGGCGTGGGTGTCGAACGACGTCCCGCAGTGCGGGTACTGTCAGTCGGGGCAGATCATGTCGGCCGCTGCGCTGCTCGCGACCACACCAAAGCCCACCGACGCCGACATCGATCGCGCCATGGACGGCAACGTCTGTCGCTGCGGCACGTATCCGCGCATCCGTGCCGCCATCAAAGCGGCGGCGACGCTGCTGGAGACCGGGTCGGCCTAGCCACGTCCCGTGTCGTGCAATCCGTTGTCATCACTGCTGTCATCACCTCGCTGCTCCACCTCCTCCTGGAAGGATCGATGAGCCGTACGTGGATACCCCCGCTGCCGGCGTGCATAGCCGCGGCAATCATGTCGGTCTCGGCAACGGCCGGTGCGCAGGCTGGCGCGCCGATCATCGGCCGCTGGGATCTCACCGTCGAAGGCTCCGGCCACACGTATCCGTCGTGGGTCGAGGTATCGCTCTCCGGGCACTCGACGCTGGTGGGACGATTCGTGGGCGGCGGCGGCAGTGCCCGTCCGATTGCCAAGGTCACCTTTGCCAACGACCGGGTCTCGTTCGCCATTCCGCCGCAGTGGGAGATCGGAGCGAAGGACATGCAGCTGGAAGGGACGCTCGCCAATGACACCCTGAGCGGCACCATCATTACACCCAACGGCGAGACGCACCGCTTCACCGGCAAGCGCGCGCCTACCCTGCGCCGGAGTGCCCCCCCCGTGTGGGGCGCGCCGATTGTGCTCTTTGGTGGCACGACCATGAACAAATGGGAGCCACTCCCGGGCGGCGCGAGCCAGTGGACGGTGCGCAACGGCCTGCTCACCAACGTGAAAGCAGGCGCGAACCTCGCCACGAAGGACAAATTCACCGACTTCAAGCTGCACCTCGAGTTTCGCGTGCCCAAGGGCGGCAACAGCGGGGTGTACCTGCGCGGTCGTCATGAAGTGCAGGTGGAAGACAGCCCCGCGGGCGAGCCGCTCTCCACGCATCTTGGCGGCATCTATGGCTTCCTGGTGCCCAACGAGCTCGTATCGAAGGGGCCGGGGGTGTGGCAGACGTACGACATCACGCTCATCGGCCGGCGCGTGACGGTGGTGCTCAACGGCAAGACGATCATTGCCGACCAAACGATCCCCGGCATCACCGGCGGTGCACTCGATAGCGACGAAGGCGCGCCGGGACCGATCTACCTGCAGGGCGACCACACCAGCGTGGAGTACCGCAACATTCGCATCACGCCGGCGAAGCACTGATTCACCGCCACGATTTTTCCTGAGCGGCGCCGATGAGGCCGAACTCCGGCGCGCCTAGGGCCCCCGAGGCACCTTGGGCGGCCCCCCCGCCGCCTTCCGCGCCGCGCGGCGTCCGAAAAGCACCCCATGCACGCGGCGCGTGAAGATCACGAACAGCAGCAGCACCGCGATCAGCGTGAGCACCGGCAGGAAGATCGCCAAGGCACTCGTGATCACGGCGCTCACCAGTTCGAGGCCGCTCACCACCGGGTTGCCGGCGCCGCCGGTCAGTGTCGTGCTCTTGAAGCGCGTGAACACCGTCGCACCCTGCGTCATCCCCGCCGCGCCACCGGCAAGGATCACCGCGCTCCACTTGAGCAGCGGCGGCACGTCCACCACCACGCTCGCCGCGGCCAGCATGCCCGCCAGCATCGCCGCCGGTGTGGCGATCAGGTCCAGCAGCTGATCGAGCCAGGGCACCGAATACGCACCCACTTCGAGCACGGTGGCGGTGCCCAGCGCCGCCAGCGCCGGCGTGGTCGCCAACCAGCCGAACCCTGGTGACAGCGTGAGCACACCGGTCTTGGCCGCGATCGCAGCTGCCAGCAGCGGCACGAACACGCGGAAGCCCGCCGCCGCCGCGAGCCCGAAGCCCACCGCGATGCCAAGTAGCGCCTCGGGACTCACAGGGAACGTGTCCATGCCAAAGAGATAGCGCCCAACGGTTCCGTACGCGAACGCTGGGCGCTACCCTCTGGTCATGTCGCGCGCCCTGATCTGGCTGTTCTTTGCCACACTATCGGTCATCCTCCTGCTGCAGCTGCGGGGCATCGACGCGCCGCTCGTGACCGACATGACCCCATGGGGGATCGTCGGCTACGAGCTGGCCTTCACCGCCGAGCGCGCGCAGGCCATGCTCGACGCCTGGAAAGACGCCGGTGTGACCGAATCGGTGCGGGTAAGCCTCGGCGTGGATGCGGGATTGCTGCTCGTGTACCCGTGGTTCTTCCGCTGGTCCATTGCCCTGCTCCGCCGCCCTGGCTTCAGCACGCCCGGCACGGCATTCGACCGCTGGGGCGCCACGCTTGCTACGGCCGTGCTCGCCTGCACGGTGCTTGACGCCCTCGAAAATGGGCTGCTGTGGCGCATGACCGAACGAGGCGCCTCGTCGGGCAGTGCGCTGCTCGCCGGGGTGGCGGCAACCAGCAAGTTCCTGCTGGTGTTTGCCGCAACAGGCTGGTGTCTTGCGGCAATCTCACGGCGCCTGACGCGCGCCGCGGCGCCGACAGCCCGCCGCTGATTGTCGCTGACGGTCGCGGGAGGGCGTCCAGCCATCCTGCCGACCAGGGTCGTCGCCACCGGGGCGGCGACGCGACCACAGCACGACGGGAACGTGCCCTCGCCGCGGATCGTTCCACCGCGTGCCCTCGCTGACACTCGCCTTCGTGGCGCCCTGGGAATGCTCCCGTGCCGTCGCCAACATCCCGCGTGAACCGCGCGAGGATGTGGTGGTCGTCCTGCTCGAGTCGGTGGCCAAGGGCGCGTCGCTCCCGTGGCACCGACAGAAGCTGGTCCTGCTGCTCTCCGCCATGCGGCACTTCGCCCAGGCACTGGAACAGGCTGGCCACCGTGTGGTGCTGCGCAACGCCCCGTCGTATGGCGACGGACTGGCGGCGCTCGCCCGCGAACTTGGCGCCACCCGGGTGATCGCCACCGAGGGACGCGAGCAGGACATGGTCGACGAGCTCGCGCGCGCCCAAGCGCTGCTACAAGCGATCAATGTACCGCTCGTGCTGCGTGAGGATCGCGGCTTTTTGGCCACGCGCGAGGAGTTCGCCACGTGGGCGCGCGGACGCAAGGAGTACCGCATGGAGTGGTTCTACCGTGAGATGCGCCGCAAACACGGCATTCTCATGGAAGCCGACGGCACGCCAAGCGGTGGCGAGTGGAACTTCGACGCGGAAAACCGGAAGCCGTGGCCCAAGGGGCGTGCCGTCCCCGAGGTGTGGCGCACAGAGCCCGACGCCATCACGCGCGAGCAGATGGCGCGCGTGGCACGCTGGACCGGGCGCTGGGGCACAGTGGACCGCTTTGCCCTGCCGGTCACCCGCGCCGACGCGAAGGCGTGGCTCGAACGGTTCGTGACCGAGCGCCTGCCGGAGTTCGGGCCCTACGAAGATGCCCTCGTGGCGGGTGCTCCCGATCTGCTGCACTCCACGCTGTCGTCGATCCTCAACGTGGGACTCCTGCATCCGCTCGAGGTGGTGAAGCGCGCCGAGCGTGCCTACCGCGAGGGGCAGGTCCCGATCGCGTCGGCCGAGGGGTTCATCAGGCAGATCCTTGGCTGGCGCGAGTACATTCGCGGCATGTACTGGCAGCTCATGCCGGGGCTGCGCACCGCCAATGCGCTCGACGCGCCGCTCGGCCTGCCGCGGTGGTTCTGGGCGCCCGACGGGGAGGCGTACGATGGCGCAACCGGCAGTGGCGCCTGCGAGATGCGCTGCCTCGCGGATACGATCCGCCAGGTGCGCGACTACGGCCGCACCCACCACATCGGCCGCCTCATGGTACAGTGCAACTTCGCCACGATGCTCGGCGTCCAGCCGGCGGCGCTGTCGCGCTGGTACTGGGCGGGGTTCACCGACGCATACGAATGGGTGGAGCTGCCCAACGTGGCGGGGATGGGCACGTGGGGCGACGGCGGCGCGCTCGCGAGCAAGCCGTACGTGGCGAGCGGTGCCTACGTGAACCGCATGAGCAACTATTGCGGCGGCTGCCGCTACGACGTGAAGCAGCGCACGGGACCGGATGCGTGCCCCATGAACTTCCTGTATTGGGATTTCATGGCGCAGCACCGGGAGCGGTTCGCGAAGCACCCGCGCATGCGCATGATGACCAAGCATCTGGACACGATGCCGGCGGAGGAACTGGTGCAGATACGGAGACAGGCCACCGAATTCCGCGAGTCACTGGCGTACGAGTGAGACGGTGAGCGGCGAGCGGTGAGAATCGGATGGTGAGCGTGGAAACCGCTGAACGGTGAGCCCGCACGGCTCCCGCTGATCACTCAGCGCTCGGCCACCCCGCATCCGGTGGCTAGATTATGCCTATGTCCGATCCCGCGCCGCGCCTGCACGTCAAGCCTCCGCAGACCACGCCCGCGCACCGCAAGCAGCTGCTCGCGCTCGTGCGACAGGGGGTGGAGAACAAGCCTGGCGTGTATCGCATGCTCGGCCCCACCGGGACCGTGATCTACGTGGGGCAGTCGCGCGTGCTGCGTTCCCGACTGCTCAGCTACTTCCGAGCCAAGGGACGGCGCGACAAAGCCGCGCGCATCCTGCGCCACGCCTTCGCGATCGAGTGGGAGTACTCCAACACGGAATTCGGCGCGCTGCTGCGCGAGCTGCGCCTCATCAAGCAGTACCGGCCCCACTTCAACACCATGATGGTCATGGACGAGTGGCCGCGCGCGTATGTGGCGCTGACCGGTGGCTCCGTGCCCGGCGTGCGCGTTGTGGCGCGCTCCGACGATCCTGCGGCCGTGGCCCTCTTCGGTCCCTTCCGTCGCGTGGCACAGTTGCGCGAGGCCGTGCGCGCGCTTGCCGAAAGCACGGGGCTCCGCGACTGCACCCTGGAAGACACGGTGCGCGGGACCGGCGCCGCCCGCGGCAGTGCCCTCTGGTTCAAGGCCGATCCCACCACGCGCTTCCGCGGGGCTGCCGCACGCTCGCGGGCACCCGGCTGTCTGCGCCACGACCTCGGCACCTGCGCCGGTCCCTGCGTGGGCGCTGGTGACCCGCAACACTATCGCGCCGCGGCCCACGACGTGCACGCCTTCCTCGAGGGGCACACCGACGCGCCCGTCCGACGCCTGCAAGAGGCGATGCACGAAGCCTCGGCAGCGCTGGCGTTCGAACGCGCCCGTGTGCTGCGTGATCGCCTCGCGCTCGTGCAGTGGCTCCACGAACGCGTGCAGCACTTCCATGCCAACGTGGACCGCCTGACCTTCCGCTACCACGCCATCGGGCAGGCCGACACGGAGTGGGTCTACCTCGTGCGTCGCGGCACCGTGCGTGCCGAAGTCCGTGCCCCACGCACCGACGACGAGCAGGCCACTTTTGCCGAACTGGTGGCGCGGGTGTACGACGGTCCTGATCCCACCGGCGCCGATATCCCCACGCACGATCTCGACGAGTTTTATCTCGTGGCCAGCTGGTTCCGCCGGCGTGCCGAGGAAAAGAAGCGCACCCGTCCCCCTCGGCTCACTCCCAGGCCCGCCTGACCCCGGGGTGGCCGTGCGGCGAACACTGGTGGGGCTGCGTACCGCCTCGTTTCTTCCGTGGGTACACAACCGTCGGTGCACTACTGTCGTCCTCCGTTCCTCAGCAGTACCTCGAGCCCCAGCGTCGACATGCGCGTTCTCGTCGTTGAAGACGACCCCAAACTGGCACGCCTCATCACGCGTGGCTTACGCGAGGAAGCGTACGCCGTAGACTGCTGCGACAGCGGCCCGGCAGCCGTGACCAATGCGGCGGTCAATCCCTACGACGCGATCGTGCTCGACGTGATGCTCCCCGGCATGGACGGCTTCGAGGTGGTGCGCACGCTGCGGCAACGGGCTATCCGCACCCCGGTACTCATGCTCACCGCGCGCGATGGCGTGAGTGACCGCATCGCCGGGCTCGATGCCGGCGCCGATGACTATTTGGTGAAACCGTTCGACTTCGGCGAACTGCTGGCGCGGCTACGGGCGCTGCTCCGCCGACCCGACGCGCTGCAGCCCATGATGGCGCGCGTTGCCGATCTCGAAGTGGATCTTGCCGCACACATCGTACGGCGCGGCGGCGTGGTCATCGCACTGACCGCCAAAGAGTATGCGTTGCTTGAACTGCTCGTGCGAAACGCCGGTCGTGTCCTGTCGCGCGCTGACATTGTGGGGCACGTGTGGGATGACAATCACGATCCATTCACTAACACCATCGAGGTGTACGTGAACCGGCTGCGTGGCAAAATCGACAAGGAGCCATTCGTGCCGCTCATCCACACGCGGCGCGGCGCCGGCTACATCCTCATCGATACACCGCAACCGTGAGGGCTCCCGGATGACGGCCGTTCGCCTCTCCATCTTGCAGCGCCTGACACTCTGGAACTCGAGCGTGCTGGCCCTCACGCTCATCGCCTTCGCCGGCGCGGGGTGGTTCACGTTTCAAAGGGTGGTGCAACAGCGCGCGAGCGCGGTGGTGCGCGAGTCGGCCCGCGCTGTGGCCGGCGCCATTCTTGCCGAGCGTCGCGCGGCCGCCGCCCGCGGCGACGTGGAGGAGGTCCGCGGCGCGTACGAACAGGCCGTCCTGCGCGAATTGCGCGTGGGTGATCTCGACATCTTCATCACCGACGAGAGTGAGGATCTCATGGCGGTGCGGCAGCCCCGCCCCGAAGAGCGTCCGGCCATCGTGGTCCCCCCCGAAGTGCGGAACCTCATGACCGCGGTGCGCAGCGATCGCGTGGCCGGACGGCTCTCGGACTCCACGGTCGTGGTGCGCTCGCTCTCGCTCAGCGGCGAGCCGGCGCGTGCAGCCGTGCTGCGCGTCGAACCAGACGCCGGGGATGAGGAGAAGGAGCCGGCGCTGCTGATCACGGCCCTCCGGATGGAGCGCGATGACCTGCTCCTGCTCCGTCAGGTACGCAACACGATCTTCTTCGCCATCCCCATGGCCCTCGTGGTGTCACTCGTGGCGGGCTTCCTGCTTGCGCGTCGTAGCCTCGCGCCGCTTGAGGCGATCGTCATGCGCACCGCCTCGATCACCGCCGCCGATCTCGACGAGCGCCTGCCGGTCATAAATCCGCATGACGAGCTCGGTCGCCTCGCACGGATCATCAATGAACTGCTCGGTCGCGTGGGGGATGCGTTCCGTACGCAGCGGCAGTTCGTGGCCGATGCGTCGCACGAGTTGCGCACCCCGCTCGCCATCATCCGGGGGGAGGCCGACCTCGCCCTGCGTCGCGACAGCCGACCGGAAATCGAGTATCGCGACGCCCTCGCCGTCGTGCAGGGCGAGGCAGTGCGGCTCTCCCGTATCGTCGACGACCTCTTTCTGCTGGCACGGGTCGATGCGGGGGCGTCGGCGCTGTCACGCCAGCCCGTGCCGCTCGACCAGCTCATGGCGGAGGCCATGCGAAGTGTGCGCTCGCTCGCCGACACGCAGCAGGTCACGGTTGTGGCGTACGACATCGGCGACGCCGTAGTGCACGGCGACCCCGTACTGCTGCATCGGCTGCTGCTCAATCTGCTCGACAACGCCCTGAAGCATTCGCCGGTAGGCGGCACCGTTACCCTGTCGCTCGCGACCGACGACGCGCGCGCCATGGCGCATCTGCAGATCCGCGACGAGGGTCCCGGTGTTCCCGAGGAGCAGCGAGCGCGCGTCTTCGAGCGCTTCGTGCACGGGGTGCAGAGCGCTCCGTCGCGGAACTCCAACGGGGCCGGCCTGGGGCTCGCGATCGCGCAGGCGGTGGCGATGGCGCATGGTGGCCGCATCAGGGTGCTCGATCACACCCCCGGTGCCACGTTCGACGTGGCCCTGCCGCTTTCTCCCAGCGCAGGCGTCAGCGCATGAGCCGACGGGTTCGTCGTGCCACCGCCAGAGTACTCGGCGATCAGGCCGGAGGAGCGCCCGCCTTGCGGAGGCGGTACTCGCGATGCCCGTCGCGCTGCGCCGCTTTCATCTCGTCCACGATCTTCACGGCGTCGGCGTTGTTCCCCGCCTTGACCGCCGCCTTCAGCTTATCGACGGTCGCGATCAGCTTCTTCATCTCGGCTTGGTAGCCGCCCACGAACTTTGCCTGCTCGCCGGCCGGGATCTTCTCCTTCTTTTCCGGCTCCAACGTCAGCGACGCCTTGGCGTTGGTCTCGATGATCGCGATCTGCTCGAGCGTGCTCGCGTTCTTCGACGGGTCCTCGATCTGGCGCCCCACAGCCTTCAGGGCCGTATTCATGGCGGCCATCTTCTTGCCGAGCGGGGTCTTGGGCTCGTCCTGCTGGGCCTGAGCGGTGCCCGCCAACGACAGGGCGAGAACCAGCGCCGTGCCGAGCTGCCGAATGCGTGTGGTCATGTAGAGGCAGGGGTGAGGATGGAGGATGGAGGTCCGCCGCGGCATGCGACGCTTGGAGTGTATGGACCGGAGCTATCGCTTGGCTACGCAAGAACGCCACGAATCGCTGAAAGGGCCAGCGAACCACGGCGCGGCAGCGTAGAATCCCGCAGCCCTCACGCACGCCTGCCGTGCGTTCCACCTCCGGTTACCGCATCCCGTTCGTCCCCGAGTGCACGACGACATGTCCGACAGCGTCCCCGTTCCCCCCTCCGACCGGCGGACCTTCGTGTCCAAGGTCTCGGCCGCCGTTATCGGTGGCCTCATCACCGTCGCGGCCCCCATCGCCGGCCTCTTTCCCATTCTCGACCCGTTGCGCCGTCGCAGCGACACGCGGGGCATGGTGCGGGTCACGTCGTTCGCCGCACTGCCGGAGGGTGGCGAGCCTCGCAAGTTCCCGGTGCTCGATACCCTGGTGGACGCCTGGAACAAGACGGAGAACGTGCCGGTGGGCAGTGTGTACGTACAGCGCACCGGCGACAACACGGTGCGCGTACTGCACTCCGTCTGCCCGCACCTCGGCTGCAGCGTCGGGTACAACGCTTCGGGCCGCGGCTACTTCTGCCCCTGCCACAAGAGCAGCTTCGCCCTCGACGGCAGCATTGCCGATCCCAAGAGCCCCAGCCCGCGCGGCATGGACCCGCTCGAGGCGGTCGTCCGCGACGGTGATGTGTGGGTGAAGTTCCAGAACTTCCGGAAGGGTTCCCCCGAGCGGATCGCGGTCTGATGAGCGGCTTCCGCGACTGGCTCGACCAACGGACCGGCTACAAGGGACTGCTGCACGAAGCCCTCTTCGAAAACGTCCCCGGCGGGGCACGCTGGCGCTACGTGTGGGGAAGCACGCTCACGTTCTTCTTCGCCGTGCAGGTCGTCACCGGGTTGATCCTGTGGATGTCCTACAGCCCGAGCTCCCAGACGGCGTGGGAGAGCGTGTACTGGATCCAGCACGAAATGTGGGGCGGCTGGCTGCTGCGCGGCATCCATCACTTTGCTGCGCAGGCCATGACCGCGCTGTTGGTGCTGCATCTCATGCAGGTGGTGATCGACGGTGCCTACAAGGCGCCGCGCGAGGTGAACTTCTGGTTCGGCGTGGCGCTGCTGCTCCTCGTGCTTGCCCTGTCCCTCACCGGCTACCTGCTGCCGTGGGATCAGAACGGCTACTGGTCGACCGCCGTCTCCACGAACCTCGTGGGGATGAGCCCAGGCATCGGACCGGCGCTGCAGACGATTCTCGTGGGCGGGGCCAGCTACGGCCATCACACCCTGACGCGCTTCTTCGCCCTGCACGCGGGGCTCGTACCACTGCTCATCGGCCTGATGATCGTGGGGCATGTGTACCTGTTTCGCCGGCACGGGCTCACGCCCAAGCAGCCCATTCGCAAGCCGGACGAAGGCTTCTGGCCCGAGCAGGTGTTGCGCGACGCGGTCGCGTGTCTCGCCGTGTTCGCGGCGGTGCTGTTCTTCGCGGTGCGCGAACATGGAGCGCCGCTCGGGGCGCCCGCCGACCCGGCCGAGCAGTTCGCTGCGGCGCGCCCGGAGTGGTACTTCCTCTTCCTCTTCCAGTTCCTCAAGTACTTCCCCGGCAAGACCGAGATCATCGGCGCCATCGTGCTCCCTACGCTGGTGCTCGTACTGATCGCCGCGATGCCGTTCCTCGGGCGCTGGCGCCTCGGGCACCGCTTCAACGTGGGGCTGCTGGGCGTGCTCCTCGCCGGCGCTGGCCTGCTCACGGTGCAGGCCATCAGCGCCGATCGCAACGACGCCGATTATCAGGTGTCGCGCCAAGTGGCCGCGCGTGACGCCGAGCGTGCCGTGCAGCTGGCCGGCAATGGGATCCCCATCACCGGTGCCCTCGCCGTGATGCGCGACGATCCATACAGCCAGGGGCCCCGCATCTTCTCGCGCAATTGCGCGTCGTGCCACCGCTTCGACGGGCACGATGGCATGGGCTATCCGCTGCCGCCCGACTCCATCTCCGCCTCCGACCTCAAGGGCTACGGCTCACGGAAGTGGCTGAGCGGCTTCCTGCACGCCGACACGATCCTGAGCAAGAAGTACTGGGGCAACACCTACCACGCCGAAGGCGACATGGTGGGGTGGCTGGGCGATCACCAGCCGGAGAGCGAGGAAGAAGAGATCACCCGCCAGAACGTGGTGTTTGCGCTCTCGGCGCAGGCGCAGCTCGCGTCGCAGCGGACAGTCGATCAGCGCGACAGCGCGCGCATCGCCGCCGGGCTCACCTACATGCGCAATACCGACTACGGCTGCGCGTCGTGTCACAAGTTCCAGGACGTCGGCACCGATAGCCCCGAGCTCACCGGGTGGGGCTCCCGTGAGTGGATGATCGCCTTCATCAATGATCCCGAACACCCCCGCTTCTTCGGTCGCGACAATGATCGCATGCCGTCGTTCGGGAAGGAAAAGAGCCTGAGCGACCGCGAGATCGCCATGGTGGTGGACTGGATTCGCGGCGAGTGGCTGGTGCCGAAGAAGCGGTGAGCAGCGCGCCGCAGCGTTCGTGGTGCACGGGGCTACATTAGACCGCATGCCTGCCTACTATCTCTGGATCAAGGCGTTCCACGTCATCGCCGTCATCGCGTGGTACGCCGGCTTGTTCTACATCTTCCGCCTGTACGTGTATCACGTACAGAAGCGTGACGAGCCGGCGGTGACCGCGACCCTCGAGGTCATGGAACGCCGGCTCCTCCGCGGCATCATGATGCCGGCCATGATCGTGTCGGTCGGCCTGGGCGCCACCATGCTGTATCTGCAGCCGGCACTCCTCACGATGCCCTGGATGCACATGAAGCTCGGGGCCATCGTGTTCCTGCTCGGCTATCACGGCCTCGCCTCGAGCACCCGGAAGCGGTTCCTCGCCAAGGACTACTACCTCAGCGAAACCGCCTGCCGCTGGATCAACGAAGTGCCCACGATCCTACTGTTCTTCATCGTGATCGGGGTCATCGTACGGACGCCGATGTAACGGTCGCGAGGACGCAGCGCGATCAATCGCCGGCAGCGGCTCTCGCACGAGAACCTGCCGCAACAGCGTCGTCTCACCAAGCAGTGTTTCGATCTGCAACACGAGGCCGCTCCGCTGGCTCACCCACACCACCGACTCGCGATTGCGGGCGATGGTGAGCGTCACCACATGCGCCGGTTCGCCCTGAATGGCCGTGCTGCCCGTGACCACCACACGGTATTCGCGAAGCCCCACGTCAGGTTCGTACACCGGGAACCGTGCCGCAAAGCCCTGCTCGAGCGGCAGCGCACGCAACAGCAACTCCCAGTTGCTCGCATCGAAGGGCGCCAGCGCGAGCGTGGTATCGAGCGGCACCGGCGGCACGTCGAGTGGCGCCACCGCGCCTTTCACGCGGCGCCCGCTGAACTCCAGCAGGACGCGGCGGTTCTGCTGGAGGGCACGGCGGGTACGCGGCGCCAGCGTGAGCGCATGCGTCGTGGTGGAATCAACGAGGGTGACGGTCCCGCGTTGCAGTTGCTGCACGCGCAGGATGATCGCCGTGCCGTCGATGGTGTCCACCCGTACGGCATCGGTCAGGCGGCCCACGGGGATCTCGTCGGCGTCACGGTACATCGTGAGGGAGTAGCGCGACCTGCCGCTGGTGATCCGCTCCCCGTGCAACAGGGTGTCCCCCGGCGAGACACGCCGGGGGAGCACGTCGGTGGCCGGCGCGCGCTGTGCCTCGGCGCTCATGCCGAGCGTGACCGAGAGCGCCGCCGATGCAGTCAGTACCGCACTGCACCGGAACGCCCGCCGGCCCACGGTCCTGCTCACGGGTGCATGTCCACGCGCGCGGCGGCGCTTAATACTTGTAGTGCGACGCCTTGTACGGCCCCTGCACATCCACCCCGATGTACGACGCCTGGTCCGGCGTAAGCATGGTGAGCTTCACCCCCAGCTTGTCGAGGTGCAGGCGCGCCACCTTTTCGTCGAGGTGCTTGGGGAGCGTGTACACCTTCTTTTCGTACTTCTCGGCGTTGGCATGCAGCTCGAGCTGCGCCAGCACCTGATTGCTGAAGCTCGCGCTCATCACGAAGCTCGGATGCCCCGTGGCGCAGCCGAGGTTCATGAGGCGGCCTTCGGCGAGGATCAGAATCGAGCGACCGTTCGGCAACACGAACTCGTCGTACTGCGGCTTGATGTTGATGCGCTTCATCCCTTCGACCTTCTTGAGACCAGCCATGTCGATCTCGTTGTCGAAGTGGCCGATGTTGGACACGATCGCCTTGTCCTTCATGCGGCTCATGTGCTCAACGGTGATGACATTCTTGTTGCCCGTCGCGCTCACGAAGATGTCGGCCTGCTCGACGATGTCCTCGAGCGTGGTGACCTGATAGCCCTCGAGCGCCGCCTGCAGAGCGCAGATGGGATCGATTTCGGTAATGACCACGCGCGCGCCCTGACCCTTGAGCGCCTGGGCGCACCCCTTGCCCACGTCACCGTAGCCCAGCACCACCACGATCTTGCCCGCGAGCATCACGTCGGTCGCGCGGTTGAGGCCGTCCACCACCGAGTGGCGGCAGCCGTACAGGTTGTCGAACTTCGACTTGGTGACGGCGTCGTTCACGTTGATCGCGGGGAACGCCAGCGTGCCGGCGCGCTCCATTTCGTACAGGCGATGCACGCCCGTGGTCGTCTCTTCCGATACGCCGCGGATGCCCGCGAGCACCTTGGTCCAGCGGCCGGGGTTCTTCTGCTGCTCGGCGCGCAGCAGATCGAGGATCACGCCCCACTCTTCCGGCTCGTTGTCGCTGTCGAAGCCCGGGATCTCACCGGCCAGTTCGTACTCGGTGCCCTTGTGTACGAGCAGCGTGGCATCGCCACCGTCGTCGAGGAGGAGATTCGGGCCCGTACCGTCGGGCCACATGAGCGCCTGCTCCGTGCACCACCAGTATTCCTCGAGCGTTTCACCCTTCCATGCGAACACCGGCGTGCCCTTCGGGCTGTCGACCGTCCCGCGGGGCCCCACGGCAACAGCCGCGGCAGCATGATCCTGTGTGGAGAAGATGTTGCACGACACCCAGCGCACATCGGCGCCGAGGTCCACGAGCGTTTCGATCAGTACCGCCGTCTGCACCGTCATGTGCAGTGAGCCCATGATCTTGGCGCCCTTGAGCGGCAGCTTTCCGGCATATTCGGCACGCAGCGCCATCAGGCCGGGCATCTCCTGCTCGGCGAGACGGATTTCCTTGCGGCCCCACTCCGCCAGCGCGAGATCGCGCACGGCAAAGGCGGGACGGTCGAGCGACGTCAGCAGCGCGACGCCGTGTTCGGTCATGATCGAGGTGGCCATTGGCTGGTCAGGTTGTTTGAAGTACGGAAGATCAGGTTACGGGGTCCATCGTGTACGCCAATACCATTGCCGCCCGTGGCATCGCCACGGCCGTACAGCTGAACAACGCGGGGCCGTGCGCCTGCGGGTCCATCGCGAGGGGGACATAGCGCGGGTGCTCGAAGCCGGCCTCGCGCATCCACCCGCGCAGCGTGGCCTCGTCGAACCCGAGCCACACGTGACCCATCTGCTCACGATAGCGTTCGTTGGCGTGCGGCCGCATGTCGGTCACGAGCAACCGTCCGCCCGGCCGGAGTACGCGGTGCACCTCACGCAATGCCCGTACGGGGTCGGTCACGTGGTGCATTACCAGCATCATTACCGCCACGTCGAGCACCCCGTCGTTGAGCGGCAGCGCCTCGAGTGCGCCTTCCGTCACCGTCACGTTGGCGTGTGGCGCGAGACGTGCGGAGGCGGCGGTGAGCATCGCCGGGGATGCGTCGATCGCATGGACATGCTGTACGTGCGGCGCGAGGGCAGCGGTGAGCGCGCCCGTGCCGCACCCGAGGTCACCCACCACCCACTCGGGCGAAAGCAACGCGCACGCCGCCAGCAGGTCCGCGCGGGCGCCGAACAATTCGGTGCGCAGCGTATCCCACTCGGCGCTCGCGGTCGCGAAGAACGCCTGCGAACTCCTGCGCCGCGAGGCGAGCACGGCGTCGATCCGCGCGGCGTCCTGCAGCGCGGCGGGGGTGTTGGCCATCGCCCCCCGCACCAGCTCCCACAACGAGAGCGTGTCGGCATCGAGCAACGGATGGCGGCGATACCAGCGGCTCACCCCCTCCGCGCGCGAACTCACCCACTCCTGGTCCGCCAGAATCCGCAGGTGCCGACTGACCGTGGACTGGGGGAGCTGCAGGGCCTGCGCCAGCTCGCCCACCGTGAGCTCCTGCCGCTCGAGCGCGGCGAGCAGTCGACACCTGGTGGTGTCGGCGAGCTCGACCATGCGGTCGTGGATGGCAAGGCGCGGGGCGGTCATCCTGTAATATATCCGAACATCCGGATGAATGGATAGTAGTATGAGCGCGTCACCGGGCGTCCCCCGCCCTGGTTCCGGCTTTCGCGGCTATCCCGTTCTCCTGTGCGGTTTTCCCCCTCGCCGCCCGCCGTGCACGCTGTACCATTCCTGCATTGATGCTCGATCTCACGTTGGCGTTCGACCTTCTGGTGGCCGCACTCGTCGGGTTGGCGGTGGGGGTAGAACGCGAGTGGTCGGGGCACTGCACGGGGCCCGATGGCCGGTTCGCCGGTGCCCGTACCTTTGCCCTGCTCGGTGCCATCGGGGGCGTGGCCGGCTGGTTCCTCCGGCTGGGCCACCCCGCACTCGCGGCCATTGTGGCGGCGGGGGGGGTGCTGCTGCCCATCGTGGCCTACTGGGCCACCATGCGCCGCCCCGGCACTACCGCCGATGGCACCACCGAAGTGGTGGCCGTCATGGTCGTGGCGCTCGGGCTGACCGCCGGCCTGGGGCACCGCTCCCCCGCCGCGGCCGTCGGTGCAATGACCGTCGTCCTGCTCTCCGAAAAATCGTGGGTCCAACGCACCCTCCATCGCGTGGACGCCACCGAAATGCGCGCCGCCGCGCAGTTCGCCGTTCTGGCGCTCGTCATTCTCCCGGTGCTCCCCGGCGGCGCCTACGGCCCCTACCATGCCTTCCGGCCCCGTGAGTTATGGACCGTCGTCCTGATCTTCTCGGCGCTCAACTTCGCCGGCTACGTCACCCGCCGGCTCGTAGGGGAAACGCGCGGGCTCGGGGTGACCGGACTCCTCGGCGGACTCGTCTCGTCCACCGCAGTCGCGCTCAACTTCAGCCGGCGCAGCCGTGACGAAGCACGTCTGGCGCTGCCACTGGCACTCGGCGTGGTCGCCGCCTGCACCGCGCTCATTCCTCGGCTGCTGGTCGTCACCGCCGTGCTGCAGCCCGCCGTGGCTCGGGCCGCGCTGCCGATACTCGCACCCGTGCTCGTGGCCGGGCTGACGCTCATTGGCCTGACCCTGTGGCGCGAACAGGATACGCGCCCCCGCCAAACTGGCGCCCTGCCGGCGGGGCTACTTTCAGACGGTAACCCGGCCCACAGCAATGGACTCGGTCCGAACCCGCTCGGCCTCGCCACGTCTCTGCAAATGGCGATGGCGTTTCAGGTCGTGCTCTTCGCCCTCGCGTGGATTCAGCAGTACGCCGGCAACACGGGCGTACTGGCATCGGCCACGGTACTGGGCTTCACCGACATGGACGCCCTCACCCTCTCGATGGCGCGCTACGGCGCCGATCCGTCGCGCGTGCGCGTTGCCGCCGCCGCCATCGGCGTGGGGGTGCTCAGCAACACGGCGCTCAAGACGGCCCTCGTGCTCGGCATCGGTGGGCCGCGCTATCGCGTGCGCGCCGCAACCGGACTGGGTGTGCTCGCGATCGGCAGCGTGATCGGGCTCGCCATTGGCTGGCCAAGATAAGTACGCCCATGACGCGCTACGTGCATGATGCCCTCACTGCGGTGGGTCGAGTGACCCGCACGGCGTTCGAGCCGGTGGGACGCGGCACCCGCTTCGTGCTGTCAGTGCTGCACGCTATACGCGACACGCGAAGCTGGATGCCGGAACTCTCCACCCACGCCCGCATCCTCGGCGTGGAGTCGCTGCCAATCGGCATCTTCATCGCGCTCTTCACCGGCATCGTACTGGCGCTGCTGGCCAGCTACAGCGTGGGCGACATCGTCCCACCCTACTTCGTGGGAACGCTGGTGCAGAAAACGGTCACGCTCGAACTCGCGCCGGTGCTCACGGGCCTCGCGCTGGCCGGCCGCGTGGGCGCCAATATCGCCGCGGAACTCGGAACGATGCGCGTGACCGAACAGATCGACGCGCTCGAAACGCTCACCTTCGACCCCATGAGCCATCTCGTCGTGCCGCGGGTGCTCGCATCGGCCCTCATGTTCCCCATCGTTGTGGGAATGGCGATGCTCGTGGGGATGCTGTCCGGATGGCTCGCGTCGCTCATGCTCCTCGACATCAGCACGCCGCAGTTCCTCAAGGGCGTGCGCATCTTCTTCACGAGCTTCGACGTGCGCTACGGCCTGGTGAAGTCGGCCAGTTTC
>NZ_JBIJCN010000009.1:0-71111 GCF_044344655.1 Gemmatimonas sp.
CGGCGCAGCCGTGGCCCTCATTGGCTGCCGTGCCGGCCTCACCACCATGGGTGGCGCACAGGGCGTGGGCCGCAGTGCCACCCGCGCCGTCGTGATTTCCGCCGTGATGATTCTCGTGCTCGATGCCTTTTGGGCTGTCACCTGGCTCACCAACCGCACGCTCAAATGAGAGACCTCCGAGACATTCGCGTATGAGCACCTCCAAACGCACGAGTGACTTTGCTGTTGGCCTCAGCGTGATTTCCATTACCGCGCTCCTCATCGCCGGTACGCTTTGGCTCAAGCAGGCGGATCTCGGTGGTCGCACACGTCATCTCACTGCGCGCGCGCGCGACGTGGGCGGCGTGGCGCTCGGCAACCCCGTGGTGATCCGCGGCGTACGTGCCGGGCGTGTGGAATCGATCGCCCTCGGCGACAACGATTGGGTGGTACTCAAGCTCGCTCTCGACCGCACCGTCGACATCCCGCGGGATCCCGTCGTCCTGCTGGCGGCGGCAAGTCTCTTCGGCGAGTGGCAGGCCACCGTCATGAGCCGTGACGGCGTACCCGCCGACCGCGTGCTTCGTGCAGCGCTCGACGAGGCGCGCGCCGGCAGCGATACCGTGGCCGGTGCAGTCCTCCCAGACATTGCGCAGCTCACCGCCGTGGCCGGCCGCATCAGCGGCGACGTGGCCAAGGTGGCCGAGCGGGTGGAGATCGCGTTTGACGATGCCGCCGCGCGCGAATTGCGCGAAAGCATCCGCAACTTCGCGCAGCTGTCTGGTGATCTGGCACGCACGGTCAACGTGCAATCGAAAAATCTCGACAAGATCAGTGCCAACGTGCAGACCGGGCTGGCAACGATCAACGATGCGGCGGCGCGTTTGAGCACGTTCTCCAGCCGCGTCGACTCAGCCACCAGTCGCGGTGAGCTCCAGATGATCGTGAACAACTCGCAGACGGCGGCGCGTGAAATGGTGACCGCCGCGCAGCAGCTGCGCGAACTCACCGCTCGCCTCGACCGCACCGAGGCGAATCTCACGCAGGCGGTCGCGCGCGCCGACTCCATCTTTGCGAAAGCCAATAGCCGAAGCGGCACGCTCGGGCTGATGCTCAACGATCCTGCGCTGTATCAGCAGAGCGACTCGCTCGTGCGCGAACTCCGCGGGCTCGTGAGTGACGTGAAGAAGCATCCCAAGCGCTATATCAACATGCGCATGTTTTGAGATGGACGTGGCGAGGTCCCGGTACGTCAGGCGGCCCCGCTACCCCCGTCCCGGCACCGCCAGCACGGCCACGCGCGCCGTGCGCAACACCCGCGTGGCCACCGAGCCCACCACCAGACGCTCGAAGAAGGAGTGGCGCTGCGTGCCCACCGCCACGAGATCGGCGTTGGACTGCTGCGCGAACGCCAGCAACGCTGGCGCGGGATCACCACGCACCGTCACAGTGTCCACCGTGATGCCGGCGGGCACATCGAGCTGCTGCGCCAGCTGTTCGAACAGGGGCGGCAGCGTACGGCTGTAGTCGGCGTCCCAGACCTGCCAGTCGGCGCTCGGGTGCTCGAAGCGCGGACGCACGTGCACGAGCGTAAGGCGGCCGTCTGGCGACAGCAGCCGCAACGCCAACTGGGCCGCCTGCACGCTGGCGACGCTGAAGTCGAGCCCCACCACCACGTGCGACGGCGCCGCCGGAAAGTTGGGGCCGACGGCCAGCACTGGCACGCGCGACTCGCGCAACGTGGCAAGGGTGGTTTCCGTGCCGAACAACCGGTCGAGCGGATTGTGCCGACCAATACCCATGACCACCACACTCGCTCCCCGCCGCTCCGCCTCCCGGGCCAGGGTGCGCGGCGGTGATCCCAGCAGCACCGTGATGGGCCACGCCGGGTCACCAGCCGCCGCCACGTTGACCGAACGACGCAAATCGTCGAACATCGCGGCGCGACGCGCCTCGTCGAGCTCTGCCGGCACCGGCAGCACATCCATCCCCGCCGCCACCCCGGGCATGGGCTCACATACGCCCACGAGCTCCACAGCGCCACCAAACGACGCCGCGGCAAGACGACCCGCGTTAAACAACGCATCTGGAGACACCGCCATCCCGTCGGTAGCCACGAGGACGGGGCCACTGACGACCAACGGAGCGTGACCCGGTGCAGACAATGGAACGTTGGCTAATGCGGACATGGATGGGGGACCTCCGGTCGAACAGCACCCGGGTTCTCGCGCCAACGCCATCGGCCTCCCACGTCGGATCCGACACGGCGCATCACGCGACACGGGAAGGACGGTCGCACTCGGAGGCTCTAGACTCCATCGGGGAGGACTCCCTGCACGGTCAGGGAACCCCGCACATCGAGGGCCAGACCACGGCCGTCGTCCGACACACCGACTACAACGCCCAGCGCAGCGCGCGGGCGGTGGCGTCGAGCCACCGATGCCCGCGCGTTCGCTGTGCCCATGACGCGATCGTCACCTCCCGACTTCCCGACAGATCATGCTGGTACGCCACCTCGAGTGAGTGCCCGCACGCCTCGTCGAAGAGCAGCACGTTGCACTCGGCATTCAGCCAGAACGAGCGGAAGTCGAGGTTCGACGACCCCACCAGCCCCACGTAGCCGTCCACCACGAGCGTTTTGGCGTGCAAGGTGGCGCGCTCGTACTCCCAAATGCGCACACCATCGGCAAGCAGGTCCTGATACGCGCCGTGGGCCGCATGTCGCACGATCGGCACATCGGTGCGCTCGCTGGGGAGCAGCAGCCGCACGTCCACCCCACGCTGCGCCGCCCGTGCAAGCAGACGCAGGGCCCGTGTGGGAGGGGCGAAATAGGGGGTGGTGATCCACAGCCGTTCGCGTGCGCCACCCACCAGCGCTGCCAGCACGGCGAGCATTTCGCGCTGGGCACGCCCGGGACGCGGATCGAGGACCACCACCCCCGGGGCCTCGTCACCAGCCGTCGTGGCCTCGCGACGTACACGCCGGCCACGACGACGATCGCGCCGCCGGCCGAGTTGCTGCGCCAGCTGCCACTGCACCCGGGCCTGCAGTGCGCGCGCACCGGACAAGGACCCTCCGGCCACGGGGCGACGCACCACCGCATCGCTCCAGCTCACGTACTCGAGCCCCGGCAACACCGGTCCGCGCGCGCGGTCCCACCCCTCGGCGAACACCGCGGCCAATTCGCGCGCCACCAATCCCTGCACCTCCACGAAGGTGTCGCGCCAGGCATCGCGCCGCCGACGGATACTGGAGCCGTACTCCTCACCGATGTTCATGCCGCCGGTGAACGCCACGTCACGATCGATCACGAGCAACTTGCGATGATCACGACGAAGCGCTTCAAACGGATGGTGCCAGAAGCGGTGGAACTGGCGAACCGTCACGCCTCCGGCTTCGAGCGTACGCCAGAAGGCATCATGCGTGGCCAGCGATCCCACGGCATCGGCCAGCACGCAAACGCGCACCCCTCGCTGCGCGGCCGCCACCAGCGCCTGCTGAACCGAGATCCCCAGCGTGTCGTCGCGCAGGATATACGTCTCGAGCAGCACCTCCAACCGTGCCGAGGCGATTGCCGACAACATGCGGGAGAACGCGGCTTCACCGTCGGTGAGCAGTGCCACCGGGGGACAGCGGTGGACCGGCCCGCCGTCCACCCGTTGCACGAGCGCGCGGAACGCCGGGTCGCGGACGCCATCGGGAAAACGGCGCGCCACCTCCCAGGCGCGCCACGCCCGCAACTCGCGGGGAAGGCGCGGATCAATCATCTTGCAGCATGACTGTGCTCCTGCGCCTACTCATCACGGCCGTAGCCCTCTGGGGTGCGGCCACCTTCATCGATGGCATCCGGTACACTGGAAGCACGTTGGGATTGGTTGGCCTGTCGCTGCTGTTCGGCGTGGCAAACGCGCTCATTCGTCCCATTCTCGCATTCTTTTCGCTCCCCGTGCTGATTCTCACGCTCGGGCTGTTCACGCTGGTGCTCAACGGCGCCATGCTGCTCATCACCAGCCTGCTCGCCAAGCGGCTCGACATTCCCTTTCATGTGGACAGCTTCGGCGCGGCCATCCTGGGCGCGCTACTGGTCAGCCTGGTGAGTACGGTGCTGAGCTGGATGTTCATCCCGAGCGAAGACGACAACGACTGACCGGTTGGTGCCCCGCTGCCACGGGTCCTGCTGGCAGCGGGTCACGGCAGTAGCGCATCGAGTACCGCCGCCACCCGGTCACGCAGCGCCACCGGCTGCAGGATCACGGCGTCGGGCCCGTACTGCAGAACGTGGCGCACCGCCCACGCTTCGTCGGCGAGAGGATACTCCACCACCAGCTCTCCCTGCTCGTCGAGTGATCGGTGCTCACGTTCGGCGATCCACCGGCTCACCCGGGACGAATAACGGACCACGAGCGTATCCCCGGGCGGCTCGTCGCGCCGGAATACGCGCCCCCCCTGCAGTACGTCCTGCACGCTGAACCCGACCGGGGGGTCGAATCCATCACCGGTAAGTGACACACCCACCATGCGGTCGAGCCGGAATATGCGCAGCGCGTCGGCGCGTTCGCAGTAGGCCACCATGTATACGTGCGCATCGGCGCGTACCAGCGCGTACGGACGGACCCGCCGCACCGACGATTGCCCCTCATCCGGGCGGCGGTAGTCCAGCGCAACCACTTCGCGCCGCTCGAGCGCCACATGCAGCGTGGCGAGCGACGCCAGCTGCGCTTCCGGGGCGCTTTCCACTTCCGTGGCACCTTCCCGGCGCTCCACGATGGGCTCGCCGCCAGCACGCTGGTCCGTCACACTCGACACACGCCGCACGCTCATGGCCTGCAGCTGGGTGCGCACCTGCGCGACCGCCTCACGTTCATCGACCGGCAGTTCCTGCTGCAACATGCGCAGCCCCAGCTCGAGCGCGAGCATCTCCGGGCGATTGAGTCGCTGCGGCCGATGGAAGTTGGCCGAACGCATCGAGGCCCCCTGGTCATCGATCACCACCTGCACGGTGTCGACCCAACCGGCGGGCACGTCGTACCGCTCGAGGGAGGCGAAGTCCCTGGCGAGCACCTTGGTGCTCGTACCGATACGCTGCGCGATGTCGTCGAGCGTGAGATTGGGCTCGTCGGCCATGAGCGGAAAGGCCAGCAGCAACCGCTGGAGGCGATCGTCGGCGCGAATCACTGGACACCTCCGGGCTCGTCTACCAACGCGGCTACCGGCGCGATGCTGGCGTGTGCAGCGCGTGTGTCGCGCAACAGCGCGTACCACTCCTCCACCACCTCCGGTGGGGATACGGGGCGCGCGTCGCCGGCAAACGAGAGCACCCAGCGCAGGAACACGTCGCGACGGCGGACACGGAACGCGCGCAGCACACCATCATGCGCACCATCATGCGCACCGTGTGCCGGGTGGTCCGGTGCCACTGGATCGCCGAGCTGCTGGCCTTGCATCCCATTGCCCGACGCACCCGTGAAGACCACGAGCACATGGCACTCGCCACCGTTGCCGATCTCCCACGCCTGACGCGATGCCGCATACGCCGACAGGTTGAACCCGGCAGGGATGTCGAAGTCCGGGTGCTGCTTCCGATTGTTGGACATGGCGGCGTCGCGGATGCGACTCACGCGGAACTGACGGAGCGCCTCGCGCTCCACGTCGTGCGCCACGAGGTACCAGTGGCCGGTGAGAAAAATCAGCCCGTAGGGATCGACCGTACGCACAGCCTGCTCATCGCGCGCCATGCTGTGGTACGTGAAGTGAATGCGCTTGCGCAGCGCGACCGCATCGGTGAGGGTATCAAACGCCGTGCCGTCCACCTGCAGGACCGCCGCTGCAGGAAGGCTCTGCGCAAAGTCCTCGATGTCAAACTGCAGCTTACGCAACGCGGCCGTGGCGTCGTTCGCGAGCTCCTCATGACCGAGGCCCGCCACACGTGCCGCTGCGCGTCGGAGCGTATGGCAGGCGTCGGGCGTCAACACGAGCGTGGCCACGCCTCGGCTGCTTCCGGGTCCAGCCGTGCGCGGCTGTTGTCGCACATCGGTCTGCGCCGGCAACATGGTCTCGCACACTGACAGGAACGGCAGGTAGAAGTCGTGCTTCCGAAGTTGATACTTCACCACCCCTTCACTGTCCGGGGGCAGCGTATCGATTACCACGCCGAGCTCGCGCAGTTCATCCTTGTCACGCTCGAACATGCGAAGGATGCTGTTCTCCTGCACGGTGGGATCGTCGTAGCCAGGCACGTCGCGACGAAGATCAGACAGCGCCACCGGATAGCGGCGACCAAGCAGCGACGCAATCACATCGAGCCAGCGAAGGAGTTTGTCGGAAGCAGACATGGGCCGAAGCTAGGATAACCGACTGACAATCATCGCACCGGGCGCGGCCTTACCACGCAAACAGGCGGATGAACAGCTGACAGAACAGGGCGCCCGCCACGCACATGGCGAACCCCCACAACAGCAGAGCACGGAACAGTGCGCGCTGCTGACCGGGGCGCCCCTCCTCACCGGCGGGTACCGCCGCGATGCACAACGCGCCGATCGTGGAGAGGGGTGAGACGTCCACCAACGCGGCACCCACGTTGATACTCAACGCCACCTGCAGCGCGTCACCCCCGCCGAGCTTTGCCACAAGCCCCGGCACCGCCGGAAGAAATGCGGGGTACACCACGCCAGACGTGGAGCTGTACGTGGACAGCAGCCCCGTCACACCCGCCATCACGCCGTTCACCGAAGACGGCGTGGCAAGGCGCGCCAACAGATCGGTGAACAACTCCATACCGCCGGTCTTGTCGAGCACACCGATCAGCACACTCACGCCACACACCATCACCAGCACGGGCCACGGCACCTGCTTCAGCATCGCGCCGTCTTCACCCACCTTCGCCACCACCAGCACGGCAGCGGCCGCGAATGCCGCCAATCCCGGCGGCAGTGATAGCAACACCACCGCGGCGACCCACACCGCCAGCACGCCGATCGTGATGGTGTGTGCGCGCGTGAGGCGGATCGTGCCCAGCGCCGTGTCGATCGGCGGCGTCTGGCGCATCGCGGGACCGCCAAAGAGCGCCCAGGCCACGGCCGCCGCCAGCGCGTGCGCGGCGAAGTTGGCGGTCCACACGTTGAGTGCATGGCCACCCAGCCCCGCCGTGTCCATCAGGTCGAGCACGAGCACGCCGATCGCGCTGATCGGTGAAAGATTCCCGGCATTCGCGCCGTTGCCAACCATCAACGCCGCCAGCAGCATGGGCATGCGCGCACCGTGCGCGAGACGCATGGCCAGCGGTGCCAGCAGCGCGGTGGTGGCGATCGCCCCAGGCCCCGCACTCGAAATCGCACACGCGAGCGCGAAGAGGAGCAGCGGCAACCGTGCGGTGTGGCCGCGCAGTGCTCGGATACCGGTGTGCGTGATGGCCTCCATCGTGCCGTTGGCCTGCGCCACGCCGAAGAGCAGCGTGACACCCAGCAACGTGAGGAAGAGCGACGACGGAAACGCGTTCATCACCTGCTCCACCTTCCACCCGGCGGCGAACACGCCCACCAGCCAGGCCAGCACCACCGCCAGCACACCCACGTTGATCCGCGACGTCAGGCTCGCAGCCACCACCAGCAGCAGTGCCACCAGCGACAAGACCGCCGGCGACGTGAGCATTGTGCCGGTTACGGCGTCCACGGCGGCAACAGATGACGTTGCACCTTGCCCAGCGCCGTGCGGGGCAGCGCATCGACCTGCACGAAGCCGCGCGGCACCTTGAACGACGCCAATTGCGCACGGACCTGTGCCGCAACACCCTCGAGATCACACGTGTCGTCGCATACCACGTACGCCACGGGCACCTCCCCACGCTTTGCGTCTTTCACACCCACCACCGCCGCCTCACGGACCCCGGGCAACTCGGTCAGTACCTCTTCGATCTCACGCGGATAGATGTTGAAGCCACCGGAGATGATCAGGTCACTACGCCGCCCTTCGAGCGTGATGTACCCGTCAGGCGCACGTACCCCCACGTCTCCCGTGCGGAACCAGCCGTTCACGAAGGCGACGCCCTCCGCGTCGGGACGCTTCCAGTACCCCGCACACACGTTGGCACCACGCACCAGCAGCTCACCGCTCGTACCGGCAGGAACGTCCTGCAACGACTCGTCCACGATGCGCACCGCGGTGAGCGGCAGCGGGAGCCCCACCGTGCCGGCCCGTCGCTCCCCGTGGTACGGATTGCTCACGTTCATGAGCGTTTCCGTCATCCCGTATCGCTCGAGGATCACGTGCCCGAAACGCTCGGCGAAGGCGGTGAGTACCGGCGCGGGCAGGGGCGCCGATCCCGAGACGAACAGCCGCATGCCGCGGCCGATCTCGCGAGCCGCGACCTCGGGCAGCTCGAGGAGCCGCACATAGATCGTGGGGACGCCAAAAAACACCGTGGGGCGATAGTCGCGGAACAACGAGCGCGCGCGCTCGTGTTCGAAGCGTTCCACAAGCTTCATGTGGCAGCCACTCATCAGCCACACATGCAGGCCGTTGCCCAGCCCGTGCACGTGGAAGAGCGGAAGCACGGCGAGGTAACGGTCCGCCTCGCCGATCTCCCAGGCCTGCACCAGCGCGAGGCCGTTGGCGGCGAAGTTGCCGTGGGTCAGGATCGCGCCCTTCGAGGCACCAGTCGTCCCGCTCGTGTACACGAGCGCCGCCGGGGTATCGGCTCCGCAGGGCTCACTCCCGCGCACCGACGGCGCCTGCGTCATCTCGCCGGCCAGCACCTGCACGTCCCACCAGACGGTGTGCTCGGGGAGCATCGAGGCCTGCTCGGCCGTGGTGACCACGGCCACCGGCTCGGCATCGCTCACGATGTGCGCGATCTCCCGACCGCGATAGAGCACATTGATCGGCACCGCGATCACACCCAGCTTCACGCACGCCAGCCACAGATCCACGATGGCGGGCTGATTGGCGAGATAGAACGCGAGGCGATCGCCACGCTGTACGCCACGGGCACGCAACGTGGCCGCCAGCTGATTGCTGCGCCGCTCGAGGTCACCGAAGGTGAACCGTTCAACGTGTCCGGCAGCACCTTCGAATTCGAGCGCTGGCTGTGCCGCGCGCCCGAGTAATGCCCGATCAAAGAGTCCCAACAGTGACATGGCGCGGAAGGTACCGTTTCGCGTACCCCCGCGCCATCAATCACGGCCTCACCGCAACCCCAGCTCACCCGTCAGCGCCCGCACACCCGCGAGCGTGAGGCCGTCTTCCTCGAACACGATCACGCCCACCAGCGCGCGGCTCACGTCGTCGGGAAGGCGGTCGGCGCGGAACACCTGAATCACTGGCCCGGTGGCCATCGCCTCCCCCAGTCGGGGGTGCGACCACCCCGGCGCGAGCGTCGGGTCGCTGTCGTACCCGTTGGCAAGCACGGCCTGCAGCCGGACCCCACCCACGCCGCGATATTGCAGCGACGGACGCTCGGCGCCGAGGCTGCGCTCGAAGAGCACCTGCCACGCCATGGGCCGGGCCCCCTCATCGCGGCGGCCGCGAGCCACCACCACCCGCGGTGAACGAGACAGCACGTGCATGCGTTCTACCGCATCCTGCAGATCTTCGAGAATTCGTGAGGCGTCAGCCATGCCTCAATCTTCGCCGCAGCACGCCGCTCAGCCAGCCCACCCCTCGTGATCACGCTTTTCCTCGTCGTCTTCCTCGACCTGGTCGGATTCGGGATGATCATCCCGGTCTTCCCCTTCTACGCCGAACGGCTCGGGGTGTCGCCGTCGTCGGTCATCTTCTTCCTCGGCCTGTACTCGGCCGGTCAGTTGGTCGGGGCACCGCTCTGGGGCAGCCTGTCCGACCGCGTGGGACGGCGGCCGGTGCTTCTCCTCACCTTGCTCGCCAACGCCGCGTCGTCGTGGATGCTGGCGCACGCCGATACCGGCGCCGCCTTGGCCGTGTCACGACTCATCGCCGGACTGGCGGCGGGCAACATTTCCGCGGCCTACGCCTACACCACGGACATCACGACCGACGCCACCCGCCCGCGCGCCCTCGGGCTGCTGGGATCGGCGTTCGGCATGGGGTTCATTCTGGGCCCAGCCATCGGCGGCCTGCTGGCCGGTGGTGATGATGGTAGTTCGCTCGCCCAGGTCGCATACGCGGCCGCGATCATGTCACTGGTGGCGTTCGTGCTCACGCTGGTGCGGCTCCCCGAGTCGCTCCCCGCCGACAAGCGGCGCCAACGCCATGCGCCGCGCACCAGGATGGCGGTGTACCTGCAACGCCCCGTCCTGCGCGGGCTGCTCGTCGCCACGGTCGTCGTGGTGGCAGCGGTATCGCTCATGCAAAGCACGCTGGCGCTCTTCTCCGCCGAACGGCTGGCCATGGGCCCACGATCGCTGGGATGGGTCTACGGCTTCACCGGCGTCATCTCGGTGAGCGTGCAAGTGGGGATCATCGGTCGTCTCACCACCCGCTTCGGTGCCCGACGACTTGCCTGGTGGGGCACAATCCTCGTGGCCATCGGGATCGCCGGCGTGCCCCTCGCACACGATCTGGTCTCTCTGCTCACCACATTGTCGGTGTTCAGCATCGGCTCGGCGCTCTTCAACCCCAGCATGAGCGGGCTCGTCGCGTCGAGTGCTGCCAGCAACGAGCGTGGCGGGGTGCTGGGGGCATACCAGGGCGCGGCGTCGCTGGGCCGGGTCATCGGTCCCGTCATTGGCAGCGGCGTGGCGAAGGTCGTGGGACTTTCCGGCCCGTTCGTAGCGGGTGCCCTGATCTGTCTCGTCGGTACCGCATTCATCGCGTCGCGCCGGCGTAACGCCGGCGCAACGTGACGGTATGAACGCACAGCACCGAGCGGCTACGGCGTGATCACCGGCACCAGCAGTTCATCGAACGCACCGCGATTCCAGAGATCATTCCAGTCCGGTCCGTCGTCGGTACTGAAGCCACCCTGCCCGGCGGCCGGCGTCATGCGGTAGTTGTCGGGAGGCGTGGCCTTGCCAAGATGCTCCACGAAGTAGTCCCAGCGCCGACGGATGAAGTACGCCTCGTTGAGGCCGTGCGCACGGTTGGGCGCCATGATCAGGTCGAAGGTGCGATTCGCCTTGATCAGCTCATCGACCACCTGGATCGTCATGGCAGGATGCACGTTGTCGTCCATGTCCCCGTGCATCAGCAGCAGCTTGCCACGAAGGTTGGCTGCGTAGGTCTTGTTGGCCGAGGACGTGAAGTTGTCCTCACCACGACGCGTACTGTCGCGACGCAGCAGCCCCTGATACTTCTCCGCCCAGTAGATGTTGTACGAGCGGTTGTCGTGATTGCCGGCGCCCGACACCGCCACGGAGAAGAACTCCGGGTAGCGGAGGATCGCATCCGTGCTGGCAAACCCACCACCGGAGTGTCCGAAAATGCCCACTCGCTCGAGATCGATGAACGCATGGCGCGAGCCAAGCTGCTTGATCGCCGCGATGTGATCGGGGAGACCGTTGTCGGTGAAGTTGCCGTAGTAGTTGTCGTGAAAGGCCTTCGACCGACCCGGCGTGCCGAGGTGATCGACCTGCACCACCACGAAGCCCAACTCGGCCAAGGCGAACGGTTCGCCGCTGCTCTTGAAGCTCCACGCACCCACTGATCCCACCTGCGGGCCGGGATAGATGTGCGAGATGATCGGATAGTGCTTCGTGCTGTCGAGCCTCGCCGGCAGGTACATCACGCCGTGAATGTCGGTGAGACCGTCACGCGCCTTGACGGTGAAGGGCACCGCTCGCTTCCAGCCCTGCGCCACCAGCTGCGACACATCGGCCTTCTCGAGCGTGCGGAGGATACGCCCGGTGGCGGCATCGCGCAGCACGGTCACGGGCGCCACGGCAATCGCGCTGGCACGGTCCACCACGTACTTGCCGCTCGGGCTCATGGTGATGTCGTGATGCAGCGTGTCGGTGGTGAGCCGCTGGACCGGGCCGCCGTCGAGTGACGTGCGATAGAGATGCGTGTTGTACACCAGCTGGTCGTGCTCGCGGCCGCGCGCGGTGAACCACACCGTGCGCGTGACCTCGTCCACATGCTGCACCGCACCCACCTGCCACGTGCCGCCGGTAATCTGGCGCTTCACGGTGCCATCGCGGTTGAGCAACCACAGATGTCCGTAGCCGTCGCGCTCCGACCACCATACCACCTCGCCCGACGTGAGCACCTGCCAGCTCTCGGGGTCACGTGGACTGGCGATCTCCACATAGGTCTTGCCCGTGTCCTTGGCGATCAGCGTGCCCTTGCCGGTGGCCGCATCCACTTCGACCAGGTACGCGGCCTTCGAGGCGCGGGCGAGCCCGCTGATGTACGCCTTGTCGGAGGTAGGTGTCCACGTGGAATCACGGAGTGAGCCGCCGATGTTGGCCAGGTTGAAGCGCACGGGCACATCGACCTTCGTGCTCTTCTTCGTCGCCACATCGATCACGTAGAAGTGCGGCGTGGGTACGATGCTGTCACCCGGCAGGGCGTACGGCTGCGTGAACAGGCGTGGCCGCTGCGATGTGTAGCTCACGTACGGCATCAGCCCCACGCGCCGCTGATCCATGCGCACGACCAGCAACTTCTTCGAGTCGGGGCTCCAGCGCAGGTTGGGACGCCGCGTGAGGGAGCCGCGCAGCGCTTGCTGGGGGGTGATTGCCGTGACGCCGTAGGCGAAGAGGTTCTCGCCGTCGGTGGTGAGTCGTGTGGTATCCCCCTTGCCGCCACGTGCGCGAACGTAGAGATCGTTGCCGATCACGAACGCCTCGCGCGTGCGGTCGGGCGACAACACGTACCCCGACTCGTTGTAGCTCGTATCCTTCGCGACGCAGCTGTAGCTCACGATGTTGCAGGCGAACTGCCGCTTGCCCGTGCGGAACTCGATCGTGCGCTCATCATCGCCGTCGTTGCCGAAGCGGAACGCCCGGAACGGCAGACGATCGGGATCGTAGGTGGTGTCAGCCGCGAGGCTCATCGTGGCAGCGAGACGCGCGTTGTCGAAGAGCAACCCGCGCGTGTTGGTCACCGGGTCCACCACCACGTATTCGGCGCCGCTCCGCGTCTTGTTGCGATACCAGAAGCGGTTGCCGTCCTTGAGGAACGTGGGAGTCACTTCGTCGCCCGTCACGAGGCGGCTCGCGTTCCACGGCAGCAGCTGTTCGGCGCGGGCGTAATCGTCGGCCGCCACACGGGTCGACTGCGCGGTGACGAGGGCCGGTGCGCACAACAGCGCACCGGCAAGGGGAAGGCTGAAGGATCGTCGCATTGGCGTGAGGGAGGGAGACCACGCGCGCGGCCACCTCGCCGCGCGCACACCCTCACAGTGCAGCACGGACCCGGACCCTTCAACCCCTCGGGTCCCGGCCAGCCGCGCCTTACGGCGCGATCGTGTACGCGAAGGCGATGTCGATGTCGGTCTCGCCCGTGCACGACGTGGCTGCCGCCGTCTTCGGGGCGCCGTCGTAGTGGCAGAGGACGACGCGGGTGCTGCCCGCCGTGGCCGTGGCACCCACCGCCTTGGTGAAGCGCAGCCCCAACGGACGGTTGCTGCCATCAACATCGGTGGTCGTGACGGTCACGCCGGTCCCCGTCACCGTGTAGAACACCCGATGCTCGTTCGCTTCGGCCGACACTTCGGCGGTGATGTCTTCGGCCGGCGACTTGAGACGGTTCTCGAACTTCACCGTACCGGTGTACGTCACGTTGCGCGCGAGCGCGGGGATGGCCACCTGCGCAGACGGCGCCGTGGGCCCATTGCCATCACTGTCGTCGATGTAAGTGGTAAGGGCCGCCCCGCCGTTGGAGGGCGTCAGGGTCAGCGTTACGCGCGAGATCACTTCCGACTCGCCGCCCGGGGCCGTCGAGGAATCACCGCAGGCGGCGAGGAGAAGGGCGGCGGTGCCGAACGCAGCGCCGAGCGTGAAGGGATGACGGGACGTGAACTTCGGCATCGAATACTCCATGTGGCGTGAAGAGAAGAACGACAGAGGGCACCGGGACATTGGTACCGGGGAGGGTGACAATCAGATCCAACGGGGAGATCAGAACGGCATCGTGACGCGGAACACCACATCGCGTCCGGCGTCATTCACGAAGAGACGATAGCGGCTGAGGTAATCGCGATACCGCGTGTCGAGCGCATTATTCACGGTGAGCGAGACGTCGGCGCGGCGTCCGAGCAGTCGCGCGCCGGTCGTGCCGGCCTCGAGATGCAGCAGGGCATACCCCGCCGTGGGCAGCGTGTACACCGTGCCGCTGGGCACACCGTCCTGCTGGCGCACCAGGAGCGTGCCGGCGCCCAGATACCAGCGGCCACGCGATGCGGCGTCACCGAGCCAGCGCGCCGACATCGTGGCGCGGTCCGCCGGCATGTCGAAGAGGGGGTCCCCGTCCACGCGGTTGGTGCCGCGCACCAGCGTGCCGTTTGCCAGGAGTTGCACGCGCGCATGCGGTGACCAACTGGTCGCGAGCTCCACACCGCGCAGGCGCGCATCCGTTTGCGCATAGGCGAACCCGGGGAACGCCCCGCGAATCGTCTGCACCGGCGCGGTGGGCCGCAGGTAGATGAAGCGATCGACGGCATTGCTGTAGGCCGCGGCTTCGAGCTGCAGCGCGCGCCCACGGTAACGCACCGCACCCTCCATCCCCTGCGACACTTCTGCGCCAAGCGAGGCGTCGCCGAGCTCGTACTGCGCCGTGCCGTGATGCACACCCTGTGCGTACCGCTCGTTCACCGTGGGGGGCCGCCACGCGCGAGCCACACGCACCGAGACATCGAGACCATCCCGCAGCAGATACGCCGCACCCACACTCCCCGAGCCGTTGCGCCACGCCTTCGTACCGGCCGGGCTCCGGATCCCTGCATCGGCAAAGGCAATCGTGGTCTGCGAGATCGCATCGCCGCGTATGCCCGCCATCACCGACAATCGTCCGACGGCGAGCTCCTCCTGCGCGTACACGGCGCCCTGCCACAGGTCGAAACCCGGAATGAGAAACGCCTTGCCCAGCGTCTGATTTCCCTGGGCGATGGCGCTGGAGCCGATCGTGCCACGCCAGCCTCGCCACCGGGCGTGCGTGTATCGCACGTCGAGCGAGTTGGTGAACAGCTTCAGGTTGAAGGCCGGCTCGTTCCGGAAGCGGAGCGGACCGTGATTGTCGTACTCGCGCCGATGATTGAACTGCAGTCCGTACACCACGTCGAGCTGTCCATCCCGTGGCAGTTGGCGCAGCAGGCGCGCGCGCATCGTGGTGTGCGCTACCCGCTGATTGGGGCGACCGATCGCGTAACTGAAGGCCGAGTCGCGCGGCTCCGTCGTCATCGCCCGCTGCAAGTCGTTGGCGTTGCCCACGTGTGCCTGTCGCAGCACGCCAAGCTCCGTGGAAAAGCGGCTCAACGAGAGCTCCGCGCGCCCCCAATCCCGCGCCACCCCCAGCGCGAGACTCCCATTGAGCTCACGGAAGCCGGTGTTCGACAAGTAATAGTCGGGCGCCGCACCATTGCCCGCCGCGCGCGTGGTGACACGCAACCGGTAGCCCGTCCTGCCGAGACTCGGCAGTGACAGATCGGCCCCCTCCACTCCGATCGAGAGCGCCCCCTGACGGCTGTTGGAGAAGGCATTGAGCGCCACGTCGCCACGCAGGTGCCCCGTGTCGGGCACCGCCGCGTGATCCACCTTCACCACCCCGCCGAGGGCATCGGGCCCGTACAATACGGTCGCCGCGCCACGCACCACCGTCACGGCATTCGCTTCGAAACTGTCGATGTTGGGCGCGTGCTCCGTCCCCCACTGCTGGTCTTCCTGACGCAGGCCACCGTTCATCACCAGCACGCGCTGCGAGTTGAGCCCGCGGATTACCGGCTTCGCAATGCTCGGCCCGAACTGCACCACGGCGACGCCGGGAAGATTCTTGATCGTCTCGCCGAGGGTCTGCCCGCGCGTGGCGGCAAGCGCGGCGGCGTCGAGCGTGCTCGTCGCAGCCACCCGCGCAAGTCGCTCGCGCGCGGTGTCGGCGCGGACCGCCACCTCCTGCAGCACCGTCGTGGCCACCTCGAGGTGCACCGTGAGCAACCGATCAGCGCCACGCAGATCCACATCGCCTACACTGGGCGCGTAGCCGAGCGCACGCACACGCAGCGTGACCAACTGCGCCGGGAGGTCACGCAGGTCGAAGCGGCCATGGCCGTCCGTTCGCTGTCGCGCGGTGGCCGCCCGGGCGCTGGTGCTGCCTGCCGCGCGCGCCGCCGTCCACGTGACCACCACCTCAGCGTCGCGAACCGGTCGACCGGTCGCCGCCGACTCCACCACCCCGTGCAGATGTCGCAGGTCGCCATGCGTCTCCTGCGCGTGGAGCACCGCCCCCCACGACATCAGGATGCCGAGGGCCAGTCGCGCCGGGCGCATGTGAGCGCGCGCGTCACGAAGGCGAAAGCGAGAATCGGTTCTCATTACCAAGGAAAGGTACATGAGAATCGACAATCAGGAAAGGGGGCTCAGCCCCGGTATTCGCATCCGGACGTACACGTCTCCCGAACGATCACCGCGCTCAAGGCCGGCAGCGTCGGGCGAAGCCGCTCCCAGATCCACACGGCGAGCCGTTCGCTGGTCGGGTTCTCCAGGCCGTCGATGTCGTTCAGGTAGTGATGGTCGAGCTGGTCGAAGATGGGCGCGAAGGCCTGCTTGATGTCGGCGAAGTCCATGACCCACCCCAGCGCAGGATCGATCGGGCCGCGCGCGCGGATCTCGATCCGGAAGGAATGGCCGTGCAACCGTGCGCACTTGTGGCCGGCCGGCACATGGGGAAGCCGGTGGGCGGCCTCCACCGTGAACTCCTTGTAGATCTCGATCGGTAACGACATGCGTCAATAGTAGCTGCGGGAGCAGGGATGCCACCATCTTCCTTGGATGCTCACTCGCTCACGCCCTGCTTCGCTCCGCGCCATCGCCTGTGTGACGGGCGCGGCGCTGGCCCTTGCCGCCTGTGCCAGCGCCACGCCACCGGTCGCAACTGCTACGCAGCCGGTGCGGATGGCGCCCAGTGACAGCGCGCCGGCCGCGCCGGCGGACGGTCTGTCCGCCGCCTTCCACGAGCAGTTCGCCGAAGCCGATACGCGCGCACGCACCATCACCTACTGGATGCAGTGTGTTGGCACGGTGGCGCGCCTGCGCGCCGGTGGCACCTTCGGCCGCGCCGCGGCGGCGCCGCGCGCCATTTATTGCACGCGCACAGGCGACGGCGTGCCGGTGGGCGGGGTGTACGACATCGACAGCGCGTATCGCAAGATCACGCGCCTGCAAATGGTACGGCTCGACGGCACCCGGCCACGCTACACCGAGGGACTCGACACACTGCGGATCGCGCGTGAAGCGCGCGCCGTGCGCGAAGTGAACCGCCGGCTCACCGTCGCGTGGACCAAGCGCAATCGCCCGTTCTCCGCGGTCGCCGTCCCCCGCGCAGACGGCACCGTGGAAGCGTGGGTCATCCCGCGCACCAACAAGGCGCGCAGCATCGTGACCGGTGGCGACATGGGCTTCCTGCTGACGTCGGGGGACTCGCTACAGCTCCTCGCCGATCGCAGCGCCACCTGGACGCAGCTCAACCTCGCCGCCACTGGTCCCCTGCGCCTCTATAGCAGCACGCGCGACGTGCCGGCCGTGGCGGATCTCGTTTCGGCGCGCTACCACACCGAACTCGGACGCGACGTGACGGTGAGTACGCCGCTCGCCGTGAGTACACTCGTGCCGGGGCTCGATCCCGCCACGGGGGCGCGTGTGGTGTGGAAGCACACGCGGGCCGCGCCGTAGGCCTGCCTCCCGTCGGGGGGTCAGCCCGCGAGTGCCATCTGCTCGTAGGGAATCTCGGGAAACGGCGGCAGCCCCGCCGCCGCAACGACGGCCAGCAACCCTTCGCGCGTGTGAAACTCCAGGCCGTCGCGTTCCACCAGCACGGTGCCGGGATACTGCGGTGCGAGCCGGCGAAACTCGGCGTCGATCAGGAGGAAGCGCTCCACCATCCGCTCCACCTCCTCGAACGGACGCCGCCGCAATCGGATGTGCTTCTCGATCGTGTCCGTGCCCGAGGTGAGTACGATGGTCCGGTCGGGACACCAGTCCGCCCCCATGGTCACCACGCCGCGCAGTGCGGCGTGGGTCTCGGGCGGATACTCCGCAATGTGCGCCTCGAGCGTGATCTGCGCGCCCTCGATCAAGACCACCGCGCTCGGCTCGTCATGGGTGGCCGCGTGACGATAGTTCGCGTCGTACAGCCGCGCGAAGTACGCCGTCACGCCCACCGGATTGCGACCGGCCTCGATATCGGCCAGCACCCGCGGATCCCACACGCCCTGCTCGCCTTCCCCGTACGAGCCGTTGCGATACAGATCGCCCAGCTGCCGCACGAGGGTGCTCTTGCCGATCCCAGGCCCACCAACGATCGCCACGCGCATCGCCGTCTGCTCAGCGTCGCGACGTGGACTGCAGCACACGATCGGCCGCGCGCTGAGCAGCGGCCACCAGGTCGGCCGGCAGCGTCAGGGGGGCAACGGCCATCGGCAAGGTATCCGGGAGATAGCGGTTGCCGCGCACGGAAAACGCCTGCGGTGGCAACCCGCCGGCCGACTTTCCGTACAGGACGCCGTAGAACACGCTCGCGGCGATGTACGTGCCGATCGGTGATGGATGACTGCCGTCGTCGAGGTACAGCTCGGCCTTCGGCGCCTCCTGCCGCATCACCATCCATGCTGGCCCCACCGGCACCAGGGTGGCACCGAGCGAATCGGCCAGTGTGGTGTAGGTCGCCGTAATGGCCCCCATGGTCTGCGGGGTATCGCGCCGCGGCCACGTGACGTACAGCAGAACCTTGGCGCCGCTCTGTTTGGCGAGCGTACCGAGGCGCAGGCCGTAGGTCAGCACCGTATCCGGCTGCTCGATCGGCGCGAGACTCTGGTCCTGCAACACCACGTAGTCCCAGCCCTCGGCAATTACACTGGCGAGCTCCTTCCGTGCCGTATGGCCTCGCAGGAACTGTCCGCCCTTGAGCACGGCGGTGATCGCCGGTACGCGCGGTTCCCCGGCCGCCAGCGCCAGCATGGTCAGGGTGCGCGGCAGGTCGTTCACGTAGGTGTAGCTGTTCCCGATCCACAGGATGCGAAGCGGAGCGTGCGCCGCGCTCACGGTGGGCGTGGGCGCAAGTGGGCGTTGCCCAGACACCGGCGCTGGCGACAACGCCGTCAGCAGTACGGTGACCACAAGCGCCGCCTGCGCAAGAAGGCGGGGTCGAACGGGGTGAGCGAGGTGGTGGTGCGGCGACATAACCGGCAGGGGTCTCGAGTATGCGAACACGGTGGGGCGCTCGGGAATGTACCGCGGCGCCGCGACTGAGTGTGTGGTGCTCTCGTGGTTCATCGCGATCGGTTCGCCAGATGAATGCCCCCCAGTACCGCGACCAGCGCTAGAAATAGCCGGAGGCTCAGCGGCTCACCCAGCAGCAACACACCGAGCGCGATCGCCGTGATCGGATTGAGCGCCATGAAGACGGCCACGCGCGACGGCGTAGACCGGCGCAATGCCCAGATCCACAAGCCGAACCCCAGCGCGCCCCCGAAGCTGCCGAGAAAGGCCACGGCCGCCCACCCGCCGGCGGTGATCGTCGCCGTGTGCAACGGCACGCCCTGCCAGAGTGCAAGAGGGGCAAGCGCCAGCGCGCCCATCCCCATCGACTGCGCGGTGACGGCCAGAGGATTGTACTGCAGCAGCAGCGGCCGCGACCACACGTTGTAGATCGCGCCGCACAGCACAGTAATGCCGACTTCGAGATAGCCGATCCACACAGCTCCCGTCTCGCCGGCGGCCGCAATTGGTGGCAACGCCAGCACCAGCCCCGCGAAGGCGAGCAGCTGCCCCGCCAACGCCGGCGCCGTGATGCGCTCGACCCCGCGCCACGCGGAGAAACCCAGCGTGACCAGTGGATTCGTGGCGACGATCAGTGCCACATGCGTGGCGGGCAGATGGGTGAGCGAGGCGCTGAAGCTCCACGGGAACACGCCAAAAAAGAGCACTCCCAGCACCGCGATCGCCCGACGGTCTCGCCAGGGCATGGCCGGAAACGCTCGTTTCCCCAGCACCAGCAGCATGCACACGGTGGCAATCACATACCGCATGCACGCCAGCACGATCGGCGTGGTCTGCTGCACGACGAACCGCGTAGCCACCACCGATGCGCCGAAACAGAGGCACGCCGCCGTGGCGGCCAATGCCGCGCGAGCAGCGGCGCGTTGCCGATCGAGTGACGGCGCGGAGGCCGTCGTGGAAGACGTGGTCGTGTGCACCAGCGGGATATGCTGACACGGGCAGCAATTGGCTAGTCAGCACCCGCGATCATTTCGAGGTGAATCGGGTACCAGGGACGAGGAGATGCACCGCACCAGGATGTGCGACGCGCTTCAACCGGGAGCCATGCATGCGCTACGAGGTGGTCTACACGATGGGCCGGCCGGCCACGCCGCACGAGTGGGCGTACGGTTCGCACTTGGTCAGGCGGTGGCTCGATCAGGAGCGCGCACGCGTGCCGCACCGCTTCGAGAAGGCCCGCATGTATCGCGATGACCATGAGATCGTCGTGCAGATGGCCGACTCGGAAGACCTCATCGTTGAACGGGCCGGCACCACGCCGATCTGGAGCGCGGAAGCCGCGACGGTCGCTTCGTCACGCATTCTCGCGGGCGTGATGCTGTGCATGCAGTACGCCTGCTCCGCCGATGCGATCCAACTCAGCAGCGAACAGCCCGCCGGATGGCAAGGAGCCGCGCACGCGCTGACCCCGGTGTGGGGCGGCACGCACGTCGTGCGCACGATCGCACCGGTCACGGTACAGACCGATCGGCTCCTCTACGTGGATCGCGCGACACATGCGCAGCAGTTACGGGAGTTCTTCCGCAGCGCGCTCGAACTCGACAGGCAAGCGCTCCCCGACCACGCCTTTCGCGACGCGCTGCTGGAGGAGTAGCCGAGTTGAGACACGGGTGCGGCGCTCCCCACTGATCAACCCGCCGTGGCGAACAGCCGTTCGATCAGGCCGTGCGCACCCAGCTGCCTCCCGAGCACCAGCAGGTCCATACTGATCGCCACGGCGCAATGCAGGAGCCATCCCCCGATGAAGGAGCCAGATCGGAGCGCCCACGTTCCGAGCAACCAGCCGGCGATGATCGCCGCGAACACCTCGGGGAGTGGCTTTCCGAAATGGACCATCACGTACGGAATTGTGAGCACCCAGACCGCGTCACGGCCCAGCGAGCGGGACCAGCCAAAGAGGGCAAAGCCGCGGAAGAACGCCTCGACACCGAGAAACTGCGCGGCGTAGAAGAGCTGGTAGCCCCAGAAGTGCCACCCGCCGCGGGCCGCGTCGGGATAGAGCGGATACCGCCGCTGAAATGACGGGAAGGCCGACGCCACGAGGAGCGCCGGCAGCATCGCCGAGAACGCGAGCGCGTACGGACGCAACGTCCGCAACGGTACGCGCAGCGTGAATCCGTACGACGCTAACGGCTCCCGGAGCCACAACACCACAATGGCCGCCGGCGTGCACACCCGAAGCAGCAGGCTGGCCACCCCCCAATACTGAAACGACCGCATTTGTTCAAACTCGACAGCGCCCGGTCCGAGCCAACGCCCTACCGCCGCATCCCACCCATCGCGCTGAAAGGCCCACGGTTTCCCCCACGTCTCGAACGCAATGAGCAAGACGATGGTGGAGATATAGATGACGAGCGGAGCCCGTTCGGACGCTGCGGGCCACCATCGGTGGCGTCGGGTATCGGCTGAAGGCACGGAAGCGCGTGCTCTAGCGCTCACGCGGAAACTCTCTGCCTGCCGGCATCCATCGCACCTTGTACACTTTCTCTCCCGGCAGCGTGATCGTCGCCTCCGGGTCACTGAAGCGCAGCACGTTGCTCCACCAGGTCGTACCATCGCCCTGAATCCAGAGGAGACGGTTGCTGGCTGGATCGATGTCCACTGACTTGACCTTGCCCGCGTCACCCAACCGCGGGTGCTTGGTGAACTGGTGCGTGGTGCGATCAAAAAACCAGGTATGTGCCGCCGTGGTCAGAATCAGGCGCGATGATCCAGGCACGGGCATCATGTCGTGCCCATTGATGTCCGGAAGTGGTGCGATCACGTCTGGGGTGAGCCGAGGGGTGGTCGATCCCCAGTCCGTGAGCCGATACCCCACTACATCTTTCTGCGAATCCGCCCAGAGTAGCTGCCGCTCGGCATCCCAGATGACGGCGTGCGGCCACGGTGTGTCCACATGGAACAGTTCGACGTCCGACCGCTGCACGTCATACACACTGAGACGGTCGCCCGTCCCATTGGCCACGTGCGAGGCTGCAATGACCACGCGATTCCCGGGGAGCAGCTCGATCGAGTGCCCGTTCATCGCCGTGGCGTAGAACTCCACGCGACCGGTGCTCCGTTCGATCACGGCGGCCCCGTGCGAGGAGGAGGCGATAAGGAGGCGCCGCCCGTCTGGGGTGGGTTTACACTCGGCGATCGTCTGAAACTTGCGCCGCATGACTTCCGGCAGTTCCGGCCGGTTGCTGGCCCGCCAGCTCCAGCGCTTTTCGGGCGTTGGCGAGCCGATATCGAGAATGAACAGCTCCTCGGCGCCGCACACGAGCACCTCCTGCGCCGCGAGCGGCAGCGGAAGGAGTGCCGCAGTCAGGAGAGCGAGCGTGGCGAGGTATCGAGGCATTCGCATGAAGACAATCTAGCCGTTGTGCCGACCGCTCATGGCTGATCCCCCGCGCCGTGGCCGCCCGTCAGCGTTGCACTTACCGCCCGCTGGCGGAGGGGAATCGGGCAACCGGCTCACCCCTCGGGATGTGATGAATGGGCGTCGTCGGCGCGATCGCTTTCAACCATGTAGCCATCCATGCCGATCCCGGTTCTTCGCTGACCGAATGCCCGGTAAAGAGGACCGCCTTGCGGTGGCCAAGGGCCACCGCGTCCCGGAAGTATTCGGCGGCCTCCCATTCGAAGATTTCGCCTGCGATGAGCAGGTCCGGATTGTGCTCACGCCAGACGGGCAGAACGGAGCGGAAGCTGTTGTAGCCGGGGCTGATGTGCATGCGGCGTACCAGCATCGTGGGATCGCCGATGTAGTGAAGATTGGGGGCATCGAGTCGTTGCGCCACCATCGCCATGATGTCGCCGAGCGACGTGGGCGCGATGTCCACGATGCGTGGCACTGTCGGATTGAACGCCGCCCCCCACCCGAGCGCTTCGACGATACCAAACCGCACGCCATCGGGATCACACGCATGAATCCGGTCGTGATTGCGGAAGATCACAAGACCGTGCCGTTCGATGAACGCGCGCTTTTCGGCGTAAACCGGATCGCCGTCGAGGGCGGATACATCATCCGATGCCTGATAGAAGGTCGGCTCGTGCACCACCAGAAGATTGGCGCGGCGGGCGACGGCCTCGCGGAGCACACCCATAGTCGGAAACATCGTGGTGATGATCCCGGTCAGTGGGACCTCGGCATTCCCGACGATGATCCGATCAACGGTCGTGGTAGTGCCCGCGCGGAGGGGCATGGCCGCCTCAATGGCTCGGAGGACATCGGCCACGGTGCGAGGCGCGAGGCGCGAGGCGCGAGGCGCCGCGAACTGGCGTCGGCGACACCACGCAAAACGGCGCCCCGACGAGGTCAGGGCGCCGTTCTGCTGTGGAAGTGGCTTGGGACGGAATCGAACCGCCGACACGCGGATTTTCAGTCCGCTGCTCTACCAACTGAGCTACCAAGCCGTCACCCCGCGCTAGCGACCGAGGCACTGCCTCGGCCACACCAGCGGGAGCCCTCCAATATAGCCGGACCGCTCCGGAAAGGAACCCACCCGACCCGGGACCGCCCGCCGGATGCCGCCGTTCAGCGATCGTAGCTGGCGGTGATGATGCTCTTGAGGCCGCCGCGCACGCTGAAATCACCCACGACGGTCATGTGATGCGGCGTGCACGCCGCCACCAGGTCGTCCAGAATGCGGTTCACCGCACGCTCGTAAAAAATGCCGTCGTTCCGGAAGCTCCAGAAATACAGCTTCAGGCTCTTCAGCTCGAGGCACACCTCGGCCGGCGTGTAGGTGATGCGGATGGTCGCGAAGTCGGGCGCACCGCCTTCGAGCAGCTTGAGCTCCACCGCGTCCGTCTCCACCCCACCCAACGGGCAGAGCGACGTGAACTCGGCGGTCTCCATGTAGATCTCGTACTTCCGGTCCGCGTACGGATTGGGGAAGGTTTCGAGGAGTTCGGGCTTGGGCATGTGTCAATTCTATCGTGGGCTCCAAGGGCCTGCCGCATCAACGGCCTGTGCTGTCCGGAAACACCGGGCTCGGCTATGTTGCCCTCGTTCTACCCTGCCTGCCTCGCGCGCCCTCCCGATCGTACCGGTCCCGCATGAACGTCACGGAATTATTCCTGATCGCCATGGTGCTGATCTTCTCAGTGCCCTACCTGCTCTGGCGTCTCGGGCGCACCGACTACATCGCGCCGCTGGTCGTCGTCCAGATTCTCATGGGGGTCGTGCTCGGTCCGGGCGTCTTGGGGGCGTGGCTTCCGGCCTACTACGCGACCGTTTTCACGCCTCCGGTCGTCCAAGCGCTCAACGGCATCGCGTGGTGGGCGGTGATGCTGTTCGTCATGCTCGCAGGGATCGAGCTCGACCTCCGCGAAGCGCTCGAGAACAAGCGGGAAAGTCTGGTCACCGCAGGGCTCGCCCTCGGGACCCCACTGCTGTTCGGAATCGGGGCCGGTCTGCTGCTGCTCACCCAGCCGGGGTGGATGGGCCCCAAGGCGCAGTCCTGGCAATTCGTCATGGGAGTGGGCATGGCCTGCGCCGTGACGGCGCTCCCCATTCTCGTGCTGTTCCTCGAGAAGCTGCAGATCCTTCGCTCACCTTTCGGTCAGCGCATTCTTCGGTACGCCAGCCTCGACGACCTCGCGATCTGGGGGGTGCTCGCCCTCATTCTGCTCGACTGGCAACGGGTGGGACGACAGGCGGCCTTCCTCGGCGCCTTCGCCGGGTGCGCGTGGCTGTTCCGTGCGCTGATGCCGCGCCTCCCGCGCCCCGACCGCTGGTACGTGGCGCTGATCTGGCTGGCGAGCGTGGCGTTCGGGGCCGACTGGTGCGGGCTGCACTACATGGTCGGGGCCTTCCTCGCCGGCGCCGTGATGGACAAGGAGTGGTTCGGGGTGGAGCAGCTCGACCAGCTGCGGCATCAGGTGCTGCTGGTGATGATGCCGGTCTTCTTCCTTTCCACGGGCCTTCGCACCCAGTGGACCATGGGCGGCGCCACGGTGCTCCTCGTGGCTGGCCTGCTGCTGGCGATGTCGGTCACCGGCAAACTCGCCGGCGTCCACCTGGCCGGCCGGCTCCTCCGGTGGCCCAAGGGCGAGGCCGGCATTGTCGGCTGGCTGCTGCAGACCAAGGCCCTGATCGAGATCATCTTCGTCAGCATCCTGCTCGACAAGGGCATCGTCACCCCCGCCATGTTCACCGCGTTCCTCCTCATGGCCGTGGCCAGCACGATGCTGACCGTGCCGGTCGTGGCGCCGCGCCTGGCACGACACGACCGCTGAGCCTACGAGGGCCGACGATTGGCGCGGCTCCCCGGAATCAGCCGCCGGACGCCGCGCGATACGCCTCGCGCAACTCGACCAGGGCGTCGGGGGAAATGCTGAACTCACCGCGCATGGGATGGTCCATCGCCGCGATGAAGAACATCATCAGCCCTACGTACACCGCCAGAATGCCGGACGCGACGAGGCGGACCCACATCAATTCGTGGGTAATGAACCAGAGCAACGCCATCGTCATCGCCGCGCCGATCACCACGATCATCCACAACAGGGGCGACAACGCGGTGTCCACCGCGGCCACGCGATCCCGCGTGGCCTCCACAAACTCCGAGAACTGCCGCAACGCCTCGCCGTGGATGATCTGCTCACTCGGTCGCGTCGGCTGGAAGGAGTAGAGCCGCGCCTGAAACTGGTTGAGGCGCTCCGTCCCTCCCAGTGGAGTGCGCCCCTCGCGATAGGCCGGCCACGCTTCATCGATGGTGAAGTTCACGAAGTCGGCGAGCGATTCCTGCAAGGTCTGGCGAAACGGCTCGGGATAGGTGCTGACCGTGCGATACAGCTGCGCCACGCGATTGGCTTCCACGCTCACCGTCTCTTCAGCCGCACCGTAGTTCTCGTAGGTCGCCACAGCGATCAGCCCCAGCATCAGGCCGAAGAACAACCCGAATGCGGAGAGATACTGCCCGACGAAGTCGCCAATCCCCGACGGATCCTCGCAGTGGCGGCGAAGGGCGTTGCCCACCAACACCACGCCAAGCCAGGTATACGCCAGGCACACGCCACAAAGCATGAGCGCCAACTGCGTGTTCGAGAGATCGTAGATCCAGACGGGCATCAGCGAGCCTCCTCACGACGCAGCGGGGAACCACGATCGGCAACCGGCGAGGCGGCAGCGGCCGAAGCGGCGGCACGGACCGGCGACCCCGCTGGAGCAAATCGCGCCTCGCCAACGAGGACGGAGTCACCCACCGACACCCCACGCAAAACCTCCACCTGTCGAGCATCGCTGATGCGGGCCCCAAGCTCCACCGGGGTCCGCACCACCACGCCCCCCCGCACCACCGCCACCGTGGAGACGTCATCGCGCACGTCGATCGCCTGCTCCGGCACCAGGACAGCGCGCCGCGTGGACACGGCGACGCGTCCCTGCACCCCCTGCCCGATCAGCAACGGGACATTGGGATCTGAGAGCGCCACCCGAACCCGCACCTGCCGCGTTTGCTGATCCACCACCGGCGACACATGACGGACCGTGGCCGGGAGCCAGACCGGCACGCGCGCTCCCGCCGGACCGGTGGTGTACGCCGAAATCGCGACCTCGCGCTTGCCACGCAACTCCGCGGCATTGGGAAGCGACATCCACCCCTCGATCGTGCGCACCCGGGCGTCGGCGACCGTCACCAGCGGCATCCCCGGAGCCACCAGTTCCCCCGCCGCCACCGGAAGCTCCGTGACCACCCCGGCAAAAGGCGCGCGGACCACGGTATGCTCAAGCGCCCGCTCAGCGGCCAGCTGTCGCGCCCGCCCCTCGGCCAGCAGGGTGCGGGCCCCCAACGCCACCCGCTCCGCGCCCTCGCGGTCACGGAGCGCCATCGCACCGATCGCGGTGAGCGCCCGGGCCCGATCGACCTCGCGGGCGGCCTGCGCCACCGCCGATTCCGCCTGCGCGACCGCCGAGCGCGCCGCCTCCCCTTGCCCACGCAGCGCCCGGTCATCGAACCGCAGCAGTACCGCCCCAGCCGCAACAGAATCACCAGACTGAACCAAAACGTCGGTAATCATCGCGGCAGCATCGCTGCGCAATCGCGCCATTCGTTCGGAAACAACGACACCGGAGTACGCCGGACCTTCAAGCACGCTATCGACGCCCACCACCACCACCGCGCCGTCATCGACGGAAAGGATAGGAGGCGATTCGGCCCCGCACGCGGCAAACGCGGTCACCAGCCAGACCGAAACGAGACCCGCCGGCCGCGACCCCGCAATACGGCCGATCATCTGGAAGACATCACGCATGGACTGTCGGTGGAAGGGACAACGGGAAGATCAGACAAGAGCGCAAGACGCACCCGGGCCAGAAGCACATCACGGGCAGCGCGGCTTCGGGAAGCCAACGCTTGATACAGCTGCCGGCGCACGTCCGACACGTCGATCGCGGTGGCCATGCCTTCACGGAGACGCACCTCGGCGATGGCCAAGGTGCGTTGCGCCATGGCCACCTGGGTCCCTCCAGCCCGGTACGCCGCGCTGGACGTGGCCTCCTGCAGCTCGGCTTCGCGCGTGCGCAAGGTGAGCTGTTGTTCGACGCACTGCAGCCGCACGCGGGCCGCATCAACGTTGGCTTGCGCCAGCGCGCGGTCAGCAGCCCACCGCCCACCGGTCCACCCGCCATGCGTGACCCCGAATCCCACCGTGAACTGCGGGAGAAAAGGATCCGCCGCTTGAGGAAACGGACGCGTGGGGTAGGCGAACCGCTGGTAGCTCGACTGCACCGCCAGCGAGGGCCATCGCTGCGCCCGCACCGCCTGCGATTGGGATTCGGCTGCCGACACCTCCCAACGCGCTTGGTCCAGCGCGCGACTGACCGGGCGCGCCGCGAGCGGCGCCAGAAACGTCGGCATGACCTCCAGGCTGTCGATCAGCTCCAGCGACGCCGTTGACTCGAGCCCCAACAGCAGCCGCACACGCAGCTGCGCCAGATCGCGAGAGGTCCGCGTCCGCTCGCGCTCGGCGGCCACATCCTCACGCACCAAGCGAGCCCGGAGATGTTCGTACTCGGCCAACACCCCGGTCCGCCAGAGGGTGTCCGTCTGCTGCACCACCCGCTCTGCGTGTGCCACGGCCGAGTCGGCGTATTCCTGCAGCAGATCGGCAAGACGGGCCGATGCGTAGGCGTCGACCAGCGAGAGCATGGTAGCCGCCCGCGTCGAGGCTTCCGCCTGCAGCGTGGCCGTGGCGGTGGCCGCCGCCGCTTGCACCATCGCCCGCTGCCGGCCGCCATCGAAGAGCCGCTGCGACACGGCAGCACCAACACCGAGTTGATAATCGGCGCCGAGGATGCGCAGCAATGGATCCGCGGCCGACGGCGCCCGCGTCGATGTGCCAGGCGTCGCGCCGGACGGCACGAGCGACTGGAACTGGTTCTGCACATTCCACTGCCACAGCGCCGAGGTGGTCACCTGCGGCCGGCCACTGGCGCGGGCCTGCAGCAGTTGCGCGTTGGCCCGCCGCACTCTGGCACTGACTTCGCCCACCTGCAGGCTCGAATCCACCCCACGACGCACCATGTCGGCAAGCGTCAGCCGGAGCGGCGCGGCCGGTTGCGCGGCGGCACCGCGGAGCGCGAGACCGTTCCCCACCACGAGTGCCGCCGCGAGCACCAGCGCGCGAGAGCCAACGGCGCGCGCCGCGAACCCGTCAGTGGATTGCCGCATGCACAGCCTCGGCAAGGATCGCGAGACCGCGCCGCAACTCGTCGTCGCTGATCACGAGCGGGGGCATGAGCTTGACGACCTCGTCCTCACGACCGCTGCGCTCGATCACGAGGCCCCGATCCCACGCCGCCCGACCGATGCGTGCGGCAAGAGCGGGGTCCTCACAACGCAGGCCCTGCATCAGACCGCGACCGCGCACCGACAGGGCACACCCGGGATGTGCCTGCACCATGTCCAGCAAGGCCTCTCGCACGATCGCGCCATTGGTCGCGACAGATCGCGCCAGGGTATCGTCCCGCCAGAAGTGGCGGAGCGCCGCCGTCGCAGCCACGAACGCGAGGTTGAACCCACGGAACGTCCCGTTGTGCTCACCCGGTTGCCAGCAGTCATGCTCCGGGCGGTGGAGCACCAGCGCCATGGGCATGCCCACGCCACCAATGGCTTTCGACAACAGGATGATGTCGGGCTCGATCCCAGCCGGCTCGAAACTGAAGAACGTGCCGGAGCGCCCGCACCCGGCCTGAATGTCGTCGACGATGAGCAGCGCGCCGTGCGCGCGCGCGCGCTCAGCCACTCCCCGCAGCCAAACCGGGGATGCGGCATTCACGCCACCCTCGCCCTGAATGCACTCGAGAATGATCGCGGCGGCGCCGCCATCCTCCTGCTCGGCCAGTCGCAGCTGCTGCGACAGCGCCTCGAGCGCCTCGTCGGTCGCCATCCCGTGGTTCCCCTCGTACGGGGCCACGCGCACATGGGGAAGCGGCACCCCGGCCCCGGCGCGAGCCTGCGGATTCGCCGTCACCGCCAAGGCACCCAGCGTCATGCCGTGATACCCATTCGAAAACGCGATGACCGTCCGGCGGCCCGTCACCTTTCTCGCCAGCTTGAGGGCGGCCTCCACTGCATTCGTGCCGGTGGGTCCGGGGCACTGCACTCGGTGCGCCATCCCTCTCGGCTCCAGGACCGTGCGCTCGAATTCTTCAAGGAACGCGCGCTTGGCCACCGTGTGCATATCGAGCGAGTGCACGATACCGCCACCGGTGAGATACTCGACGACCGCCTGCACCATCCGCGGCTCATTGTGGCCGTAGTTCACCGTGCCGGCGCCGGCGAAGAAGTCGATGTAGGCCCGCCCGTCTTCGTCCCACATGGTGGCGCCGCGCGACGTCGCAAACACCGCCGGAAAACTCCGACAGTAGCTCCGCACATTCGACTCCCGCCGCGTGAAGATGTCGGATGGCCCAGCGAGGGCCGTCGGTGCGGGGATGTCGAGGAGTAAACCGGAGGATGTCATGGCCATGAGATACCGGGCTCATCCTTTCTGGTCAAGCGACCTCTTCCGAATTACTTTACCCCTGTGAATATCCCTACAGCATCCAGAGCGGCGTTGTTCGCCGCAGTGTTGTGCCTCCCGGCCGCTCGGCGTGCCCATGCGCAGGCGCTCCCCGTGGACACGACTGCCGTCGTGGTCCTCCGCCTCGAAGACGGATCGCTCCTGCGCGGTCGGGTCAAGAGCCAGACCGCGGACTCGGTGATTTTTCTGAGTGATGCCGTTGGGCGCGTGGCAGTGGCGCGGAGCGCCGTGACAGCGGTGACGCCCGCCGAGGACGACGCCAAGAGCGCGCTGGCCGCGGTCCCCACGCTCGGTGGCGAAAACACGCCGAGCGTCCGCTGGACCCGCCGCCTCGAAGTGGGCTACCAGTACATGTCTGAGGTCGCACGCGACGAGGTGGGCGCAGTGATCGGAGGTAGTGCAGGGTTGTCGCTCGAGCGCTCCTCCCCCAAGTCATCGGTGACCGTCGGCCTGCAGCTGAATTACCAGCGGCAAGATCCCAACCCGGCGGCATCCAACGACCAGCTGCTCAACATTACCGCGAACCGCACGCTGTCGGCGAACTACCGTCTCGTGGCGCAGACGGTCGCCGAGCGGAACCGACCGCAGGAAATCGACGGGCGCTTCACCCAGCACCTTGGCGTGGGGCGCGTGCTGGTGAGGTCCAAGCGCGTGCGGCTGTTTGTGGCTCCCGGAGCCGCCTTCGCGTATGCCAATGCGAGCGAAGAAGCAGAACTAGCGGCGAGTGGAGCGGTGACGGTCAGTGGGTTTGGTGGCGGATTCTATGAATCGCTGGTGCTGAAGATCGCGCCCACGATCCAGTTGTCACAAAACCTGCTGTGGACCGAAATCTCCGGCCGTCGCCAGCACGCCAGTACGGTCACACTGAGCGGCCAGCTCTCGGCCCATCTTGGCGTGAACGTGGTGTACAACCGCCGCTACGATTCCGGCCTGGTGGACCCGGTCCGCCCGACATTCAACAAGGTCATGATCGGGCTGCAGTTGGAGCGGTGAACGGGCGGTCCGTTGCCGCCGAAGGGGGCGGCATGACCGTCTGCGGTACGGTATGGCGATGGCGGGAGCTGACCTCCGACGACCATGATGCCAACGGCCAGTGGCGCGATCGCCTGGCGCCCTGGGAAATCCACCGGGCTGCTGCCCTTCCTGTGCCGGCCGTGCGGGCCGCGTTTGTCGCCGCGCGAGATCTGTTGCGTACGCTCGTGGCGCAGTGGAGCGGCGTTTCCCCAGCCGAGGTCATTATCGAGCGCACCGAAGCGGGGGCTCCGCGCATCGCGGGGTACCCCGAAGTGGGGTGCTCGATCAGCCATGCCGGTGCGGTAGCGGTAGTCGCGTTGCGCACCGCTGGGCCGGTCGGCATCGACATCGAGCCCGTGAATCGGCCGCTGTTCGACGTCGATGCGTTGGTGCCGGTCGCCTGTACCGGCGCCGAGGGCGCGGCCATCCGCGCGCTCCCGGTTCACGAACGCACCGCGTGTTTCCTGTCGCTGTGGACCGGGAAAGAAGCGGTGCTCAAGGCACTCGGGGTGGGGCTGCAGACCGACCCACGCACCGTGGCGGTGTTCCCGCCCGACCAGCACCGATGCGGGCACGCGGAGCACGCCGGGCAGCGCTGGCAGTTGCAGGCCATCACCGACATTCCCGGCTACGTCGTCACGTTGGCTGTTCCGGACGTCCTTCCCCCCGCCACGATCGCATCATGACGGGGGTCGCGCGGCTGCCGATCGGTCAGGCGGGAACGGGCGCGGGCGTCATCACCATGGCGTCCGCCTCGACATGCGCGGTGGCGGCCGTCTCAGTGGCCGACTCCTCCGCGCTCTTCGAGAACATCGACTTCCCCTTGGCGATCTGGCGTCCCACCACGCCCTTGCCCTTGGCGTACTGCTCGGACACCGACTGCTTGGCCTTCTCCATGTCGAACGACAGCATCGTGCCGCCGCCCGCAAAGTGGGCCACGAACACGCGACCCACGGCGTACGTGGCCGCGGCGCCGAAGAGCGACATCGAGACCGACGCCATGGCCTGGCCCACCAGCGGGATGGCACGCAACAGGTGCACGGCGCCGCGCGACTTCGCGAACGTCGTCGCCGTCAGGCCGCCCAACAGGGCCGCGATCGTGCTCTTCCCCCACTCGTTGGTGAAGTCCGCACCGAAGTGCTTCGCGATGTCCTGCAGCATGGCCAGATTCACGGCCGCTAGCGCGGCGAAATCCACGATCGGCACAGGGACCAAACCGGCTCCAGCCGCGTACAGCGTGTACTTGCTGACAATGTTGTGTGCGGCTTCGTTGGTGTCGGACATCACGGCTCCCAGAATTGTGGATCCCAGCGAACGGCGTGCTCACTCGGAGTCGCTCGGCGATGCTGAGTCCGGGTATACTACCACGCTCCGCCAAAACCCGTCAACTCGCCTTTCCGCCGACGTGCGCCGTGTCCCATGCGTCTGATCCTGCTTGACGGCCTTCCAGGAACCGGAAAATCCGTAACCGCCCAGCATCTGGCGCTCCGCTACCGCGGCGCAGGGCAGACGGTGCGCTGGTTCCATGAGCGCGATCCGGCGCACCCGGTGTTTTCGTTCCGGCACTTGGCGGAGCTTCGCGACCAGGGTGGACGGCAGCTGGCTGAGCGACTGATTGCGGGGTGGCAACGCCTCGACAGGGAGGAGCAGGAGGAGATCGTGATCCTTGACGGCACCCTCCTCAATCTCGGACTGGGGATGCTGCTCGCCATGCGGACCCCGTTCGATCGCATCTGCGAAACACTGGACGCGATCGCCACCGCGATCCGGGCCCACGACAGCTCGCTCGTGTACCTCAGCCCCGCGTCCATTCCCCAGCACCTCAGCGCCCTTGGCGCGAACCGGGGCTCGCAGTGGGGCTACGCCATGCACCGTATGCTGGAGCACAGCCCGTTTGCCACCGAGTGGCAGCATCGGGCGGGGGGGGGCGCCCTCGTCGCGGCCCCGGAAGGCGACGGGGTGTCGCCACTGGTGCTCGCCTTCTGGGAGCACCAACACGCCGTTATCGGCCAGCTGATGGCCCGATGGCCGCTGGCGGCCGCCACCTGCGTCCGGCAGGGGGAGGATTGGTCGGGGTTACAGGAGCAGGTGGCCGCCCTCGTGGCCGCCCCCGACTGGACCCCCATCCGCCCATCGGTGCCAGCACTGCTGGCGTGCCTCGGAGCCTATCGGGGGGTTCGTTCGGGGCGACGGGTGACCGTGACCACCGACGGGACCGCGCTCTACCTGCAGCACCCAGACGGCGTCGTGTCTCGGCTCATTTCGAACGGAGAGGACACCTCCGCCGTCGTTGAGGGGCTACCCGCGGCCGTACACTTCCGCCCGGGCAGCGACCGCACGACGCTTCAGATGACGAGCGCCGTCGACAATGATCGCGTGATCACCGATGACTTCGAGCGGGAGGGGGGCGCATGACCACGTCGCACGCTGCCGGAACGCTGCTCGATGTGATGCTCGAGCATGTGCGCCGCACCCCCGACAAGCGGTGTATGACGTTCCTAGAGAACGGTGAATCGCCCGCGGACAGCTGCACTTTTGCCGAGCTCGACCGCGACGCGCGGGCCGTCGCCGCGGCGTTGTCGGCGCAGGCGGAACCGGGAGATCGGGTCCTGCTGTTGTTCCCGCCGGGGCTCGACTTCATCCGCGGGTTCATCGGTTGCCTCTATGCCGGGATGGTGGCGGTCCCCGCCTATCCCCCACGCAAGAACCGGGGCGCCGAGCGGGTGAGCGCCATCGTGGGTGACGCCGACGCACGGGTGGTACTCAGTACCGCAGAAGTGGCCGGAACCCTCCCCGAGATATCGGGCTCGCAGGGACGGCTGCCGGTCATTGCGGTGGCCGCGACCACCGCCAACGATACGACCACGCCGGTGCCTTGGTCGCCCGCGTGGCCCACTCCCGACACGCTGGCATTCCTGCAGTACACCTCGGGATCGACAGGCACCCCCAAGGGGGTAATGGTCTCGCACGCCAATCTCCTGCACAACCTCGAAACGGTCTGCCTCGCCTTCTCCATGAGCGAGAGGTCGGTTTTCGTGGGGTGGCTCCCCGTGTTTCATGACATGGGGCTGATCGGCCAGGTCCTCGCCCCCCTCTATCTCGGGGCCTCGGTCGTGCTCATGGCCCCCACGGCGTTCCTCCAGCGCCCGCTGCGCTGGCTCGAAGCAGTGTCGACCTACCGCGGCACCGTTTCGGGTGCCCCCAACTCGGCGTATGAGCTCTGCTTGGCGCGCACCACGCCCGAAGAGCGAGCGCGGCTCGATCTTTCGTCGTGGACCATGGCGTACAACGGAGCCGAGCCGGTGCGCGAGGACACCGTGCGCCGGTTCATCGAGGCGTTTGCCCCCGCGCGCTTTCGCCCGGAGCAAATGCAGCCGACCTACGGCATGGCAGAAACCGTGCTCTTCCTGACGATTCAGGGGGCCGGTACCGCGCCAGTCTTCCATCGCCACGGGAACCGCCAGCTGGTGTCGTGTGGTCACGCCTTCGACCGCGCCACCATCCGCATCGTCAACCCGGTCACGCGCATGGCGTGCGATGAGGGGATCGAGGGAGAGATCTGGGCCTCCAGCCCCGCGATCGCCGCGGGGTATTTCAACAACCCGGCGGCCACGGCCGAAGTATTTGGTGTCGCGCTCGCGCACGATGATGGCGCCCGCTACTACCGCACCGGCGATCTCGGGATCATGTCCGGCGGGCACCTGTTCGTGACCGGGCGAGAGAAGGACCTGATCATCGTCCGCGGCCGCAATTGCTATCCGCAGGACCTCGAAGCCAGCGCCAGCGAGGCCGTGGCCGGACTCCGGGCCGAGATGTGCATCGCGTTCGGTCTGGATGACGGCCTGCGCGAACAGGTCGTCGTGGTGGTCGAGTTACCACGCGAACTGATGCGCGGCGATCACCAGAGCATCATCGATCGGGTGCGCGCACGCGTGGCCACCGACCACGATGTGGCGCCGGATGCGGTGGTGCTGGTGAGGACCACCACGCTGCCGCGCACGTCGAGCGGCAAGGTGCAGCGGCGGCGGTGCCGACTGGACTACCAGCAGCAGCAGCTCGACGTCGTGGCCCAGTGGCAGGCGGACGCGCCGGACGATGCGGCCGCAACGTCCGATTCGCCCGCCGCGCTGGCGACCCCCACCCACGACGCGCTGCGGGCGTGGCTCGTGGAGCAGGTCGCCGCGCTCAGTCACCGCGCACCAGCGACCGTCGATGCACAGGCGCCGCTCAGCCAGTTTGGCTTCGACTCGGTACAGACCGTGGCGCTCGCCGGCGCACTGCAGCAGCGGCTCGGCCGCGACCTGCCGGCGACGATCGCGTACGACTACCCCACCATCGACGCGCTGGCCTCACATCTCACCGGGGCGACGGCACGCCTCACCGGTACCGCGGGCGACAGCACCACCGGCCGCACCGCCGGCAGCGATGATGACGTCATCGCGATCGTGGGCCTCGCGTGCCGGATGCCGGGCGCAGACACCCCCGAGGCCTTCTGGTCGCTGCTGGAGCAGGGCGCGCACGCCATCACCGCCCCGCCCGCCGATCGTGATCCGGCGCTTGGCCTCGGCGGCTATCTCACCGATGTCTCGCGCTTCGATGCCGCCTGCTTCGGCATCTCGCCGCACGAAGCAGGGCTGATGGATCCGCAACAGCGACTGCTGTGCGAAGTCACCTGGGAAGCGCTCGAGCGGGCGGGCATGGTGCCGTCGTCGCTCGCGGGCACGCGCACCGGGGTGTTCGTGGGGGTGAGCGCCGGCGATTACGCGCGGCTGGCCGCGCGCGGTGGCCACACGGCTGAAGCCCATGCCGCCACCGGCAACGCCTCCAGCGTCGTGGCCAACCGCCTGTCCTATCTGTTCGACCTGCGAGGCCCGAGCTGGGCAGTGGACACCGCGTGCTCCTCCTCGCTCGTGGCGGTGCACCACGGGTGCGACGCGCTGCGTGCCGGCACCATCGACACGGCGCTGGTGGGCGGCGTGAACGTGCAGCTGCTTCCCGACCTCACCACCGCATTTACCCGCGCGGGGATGCTCTCGCCGGCGCGCCGCTGCCGCACCTTCGATGCGGCCGCCGATGGCTATGTGCGTGGGGAAGGCGCCGTGATGGTCGTGCTCAAGCGCCTCGCCGACGCCCAACGCGACGGCGACATCGTGTGGGCGCTGCTGCGCGGCAGCGCCGTGAATCAGGATGGGCGCACGCACGGGCTGACCGCCCCGAATGGTCCGGCACAGACCGCCGTCGTGCGTGAAGCCCTGCAACGGGCCGGCGTGACCTCAGCTGCCGTGCAGCTGGTGGAAACGCACGGTACCGGCACCGCACTCGGTGATCCGATTGAAGTGCAGGCGCTCGCCGCGGTCCTCGACGAGGCCCCGCGATCATCACGCTGCTTCATCACATCGACCAAAGCGAACATCGGCCACCTCGAGGCGGCCGCTGGCCTCGCCGGCCTGTGCAAGGTGGTGCTGGCGCTCCGTCACGGCGTGATTCCGCCACAACCCGGAGTGGAAACGCTCAATCCGCGGATCACGCTGGGCGAGACGCTGGCCATTCCTTCCGAAGCGCAGCCATGGCCGGCAGGACGCCGCATCGCCGGCGTGAGCGCCTTCGGGTTTGGCGGCACCAACGTGCATGTGATTGTCGAGGGCGCGCCGTCGACCGAGGTGGTGCCCGTCGAGGGGGCGCGCGACGCCCTCCCCGACCGCTCGGCCCACGCGATACTCGCCCTCAGCGCGCGCACCCCGGCCGCGCTCCGCGCACTCGTGCAGCGCATGATCACGTGGCTGGAGGCGCAGGGCGACGTCCCGCTGGCCCCGCTGGCGCACAGCTGGTGCAGCACACGCGGACTCTGGGCCGAACGGATGACCGTGGTCGCCCGCACCACCGCCGAAGCAGTCGATCTGTTGCGTCAGAACGCGCCCCCGCATGGGCGGATCGCCGGCGCGCTGGGTGACGTCACCCAGCTGTCGATGGCGGAGCAAGACGCGGCCGCACGCTTTCTGGGTGGTGACCTCGTCGACTGGCGCGCGCTGTATCCGTTGGCGGCTCGACGACCCGATGCCCCGACGTATCCCTTCGAACCGGTGCGTCATTGGCTGCCGGCGGCCAACGGTTCCGCGCCCGACGCGCCTGTCCCCCTGCCGCAACCCTCCGGTACGCCCGCTCAGGGACCATTGGACGACCAACCGCGAGCGGGGGGTATCCGGTTCGGGGTGATGTTCTTTGCGGCAAACGTCGACGCCCTTGCCGCCGACGGGTACAACCTGTTGCTCGACGTGGCGCGCTTCGCCGACGAACAGGGGTTCAGCAGCGTCTGGCTGCCTGAGCGGCACTTTACCCCGTTGGGCGGCGCGTATCCGGCCCCCGCCATCCTGCACGGTGCCCTCGCCATGTGCACGAAACGGGTGCGCCTGCACGCCGGCAGCGTCGTGGCGCCGTTGCATCATCCGGTGCGGATTGCCGAAGACTGGGCGGTCGTGGACCGTCTCTCCAACGGCCGCGCGGGCTTTTCGCTCGCCACGGGCTGGCACCCCGATGACTTCGCCCTCGCCCCCGAGCGATACGCGGATCGACAGGCGGAGTTGCACCGCACACTGCACACGGTGCGGGCCCTCTGGCGCGGCGAGCCGTGGGTGGGAAGCAACGGCCTAGGGGAGCAGACGTCGGTGACCACCCTGCCGCGCCCCATCCAAACGGAGTGCCCCGTATGGATCACGGCGGCGGCCAATCCGGACTCGTTCGAGCGGGCGGGCGCCGCCGGCGCCAACCTCCTCACGCACATCCTCGATCAGGATGTGGACGCGTTGGCGGCCAAGATTGCCCGCTATCGCCATGCCCGCGCCGCGGCCGGTCTCGACCCCGCCACGGGACAGGTCACGGTCATGATCCACACCTTCGTGGGCGAGGACCGCGACACGATCCGCGAAGAGGCCCGCGCGCCCTTCTGTCAGTACATCGAGGCCAATCTCGGGTTGCTGCGCGGGCTCGCCAAGAGCCGCGGTCAGGAGATCGACCTGTCGACGCTGACAGGAGATGATCGTGCCGAGTTCATCAATTTTCTGTACGATCGATTCGCTGAGCAGCGGGGGCTGATCGGCACGCCGGAGTCGTGCTTGCCGTTGGTCCAGCGGCTGGAGGCGATCGGGGTGAACGAGGTGGCCTGTCTGCTGGACTTCGGGCCGGCGCCTTCGCGAGTGCGTGCCTCGTTGAAGCATCTGGATCGACTGCGCCGACTTGCCGCCGACCGTCCGCTCGACGACCTCTGCTACACCCGCCGCTGGGAGACACCAACCAGCATGCGGCCGGCGCTGCCCACACCGGTGCAGCTCCTCACCGACGCGCCGACTGGCCCGCTGGCTCAGAGCGTGCGCGCCGCAATCGCTGCAATCGGGGTGGCCGTGTCCGACGAGGGCCCGGCGTTGGTGCTCGACCTTCGTGCCGCCGAGGGCTCGACGGTCGAGGGGCCCGAGTGCGACGCCGATACGGCCATGACGCGCATCTCGGCCGCCATCAGTACCGCCCGCGCCGCGGGACGGGACGGAGCCGCACCGGTGCTGTACGTCACGCGCGGCGGCGTTGCGGTGCAACCCGATGAGCGGGTATCCCCGTCGTCGGCGGCCATCTGGGGTGTGGGGCGCGCCCTCCAAGTGGAGCATCCGGGTCAGCTGGCCATGCTGCTCGATCTCGACCCGGCGCTGCCGTTGTCGACGGGTGGTGATGCGATCACCGGCATGCTTCGCTCCCCGCCCGAGGATGACATGGCGGCGCTCCGCGGTGGGACCGTCCTCGTGCCACGCCTCGGTCGTGCCGCGCCGCCGCCGCCGCCGGGCACCGCGGTCCGCGACGGAACGGTGATGATTACCGGCGGAACCGGTGGGATCGGACTTGCCCTGGCGGGCGCCCTCGTCGAGGACGGAGTCCGCGACCTGGTGCTGCTGGCACGCACCCCTCAGGCGGCCTACGACTCTGTCGGCTACCGCGCGCTGCAGGCACTCGCCGACGCGCGCGGCGCCCGCCTTGCCGTCCATGCCATCGACGTCACCGACGGCACGGCGCTCGAGGCATGCTTTGAGCAACTGCGCGTAGACGGGCGCCCCGTGACCACCGTGTATCATGCGGCCGGTGTGCTCGACGATGCGACGCTCGACCACCAGGATACCGCCCGCATCGAGCGGGTCCTCGCCGCCAAGGTGAAAGGTGGCTGGCTGCTTCGGCAGCTGGCCGAGCGGCATGGCGTCGGTTCGCTGGTGTTCTTCTCCTCGGTGTCGGCCCTCCTCCCCGCCCCCGGGCAGGCCAGCTACGCCGCGGCGAATGCCTATCTCGACGGCCTCGCCGCCGAGGGGCACGCGCTGGGGCACGCTGTTCGCAGCATCAATTGGGGCCCGTGGGCCGAGGTGGGCCATTCGGCCACGACCTACGGTCGGGCCGCCCACGCACAGCTGGCCTCGCTGGGAATTACGCCGCTGAGCCCAGCCATCGCGCTGTCGCTCGTTCGGCAGCTCCCGGCAAGGGGCGCGCCGTCGCTGATCGTCGCACAGGTGGATTGGCACCGGCTGGGCCAGGCCGACCCCCTCGCCGCGCGACTGCCACTCGTGCGGGCGTTGGTGCAGGCATTTGTGCAGGAGCGGGCACCGGAGCGGGCACCGGAGCGGGCACCGGAGCGGGCAGTGGAGCGGACAGTGGAGCGGACACCGGCCCCGACGCCGGCGCGCGCATCCGAGCCGATGCCGCAGACGGCGCCGTCGCGTACCGCGACGGCGATCATTCCCGGTCCCGGCGCCGAACGACACGCGTGGCTCTTCGCCCATCTCGCGCGCGCGCTCGGGGAGACGCTCAAGCGTGCGGCCGACGATCCCATTCCTCCACGTCAGCCGCTGTTCGACTTGGGGCTTGATTCCATTCTCGCGCTGGAGCTGCGGGATCGCCTGGAGCAGGAGCTCGGCATCGGGCTCAAGCCCACGGTGCTGTTCACCTATCCCACCCTCGAAACGCTGGTCGATCATCTGCTCACCCTGCTGCCAGCCGAACGCCCGTCCACCGAGGCATCGGACATCGAAGCCATGCTGCGGGCCGCCCTCGACAGCGGCCGGACATGAGCACGAACGACCTCCTGCAGCGGGCGCTGGACGAGATCGTTCGTCAGCGAACGGAACTCGCCGCGCTCCGCGCGGAGCGTGCGAGCGAGGCGACCCCGATCGCCGTGGTCGGCCTCGGGTGTCGGTTTCCCGGCAATGCGAGCACGCCGCACGCCTTTTGGTCGCTGCTGGACGAGGCACGCGATGCCACCGTCGACGTCCCGACGGATCGCTGGGCGCACGATCCGGCGGCGTCATCCGCGCCCGCGGTGCGGCGCGGCGGTTTTCTGGCGCGGGTCGACGAGTTCGACGCCGGGTTCTTCGGCATTTCGCCTCGAGAGGCGCGCGCGATGGACCCGCAACAGCGCATGCTGCTGGAGACGGCCTGGCATGCGCTCGAGGATGCCGGCATTGCGCCGCCATCCGTGTACGGGTCGTCCACCGGGGTGTTCGTCGGCGTCACCTGCTTCGATCATGCGATTCGCCTGGCGGACCGAATGGCGGAGCTCGGCCCCTACGCCGGCACCGGTAGCGCGCTCAACATGATCCCCGGGCGTCTCGCCTTTCTCCTCGGCGCGTGCGGTCCGGCGATGGCCGTGGATACCGCGTGTTCGTCGTCGCTCGTGGCAGTGCACCTCGCCTGTCGCTCGCTCCGCGATCGCGAGTGTGACATGGCGCTTGCCGGTGGCGTGCAGCTGATGCTGTCACCCGAGGTGATGGCCTCATTTGCGCAGGCGCACATGCTCTCGCCCGACGGCCGGTGCAAAACCTTCGACGCGCAGGCCGATGGGTACGCGCGCGGCGAAGGGTGTGGCGTGGTGGTGCTGCGACGCCTCGACGACGCGGAGGCGGCAGGCGATCGGATTCTCGGGATCATTCGCGGATCGGCGGTCAATCAGGATGGACCGAGTGGCGGACTCACCGTGCCCAGCAGTCTGGCGCAAGCCGCCGTCATCAGGCGGGCGCTCGAGTGGGCGACCGTGTCGCCAGCCGACGTGGATTACGTCGAGGCACACGGCACCGGGACCGCGTTGGGTGACCCGATCGAGATCGAAGCGCTGGCGCAAGCGTACGGTCAGCATCGATCCTCGGACGATCCGCTGCTCGTGGGATCGGTGAAGACCAATATCGGGCATCTGGAGCCCGCCGCCGGGATGGCCTCGCTGGCCAAAGTGCTGCTCGCGTTTGCGCACGCGCGCATCCCGGCCCATCGACAGCTGACCAGCCCCAACCCGCACATTGCATGGGCCGACCTGCCTATCCGGATCGTGACGGAGGCGCGCCCATGGCCCACGCGTGACCGACCTCCCCGGGCGGGTATCAGCGCCTTTGGCTTCAGCGGCACCAACGCGCATCTGATCGTGGAGGCCGTACCGCGAGGCATCATCAAGACGGCACCGGGACATGAAAGCGCCATAGATGATGCAAACCTGTTGTGCCTGTCCGCCAAGACGCCCGATGCGCTGCAGCGGCTCGCGGCGGCCTGGCTTGGACATCTCGACACGCTCGCGCCCGAAACGTTCGGTGCGGCGTGTTGGACGTCGCGAACCGGGCGCGCGCACTTCGCGCATCGTCTGGCCGTGGTGGCACCCTCGCCAGCCGAGGCCCGGGCACAGCTTGCCGCGTGGCTCGCCGGCACGACCCACCAGTGCGCGCATGGCGTGACCGGCATGGCCGCATACGACGCGACCGTGCGGGAGGCCACGGCCAGCGCCGCGGCGTTGCTGGCAGGCGCCGCCGGCACCCCGGGTGCCCTCGATAGCGCCCTGCTCGAGGCGCTCGGGACGGAGTACGCCCGCGGGGCCGAGATCGACTGGCGTCACGAATGCTGGCGGGGATCGGGTCACCCCGTGAGTATTCCGCTGTATCCGTTCGCTGCCGAACGACATTACCTCGAGGACCGAACGGCTGACCGAACGGCTGACCGAACGGCTGACCGCCCGGCGGATCGCGCGGGGCTGGATGCCCGACCGGAGCCCGCCGCCCACGTGCTCACGTGGGAGCCGGTCGACGCGGTCCGTGGGCCGGGGTCAGCTGGTCGCCGTCTGCAGGGACGGGAGCTGCTGGTGGTGGGCGACGACACCCCGCTGTGCTCGATGCTCATCGCCGAAGCGGCGCTGCGCGGGGGCGCCGTTCGACGGCCGGCCGGCGCCGATGGCATCGACGCGACAGGGTGCACCGACGTGATCGTGCTGCCCGACGCGGCGACGGAAACGACGGCGGGCCACCGTGTCGCCGCACTGCTCGAGGTAGCGCACGCGGTGATAGCGGCCGCCGGTCCGGTGTCGGCCCGGCTCTGGGTGGTGACACGGGGCGTCGCACCGGTCGCTGGCGATACCGCGCGGCCGCCCCTCGTGGACGCCGCCTGCGCCGCGGCCGCGAGGGGCGTGAGCCTCGAACATCCCGCCCACGCCGGACGGGTCATCGACCTCGGCCCCTCGAGACCGGCCACCGTCGACGACATCTCGGCGATTCTCGACGAACTGGAACAGGAACGACCGGATGACATCGTGGCCGTGCGCGACGGGCAGCGCCTGGTGCCACGACTGCGCCCCTATGTCTCGGTGAGTCCGCCGAACGAGCCGCCGAACGGCACGCCGCCGCTTCGCGCCGACCGCAGCTATCTCGTGACCGGCGGGTTTGGCGCGCTGGGACTCCATGTCGCGGAAGCGCTAGCCGAGGCCGGCGCGCAACGCATTCTCTTGCTTGGCCGTCGTGGGGCCGGTGCGCCGGACGTTGCCCGCGACCTCCGCCTCCGACGCTTGAGCGACCGCGGGGTGACCGTAGTGACGCTCGCCGCCGATGTGGCAGAGGCCTCGGCGCTCCGCCACGCGTTGGCGCGCCACGAGGATCCTGCCCTGCCGCTGGGTGGGGTATTCCACGCGGCAGGCGTCGGGGGGATGCAGCCGGTGCAGGAACTCGACGCCGACGCCGTGCACGCGGTGCTGCGGCCTAAGCTCCTCGGGGCCTGGGCCTTGCACGAGGTCACGCGCGATGCACCGCTCGAGCACTTCGTGCTCTTCTCCTCCATCGCCGGCGTGTGGGGCTCACGCGGCCAGATGCACTATGCGGCCGCCAACGCGGCGCTCGATGCCCTGGCGCATCACCGGCACCACCTCGGTCTGCCCGCGCTGTCGATCAGCTGGGGACCCTGGGAGGGGAGCGGCATGTCGAGGGCCGACGACCTCGCGCTGCTCGAGCGGATCGGTGTCTACGGACTGGCGCCCGATGCGGCTACGGCGTGGCTGTTGCGCGCCATGCAACAGCCTGTGCCGCACCTGGTGATCAGCGCTACGGACTGGACGCGCTTTCGTGGCTCGTATGAAGCGCGTGGTCCGCGAGGACTGCTGGCCGCACTGTCCGCCACCAAGCAGCCGGCGGCGGGCGCACCGGCCCAGATCGATGCGCCGGTCGTGGACACGCCCCCGTGGCCGCGCACCGTGCTCGCTGCCTCGCCCGCAGAACGGACACATCTCGTCGAAACGGCCGTCACCGATGCCGTGCGCCACGTGCTCGGGTGGCCGTCCACGACCCACCTACCCCTCGACCAAGGGCTGTTCGAACTGGGCGTCGACAGCCTCGCCGCCCTCGATCTGCGGACGCAGCTCGAACAACTCCTCGGCCAGTCGCTTCCGGCCACCCTGATCTTCGAGTATCCCACGGTGGCGGCTCTCATCGGCGGCATCGAAGCACGTCTGCCGGATCACGCCGAGCACCGCGCGTCGTCTGCCGGCACCGCGCCGACCGCGCCGACCGCGCCGATCCCCCGCGCGCCACGCACCCCGCCGCCGGCGCCGGCGCTCCTCGACGAAGTAAGCGATGACGAAGCCGAGCGGCTGCTTCGTGATACGCTTGATGCGCTCGACCTTCCCACCTGACCACCGTCCTCCATCATGTCCGTCTATCTCCGACCGAACGTCCAGGTTGATCCGCTCTTCAACCGGTGGTTTGCCTGGAATCTCCTGATTCCGCCTGTGACGGCGGCGTTCAACACGCGCGACCGCCATCTCAAGGCCATGACCTCTTTCGTCAACGCGCCGGCCATGCACGCCGCCGCGCTGAAGAATCCGGCCATGAAGGGCGGAGCGTTCATCGACCTCGAGGCCCGCCACGTGCCGCAGGTCCGGGAACTCATTGCGCAGACGCAGCACCACGGCGCTGACCTGCTTGAACTGGCGAAGGCGCTCACGGACCTCGGGCGCATGCTACAGGAGAAGGCCAAGGGGCAACCCATGGAAAGCCTCTATCCGCTGGTCCCTGAGCCACTGCAGGGGTATGTGGAGCTCGTGTACGACATGAACCACACGCCCTCGTTCCGGGTGCTCGAGTCGATGCTGTATCGCAGCAAGTACTACGCCGAGCATCTGCAGACCGTGGCGCTGTCGCTGACCACGGAGGACCGCACGCGGCCGTTCATGCTCAGCACCCCGCGCATCGCGAACGATCGCGACGTGACGCTCGACCTGCGCTTCCGTGATCCGCGGCTCGATGCGCTCTTCCGCATGAAGCGCGAGCCGCGCCCCTTCGACGAGATCGCGGCGCTTCTTGGCGATTGCGTAAGCAACCCGGAGGGGCTGCGCGGGCTCTTCACCGAGACGGCGCCGGCGGCGGCGCCACGCTACGACGGGCCGGGCATGCGCGTGCGCTACTTCGGGCATGCCTCGCTGCTGATCGAAGGCGGTGGCATCAGTGTGCTCACCGACCCCATTCTCAGTTATCAGTACCCGGCGTCGCCGGACCGCTTCACCATGGCCGACCTGCCGGAGCACATCGACTACGTCGTGCTCTCGCATAGCCATCATGATCACGTGCATTTCGAAACCCTGCTCCAGCTGCGGCACATGATCGGGCACATCGTGGTACCGCGGAACGCTGACGGCCTGCCGCAGGACCCGTCGCTGTACCTGGCGCTCAAGCATACCGGATTCGACAACCTCATCGAAGTGCGCGACCTCGACGAGATTCCGCTGCCGGGCGGTCGGATTCATTGTTTGCCCTTCTTCGGTGAGCATCACGACCTGCTCGTCCAGAGCAAGAGCGGCTACAAGATCGACCTGCAGGGCCGGTCCGTGCTGGCCATCGCCGACTCGTCGAATCTCGATCCCCGGCTCGCCGGCCACGTCCGCCATCACGTGGGCCCGGCCGACCTGCTGTTCACGGGCATGGAGTGCGAAGGGGCACCGGCATCGTGGATTTACGGGCCGCTGTTCACGAAGCCGCTCAGCCGCGAGATCGATCAATCGCGGCGCGCGCGTGGCTCCTATGCCCACGAAGCGCTGTCGCTCGCCCAGGCCTTCGGCGTGTCGGGGGCGTACACCTACGCCATGGGCCAGGAGCCCTGGCTGAGCCACATTCTCGACAACGAGCTGGACGACACGTCGATATCGATGCAGCAGGTCGGGACCTTTCTTGCCCAATGCGCGAGCGCTGGAATCGACGCCGCGCACCTGTTCGCCAAGCGCGAGTTTGTGCTGGCCTAAAGTGCCGTGGGGGCCGCGTGACATCACGCGGCCCCCACGGTACTCCTCACCATTCTCGCCGGTCTTCGGTCAGCGACGGCGCGACGACCCACCCGCACGCAACACCGGGGACAGCACGCGTCCGTCGAGCCGCTCGGTCGGCGTGACGCCAAGGAGACGCGCGAGCGTGGGCGCGATATCGACCGTGCGTACCGGCTGCGTGTAGCGCCCCGGACGCACACCCTGGCCCCAGAAGATCAGCGGGACATGGGCATCGTCGTCGTACGGCATGCCATGGCCGGCATTCGGCGTGGTCCACCACAGGCTGTACGGCTTGAGCGAGGTGGCCAAGATCGCCTCACCACCGGGCGCGAACATGTGCAACCACCGGCGCGCGAGCTGATCGCGGGTGGTATCGGCCTTCGCGAGATCGGAGAACAGATCGCTCCGCGCCACGTTCGTGATGGTGAGCATGCGGGAAGCGAGAGCACGCGCGACGGAGTCGACCGACACGCCTGCCCGCGTGAATGGGGCGCGATCGAGCACGAACCACACGCCCGCCTCGAAGTTCCACGCGGCCGGCGGCACGCCTCGGGCCCGGAGCGAGGTATCGAGGGCCGCCAGGACCGCACCCGCATCCACCCGGCTCGCGCCCTGATTGGCAAACCGTCCGGAATGGAATTCCGGCAACGGCGACATGCCATGGTCGCCGGTCAGCACCACCGTCACCCGACGCGGATCACGCAGCACGAACAGCGAATCGAAAAAGGCCCCGAGTGAGCGATCGAGCCGCAAGAGCTGATCGTGGATTTCCCGCGAATCGGGCCCGAACTTGTGCCCCACGGCGTCGGTGGAACTCAACGACACCGCGAGAAGGTCGCTGCGACGGGGCGCGGCCCCGAGTTCCTTCACCGACACGGCACGCAGGGCCAGCGCCAGCGACAGCGAGTCCATCATGGGGGTGCCGAAGAAGATGCGCGCCAGCGTGGCGCTGTCGCGCGGCGCGCGATAGGGGAACATGAACTGACCACCCTGCGCCTCCGCCGGCACCGAGTCGGGCTCGCTGTACGATGCCGCCGGGAGCAGCAGATCCCAGCTCTTGCCGGCCAGCTGCATCCATCCGCGCTCTGCGTTGAACTGCTGTACCCACGTGGGCAGCGTATCGCCATAGTAGGTACTGGTCGTGAACAATCCCGGCGCCCACCAGTACACGTCGCCCTTCGTGCGCCCGATCGGCAGGATCGCGCCGCGATCCTTGCGAGAAACCGAGACGAACCGCATCGCCGGATCCTTGGCGCGCATCCAGTCCGTCAGGGTGGTGCCGCGGAACTTGGTCGGCGCCGCCCCTTCGCCGACGCCACCGGCGATCAACGGCGCGTCGGGGGTGTTCACGCCGGCGGCATTGTACGTGATGCCGGTGTGCACCGGGAACCGTCCGGACATCGTGGTCGCGTGCCCCGGCGCCGTTTCCGTGATCGCGTGATCGTGCATGGCGCGCGTAAAGACGCCGCCTTCGGCTTTCAGACGCTTGAGACCACCGGTGAACTGATCCGCGAAGCGGTCGAGATAATCGGCGCGCATCTGGTCGACCGTGATGAACACCACCAGCGAGGGGGAGGCGGGTTGTTGGGCCGACAGGGTACCACTGGCGGAAACGAGCGCCAGTGAGGCGGCAACGAGCGCCGCGCAGGGGCGCCACATGGGGCGCCGCGGGAAACGGATAGGACGTGGCATCAGGCGACTCGATGTGCGGATGAAGGGGGAAGGGCGCTTAGCAAGCCGAGCGGCGAGTACATTGCGGGAACGGTACGACGAGGCCAGCCGCGTAGCGCGGGTCGATCACCACACGTCGGGGATGTCATCCATGTGGTCAGCACGAATTCTGAACAGCACGATCGATCCGCAGTGGATCGGCACGCATCTGCACGACCACTACGGGGTGGCGGGGAGTTGCACCCTGCATGCGCGTGGCACGCACGATACGTATCGCCTGCACCACGCGGAGCAGACGACGTTCTTCCGCGTATACCGTGCGGGGCTGCGATCGCGGAGCGACGTCACCTACGAAGTCGACGTCTTGCGCCACGCGGCCAGTCATGGGGTGCCCGTGGCGGCGCCCCTCGCTCGTACGGATGGCGAGTGGATCACACTCATCGATGCGCCTGAAGGCGAGCGATGCGCAGTCCTCTTCGCCGCCGCCCCCGGCGTGTCGGTCGATGCGGAGACGGCGACGGCGGAGCACATCATCGCCTATGGCCAGAGTATCGCGCGCTTTCACGAGGCGATGGCGCGCTTTCCGGGCGCAGACCGCCGGGGACTCGCCAGCGCCGAATTGATCGACCGTCCGCTGCGCTGGCTCTCGCCACACGTGGCGACGCGCCCCGACTGGCGCGACACGCTCGATAGGATTGTCACGCCATTGCGCGCACGGCTGGAGGGCCCGATGGGCGCGGCATGTCCCCGCGGCGTCTGCCACGGCGATCTGCATGGTGGCAATGCCCACTGGAGCGCAGACGGCGTGGTCACGCTGTTCGATTTCGATGAGTGTGGTCATGGCTGGCTCGCCTACGACCTCGCGGCGTTCCATTGGACGGCGGAACGCGCCGGACAGCTGGACGCGTGGTGGCCGTTGCTGCTGGAAGGATATGCCAGCGTGCGGCCGCTGTCGAACGCTGAAGGGGAGGCGTTGCCCTGGTTCGTGCTCGCGCGCCATCTCTGGCAACTCGGATACGACGCGTGGGACAACCGGTTCAGCGGCCAAGCGGCAGCGGAAGCGGACATCACGCGCGTGCTGCAATCGTTGGAAGCGCATGCCGAGGCGATGATCAGGTAGGAACGGAGAACGGCGCCGGCGCGAGCGCGGCCCGGACGGCATCGGCGAGCGCCGCAACATGCGGCTCGGTGAGCATGCCGAGATGATCGCCGGGCACCTCCTGCCGCGATACGTCCCGAACGAGCTGCGGCCATCCCCATCCGGGCTGCTGCTGCACGGCAGCGGCGGCCGGCGTGGTGCCGTGGAGATCCTGCACGGCGGCCGTGAAGAGCGTGACCGGCACGTCGAGCTCCGACGCCGGCGCGCGATACCGCGTGGCCAAATTGGCCCGGTACACGTTGAGGTATCCCGCCAATGCGTGCCGCGGCGCGTCGGCGGGCCACCATCCGGTCGCGACCAGTCGCTCGGCCAGCACCTCGAAGGCGCGCGCGCCGTCGGTCGCGACCACACCATGCGCGGCCAACGCCACATCGACGCCAAGGCGCGCGCCGGTCATCTGCTCGATGTCGCCGGCGAGCCGGAGCACCCAGTCCGTCTCGCTCCACGACTGGGTCACGTCTTCGGCATCGAAGATCGGCGCCGGCGTATCGAAGATCCCCAACCATCCCACCGCCGTGCCGCGCGCGCGCAGCTGTCGCGCCACGTCGAAGGCGAGAGACCCGCCGAAGGAGTGGCCTGCCAGCAACACGGGGTGTGTGCCGGCGGTGGTCTCGATGGCCGTCAGCATCGCGGCCGCCATGGTCGGCACGTCGGTGTAGGGGGGGGTGTGCCCGTCCAGTCCCACCGCTTGGATGCCGTAGAGCGGGCGCGTGCCGGCAAGCCGCCGGATCAGCGGCTCGAAGGCCAGCACATTGCCGCCCGCGCCTGGAAAGAGGAACAAGGGGGCACCGCTCCCGTGGCGCGATAACGTGGCCAACGGCGTCCATGCGGCCTCGGTGCCTCCAGCACGAAGGGTCGTGGCCATCGAGGCGATGGTCGTCTGATCGAGCAGCAACGCCAGCGGTACCGGCACGCCGAACGCCGCTTCAATTCGACTGGCCAGCCGCACAGCGGTCAGCGAATCGCCCCCGAGATCGAAGAACGTGTCGTGCCGACCGATCCGGTCGGTGCGCAGGACGTCGCTCCACAGCTGCTGCAGCACCCGCTCCGTGTGGTCACGCGGTGCATCGCGCAGCCCCTCACCGGTCGGTACCACTGGCTCGTGCGACAGCACCGACGCGTTCAGCACAGCGACCGCCGCGTCTGTCGCACTCACCGCGCGCGTGGCAACGCTCGGCGCGGTACGATTGCCGAGCGCCCCTCGATCCAGCTTGCCATTGGACAACCGCGGTAATGAGGGCCACCAACGGAAGGTCCGCGGCACCATGTATGCGGGCAGGTGTCGCGCACACGCGGCACGCGCCACAGGCTCGGTCACTTCCGCATCATGACCCGGCACCGACTCGAGGTGCGCGGCAAGAAATGCCTGCCCGGCGGCACCTTCTTCCACGATCACGACAGCCGACGCGACACCGTCGACCAGCGACAACACCGTTTCGATTTCACCGAGCTCGATGCGATACCCGTGCAGCTTCACCTGATGGTCTTCGCGCCCCAGATACTCGAGCGTGCCATCCGGACGCCATCGCGCCAGGTCTCCCGTCCGGTACAACCGACCATCCGCACGCCACGGGTCGCTGCGGAACCGCTCGGCGGTGAGCTCCGGTCGCCGGTGATAGCCACGGCCAACCTGCACACCGCCAATCCACAACGCGCCCGTGATGCCCGGAGGCACCGGCGCGCCATGTGGGTCGAGTACATGCAAGGTGGTGTTGGCGATCGGCGCGCCAATCGGAACAACGTCGTGCGCCGACAGGCGTGGACAGCTCCACGCCGACACATCAACCGCCGCTTCCGTGGGACCGTACAGGTTGTGGACGGCCACCCCGGGCAGCGCCTGCTGGGTGCGGGCCACCACAGGGGCCGGCAGCGCCTCGCCACTCACCATCACGTGACGGACCGCACCACCGGCTGATGCCGCCACGGCACTCGCCGACGGATCCTGCACGAACACCTGCAGCATGGACGGCACGAAGTGCACGACCGAGATCCGTTCGGCACACATCAGCTGTGCGAGATACGCGCTGTCGGTATGTCCACCCGGCGCTGCGAACACGAGCGGTGCCCCGCTCAAGAACGGCCAGAAGAGCTCCCACACCGACACATCGAAGCTGTACGGCGTCTTCTGAAGGATCCGGTCGTCCGTCCCGAGTGGATAGGTCGCCTGCATCCACCGCAGTCGGTTTGCGACCCCCCCCTGCGTGTTGAGCGCCCCCTTCGGCCGACCCGTCGAGCCGGACGTGTAGATCATGTACGCCAGATGGTGGGGCTCCACAATCGGTGTCAGCGGCTCTGTCGACGCCATCCACGCCGCCGCGTCCTCCTCGTTGTCCGCGGTGACGTGGATCAGCGTTGGGGCTGCCGCTCCCGATGCGGCAACGGCCGCGTCAAGCGCTGCCCGCAGATCACCGCGCTCACCCTGCAGCAGCATGACCTGCACGCCGCTGTCCGCCAGCTGATGCGCGAGGCGCTCGGTGGGCAGCGCCGGATCGAAGGGCACGTAGGCACCGCCGGCCTTCAGAATGGCAACGAGCGCGATAGCCATGGCGCTGGATCGTTCGGCAAACACCCCCACCAACACGTCCGGGCCAACGCCGTGCTGTTGCCGAAGCCGATGCGCCAGCTGCGTGGTGCAACGGTCGAAGGCGGCAGCGGTCCAGTCACGCCCTTCATGTGGTACGCGAACAATGGGCTCGGATGTCGCGCGTGCCGCGAGGGAGGCCAATCCGTCCGTCACCAGACCGGCCAGCGTATGCGGCGCTGGATACGTCACCGTCGTAGCGTTCCAGTCAGCAAGCTGCGCCTGCTCGTGGTCACTCAGCAACGGCACGGTGGACACGGCCACGGCATCGGTCCCGACCAGATGCTCGAGTAGTCGCACCAGGTGTGCCCCGGCCCGCTGCAGTGACGCGTCATCGAACCGACCGCTGTCGGACGACAGCGCCACGGCCTCCGCCCCCACCAGTGGTAGGGCCAGCACACGGAGATCCCACGGCGTCTGCTCCACCCGCTCCTCAGCCGATCGCGTGATATCGGCGATGTCAGACCCCGCGCCGAGCAACGAATCGAGAGGCATGGTCGCGGTGTCGCCGCCCTCCGTGGCAAGTCGTGTGAGCGGCACCAGTGCCAGCACGTCGTCGTCCTGCAGGGTAACGGGGTCGGCCGCGAGAGCGCCGAAGCCCATCATCAGCTGCTCGTGTCCGCAGTAGCGGCGCGCGAGCGCCGCGGCCGCGGCAGCATACCATGCGACAGCGCCGCGGTGGCGGCTCCCTTCGCGCAGCCGGTCCGCGAGGGGGCGGGCCAACGGCACACGCACGAATGCTCCTCGACGAGCCGGAAGCATCGAACCGAGCGTTGCCTGTGGTGTGGTCGCCAGCTGATGCATCGTCAGCGCCACCTGCTCGAGCAACGTTGCCGCCCGCGTGGTATCGATGCGCACAGGGTCGAGATCGAGCGTCACCTCACAGCACTCCCCCGGCAACACCGTCAGGGCAAGCGCATAATGTGTGTAGCTCCGTACCTCCAGCCCGGTCACCTGAAGTGCGCCCGGCACCGGGGCAACTTCCCGCAAGGGATAGTTCTCCACCACGACTAATGAGTCGAACAGCGACTGATCCCGCGGCACACGGCTGCAGCGATGTACGGCCGTGGCGGGATACGAGGCCATGCTTTCCAGCTCGGCCTGCTGGTGATGCAGGCTGCGAAGCCAGGCACTCACACGACGACGACGATCCACCTGCACGCGCAGGGGCACGGTCACGATGTACAGACCGACGGCATCGTCCATGTCCGGCAACTCGGGCGGACGCCCGGACAGCGTGACGCCAAAGAGCACATCGTCGACGTCGGCGCTGCCCGCCAGCACCAGCGCCCACGCTGCGCGCGCGAGCGTACTCAAGGTGATGCGCTGCGCGCGCGCGCCGTTGGTCAGCTCGCGCGTCTGTTCTGCGGTCAATACCCGTGCGCACCGAACGCGCTCCGCCCCCTGATCGTGTGGCGCCGCTGACACGGGCGCGATCGGCAGCGCGGCCGGCAACGGTGTCGGCGCAGTCACGTCGCCCAGCACGCCGGACCAATACTCGCGCAGACGCGTCGTATCGCGGCCCGCCTGCCATTGGACGTAGTCACGTGGCGACGCCGAGCGCCTCGGCCACGGAACCTCCCGACGCGGGTGGTGCTGTAAATCGGCATAGCAGGCCACCACATCGCGCACGACCAACTGGGTACTCCAACCGTCGAGCACGATGTGGTGGTGCGACCAGCACACCACGGTCGTGTTGTCAGCCCCCAGCAGCAGCCGCACGCGTTGCAGTGGCCCACCGGCGAGATCGAAGGGGTGCGCGCGATCCTCTGCCATGGCCGCCGTCGCACGTGCCAGCAGCTCGTCGTGCGTGGCGCCACGACACTCGTCGATCACCCAGTCGGTACGCCCGTGCGGGAGAATCACCTGGACGGGATGGGGCACGTCGCGCCAGCGGAACACGGTGCGCAGCGCTGGATGCCGCACCGTTACCATGTCCCACGCCTGCTGAAACGCGGAGGGATCGAAGGCCCCGTCGAGCGTGAACACCCATTGCTCGTGATACGCGTCGCCGTCAGTGCCGCGGAGCCAGTGGTAGAGCAGCCCCTCCTGTACCGGCGTACAGGCCACGAGATCCTCCACGCGCGCCCGTGGCGGCGCCGCACCGGGGACGGAGGCCACCACGCGCGCGATCTCGTCCCGTGACAGCCCGCTCACCGGTACATCACTCGGCGTCATCATCCCCACGTCAGGGCGCTCGGCATGCGCGATGAACGTGGCCACCAGATCAGCAACGGCACGACTGAGCGCCGTCACGTGATCGGTGGAGAGACGACGTGGATCGTAGCCGAATGACATTTCACAGCATCCCGCACGCACGAGCGCCGTGACCTCCAAGGCATGACGTCGCGCCACGGACGCCTCGGTGGGTTCACCAAGGTCGAGGTCCGACAGCCCCCAGCCGCTCAGCGACAGCGTCGCATCCGTCCGACCGAGATAATTGAACTGCACGGCGGCGGCGGACCGCGACAGGCGGTCGCGCGTGGCTGCGTCAGGATCGAACGTCCGAAGTGCACCGTATCCGATCCCTTCGGTGGGAACGGCGCGGAGCGTCTCCTTCACTTCCACCAGCCAGCGCCCCGGATCGTCCTGCACCGGCACGTCGTTTCCTGGCGCGCACACACACACGGGGTATCGTGCCGTGAACCATCCGACAGAGCGCGCGAGATCCACACCGGGGAGGGCGGTCCGTCCATGATGTTCGAGATCCACGAGGACACGCCGGCTTCCGGTCGCCTCGGTCAGAGCCGCGAGCAATGCCGCGAGCAGTAACTCCTCCACGGTCGTGCCGTATGCCCGCCCTGACTGTGTCAGCAGGCGATGCGTGGTCTCGATATCGAGCGTGACGGTAGCGGTCGCCGATGCCACACCGTGAGGCACGGCACCCGATGGGGCCCACGCCTCGTCCCACGCATCGCCCGACTCCGTAGCGCGGAGCCAATAGTCACGCTCCGTCTGCCCAGCACCCGCAGCCCACGCGGCCAGCACGGCGGCCCAGGCGCTCATGCTTCGCGTGACCGGAGCCAATTCGGCATCCGGCGTCGTGCACAGCAGGGCAAGATCATCGAGCAGAATGCGCCACGACACGCCATCCACCACGAGGTGGTGTGCAAGCAGCAGGAGACGGGGCGGGCGCTGCTCCACCGTGAACAGCACCGCCCGCATCATGTGTCCACGACTCGGATCGAGCTCCTGCTGCAGCTGGTGACAGGCTGCGACGATCGCCGCGTCGTCAGTCACGTGGCGTTGCTCCACGACGGGCGGTGCCGCCTCCACCTCCTGCCGCCACTCTCCTTCGGTGCGACGCACACACAATCGCAAGGCGTCGTGGTGTGCCAGCACGCGATTGAGCGCGGCGATGAGTGAACCGGGCGCGGTGGTGGCAGGAAGATCGAGCAACACGCTCTGATGCACACCACGCACCGCCGCCGGCAGGGGCCCAGTGCACGGCTCCAGCAGCTCGGCTTGCAGTGGAGTCAGTCCCCCCGAACCCGCAAAAACGTCCGCCGGACCGTCATCCTCGCGAACGACACGGGCAAGCGAAGCGATGGTCGGATGGGCAAAGAGCTGGCGGACCGACAACGGGATCTGCTGCGCGCGGGCACGGGCCACGACCTGCAGAGCGAGGATCGAGTCGCCGCCGAGCGCGAAGAAGTCGTCGTCTGGCCCGATCGCATCCACTTGCAGCACGGTGCGCCAGAGTTCCTGCAACTGCGCCATCACGTGCAGACGGGCATCATCGTCGTCTCCCGTGCGGCCTCGATCCGTTTCCCACGGCAACGCGACCGCACGCGTCGAATCGATCGAAACGGCATTCGGTGCCGACATCGTGACCGCGACGTCGATGGCCGGACGCCACCACGCGAAGGAGGCCAGCGGCACGTCGGGGGCCGCCACCAAATCGTCGAGCATCCGCAGTAGCACATCGCTCATGGTGTCCACGCGCGCCGCATCGAACAGGTCCGCGTTGTACTCGAGCTCGAGCAACGCAGTGCCATCCGGCTGCTCACGGAGGCCCAGCGACAGATCGAACTTCGCGAGCGGCACCTCGGCCGTCAGGTCGTTGAGGCGAAGCGCCGTCGGGCGAGCGACCGCATCCCACGCCTCTTCATACGTGAGGAGAACGTCGAAGAGCGGCGAACGCGATGGATCGCGGGTGATCGCCAACTCCTCGAGCAGCAGGTCGAACGGGTACGCCGCGTGCTCGAAGGCATGCGTGGCCGTCTGCTGCGCGGCGCGCAGGCAGTCGACGAAGGTGTGCGCGTCGTGCACGGTCCCCGTCAGGACGACCGTGTTCACGTACATGCCGATCTGTGCGGTCAGCCCCGCCTCGCGGCGCCCAGACACCGGCGTGCCGATCGCCATGGACTCCTGTCCGCTGAACGTCCGCATCGCCACCTGGCACAGAGCGAGCCACCCCATATACGGACTGGCGTGCTGCGCCCGCGCCCGCGCTTCGATCGCCTGTCGCCGAGCGGCAGATACGGCTACCCGCAGGCGCCCACCGGCACTCGTCTTGACGTCGGGACGGGAACGGTCAGTCGGCAGCGCCAATGGCGGCGGCGGCGAGGCCAGACGATCCAGCCAGTATGCACGATCGAGTGAAGCGGCCGGTGAGCGCAGGTAGCGCTGTTGCCAGCGTACATAGTCCCGATACTGCAGCGGCAACGGCGGGAGCGGGGCATCCGCTTCGTACGCGGCGAGGAGATCGGTGATCAGCACGCGAGCCGACTGCTCATCGGTCACGATATGATGCTGGGTGATCACCAGCACGTGACGGGACGCGTCGAGCACGAGCAGCGTGGCGCGCCACGGCGCACCGTCGAACAGCGGCACCGGCTCCAGTGCCTCTCGCGCCAACCACGCCCGGCAGGCGTCGGGATTGGAGAGCGCGGGATCCTGCACGACCTGGAGCGGCACGAGCGGAGTCGGCGAGACCCGCTGACGAGGCTCGCCGTCGATGACCACGAACTGCGTGCGCAGGCTTTCGTGGCGGTACGCTGCGGCGTCGAGTGCGCGGGCCAGACGTGCGCGATCGAGCGGCCCTTCCAGCAACACCGGCGCTACGATGCTGTAGACCGCCCGGTCCGCCTCGAGATGATCCAAGACCCACAGGCGCCGCTGCTCATGCGACAGCGGATAGTGCGGCGCCGTAGGTGTGGGTGCGATGCGTGGGCGCGTCGACGGTGGCGACGCGGTGGAGAACGCCGTACGCATAGCGCCGCCAGCCGCGGCGATCTGTCCGGCCAATGCGCGCAACGTCCGGGCGTCGAACACCGCAGACAGCGGCACGTCTACGCCGAAGGCCTCGTGGATCGCGGCCAGCAGTTCCATCGCCCGGAGACTGTGACCGCCGAGGGCCACGAAGTCGGCATCAGCGCTATCCACCGGTGCGCCGAGCACTTTGGTATAGAGCGCCGCCAGTGTCTGTTCCCAAACACCCTGCACGGGAAGCGCCGGTGCCGACATGGTGGCCGCAGCGTCCATCGCCGCGTGCAACCGTCGGCGATCCACCTTGCCATTCGCGTTCAACGGCAACCGATCCAATACCACGATGCGCGAAGGAATGAGCGCGGCGTGCAGCCGGTCGCGTAACGCCCGACGAATGGCGTGCGGCGTGGGCGGCGCGTGGCCCTCGCGCGGCACCACGGCCGCGATCAACGTCGTGCCGACCGCGGCGTCGGTCGCTTCCTCCGTGAGCGCGCACGCCTCGCGTACGCCGTCGCACGCGCACAGCGCCGCCTCGATCTCGCCGAGCTCGATCCGGTGGCCGCGAATCTTGACCTGTCCATCGAGCCGGCCGAAACACTCGAGCCGGCCGTCAGTACGCCAGCGCGCATCGTCGCCGGTGCGATAGAGTCGCCGCCCCGGAAAGACCGGGTGTGCCACAAATTTTTCGGCGGTCAGGTCGGGACGATGCAGATAGCCTCGCCCCACCCCCTCGCCACCCAAGCACAACTCTACGCGCACCCCCACCGGAACCAGCTGCTGGGCACTGTCCAGCACCCAGGCATCCATGCGGGCGATCGGACGACCGATCGTAATGTCACCGGTGGGCATCACCTCCTCGATCACACACCCCACCGTGGCCTCGGTCGGACCGTACTCGTTCACCACGCGCATCTGCGGGGCAAGCCGGTGCAGCACGGCGCGGTGGACGGCAGTCATCGCTTCTCCACCCACGATGGCCAGGTGGACGTCGCTCGCCTCAAGGCGCAGCGCCTCCAGCATCAGGATGTGCGAGGGGGTGAGCTTGACGGTGTCGATCCCGGAGCCGGCGGCGAACTGGGTGCGCAGCGCCACATCCACTCCGACATCGTCTGGAAACAGCACGAGCGTCCCACCCGTGAGCAATGGACCGAAGATCGTGGTGACCGGCATGTCGAACGCCACCGACGAGAACAGCGCCATGGTCGCCGGTCGTCCCCCCCAGTAGTACCGCACGGCCCACGTGAGATAGTGACTGAGCTGCCGATGCTCGATGAGGCATCCTTTCGGCACGCCCGTCGACCCCGACGTGTAGATCACGTAGGCAAGATCCGTCGGGTGCACGGTCGGCGCGGACACGCCCGCCGGTGATGCCTCGCCAGCTTCCGGCAAGCCGTCATCGACCACCACGACGGGGCACACGGTCGGCGGAAGCCCGTCGACAATGGCCGCATCGGTAAGCACCGCCGCCACCCCGGCATCCTGCCAGCTATGCAGCAGGCGGGAGGCCGGGGTGTGCGGGTCGAGCGGCACGTACGCGCGGCCGGAGCGTAGCACGCCAAGGATCGCGGCAATCAGCCACGGCCCACGACGCATGCAGATGGCCACGGGCGCTGTAGGGTCGCCCGGCATACCGCCAGGACCCGTGGCGCGCGCCACCGCTGCCGTCACCCGGCGTGCGGCGGCATCGAGTCTCGAATAGGTCCAGACCAGATCACCACATCGCAGCGCCGGCGCGTCGGGATTCGCACGGATAACGGCGTCGATGCGTTCAGGCACGGGCCGCAGTGCGTCCGCGACCTCCTCCTGCGGCACGTCACCCGTGCCCCACTGCCGAAGCGTCGCGTGCTCCTCGGCCGAGAGCGGAGACCAGCGGTCGAGTGCGCCGCCCCGGTCGGCCAATTGGGTGAACGCGTCAGCCATGGCATCGGCGAACGCCGCCATGGTCGCCGGGTCGCAACGCGCCGCGTCGTAGTGCAGCGCCACGTGCCCCGCACCAACGCCCTCGGTACACACCCGCAGCGCCGCAGTACGCCACGCGTCGACACGATCGACCGAGGCGTGTACACGAGAATCATGGACGGCGCAGTCGGTGACCTCCGCCAACGCGGCCGCGCTGGTCTCGCCGGCCCACGGGACCGACTCGGCCATCAGCGTCTCGTAACGCGCAAGCACATCGCCCAACCACGAGCGCACGGTGTGCCCCTGCGTTGGCGCCGCGGCGAACGGCGTGACCATTCCCTCGCCATCCTCCGCAAGCGATGGCACCAGCAGCGTGGCCGGTCCCCGCGCCCAGAATCGCTCGAGCACCCACGCCACGACCGCCATGGATACCGTGAACTCGCCGAGGGCATCGACCGCGACCGAACGCACCGCCTGGATCGCCGACGCATCCAGTGTGCACGTGACACACCGGACGTCCGCCTGCGACCGCACGGAGCCCGAGGCCCCCGCGAGGCGATACGAAGGAACCGGCTGTGGCACGTGCCGCTGCTCCTGCTGCTCGGAGAATGAGTCCGTCAAGACCGCAGCTGTCCGAGCAGAACCGCCAGCGCCTGCGGATCAATCTCAGTCGACGGAAGCGCTCCGGCAGCAATCGGCGATCGGTCGGTGCTCGCGCAGGCAGCGATGAGCGCACGCAGCTGTGCATCGAACGACGCGGCGAGTCGCTCGACCGTCGGCGGCTGATACTCCTCGGTGCTATACGCCCATTCCACCGTCAGCTGGCCGTCGAGCACCAGCGCGTTGATCTCGAACGCGTGGCTACGTTGCTGCGTGGGACTCACGTCACCGCTCACGCTCTCGCGCACGGGATGCCACGCGATGCCCCCCACGTCACGCGGGGCAGCCTGTCCGAGGTAGTTGAAAGCGAGCGGCGGCGTCGGAGCCATCCGCAGCAACGCACCCGTCGCGTCATCGGCAAGTGAGCGCAAGACGCCGTAGCCCACGCCCATGTTCGGCACCGCGCGCAGTGTGTCCTGCACCGTACGGAGCGTGTCGAGAGGCCCTGCCGCCGTCGCGATCGGGAAGCGGACCGGGAACTGACTGGTACACCAGCCCACCGTCTGCGACAAATCCACATCGTCGTACTGGTCGAGACGTCCATGCCGCTCGAGTGTGATCGACAGCATATCCTCACCGGTCCATGCCGTGATCGCCTGACCGAGTGCGGAGAGTAGCAAGTCGGGAACGTCGGCCCCGACCTGTGGCGCCGCGTTGAGCAGCGCCCGGGTGTCGTCGGCCGTCCACTGCAGGCGAACCGGCGCGACCGATGCGACACGCGGCGCCCCCGATGGATCCAGATCGCGCGGCAAGACGGCGGACGGGTAGGACACGACGTCGACCCAGTATGGGAGTTCCGCCTCGAACTGCGGCACCTCTTCCTGCAGTCGTGCGATCCACGCGCCATACGAGGTGGTACGCGAGGGCAGCGCATGGCTTTGCCCTCGCAGCGCCGCGACGTAGCTCTCCTGCAGATCATCGAGCAGGATACGCCACGACACCCCATCCACCACGAGGTGATGCGCGAGCAGCAACAGCCACGCCGGCTCCCCTGCGCCCGCCACGTAGGCCACGGCCTGCAGCAATGGCGGTGCCGCCAGCACGAACCCGTCCTGTCGCGCAGCCCCGTCGGCCAACAGTCGCGTCATGCGTTCCGTCGGCGCCACCAACGAGAGATCCACCACACTCAGCGGCGCATCGGCCGGTGCGGGCATGTACGCCGCCTGCCATCCGTCCTCGGCTCGGGTAAAGGCCAGCCGCAGCGCATCATGCTTCCCCACGACCGCCGCCACCGCAGACCGGACAGCGGACACGTCCAACCCCTGCGGCGCCTCTATCAGCAAGGTCTGGTTGAAATGGTGCGGCGCAGCACTCTCCTGCTCGAAGAACCAGTGCTGCATCGGACCGAGCGGGGCCACACCCTGCGCCGGGCCGCCATCATCCAAGGCCCGGGCCGACAACACGGCCACGGTCGACAACGCGGCGACCGTCGGATGCTCGAACAGCTGGGCGGGCGTGATACGCACCCCCTCGGCCCGCGCGCGCGATGCCACCTGAATGACGAGAATGGAATCGCCACCCAGCGCAAAGAAGTCATCGTGCACACCAACCGGGCGCTGCAACACTTCACGCCAGATGTGCACCAGCACCGCCTGCACGGGTGTCAGCTCCTGGTCGGCCGAGTCGTCCGCGATCGTGGTCTCGACCAGCGAGGGCAATCGCTTACGATCGATCTTGCCGTTCGCCGTCGTGGGCATCTCGGCGAGCACGTGAAACGCCGACGGCATCATGAAGGTGGGGAGCCGCCGCGCGATCGCGTCGCGCAGCGCCGCTTCGTCCACCCCTCCCGTGGTGTACGCCACCAGTCGGCGTCCCGAAGGCTCATCCTGCGCCAGCACGGCGACGTCGTGGACCCCGTCCACCTGCGAGAGGACGGCCTCGATCTCCCCCAGTTCAATGCGATAGCCGCGGATCTTGACCTGATTGTCGCGACGGCCCAGCAATTCGAGCTGCCCGTCCGGACGACGGACCGCAAGGTCGCCGGTGCGATAGATGCGGCCGCCGTCCACGTCGTACGACGGGAACTGGCGCGCCGTGAGCTCGTCCTGATGCAGATAGCCGATGGCAAGACTCACGCCGCTCACGCACAGCTCACCGGGCACGCCGTCGGCCACGGGACGCAGCTGCTCGTCCAACAGCAGCACCCCCGTGTTGGCGATGGCCGTACCGATCGGAATGCGGGATCCATAGGCCACCGCGGGATCCACTCGGTAGAGCGTACTGCATACCGTCGTTTCCGTCGGGCCATACGAGTTGTAGTAGGCACAGTGCCGCGCGAAAGCCACCGCATCCTGCACGCGGCACACATCGCCCGCGCTGATGATTCGGCGCACCGAGCCCAGACGCGCGCGATCGAGCGCGCCCAGATACACCGGCGGCATCGTCAGCATCGTGATGCCGTGGGTCTCGATGTAGGCAGACATCGCCAACGGATCGGCAATGGTATCCCGGTCGGCCAGGACGAGGGTGGCGCCGTTGAGCAGTGCCATGAAGCACTCGAACAGCGAGGAGTCGAAACTCATCGCGTAGAACTGCAGCAGGCGATCCGATGCATCGACGCCGAGCGCCGCCGCGTGATACGCGACCATGTTCATCACCCCACGGTGCGCCAAGGCGACCGCCTTGGGCTTCCCCGTCGACCCAGAGGTGTAGATGATGTACGCGGGGGCATCTGGCGACAGCGCCACAGGCGGCGGAGCGTCGGCCGGCTCCAGGGAATCGAGTTGCAGATCCAGGGCGAACATCGGAATCTCGTACAACGACATCAGCGCCTCGAGATGCTCCGACTGGACCAATAAGACTCGCAGCGCCGCATCGCTCGCCATGAACGTCAGGCGCTCCTCCGGGTACTCGTGATCGAGCGGGACATAAATGGCCCCAACCTTGAGTACCGCCAGCATCGCGACGAGTGTCAACGGAGAACGCGACACCGCGACACCGATCGCATCGCCGGGCGCGATGTCGTAGCTCGCGCGCAGTGCCTGCGCCAGCGCGTTCGCCTGCGCCTCCAACTGCCCGTAGCTCATAACCTGCGCCCCGATCCGAACCGCCTCCGCATCGGGATGACGGGCGGCCGTCTCGCTGAAGCGCATCGGGATCGTCGTCGCCGTGTCGAACGCCATCGCTTCGGGCTGGGATGCGTGCGCTATCCGTGCCCGCTCGGCACTCGTGGCGATGTCCACCGACGCCATCGGTACGGACCGTGTCACATGCGCCGCCAGTGCCTCACCAAGATGCGTGGCAAGCAGCGTCACGAACTCGGGAGGGCACGATGGAGCGCGGCCATGAACCGTCACCGCAAGATCGCTGTCGTGGGCCACGACGATATGCACGTCATACGGTGTGGTCTCGCATGACGCGTGCACGCCCTCCACCTGCAACAGCACATTGCTCGATGGCCGGGGGCGCCCCAGGCAGGTTGTGGCGAACGCCGTCAGCGGAAAGTCCTGATGCGTATAGGTGGCGCTGAACTGCCCGGCCACCATCGCCAGATGCGCTTCGAGCATGCCCTCGCTCGCGAGGGGAATGACCGTGGGAAGCGTCGCGTCAGCCTCCACCACGTCGATGGCGAGAAGCGGGGTGTCCACGATCACCGTGTCGGCCTTGGCGTGCTGGCCGAGCACGATCGACAGCGCCGACGCCACGAGCGCCGTGGTCGCGAGGCCGTCGCCTCCCGTCCGGGCGCGCAGTGCCGCCGCCGCGGCCGGCATGATGGGAACGCTCGCCGTGTGGACGGCCGGCGGGGCGGCCGGCAGGGACAGCCACGGATGCCGCACAAAAAAGTCGGCCGTGGACGGTGCACACACCGCCGACCAGTGCGCTACCTGTGGCGCAAGCGCTGGATCATCGAAGTACATCGTGGAAGCGGGCATGAAGGCGGAGAGGCGTTACGTCGTCGAGAAGGCGATGGAGATCGCCGGGGCGGTCTTGCGCGGCGGCCGTCGCTGAAAGGGCAAGGTGCCGATGGATCGGGCGGGATCGGCCACGGCGGTCGATAGCACCCGCTGCCAGTTGCTGAGCAGTCGATCAGCGGTGCCCGCGGTGAACAACGCGCCGTTGTACACGAGGTCCACCGTGAACCCTGCGCCGCCGTCCGCATCGTTGCTGCGCACGATGAACCACAGATCCGTGAGTGCCTCGGCATCATCGGAAGGAGGCAGCCCCGGGTCGATCGACGTCATCGTGAGGCCGCTCTCTGCCGGCCATGATGGCGGGGCCTGACTTTGCAGGGTGAAACCCACGTCGAAGAGTGGCTGTCGGCCAGGTTCGCGGCGCCGCAGGCGATCCACCAGCACATCGAAGGGGATCAGACGCCGACTGAGTCCTTCGCTGGTTGTGTGGCGCACCCGATCGAGCAGCGTGGCAAAGTCATCGTCGGGGCCCACCTGATCACGAAGGGCGACCACGTTCATATGTGGGCCAATTTGCGGCTCGAGCGCGGGGACCATGCGGGTGCTCACCGGCGTACCGATGCACACATCGTGCTGCGCGGTCTCTCGATACAGCATGGCCTTGAGCGCCGCCTGCAATACCAGGAATCGCGTGTGCCCGCCCTTGGTGGCCAGATCATCGACCGCCTGCAGCATCTCGGCCCCCCACACCTGCGTACGCTGTGCGCGCACGAAGGGCGCGTGACCACGCGGGCGATCGGTGGGCAATGCAAGGCGCGGCACATCAGCCAGTTGGGCGCGCCAGTACTCCGTCATCAGTCCCGCCGCCGGTGCTTCGAGGACCGCCTCCTGCCAGTGGACGATATCGCGGAACTGGACGGCCAGCGGTACCCAAGCCGGCGCACGACCCTCGTGCACCGCCGTGTACGCGGCAGCGAGGTCCGATGTGAAGACCTGGAGCGAAACACCATCGGTGATGATGTGATGCATGCTGCACACCAGCACGTGATGATCGGCCGCCACGCGAAGGACCGCGAGGCGGAAGAGCGGTCCCTCGTCGAGGCGCATCGGCGTGGCGACCAGATCTCGGGCACACGCCGTCACCGCGTCCGCGATTGCCTCGGGAGCGAGATCAGCGCCATCGGTCGCGTCAGGCACGATCACGAACGGCAGGACGACGTCCTCGAGCGGACGTCGGTGCGCAGGATCTCGTGACGCGCCACAACCTGCTCGAGCGCGTGGCGCAGTGCGCGCAGATCGAGCGGCCCGCGCAGGCGGAATGCCGCCGGTGCCGGTGCCGTCGCCGCGAGACCTAGCTGTTCGCGAAGCCACCAGGGCTGCTGCGCCGGGGACAGCGGGATCGGCCCGGCGTTCGGCACCGGCTCGAGTGCGGGGAACTGCTCGGCGCTGTCCCGCGGGGTGAGCGCGGCCTGCCCGGCCACCGTGGGGTGCAGAAACACATCACGAAGCGTCGCGTGGGAGATCCCCTCGCTGCCAAGCTGCGCGAGCGCCTGCATGGCCAGCAGCGAGTCACCACCGAGCGCGAAGAAGTTGTCGTGCCGCCCGATCTGCGGACGCCGCAGGACGGCACACCACACCGCCGCGATCGCCGCCTCGGTGGGCGAGAGCGGCACCTCGTTCCCGTCACCGTTCGGAAGCGCCTCGGCGCCCACGGCCGGCAGGGCACGTCGATCGACTTTACCGCTCGCGAGCCGAGGCAACTGAGGCAACGGCACGAGGCGCGAGGGCACCATGGCGGCAGGAAGCTGCGCACGCATCAGGCGCCAGATCGCGTCGGCATCACCGGGCTGCTCGCACACCTCCGGAGGCGACACGAAGGCCACGAGCTGCGGATGACCGCTCACAGGTTCCTGCACCACGACGGCGACTTCACGAACGCCGGGCGCCGCGAGCAGTACCGATTCGATTTCACCGAGTTCGATGCGATGGCCACGCAGCTTGATCTGATCGTCCAGACGCCCGAGAAATTCGATCACACCGCGACGTGTCCACTTGGCGCGGTCACCGGTGCGATACCGTCGCCCCCCGGGATTGGTCGGGTCGGCGACGAACCGCTCCGCAGTGAGCGCGTCCCGTCCGTGGTACCCTGCGCCCACCTGGACCCCACCAATCCACAACTCGCCGGCCATCCCAACCGGGCAGGGCATGCCGTTGACGTCCAGCACATGCAGGGTCGTGTTGGCGACCGGGCGACCGATGGGCACCACCGCTCCATCGAAATCATCCGGCACGGGCCAGTACGAGACGTCCACGGCCGCTTCGGTCGGTCCGTAGAGATTATGCAGACAGGTGCCTGGCAGTGACCGCCCCCACCGTGCGGCCACCGACGGCGACAGCGCCTCGCCACTCACCATGACCTGACGCAGCGGTCCGCCCTCGCCGAGGGACACACGCGCCGCCTCCGGGCGTTCCATCCACACCGCGAGCATCGACGGCACGAAGTGCATGGTCGTGATGTCCGCCTCGCGAACGCACCGCGCCAGATAGGCCGGGTCGGTGTGCCCATCAGGTCGCGCTACCACCAGCGTCGCGTCGGTCATCAACGGCCAGAAGAATTCCCACACCGAGACATCGAAACCGAACGGCGTTTTCTGCAGCACCCGATCGCGCGACGTGAGCACGTACTGCTCCTGCATCCACTGCAGACGATTCGCGATTCCGGCGTGGGTATTGATCGCGCCTTTGGGGCGTCCCGTCGATCCGGAGGTGTAGATCAGATAGGCCGGATCGCTCCCGGTGACCACGACGGCAGGGGCGGTCAGGGGTTCCTGCCGTTCATCATCGCCGAGCGCCTGCTCGCCCACCGCACACAGGACGGGCGCGTGGCTCTCGGGTGGGAGAGCCGCGCCCGCCGCGCCGAGGGCCGCGGCGGCCTGCTCGTCATCGGCCGGGTACAGCACCAGCGACGCACCACAGTCGGCGAGTTGGTACGCCAGGCGGGCCGGAGGTAATGTCGGGTCGAGGGGCACGTAGGCCCCGCCCGCCTTGATGATCGCGAGAAGCGCGACGACCATCGGCGCCCCCCGTTGCGCGCACACGCCCACGAATACACCGGGCCCCACCGCGTACGCGCGGCGCAGATGATGCGCCAACTGATTGGATCGACCCTCCAACTCCACCGCTGACCACTCGCGACGTGGTGACGTCCCGTCGTGCACCATCATGACCGTCCCGTTGGCGCCCGTCGGATCGGCGGCCCGCCGCCCCAGTCCGCCCGCCAACAATTCCGTCAACGTGTGACACGCATAGGGGTGACCGGTCGCATTCATCTCCGCCAGCCACTCGCGATCCCCTGCCGGCAGCATCGACAACGCCGCCACTGGGGTGTGGGGCGAGGCGACGGCGGCGGCGAGGAGGGCCGTGAAGGCAGACAACACCCCGTCGATGGTATCGCCGTCGAAGAGATCGGTGTTGTACTGGCCCTCCACCAACAGGCGGTCGCCGGCATCCACCACGTTCACGAACAGCTCGAACGGGGTCGCCGTGACGACGTCCGGGAGCAACGTACCGGAGAGCCCGTCGAATACTGGAGCGGCACCGATCGGCTCCAGATTGAACACCACGGGGGTGAGCGGCGGCGCATCGGGAGCACGGCGCGCGCCGATGACCGTAAGCAGTTCGGCGAACGGGAGGGCCTGATGATCGAACGCTGACAGCATCGTGGCGCGCGTGGCGTCGAGATGGTCGGCAAACGAGGCCGCACCAAGCCGGCTCCGGAGCGGCAGCAGATGAGTGCAATACCCCACCACATGCATGTCCGCCGGCTGCGAGCGACCCAGCACGGGCATCCCCAGCACGAGATCGTCCTGCGCGGTCACCCGATGCAGCAACAGGGTGAAGGCCGCCGACAACGCCATGTGCAACGTGCACCCACGCGAACGCGCGAGCGCGCGCAGCGCCGTCAGTACATCACCCGGCACTTCCGTGTGTCGTGCCGCCCCGGCGTAGCTGCGCACCGTCGGGCGCGGGCGGTCGGTCGGCAACAGCAGGTCGGGAACGCCGTCGGCGAAATGCCGCACCCAGTACTCGCGATGGGCCTCCATCTCGGCACGCACGCCGGCGGATGCCTGCTGCGCGACGTAATCCTCGAAGGCGACGGCTGGCTCCAACGCGGGGTGATGCCCGGCCCGGAATGCATTGTAGCAGACGGCCAGATCGCGCAGCACGATCCCCATGGTGAAGCCGTCAGCGATCACATGGTGCGCCGTGAGGACCAGCACATGTGAGTTGACATCCGTACGCAGCAAGGCGGCACGGAACAACGGACCATGCGCGAGCGACATCGGCAGCCGGCTGTCGTGCTCGCGCCAAGTGGTCAGCGCCGCATCACGAGCGGCGGGCGTCTCGGTGAGGTCAATAATCGGCAGCTGCATCCGCACCGAGGGACGGATGCGCTGCCGGTCGCTCTCGCCTTCCGGGAGCGACGTGCGTAAGGCGCTGTGACGGGTCACGACCTCCTGCACCGCCTGAGTAAGCGCGGGCACATCCAACGCCCCTTCGAGTGCCACGGCCGTCCGCAGCTGATATGCGGGATTGGCCGCCGGGTCGAGTGCGGCCGCCGCCACGAGTTGGCGCTGGGCCACGGTGGTGGGTGCCGTACGCGCCGCCGTGCGCGGCGGCACGAAGCCACCCTGCCGCATCTCATCGATGGTTTCCTGCATCGTCACCACGAAGCGATCCACATCCTCGTCGCTGTGCGCCGTCGACAGGAAGCAGCTCCGCCACTCCCAGATGTAGATCCCCTTCTCGAGCATGTGGTAGAACAGCAGATCGAGATTGCTCGAGAACTCGAAGCGGAACAGCGACGAGAAGTGCGTGGCGGTGATCGGCACTTCCTCCTCGCGGAAGAACTCGTTCAGCGTCGACACGAGGCGCCCCGTCCGCGCATTCAGCGTCTCCTGCAGCGCTGGCCCCTCGGCCTTCAGATGACGCAACACGGCACGCGCCGCCGCCATCGAGAGCGGATGCTGGCAGAAGGTGCCGCCGAACGCCGTGCGCTCCGCGGGCGGATACGACGTATCGCCATACTGCCAGAACCCACCATCGATCCCGTCCATCCAGTCGGCCATGCCGCCGACGGCGCCGATGGGCAACCCACCACCGATGATTTTCCCGTAGCTCGCGAGATCGGCCTGCACACCGAAATACGCCTGGGCACCACCCTGATGGGCGCGGAACCCTGTGATCATCTCGTCGAAGATCAGCGCGCTGCCCGTCTCACGGGTGATCGCACGGAGGGCGTGCAGGAACTCCCGCGGCTGGAGGCGCGGATTGCGACTCTGCACCGGCTCCACCATGACGGCCGCGATCTCGTGTCCGAGGGCCCGAATGGTCTCGAGGGCCGCGTCGTCGCCGTACTCGAGGACAATCACATCGTCCGTTTGGCGTGCCGGCACCCCGCCCACCAGCGGCACCCCGGTCACGCGCCCGGGCTCCTGCGCTGACCGGGCCAGGGTCACATCGGCGTGACCGTGATAGGCGCCGCTGAAGATGACCAGCTTGTCACGGCCGGTCCGTGCGCGCGCGAGGCGGACGGCCGCCATCACCGCCTCGGTGCCGGAGTTCGTAAAGGCAAAACGATCGAGCCCGGTGAGCTCGGTCATCAACTCCGCCACGTCACCCGCGACATCCGACCGCATCCCCAACTCCACGGCCTGTGACACGGCGGCCTCGATGGCCGGCTGCACCGCGGCCGGACGGTGACCCAGCAGGTGCACCCCGAAGCCCATCGTGTAGTCCACGTACTCGTTGCCGTCGATATCCCACAGACGCGAGCCGTCCGAGCGCGCCCCGCTGATCGGGTACAGCAACTCCTTGGTGGACAGGCGGAAGCCGACCGTGGCACGACTGTCCGCCAAGGGGCGACGGTACCGTTGCGCCTGCGCTTTCGACGCGGCGGTGCGCGCCGTGTAGCGCGCGACCAGCGCGTCGAGGTGGGACGCCTGCTGCTCGCTGAGCCCGCGTTTGCGCGTCTCGCTGCCGCTCCCCCACGGCATCATCGGTTTGGCGACGGCCGCCGTGGTCGATGACGCTCCTGGCGTAGCGACCGGCGCGGCCACCCGTGCGGCGACGGGTGTCGCGACTGGTGTCGCGATCGGCGTCGCGATCGGTGTCGCGATCGGCGTCGCGATCGGTGCGGCGGCGACGGGCGCCGACCCGTACATCGCCCGCAGCAACTCCGATTGGTGTGACAGGAATTGCGACATGAGCTGCTGCTGATCGAGCAGCATGCGCTGCATCAACGCGGCAGCATCGCCGGCTGGCAGATGCACCGGCATCGCGGGGATGGCGCCCGGTACACCGGAGGCGATGAACGGCGGTGGGGCAGCAGCTGCCACCGTCGCGATAGGCGGTGCGACCGGCGCCACGACAACCGGTGCCACAGCAACCGGCGCGATCGCGGCATCAAGATGCGTCGCCACCGCATCGAGCGTCGAGAGCTCCTCGAAGAATTGCCGGAGCGCCAACTTGACGCCGTAGCGCTTCTCGATCACGGCGATCGCATCGACCATCACGATCGAATCGGCGCCCAGCTCGAGAAATGGCACATCCGGCGGCACGTCGTTCGCCGGCATCTGCATCGCCGCAGCGATATCGGCGGTCAGGACGTCGAGAATCTCTTGCTTTCGGCTAGTCACGTCGGGCACGGAAGGCGGTGAAGACGGCTGATCGACCGTCGGGGAGGGAGACAGAAGGTCCGGGAGCCAACAGCGCTCGCGCTGGAACGGATAGGTAGGCAGCTGCGGCGCGACGACCGATCGGGCGCCAGCGGGGAGTGCGTCCTGCAGCACGGCATCCCAGTCCACCGGGCAGCCAAGGTCGTGGAACGTCGCCAGCAGCGTGTGCAGATGGCGTCCGTCATCGCCATGGGGATGCATCGCGGCGAGCCAGTGTGCGTCCGCCGCCGGTATCGCCTCGCGCGCCATGGTGGTCAGCGTGGGACGGGGACCGATCTCCACGAACACCCGGTACCCGTGCCCGTACAGCGTGGAGAGCGCCGCACCGAATTGCACGGGCTCGCGGGCCTGACGCGCCCAGTACGTATCGTCGGGCGCGTCGCGTTGCACCGCCCCGGTAAGTGTCGAGACCCAGAGACCCGTCGGTGCCTGCGCCGCGCGGGTCCGCACGACGGCGCGAAACGGCTCCAGCACGGGATCGATCTGCGCCGAGTGAAAGGCGTGCGAGACGTCGAGACGGATGGCGCGGAGGCCGTGCGCACGAGCCTCCGCAATGGCCTGCTCCACGTCGGGCACACGTCCCGAAATCACCACATGCCCGGGACCATTGTCGGCGGCAAACGCCACGGCGGAGCGGGTCGTCGCGAGCAGGGCGCGGACCGTTTCTGCCGACGCGAGAACAGTCGCCATCGCGCCGTCTGCGGGCAGGGTGCTCATCAACCGGCCCCGCTCCGCCGCCAGCACGGCGCCATCCTCCAGCGTAAGCGCCCCCGCGCTCACCGCCGCGGCAAATTCGCCGAGGCTATGCCCCAACACAGCGTCAGCCCGCACGCCCCAGCCCTTCAGCTGCTCCGCGAGCGCGATCCCCACGGCGAAGAGCGCCGGCTGGGCATGGGCGGCATCGGCCAGCACATCGCGATCCACGCGCCACAGCAGGTCGGTCAGCGAGCGAGAGAGCATCGGCCGCAGCAGCTCGGCGCATCGGTCGATGGTCGCGCGAAAGATCGGGGCCGTCTCGTACAGACGGGCGCCCATCCCCACGTAGTGCGCTCCCTGGCCGGTGAACAACAGGGCCGTCTTGGGCGGGGCACCGGGTACGCGCACCGCAGCATCGGCCGCCGCCGCACGTGTGGCGAGCTGCTCACGCAGTTCGTTCATGCTGCTGACCACGAGCGTGCTGCGGCAGGCGTGCAAGGTGCGCGACGCGGATACGGTGGCCGCCAGTGCCGCGACCGGCATACTGCTCAACGCACCACCAGGCGCCACCTGCTCGGCCATCTGCTCCGTGAGCGCTCGTAGCGCGCCGGGCGAGCGCGCGGACAGCAGCACGACCGTGCTGCTGGGTGACGGCATCGCGGCGAAGTCC
>NZ_JBIJCN010000088.1:0-4299 GCF_044344655.1 Gemmatimonas sp.
ATCTTGGCCCAGTTGCGCGTCCCCTGCTGCTTGAGGTGCGAGACCTGCAGCGGGCACCCGGCACCACGCGCCACCGCGATGGATTCGTCGATCGCTTCGAGCAGCTGGTCGTCCTCATTGCGCATATGCGTGGCATACGGCAAGCGACGCGCCGACAGCGGTCGACTGAGCGCGATCAGCTCATCCAGCGGTGCGAATGCGCCCGGTGTGTACTCCAGCCCGGTCGAAGCGCCGCACGCCCCCTCGCGCAGGGCCTGCTCCACCATGCCCGCCATGCGCGCCACTTCGTCGGCGGTGGCGCGACGGTCGGCCTCCCCCACGACGGCGCCGCGCACGGACCCCAACCCCACCATCGAGGCCACGTTGACCGTGGGACCGATCGCCGTGAGCCCCTGCTCCCACGCAGCGAACGATGCGTCCGGCGCCCCGGTGAAACGGGACCCGCCGTCGGCCCCCACGACGATCGTCGTGATCCCCTGCCGAATCACCGACTCGGCGCGCGGGTCGTCACGCAGGTTCCCGTCGCCGTGGGAGTGGATATCCACGAACCCTGGCGAGACCACCAGCCCCGTGGCGTCGATCTCCTGCGCCCCACGTTCGGTGAGACGGGCCGTCATGGCGCTCACCCGCCCCTGACGGATCGCCACGTCCATCACGCGCCCTTCGCCACCCGCACCGTCGAACACGGTGCCGCCGCGAATCACCAGATCGTGGGCCTGACGCCCCGGAACGTGCACGGCCGGCGCCCAGCCAGCCGCGAACGGACCCGCGGCCAGCGCCATGGTGCCCTGCTCGAGAAACCGCCGACGGGACGTCATCGCGTCGCTCCCGGACCGAGTACGACGCGCCCCGGTTTCGCCCCGGTGTGCTCGCCGTCCTTGAGTACCTGCACCCCGTTCACGAACACATCGCGTACGCCGGTCGCGTACTGGTGCGGCTGTTCGAAGGTGGCGTTGTCGCGTACCGTCGCAGGATCGAAGAGCACCACATCGGCGAAGTACCCGGGCTTGAGCGCCCCACGTCGCTGGATACGGAGGTTGGCGGCAGGCAGCGATGTCATGCGGCGCACGGCCTCCTGCAGCGTAAGCACCTGCTGATCGCGCACGTAGCGACCGAGAATGCGCGCGAAGGTCCCGTACGCCCGCGGATGCGTATTGCTCTTGAGGAAGTTGCCCTCCGGCGCCATGGAGCCCGCATCGGAGCCCACGCTCACCCACGGCTTCTTCAGCTGCGCCGCAATGTTGTCCTCGTCGATGATGAAGTAGATCGTGCCCACGCGCGTGCCGTCACGGATCACGAGATCCATCGCCGTTTCCTCGGGCGACGTGCCACGGAGCTTCGCGACCTCGGCCAGGGTCTTTCCCGTATACCGCTTGAGCGAGTCGGCCTTGAAGCCAGCCAGCACCACGCGATCCGGCGAACCGGCCGCGAGCAACAGACTCTCCCACTTGTCGGTCGGCGTGCGCATCTCCTCGGCCACCTTCTTGCGGATGGCGGGATCCTGCAGCCGTTTGGCCCACGCGGCATAACCGCCCTCCTGGACCCACGGCGGCATGGCGGCATCCAGCCCCGTCGCCCCCGCGGTATACGGGTAGACATCGGCCGTGATCTCGAGCCCCGCGGCGCGGACCGAATCGATGCGTGCGAGTACGCGCGCCATCTTGGGCCAGTTGGCCTCACCGGCGGCCTTGAGGTGATAGATCTCGGCGCGGGCGCCCGACTCGCGCGCGATCGTGATCAGTTCGTCGACCGCTTCCTCGAGCTTCACGCCCTCGCTGCGCATGTGCGAGATGTACATGCCACCATAGGGCGCCGCGGCCTTCATGAGCGCGACCAGTTCGGACGTTTTCGCATAGAACGCCGGTGCGTAAATGAGCGAGGAGCCCACCCCCAGCGCGCCTTCTTCCATGGCGAGGCGCACATCGGCCTGCATGGCCTCGAGTTCGGCAGCGGTGGGCTCGCGGTCATCCCATCCCACGTGGTTGATGCGCACGGTGGTGGCCCCCACGAACGAGGCGATGTTGGTACTGATCCCCTTGGCCACGAGCGAGTCCTGATAGCCGCGCAGCGTGCGCCACGTTACCGGGAACGTGATGTCGCCCTGATCGGCGAGCATCTCGGCGCGCAACGTGTCCGAGAGCGGGCCCATCGACGATCCCTCGCCCATGACCTCGAGCGTAACCCCCTGGCGGATGTCGCCTTGCGACTTGCCGTCTTCGATCAGGGTTTCCGTGGCCCAGCTCAGCATGTTGATGAAGCCAGGCGAGACCGCCAGGCCGGCCGCGTTCACCTCGATGCGTCCGCGACCGGGGACCGCCCCGACCGCCACGATCGAATCGCCATTGATTGCCAGATCACCGGTGATCGGCGCCCCCCCCGATCCGTCGTAAATGGTCCCACCGCGGATGACCACATCGTGGACCGGCGACGCCGTACACCCGGAGGCGATGGCGAGAAGCGCAGGAAGCGTACGGACAGCAGCGAGGCGGAAGCGACCCATTGGGCGTCTCGAGGTCGGGGAGAAGCGTGAACCGGCGGACCATGTAGCCATGGTAACGCAGGTGGACGGCCCGCGTATCCGAATCCCCCCGAAGCTGGCACCATTCCGGATCGTTCGTTAGGCTCTATGCATCACCACGGCCTGACCAATGGACCGGCATGCCGCGGTCACCCCCTCCCCTCCGACGCGCATCCCGGGCGTTTCCGCCACGATGGCGCGTCGGTCCCGCCAGCCCAGCCGCATGACCTCATCGACCGCCTCTGCCCTCGAGGGCAGGCCTTCGTCATCGCCTTTCGCCGCGTGGCGCGATGACATTCCGGCGTCCGTGGTAGTGTTTCTCGTGGCCTTGCCGCTCTGCCTGGGCGTGGCGCTCGCCTCGGGCGCCCCGCTGCTGTCCGGCGTGATTGCGGGCGTGGTGGGCGGCCTCGTGGTCGGGGCCGCGTCTGGCTCGCAGCTCATGGTGAGCGGCCCCGCGGCCGGCCTCACCGCCATTGTCTTGGCCGGCATTGCCCAGGTTGGCGGTTTTCCCCGCTTCCTGCCGGCGGTCATCTTGGGCGGTGCACTACAGATCATCCTCGGCGTGGCTCGCGCCGGCGTGATCGGCTACTACTTCCCCTCGTCGGTCATCAAGGGGATGCTCGCCGCGATCGGCCTCACGCTGATTCTCAAGCAGATCCCGCACGCCGTCGGCTACGACGCGGACTACGAGGGGGACTTTGCGTTTGTGAGCCCCAGCGGAGAAACCACCTTCGGCGCGATCAGCAATGCGTTCACGCAGGTGCAGCCCGGCGCCATCGCCGTGGCCGTGCTGGGGGTGGCGCTGATGATGCTCTGGCCACGGACGCCACTCGCCAAGGTGAAGCTCTTTCCCGCGCCGTTAGCGGCGGTCTTCGTCGGGGTGGGGATCAATGAGCTGCTGCTGGCGCTCGAGCCGTCGTTCGCCATCCGTGGCACGCACCTCGTGTCGTTGCCCACGACGGGCGTGAATGGCGTGTTGTCGCAGATTGCGCGCCCCGATTGGAGTGCACTGGGTGATCAGCAGGTCTGGATGCTCGCGGTCACGCTTGGCGTCGTGGCGAGCCTCGAGTCGCTGCTCAGCCTCGAGGCCACCAACAAGCTCGATCCCGAAAAGCGGGACGCGCCCGCCAACCGCGAGCTCTTTGCGCAGGGGCTTGGCAACGTACTCTCGGGCTTCTTCGGTGGTCTGCCCGTCACGGGCGTCATCGTGCGCAGCTCCGCCAACGTGGACGCTGGTGCGCGCTCGCGGCTATCCGCGATCGTACACGGCGCATGGTTGGTGGTGGCGGTGCTTGCGCTTGCACCGCTGCTGAACCGCATTCCTCTTGCAGCGCTCGCGGCGGTGCTGCTGGTCACCGGCTTCAAGCTCACCACGCCGGCGCTCTGGAGAAGCGCCTGGCACTTGGGGTGGTCGCACTTCATCCCGTTCGCCGTGACGATCATGGCCATCCTCTTCACCGATCTGCTGCGCGGCATCGGCGTGGGCCTCGTGGTGGGTCTCGGCTTCATCATCGCCGAGCACATGCGCCGTCCGGCACTGTCGAAGGTGAGTCCGCCGGGCGCCATCCTCACGCGATACATGTTACCTGACCAGGTGACGTTCCTCAGCAAGGCGAACCTGTCGCAGACGCTCGACGCACTCCCGCACAACACGCGCGTGGAGATTGATGGCCGCAAGACGACCCGCTTCGACAACGACGCCCTCGAAGTGCTGTTGTCGTTCCGCGAAACCGCACGTACCCGCAATATCGACTACCGCCTCGTGGGCATCCCCGAGACCG
>NZ_JBIJCN010000082.1:0-6624 GCF_044344655.1 Gemmatimonas sp.
CCCTGAGTATTTCGAGAAGCGGGCCAACAAGCAGGAACCGCTGTTCCTCTACATCGGCTGCGCCGACAGCCGCGTGCCCGCCAACGTGGTGACCGGCACGGAGCCGGGCGAACTGTTCGTGCACCGCAACATTGCCAACGTGGTGCTACCCAGTGACCTCAACGCCATGAGCGTCCTGCAGTATGCCGTGGAAGTCCTCGATGTGAAGCACGTGATCGTGACGGGGCATTACAACTGCGGCGGCGTGAAGGCGGCGATGGGCAATGCCTCCTACGGCCTCGTGGATCTGTGGTTGCAGCCCATCCGTAACGTGGTGCGGTGGAACAAGCCGGAACTCATGCAGATCGAGGATGAACAGGCGCGTTTCGATCGCGTGGTGGAGCTCAACGTGCTGGAGCAGCTGTACCACCTGTCGGAGACTCCGATCATCCAGAACGCCTGGGCCAAGGGCAAGCGCCCGCTGCTACACGGCCTCGTGTACGACATCCACGAAGGGTTGCTGCGGGAGATTGCCACGGGCGTGGATTGTCAGGAAGCCGCCGATGGGCTGGCCCAGCGCCGCCAGTCGGGCGTCCCGGCCGGCCCGCCGCCGATCATGGGGCGCCTCGCCCAGCCCCTCCTCGCCGGCGACGAGCTGGCGGACCAGATTGCCAAGCGGGTGATGGACCGCATGGCCGTGGCGGGCGCCAACACGCCAAAGACGTAATCCATTAGCTTCTCGCATGGCCAAATTTCTTTCTCCCTTCAAGTCACTCCCTCTGGAGCGCCGGCAATGGCTGGTGCTCCAGGCACTCGCCAAGCACAAGGGTGCCAAGGCGCTCTATGCCAACCGTATCGCGGCCAAGGGCGGCGGCTTCCGCGCGGCCACTCTGGTGTCGTGGCCGGCCGAAAAGGTCGGCAAAGAGGCCCTCCGCCTCGGCGCGCTCACGCCTCAGGACGAACTGGAACTGCTGCAGCTGCTCTACGTGGATCTCGAGCCGCAGTATCAGGTCACATTTCTCGACGCCGCGGGCGTGACGCACGAGAACGGCGTGCTCCCCGAAGATCTCGACGTCCCGTATGCCCACGCCGATGCCGTGACGCGGGGAGCGGAAGCGGTGCTGGCCGCCCACGGCGACCACGGACGGCACTATCTGCGGACGCTGGTCGTGTACAACCTCGCCGCCTGGCCAGGACTGGAGTCGATCGTACCAGCAGAAGGCTGAGGGCTGACGCCAGAGGCACGGAGCCCCGGAGGCACGGAGCACAACGAAAAGGGGCGGACGCGCGGGAATCTCTCCGCGCCTCCGCCCCTCCGTCTCTCCGGATGCGCCGCTCAGCGCATCCCGAACATGCCCCCACCGCCGAACGGCATCCGCGGCATCCCGCCTTTGCCGCCGCCCTGCATGCCGCCCATCTTCTTCATCATCTTCTGCATCTCGCGGAACTGATCGAGCAGGCGGTTCACCTCATTGACCGGCCGGCCACACCCCTTCGCGATGCGGGCCCGGCGCGAGCCGTTGATGATCTCCGGCTTCTTCCGCTCCTGTGGCGTCATGGACAGCACAATCGCTTCGATGTGCTTCATGCGCTTGGGGTCCATCTTCACGTCCTTGAGCATCTTCGGGTTTACACCCGGCAGCAGCTTAAGGAGGTTCTCGAAGGGACCGAGCTTCTGCATCTGCCGCATCGCCGCGAGGAAGTCCTCGAGGTCCATGCCCTCCTTGCGGACCTTCTTCTCCAGCTTCTTCGCCTCGGTCTCATCGAAGGCTTCCTGCGCCTTCTCCACGAGGGACACGATGTCGCCCATCTGCAGGATGCGGCCTGCCATGCGCTCGGGGTGAAACTCCTCGAGGGCATCGGGCTTCTCACCCACGCCGATGTACTTGATCGGCTTCTTGAGCACGCCGTAGATCGAGAGCGCCGCACCGCCGCGCGCATCGCCGTCGAGCTTCGTGAGAATCACGCCCGTCACATCGAGCGCCTCGTTGAAGCCCTGCGCAATCTTGACCGCTTCCTGGCCGGTCATGCCGTCGGCCACGAAGAGGATTTCGTCGGGCTTGATCGCCGCCTTGAGCCGCTTCAGCTCATCCATCATGTCGGCATCGATCTGCAACCGTCCGGCGGTGTCGACGATGACCACACGATCACGATTGCGCGTACCCTGCTCGATACCGGCCTTGGCGATCTTCACCACGTCCTGCGTCGTGCGATCGGCATACACGGGGAGATCGAGCGCCTTGCCCAGCGTCTCGAGCTGATCGATGGCAGCCGGGCGATACACGTCGGCCGCCACAAGACGCGTGGTCTTGTTCTCGAGTTTGAGCTTGCGCGCCAGCTTGCCGGCCGTGGTGGTCTTACCCGACCCCTGCAGCCCGACCATCATGATCACGGTGGGGGGCACCGTGCTCATGCGCAGCCCTTCGCGACGCTCGCCCAGCATCGCCGTGAGCTCGTCGTGCACGATCTTCACCAGCTGCTGGGCTGGCTGCACCGACTTGAGCTGCAGCACGCCGACTGCCTGTTTCTCGACCTTCTCCAGGAATTCCCGGGTCAGGGCGAAGTTCACGTCGGCCTCGAGCAGGACGCGGCGAACCTCGCGCATCCCCTCCTTGATGTCGGACTCGGTGAGAACGCCACGGCCGCGCAGCTTCGCGAAGACGTTCCCGAGTTTGTCTGTGAGCTCGTCAAACATAGACCGGAAAGGTAATCGATCGCCGGTCGTCCCACCGCTGCCCAGCCCGGTGCCGATGCGATCCGTGGGCTCGACTGGAGTCACGTAACGCTCGAGGCCGGCACAGCCCAGCGGCAAGACCCGCCACCCATGATGTTGTCCCGGGGGGTGACGGACAGGGCCACCCCTGACGCAACTTGCGTTGGAATCACGCGTTGTTCCCGTTTCCGGCGTCCCTACATTGGCCGGTTCCGGACCGCGAAATCACTCTTAATGCCTCGAAAGTGTCGCCTCCGCACTCCCGTTTTTCTGCCAGCCCGATGCCCCGCGGCCTGCGGACGGACGAAATCCTCCGCGCGGAACTTCCGCCCACGCTGCCGTTGATGGCGTTGCGGTCCACGATCGTTTTTCCGCTTGGCACGATCGCGGTCCAGATGGGAGCCCCCGAGAACCTCGCGCTCCTCCGCTCCCACGAGGAATCCGGGCTGGTGGTTGCCTTGGTGGTCGCCTCCAGTGACGGCGACGACGCAATTGATCCCACGCGCTTCCTCGGGAAGGTCGGCGTTGCGGCCCGTGTACACGAACGCATCAACCTGCCGGGCGACACCGTGCAGATCACGCTGCAGGGACTGCGGCGCATCACGATCGACGCCATCGATCAGCTCCAGCCGTTTGCCATCGCGCAGGTACAGGGCGCGCGGGAAACGCCGGCCGAGCCGGAGGAGCTCGACGACCTGATCGCCCGTACGGTGACGGCTGCCGAAACGCTCGCGGAACTGGTGGACCGTATTCCCAATGAGGTGCCACAGATCCTCAAGATGAACGTCTCGGACCCCGGGCGCTTCGCGGACCTCGCGGCCACCAACATGAACCTCCGCATCGCCGACAAGGAGGAAGTGCTCCAACGCCTCGACATCGGCCAGCGCATCCGCTTCATCCTCTCGCGACTTGAGCGTGAGGTGGCGCGCGCCCGCGTTATGGAAGACGTGAAGAAGCAGACCGAAATCAAGATCGAACAGCACCAGCGTGAGTTCTATCTCCGGCAACAGCTGCGTGCCATCCAGTCCGAGCTGGGCGAGGCAGATCCCAACGAAAAGGAGAGCGTGGAGCTGCAACGGCGCATCGAGGAGGCCCACCTTCCAGAGAAGGTTGCCGCCGAAGCGCGCCGTGAGACGGAGCGCCTGCGCATGCTCTCGCCCGCCTCGAGCGAGTATCAGGTGCTGCGCACCTACCTCGACTGGGTCCTCGCGCTGCCCTGGCACAAGCGCAGCGGCAATGACAAGGAGATCCTGCTCGCCAAAGTCGAGGAGGCGCTCGACGAGCGGCACTACGGACTCGATGAAGCCAAGGAGCGCATCATCGAGTACCTCGCCGTGCGCAAGCTGCGCGGCGGGGACCCCACCGGTCCCATTCTGTGCTTTGTGGGCCCACCGGGCACCGGCAAGACCTCACTCGGCGAGGCGATCGCCACGAGCATCGGCCGCGAATTCTATCGTATCTCCGTTGGCGGGGTGCGCGATGAGGCAGAAATCCGCGGACACCGCCGGACCTACGTTGGCGCCATGCCGGGGCTGCTCATTCAGGCGCTGCGCCGCGTCGACGTACGAGATCCGGTGATCATGATCGACGAGATCGACAAGATGTCGAGCGGCGGCCCGTCGGGTGACCCCACCGCCGCCATGCTCGAAGTCCTCGACCCGTCGCAGAATTCCACGTTCGTCGACCATTACCTCAACCTCCCCTTCGATTTGTCGAGCACCTTGTTCATTTGCACGGCAAACAACCTGTACGACATCCCCGGTCCCTTGCGTGACCGCATGGAGGTCATCCGCATCGCCGGCTACACCATCGAGGAGAAGATCGAGATCGCACAGCGCTATCTCATCCCGCGCCTCCTCGACGATCACGGACTCACGCCGGAGGACCTGCACATCTCCGAGGCGGTGGTCGGATTCGTCACGAGCCGTTACTCGCGCGAGGCGGGGCTCCGCACGCTCGAGCGTTCGCTGGCACAGCTCATGCGCAAGCGCGCGCGAGCCAAAGCGGACGGCGACACAAGCACCTGGGAAATCGGCACGGCTCGCGCCGAAGACCTGCTCGGCCCCCCTCGGTTCTCACAGGAAGAGGCCGAACAGGAGCCGGAAATCGGCGCGGTGACCGGTCTCGCGTGGACCGCCACCGGCGGTGAGCTCATGACGATCGAAGCGCTGCGGATGCCCGGGTCGGGCAAACTCACCGTGACCGGACAGCTGGGGGACGTGATGCGCGAGTCCACCGAGGCGGCCTACTCGTTCGTGCGTTCGCGCGCGGCCACACTGGCCATCGCCGACAGTGAGTTCCGAGAGTACGACATGCACCTGCACTTCCCCGCCGGTGCCATCCCGAAGGATGGGCCATCGGCGGGGATTGCCGTCACCCTCGCTTTGGCGAGCGCGCTCTCGCGTCGCCCCGTGCGCCGCGATCTCGCCCTCACCGGCGAAGTCACCCTGCGTGGCAAAGTACTCGAGATCGGCGGGGTGAAGGAGAAGGTCCTGGCCGCCTATCGTGCAGGCCTTCGTGAGGTCATCCTCCCCAAGGGGAACGAGAAAGACGTGCGCGATGTACCACAGGAGGTGCGCGAAAAAATGGCGTTTACCTTCGCCAGCACCATGGACGAAGTGCTGCACCTCGCGCTGCTGCCGCATCCGGAGACGCAGAAGGCGGATTCGGCACCGAGCAATGCGGACACCTCGGCGCGAACGCGCAGTATGGCCGCCGACCGGCGCCCGTCAGAGCAGCAGGCCGACGGAATACAGCAATAGCCCCACGAGGCCGCCGACCAGCGTACCATTGATGCGGATGAACTGGAGATCGCGCCCGATCTGCAGTTCGATCTTCCGCGACGTGGCGTTGGCGTCCCAGGCTGAAACGGTCGTCGCGATCAGCGCCGCCACCTCCTCGCGCGCCTGTTCTACGCTGTAGGTGACGAGCTCCACGATCCACGCGTTCACTTTCTCAGCGAGGACGGGATCGTCGAGCACCTTCTGCCCGAGGCCGCCCAGCCACCGCTCCAGCTGATCAGGCGCTGCTGTCGTCTCATCCGCGAGCGTCTCGGCATACTTTGCCAAGCGGTCCTTCACGTCGCCCCACACCTCGCGCGAGAAGTCAGCCACGCCCGGATGATTGAGCACATCGAGCTTGATCTGCTCGGCGCGCGCGATCGTATCCGGGTTCTCACGCAGACTCGCAACGAACCGCTCGACGGCCTCGTCGTATCGCTTTCGGAGCGGATGTGCTGGGTCGGCCGCGACCGCCACCAGCGTGCGCTCCACCCCGCTCACGATCTTGTCACCGAGGCGATTCTCGACGGCGCCCGGCACCCACCAGGGGCTTTCCTTTCGGACACCCTCGCGGATCATCTCCTCGTGCTCATCGAGAAAGCGTGCGGCGAGCCGCAGGGCATCGTCGAGCAGGGCCTGATGCCGCCCGTCGGCGGTGAGCAGCTCGAATGTCTTGGCGGCGAGGGGAGCGGCCTGCATGCGACGCAGTCGCGACACGATACCGCGATCCACCAGGTCCTGCATGTCTTCATCGCGCATCACCCCCGCGGCGCCGCTCAGGCCGAGGGCCGCGGCCCTCGCCACACGGCGACTGTTCTCAGGGCGCGCCAGCCACTGGGCCGCCTTCTCGCCCAGCCGCATGGCGGTGAGCTTGCGGGCGACTACGTCGCGCGCCAGGAAGTTGCGCTGCACGAAATTGCCGAGCGCGGTGCCGATCCGGTCCTTCCGAGCCGGCACGATTGCCGTGTGCGGAATGGGGATCCCCAACGGGTGGCGGAACAGCGCGGTGACCGCAAACCAATCGGCGATGCCACCCACCATGGCCGCTTCGGAGAAGGCCCGCACGAAGCCGAGCCACGGGTAGCGCGCCTCAAGCACGCGCGCCACCACGAAGATCACCGCGACGACCACCAGCAGGGCCGCCGCGACCCG
>NZ_JBIJCN010000066.1:0-10787 GCF_044344655.1 Gemmatimonas sp.
GTGGCCTCCGAGCAGTGCGCGCGCGAAGCGCTCACCGCCGGGGTGCGCCGCGTGCACGTGCGCGTGCAGGGTCCCGGGTCCGGCCGCGAGTCGGCCATCCAGGCGCTCGCCGCTGCGGGTCTCCAGGTGAAGTCCATCCGCGACGTCACTCCGATCCCGCACAACGGCTGCCGTCCCCCCAAGCGCCGGAGGGTTTGATCCATGGCTCGCTATACTGGTCCCAGCTGCCGTCAGTGCCGTCGTGAGGGCGCCAAGCTCTTCCTGAAGGGCACCAAGTGCTTCACCGAGAAGTGCCCCGTCGAGCGTCGTCCGTACGCCCCGGGTCAGCACGGTCAGGCCACGGCGCGTCGCAAGAAGATGTCGGAGTTCGCCAAGCAGCTGCGCGAGAAGCAGAAGATCAAGCGCATCTATGGCATCTCCGAAAAGCAGTTCCGCAACACGTTCGAGCGCGTGGCCACGCAGGCCGGTATCACCGGTCACAACCTGCTCGCCGCCCTCGAGACCCGTCTCGACAATGTGGTGTACCGCATGGGGTTCGCGCCCAGCCGCAAGGCCGCGCGTCAGCTCATCCGTCATCGCCACATCGAAGTGAAGGGTCGCCTCCTCGACATCCCGTCGTACCAGGTGCGCCCGGGTGAGGAAGTGCGCGTGAAGCAGGCCTCGCGCGAGCTCGTGCTCGTCATGAGCGCGATGGAGCAGGCCTCGAAGGGGGGCTCGCTCTCCTGGATCGCCGTCGACAAGGAGTCGTTCAGCGGTCGCGTGCTCGAGAAGCCGCAGCGTACGAGCATTCCGCTCGCCGCGCAGGAACAGCTCGTCGTCGAGTTGTACTCGAAGTAATCGCAGCACGGGTGGGCGCACTGCGGTGCGTCCACCCTGGTCGGGGCCCGAACCCCCTCACGAGTCTACCGCGCGTTCGGGGCGGGGTAGAGCGTCGCCACCCTCCGGTGGTGAGACCACTTCCAGATCCAGACTTCCATGGCAACCATCGATCTTTCCGGGCTGGTCCGTCCGCAGCTTGTCGAAGCGACCAAGCGCGAGGACAATCCCAATCTGGCCGAATTCCGCCTGCAGCCGCTCGAACGCGGTTTCGGGCACACGCTGGGCAACGCGATGCGTCGACTGCTGCTGTCGTCGCTCCGGGGCTCCGCCGTGTGGGCGTTCCGCATCGACGGCGTGGTGCACGAGCACCAGACCATCGCGGGCGTCGTTGAAGACGTGCACCAGATCATCGGCAACCTCAAGACGCTCACCCTCGCCCTCCCCGATGAGGTCGAGCAGACCGTGCTCCGCATCACCAAGGCGGGCCCGGGCACCGTTACCGCGGCAGACATCATTGCCACCGGTGGCGTGCGCGTCGTCGATCCGGGCCATCATCTCTTCACCATCACCGACGAGCGCGACTTCACCGTCGAACTCTACGTGAACAAGGGACGTGGCTACGTCGAGAGCGACCAGCACCCGGCCGACAAGAGCCTCTCGGTCGATGTCGTGAAGATCGACGCCATCTACAATCCGGTCCGTCGGGCCAACTTCACCGTCGCGGAAACCCGCGTCGGGCAGCGCACCGACTACGACCGCCTCACGCTCACTGTCGAAACCAACGGCGCGATGTTGCCCGAGGAAGCGGTGAGCTACGCGGCCGCCCTCGCCCAGACCCACTTCCAGTACTTCGTGGGCTTCGGGTCGTCGGCGTCCGCGCAGCCCGGTGCGGCCGGCGACGGAGCCAACTCCGACGCCATCCGCCTCGCTGAGCTGTTCCGTACCCCGATCGATGATCTCGAACTGTCGGTCCGGTCGGTCAATTCACTCAAGAACTCCAACATCCGCTCGCTCGGCGATCTGGTTCGCCAGACCGAGGCGCAGATCCTTCAGGTGAAGAACTTCGGGAAGAAGTCCCTGCAGGAAATTGCCGCGCTGCTCGAGAAGGAAGGGCTCAATTTCGGTATGCGCTACGAGGAGAGCACGGACGGTGTCCGTATCCTCGATATGGGCACCCCGCCCAGCCGCGCGGCCGAGAATGCGCCCGATGACGACGACGACGAGGACTAAAGCCCATGCGCCATCGTAAGGCCAACCGCCAGCTCCGGCGGACCAGTGAGCAGCGTCTCGCGCTGCTCCGCAATCTCGCGACCTCGCTCATTGAGCAGGGCGCGATCGAGACGACCGAGGCCAAGGCCAAGGAGCTGCGCCCGTTCGTCGAAAAGCTGATCACCAAGGCCCGCACCGGCACGCTCCACGCGCGCCGACTGGCCGGAAAGCACGTGCAGAAGCGCGAAGCCGCCGACAAGCTCTTTCAGGAGATCGGTCCGGCGTTCGCTACCCGCCCGGGTGGCTACACGCGCATTCTCAAGACCGGTCACCGTAAGGGTGACGGCGCTGAGATGGCACGTATCGAACTGATCCTCAGCTGAGGCACCACCCATGGCTATCAATCGCAATCGCTGCTACAGCTGTGATAAGGGTGTTGCCTTCGGCAACAACGTTTCGCACGCCAACAACAAGACGCGCCGTACCTGGAAGCCCAATCTCCAGGTCGTCCGTACGCTCGAAGCGGGCAAGATCATCAAGGTGAAGGTCTGCACCCGCTGCCTCGCGGCCGGTAAGGTGCAGCGTGCACCGCGCGGCCAGGTCGCCGTCGCGTAATTCGCCTGCCGGTTTTCACCTCGCGGGGAGCTCGCTCTGAAAGCGGGTCTCCCCGCGTTGTGTATCCAACGGCAGGGAGCTCGGGCGGATCGGTACCACCGGACCCGGCACCCGAATCGCCAACTCATTACCCGCCACTGATCCGTTCGTGACGAAAACCGCGCTCATTACCGGCATCACCGGCCAGGACGGTTCCTACCTCGCCGAACACCTGCTCGACAAGGGCTACCGCGTGGTGGGCGTCGTCCGCCGCTCCTCCACCACGCCGTACGAACGCATCGCGCACCTCGTCGATCGCATCGAGCTGGTCTCCGCCGATCTCCTCGACCAGACGTCGCTCACCGACGTGGTCCAGGCCACCGCCCCCGACGAGATCTACAATCTCGCCGCGCAAAGCTTCGTGCAGACGTCGTGGAATCAGCCCGTGCTCACCGGCGAATTCACCGCGCTCGGCGTTACGCGCATGCTCGAGGCGCTCCGGAAGGCCGCCCCCACGGCGCGCTTCTATCAGGCCAGTTCCAGCGAACAGTTTGGCAAGGTTGTCGAAACCCCGCAGCGCGAAAGCACGCCGTTCTATCCGCGCTCACCCTACGGTGTGGCCAAGGTCTACGGACACTGGATCACCGTGAACTACCGCGAGAGCTTCGGGCTCTACGCCGTTTCCGGCATCCTGTTCAATCACGAGTCGCCGCGCCGCGGGCTCGAGTTCGTCACCCGGAAGATTTCCGACGGCGTGGCGCGCATCAAACTTGGCCTGCAGCACGATCTCCGGCTCGGTAATCTCGACGCCCGGCGCGACTGGGGCTTCGCCGGCGACTACGTCGATGCGATGTGGCGCATGCTCCAGCAGGAGGAGCCCGACGACTATGTGATCGGGACCGGCGAGACGTACTCCGTGCGCGAGTTCTGCGAAGCCGCCTTCGGCGCCGTCGAGCTCGACTACCGCGACTACGTGGTGCAGGACGAACGCTTCTTCCGCCCCGCCGAAGTCGATCTGCTTGTCGCCGATCCGTCCAAGGCCAGGACGCAGCTCGGCTGGACCCCCAAGGTCGATTTCCGCCAGCTCGTTGCCATGATGGTCGAGGCCGACCTCGAACGGTATCGTCGCGCGAAGTGACCGCATCTGCCGGGCGTCCGCTCGGGCGCGTGCTCGTCACCGGCGCCGCCGGCTTCGTCGGCCAGTGGCTGCTGCCCGCCCTCGCCGCGCAGGGCGCCGAGCTCTTTGCTCTCGCGCTCGAGCGCCCGGCCCCGCAGTCGCGAGGGGCCGGGATCCCGGCGCCCGCGCCGGACACCACCTGGCTCACCGGCGACCTGCGTGACGAGGCCTACCTGGCGCAGGTCGTCGCCACCGCCCGCCCCGATACCGTCATTCACCTCGCGGCCATCTCCCACGTCCCCACCGCGACCGCCGATCCGGCCCTCGCCTGGGACGTGAACGTCACCGCGACCGCGCGGCTCCTGCACCAGCTGCAGCAGCAGCGCGAACAGCGTGGCACCGACCCCACCGTACTCATCGTGGGGAGCGCCGAGCAGTACGGGCGCGACGAGTCGCACCGCATACCCCTCGAGGAGACCGCGGTGCAGGCGCCCCGCACGGTCTACGCGGCCACCAAGGCCGCTCAGGAAGTGCTGGCGCTCCAGCAGTGGCGGGCCAACACCCTGCGGGTGGTGGTGGCCCGTAGCTTCAACCACAGCGGCGCTGGCCAGCCGCCGCGATTCCTGCTCCCCGCGCTCGTGCAACGCGCCCGGTCGCTGGCAACGGCGCCGGCCGGCACGCCCATGCCGGTCGGGAATCGGTCGCCCATTCGCGACTTCCTGCATGTAAGTGACGTCGTGGCTGCGTATATTTCCCTCTGTCAAAGGGGGGCGCCCGGCGAGGCGTACAACGTGGCCAGTGGTACCGGCTGGTCGGTACAACAGCTCCTCGAACGGGTCCTGGCGCGAACAGGATCGCTGGCCGTGCCGTTCGAGGATCCCACACTGGTCCGCCCCGTAGACGTCCCCGTGCTTATCGGGGATCCGCGAAAGCTGCAGCACGCCACCGCGTGGCGCGCGCAGCATTCACTCGACGACATCATCGAAGACCTTCTCCATGCCGCGACGTTCTGACCTGCACCGGATTCTTGTGATCGGCTCTGGCCCGATCATCATCGGGCAGGCCGCCGAGTTCGATTATTCCGGGACGCAAGCCACCAAGGCGCTGCGCGAGGAAGGCTACGAAGTCATTCTCGTCAATTCGAATCCCGCCACGATCATGACCGATCCGGAGTTCGCGGATCGCACGTACGTGGAGCCGGTGACGCCGGAGTTCGTCGAAAAGATCATCGCCAAGGAACGTCCTGATGCGGTGCTCCCGACGATGGGCGGGCAGACAGCACTCAACGTCGCGCTCAAGCTGTACGACGATGGTGTGCTCGAAAAGTACGGCTGTGAGCTCATCGGCGCGAATGCCCGCGCCATTCGTGTCGCCGAAGATCGCAAGCTCTTCGCCGACGCCATGGAGAAGATCGGCCTCAAGTGCCCCACCGGCACCACGGTCACGTCGCTCGACGAGGCGCTGGTGGCCGTGGAGAACACCGGGTTCCCGTCGATCATCCGCCCCTCATTCACCCTTGGCGGCACGGGCGGCGGCATCGCCTACAACCGCGAGGAGTTTGAGACCATGGTGCGTCGTGGCCTCGACCTCTCGCCCGTGCACTCGGTGCTCATTGAGCGCTCCCTCCTCGGCTGGAAGGAGTACGAGCTCGAAGTCATGCGCGACTGCGCCGATAACGTCGTGATCGTCTGCTCGATCGAAAACCTCGATCCCATGGGCGTGCACACCGGCGACTCCATCACGGTGGCACCGGCCATGACCCTCACCGATCGCGAGTACCAGGTCATGCGCGATGCGGCCGTGGCCATCATTCGCGAGATCGGGGTGGATGCTGGCGGATGCAATGTGCAGTTCGCCGTGAATCCGAAGAACGGGGAGCTGATCGTCATTGAGATGAATCCGCGCGTGTCGCGGTCGTCGGCGCTCGCCTCCAAGGCGACCGGCTTCCCCATCGCACGCATCGGTGCCAAGCTCGCCGTGGGGTATACGCTCGACGAGGTGCCCAACGACATCACGAAGACCACGCCGGCCAGTTTCGAGCCGGTGCTCGATTACGTGATCGTCAAGTGCCCGCGCTTCGCCTTCGAGAAGTTCGCGGCCGCCGATCCGGGGCTCACCACGCAGATGAAGTCGGTCGGTGAGTCCATGGCGATCGGCCGTACGTTCAAGGAGGCGTTCCAGAAGGCGTTGCGTGCCCTCGAAACCGGTCGCATCGGCTGGTCAGTCGGCGAACGCCTGCAGGATGATCGTCTCAGTGAAGGCTCGCGCGAGGAGCTGCGCGGCGCGCTGCGTCGCCCCACCCCCGAGCGCATCTATCAGCTCAAGCGTGCGATGCTGTTGGGCATGGGGACCACCGAGCTGCATGACATCACCGGGATCGATCCCTGGTTCCTCGATCAGATGAAGGAGCTGATCGACGCGGAGACCTGGTACGGCGCCCAGGCGATGGTCGACGCCGAAACGATGCGCCGCATGAAGCGCTTGGGCTTTTCCGACCGCCAGCTGGCCGCACTGCGCGGCCAGAGCGAGCACGAGGCCCGCGCCGCGCGCTGGGCGCTCGGCGTGCGCCCATCGTACAAGATGATCGACACCTGTGCGGGTGAGTTCCCGTCCAGCACGCCGTATCTGTACGGCAACTACGATGAGGAGAGCGAGGCGGCGACCGAGGGACGCAAGAAGGTCGTGATCCTCGGATCGGGCCCCAATCGCATCGGCCAGGGCGTGGAGTTCGACTACTGCTGCGTGCGCGCCGTACTCGCGCTGCGTCAGCAGGGATATGAGACGATCATGGTCAACTCCAACCCCGAGACCGTCTCCACCGACTTCGATATCTCCGATAAGCTCTACTTTGAGCCGCTCACTCTCGAGGATGTACTGGAGATCGTCGAGCGCGAGAAGCCGGAGGGGGTGATCGTGCAGCTCGGTGGGCAGACGCCGCTCAAGCTCACGCGTCCGCTTGAGGCCGCCGGTGTGCGCATTCTGGGCACGTCGCCTGATGCCATCGATGCTGCCGAGGACCGCCGCCGCTTCGAGGCGATTGCCCGCGAACTCGGCATCGAACAGCCCGCTAACGGCACGGCGACCAGCGTGGACGAGGCCGTCGCCATCGCGCAGACGATCGGCTTCCCCGTCCTCGTGCGCCCCTCGTATGTCCTCGGGGGCCGCGCGATGGAAATCGTCCACGACGAGGCCTCATTGCGCGATTACTTCGAGCGCGCGGCGCGCGTGTCGGAAGAGCGCCCGGTGCTCGTGGACCGCTTCTTGGAAAACGCCTTCGAAGCCGACGTGGACGCCCTCTCCGACGGCGAGCACGTGGTGATCGGCGCCGTCATGGAGCACATCGAGAGCGCGGGTATTCACTCCGGCGACTCGGCGTGCATCCTCCCGCCATACCTCATCCCGCCCGCGGCGGTCGAGCAGATGAAGGCGCACACCGTGGCGTTCGCGAAGCGGCTGGGCGTCGTGGGGCTGATCAACGTGCAGTACGCCTATAAGGACGGGCAGGTGTACGTGATCGAGGTCAATCCGCGGGCCTCGCGCACGGCGCCGTTCGTGTCGAAGGCGATCGGCGTGTCGCTCCCGTCGGTCGCGGCGCGCCTCATGCTCGGTGAATCACTCGCCGACGTCGGCTTCACACAGGAGATCGTGCCGCCGTACATCAGCGTGAAGGAAGCCGTGTTTCCGTTCAACAAGTTCCGCGAGTTCGATCCCGTCCTCAGCCCGGAGATGCGCTCCACGGGGGAGGTCATGGGCATCGACGACGACTTCGGCACCGCGTTCCTCAAGTCGCAGATCGCCGCCGATAACGCGTTGCCGAGTGCGGGGGCCGTGTTCTTTACCGTGAACGACGGCGACAAGCCCACCGCAGCGGCGCTCGCGGCGCGCTTCCATGAGTTTGGCTTCAGCGTGTTCGCGACGAGTGGCACGGCCGCGTTCTTCCGCGCGCAGGGGGTGCCGGTCACGTCGGTGCTCAAGGTGCACGAGGGACGTCCGCACGGCGTCGACCTGATCCTCAATGGCGAGATCCAGCTGCTCGTCAACACCCCGCTCGGTAAGCACGCGCAGGTCGATGACGAACGGCTGCGTCAGGCCGCCATCGCCAATCGCGTACCGTACACCACCACGCTCACGGCGGCCAGCGCCGCCGTTGAGGCGATCGCCGCGCGCCGGTCGCGTGAGCCGGGCGTGCGCTCGCTGCAGGAGTGGCACGAGCGCCTTCGCGCGTCACGGTCTCAGATGGCGGCGCAGCCTGCCGGGACCGCGTGAGCACGGCCACCATGCCTGGCATGATCGCTCGTGCCGGTGAAGGGCACGTCGGCGCGGGTGTCACCCTCGGGGCGGGGGCACTGGTGCACGAATCGGCGTACGTCGACGACGGCGCCGTGGTGGGCGCCGGTACGCGCATCTGGCATTTCTGCCACGTCAACAGTGGCGCCGTCATCGGTCCACGCTGCTCGCTCGGGCAAAACGTGGTCGTCATGACGGGCGTGACCGTCGGCGAGAACGCCAAGATCCAGAACAATGTGTCGTTGTACGAGGGAGTAGAGCTGGAGGAGGACGTGTTCTGCGGCCCTTCCATGGTCTTCACCAATGTGTACAACCCGCGCAGCGCTGTCTCGCGCAAGCATGAGTATCGCCGCACGCTGGTGAAGCGTGGCGCCAGCATCGGCGCCAACGCCACCATCGTCTGTGGCATCACGATCGGCCGCTTCGCCTTCATCGGCGCGGGCGCCGTCATCAATCGCGACGTTCCCGACTATGCGCTCATGGCCGGCGTACCGGCGAAGCGCATCGGCTGGATGTCGGAGGCAGGGTTCCGTCTCGACGTGATCGGCCGGTCTCCGGTCGATCCGTCGGCCGAACGACTCCGTTGCACCGGTACCGGTACGCTGTACGAACGGCGCGGAGACGTGGTCGCGCGCATCGAGGAGCAGGCATGACTGACATGATTATTCCCGCAGGACAGCCCATCCGCGTGGCACTCGTCGGGTGCGGGCGCATCAGCCGCAATCATTTCGATGCGATCGCCAAGATTCCCGACCTGCAGCTGGTGTCGGTCTGCGATATCGTCCCCGAGCGGGCGGAGGAGGCGGGCACGGCTGCCGGCGTCCCCTGGTTCACGAGCCTCGAGCGCATGCTCGCCGACGTGCCGAGCGACGCCGTGATCATCGCCACCCCCAGCGGGCTCCACCCGCAGCACGGCATCACCGCCGCCAAGGCCGGTCGCCACGTGATCAGCGAGAAGCCCATGGCGATTTCGCTCGCCGCCGCCGATGCGCTCGTGCAGGCGTGCGACGATCACCGCGTGCAGCTCTTCGTGGTCAAGCAGAATCGCCTCAATCCGCCCGTCGTTCTGCTCAAGCGCGCGATCGATCGCGGGCGCTTTGGCCGCATCTACATGGCCAACTGCACCGTGCGGTGGACGCGCCCGCAGGAGTACTACGATCAGGCGCCGTGGCGCGGCACCTGGGAGTTCGACGGTGGGGCCTTCATGAATCAGGCCTCGCACTACGTCGATCTCATTCAGTGGCTCGTGGGGCCCGTTGAAAGTGTCATGGCCAAGACGGCCACGTTGGCCCGGCGGATCGAGGCGGAGGACAGCGGGGTGGCGGTGCTCAAGTTCCGCTCCGGCGCCATCGGGGCCATCGAAGTCACCATGCTCACCTTCCCGAAGAACCTGGAAGGATCCATTACCATCCTGGGGGAGAAGGGCACGGTGAAGATCGGCGGGACCGCCGTCAACAAGGTCGAGCACTGGCAGTTCGCGGACTACGACGATGACGACAAGCTCGTCGATCAGTCCAATACCAATCCGCCGAGCGTGTATGGCTTCGGCCACGAAGGGTATTACCGCAATGTGGTCTCGGTGCTGCGTGGCGAGGCCTCGCCTGATACCGATGGCCGTGCCGGTCGCAAGTCGCTCGAACTGATCCTTGGCATCTACGAGTCGGCGAAGACGGGGCGCGATGTCCCGCTTCCGCTGCGCGTGAACATCTGATTTGCAGGGGTTCCTCATGGCCGTACCGCTTCTCGACCTGAAGGCCCAGCATGCCACGATCCGTGAGGACGTGGTGGCCGCGCTCATGGAGGTCGTCGATCAGCAGGCGTTCATCCTTGGCGATCCCGTCGCGCAACTCGAGTGCAGCGTGGCCGGATTGTCGCAGGTCAAGTATGCGGTGGGGTGTGCCAACGGCACCGACGCCATCCTGCTGGCGCTTCGCGCATTGGGCGTGGGGCATGGCGACGAGGTCATCACCACCCCGTTCACGTTCTTCGCTACCGGTGGGGCCATTCACAACGTGGGAGCGCGTCCGGTGTTCGTAGACATCGATCCGCGCACCTTCAACATCGAGCCCGCCAACGTCACGCCGGCCATCACGCCGCGCACGAAGGCGGTCATCGCCGTCGATCTCTTCGGACAGATGGCGCCGATCGAGGCGGTCACGTCGGCGGCGCGAGGACTCCCGGTCATCGAGGATGCCGCGCAGTCGATCGGCGCCAGCCGCGTCATCGAGGGGCGCAAGGTCATGGCCGGCGAAGCGGCGGCGATCGGGACCTACAGCTTCTTCCCGTCCAAAAATCTCGGTGGGTACGGCGACGGCGGCATGATGGTCACGCAGGACGAGGCGCTCTTCGAGGCGCTGATGAAGCTGCGGACCCATGGCAGCCGTCGCACGTATTACCACGAGATCGTGGGCTACAACAGTCGCCTCGATGCACTGCAGGCGGCGGTGCTGCGCGCCAAGCTGCCGCATCTCGAAAGCTGGAGCGCAGCGCGCCGTCGTAATGCCGCTTACTACGACGCGGCCTTCGCCGACCTGACCGACGTGATCACGCCGTACGTCGATCCAGCCAATACATCCATCTACAATCAGTATACGATCCGCGTGGCGCAGCGCGATGCGTTGCAGGCGCACCTGAAGGCGCGCGCAATCGGATCCAACGTGTACTATCCGCTGCCGCTGCATCTGCAGCCTTGCTTCGCCTATCTCGGCTACCGTGAAGGGCAGTGCCCCGAAGCGGAGAAGGCCGCGAAGGAAGTGCTCTC
>NZ_JBIJCN010000037.1:0-32932 GCF_044344655.1 Gemmatimonas sp.
GCGCCGATCCCCACAGCCCCTTCTCTTCACCGGCGTGCCACACGAACAGCGTGCTGCGCTTGGGCTTCACCTTCTGCGTGGCGAGATATTCGGCGATTTCCAGCACCGCCATCGAGCCCGAGCCGTCGTCGTCGGCGCCGTTGAAGATCGAGTCGCGACGCGCCGGCTGCGTCTTGCGGAGTTCGGCCAGTTCGGCGTTGATCTGCGTGAACTGTTCGGCGTTCCCCATCTTGTCTTCGTTTTCGGCACCCGCAGGGCGCACGATACGGTTGAACACCAGCACCGAGTCGTGGTCGATGGCGCGACGCGCCGTGCCCACGTGATCGCTGTGCGCACCGATCGCCACGTACTGCGTGGCGAGCTTCGGGTCGCTGCCGGGGATCATCGCCACCACGTTACGCGCCGGGAAGGCGGGCGACTGCATGTCCACCAGCGCCTTCACGTTCACCTTGGCGCCAAGTGCACCGGGCGCGAGCATCTGCATGCCGCTGCCGAAGATGCGCATGGTGGCCGAGTCGGTCACGAACAGGCGCGCGTCGCGCGGGGCATTCGTATCGACCGGCGACAGCCCGCCCTGCAGCACGTAACTGAGCACACCGCGCGCTTGCACCGGGAGCAGGAACAGCACACCCACACTGCCGGCCGGCGCTTCCACGCGCCCCACGACCGAGCGCTGCAGCGCCGGGTTGCCGGTGATGCTGTACGCCACCACGCGCCCCTTGGCCTGCTCGGGGGTGACCGTCGGCATCCCTTCCTCCGGCAGCGGCCCGGCGAAGAAGACTTCGGCATCGTCGATGGTGATGTTACCGCTGCCGCTGAACCCCCAGGTTTGGCCGAGGGCGAGATTGGTGCCGCCCGCCACGAAGCTCGACAGGCGGTCGACCTTCCGGGTCTTGAGGGGCAGCATCTGGAAGTAGCTGCCGCTGTCACCCATGGGCTTGAGGCCGAGCCGCTTGAGTTCACCAGCAATGTACGTGGTGGCCTTGAAGTGCCCCGCGGTCCCCACGTCGCGGCCGGCGAGTGAGTCGTCGGCGAAGATGTAGAGCCGGGTCATCAGGTCCTGCGACGTGATGGCTCCGGTGGTGGGGCGCGGCGCGTGCTTGAGCGGCAGCGCGGCACCGTTGGCGCCGGCGTCGACTGGCGTCTTCTTTGGCGCGTCCTGCGCGATGAGCGAGGAGGGCAGGATGGCGGTCGCCAGGGCGCCGGTCAGCAGCGTGCGCGACATGGGGCGCGCAAAATGAGCGATCATCGTGGAGAGGTAGGAGTGAAGGCGAAGCGGGCCACGTGAACCTGAAGCGGATTCACGGTGGTCCACGCCGCTACTACGTCGGAACCGTGCCGAACGATTCGCGGAAAGCCGCTCTGGCGGGCGCCGGTCGTGCGCGAGATCACGCGGGGTTCACCGAGCTGGGTCCCCACCACCTTGCGCGCCAGGACCTCGGCCTCGGTGGGGGACCGCTGCTCGAGCCAGACGACGACGGCATGCCCCTGATCGTCGAGCACGATGTCCACGCGTCCGATCGGATCGCCGTCGTCCACGCGGATCGGCGGGGCGAAGGTCGCGCCGCCATCCTCGGAACGCGCGATGTTCACGCGCGCCGTGTCCCGCGCGCCCGTGTACCAGGCCACCACCACGGTGTCGCCCAGCGCGGCCACCTGCGGCCCGTTGACCGGGCAGCCGGGGTACATCCATTCGTCGGCGTGCACGTTCTGCGGCGCGCTCCAGCCGTCCGCCACCTTGCGCACGATGTTGATATCGCGGATTTCCTTGTCGCTGCGGTCGCGGTAGACCAGCACCCGGCCCGTTCTCGTGGCAGCCGTTCCCGTCTGACAGCAGTCGCAGGTGCGGGCATCCACCACCGCCTCGCCCTCCAACGTGCCGGCGGCCGTGAGGGAGGCCGTACGCACTGTCATTTCCTTGGTGCTGTCGGGCATGGCGCTCTTGCGGCCGTCGAGCCACACGAGTCCTACGCCATCCGGGCCATCGGGCCAGAGCGAGACGAATCCATGCTCGGCCAGCAGACCATCGGTGTGCGGGGTGACCGGTGCGCTCCAGGTACGTCCGCCATCGGCGGAGCGGGCCACCCGCACACCGTACGCGTACTTCTTGTCGCCTTCGCGCTCGAGCCAGTGCGCGGCGAGGTCGCCATTGCCAAGCGCCGTGATGGCGGGGAAGTCGGCCCAGTTTACGAAGAACGGGCGGGCGGTGGCGATCGTGCGGGTGCTGTCCCATCCCGTATCGTTCCACGTGGCCATCTGAATCGACACGGTGGAGTCGGGAAGGCGCTGTGTCCATGACATCAGCACCCGGCCCGCACCATCCAAGGTGAGGTGCGGGGTGTTGCTGCCGGCGGGGGCCGGTGCCGTGAACTCCGTGACCGGGCCAAGCACCGTGAGGGTGGAGGCGTCTGGCGACGCCTCACCGGCACATCCGGCCACACCCACCGAGACAGCGCCGACCATGGTCATGGCCCGGACGATGCCGGCGGGGCGCCACTGGCGGGCGCTCGACACAACGGAAGTCTGGTGCATTCTTGTAAAGTGCTGGCTCGCGGGGGAATCACAACCCGCGGCCGCGTTTTGGCCCGCTGCCGGTTGTCCTGCGTACCCACCCGGAACTCTCCCCCCATCATGCATCCGCTCCGCTTCGTTCGCCACGCACTCTCGCGCACGCTGGTCGGCAGTCTCGCCGCCGCCTGTCTCGCCATCCCCGCCGGCGCGCAGGCGCCCGCCACCTTCCCCACACCGGACGCCACGCTGGAACGGCTGTGGCGTCTCGGGATGGACAGCTCCCGGGTCCAGTCGCTGGCGCAGGCGCTCCTCGACTCTATCGGCCCGCGCCTCACCGGCACGGCCCGCCAGAAGGCCGCCAACGACTGGCTGTTGTCGCTCTACAAGCAGTGGGGCGTGGAGGGAAAGAACGAGCAGATCGGCACGTGGCGCGGATGGCGGCGCGGCCATTCGCACCTCGACCTGCTCACGCCGCGCGTGCGCACGCTGGAAGGCACCATGCTCGCCTGGAGCCCCGGCACGAAGAAGAAGGATCTCACGGCCTCCACGGTCATTCTGCCGCGCTTTGCCGACAGCACGGAGTTCGTGCGCTGGTTGCCCACGGCGAAGGGCAAGTTCGTGCTCGTGTCGGCGCCGCAGCCCACCTGCCGCCCCACCGACAACTGGACCACGCACGCCACGCCCGAGAGCAAGGCGCGCATGGACGCGCTGCGTGCCGAGGTCACCCGCGAGTGGGGCGGGGTGAACGTGCGCGGCACGGGCTACAGCAACGCGCTCGGCACGGGCAGCCTCGGGGTGCGTCTTGAGCAGGGCGGGGTCGCGGGCGTCATCACGTCGCGCCCCAAGAATGCGTGGGGCACGATCGACGTGTTCGAGACCTACAACACCACCGCGCCGGCGATCGCGTTGTCGTGTGAGGACTACGGGCTGGTGTTCCGCCTCACCGAGAACAACCAGTCGCCGACGGTGCGCCTCAACCTCGACGCCGAGCTGCTGGGCGAACAGCCGATCTTCAATACGATCGGCACGATCCGTGGCAGCGAGAAGCCCGACGAGTACGTGCTGCTGTCGGCGCACTTCGATTCGTTCGACGGCGGCAGTGGCGCGACGGACAACGGGACCGGTTCATTGACGATGCTCGAGGCGTTTCGCCTGCTCGCCACCGCCTATCCCAAGCCCAAGCGCACGATCATCGTGGGCCACTGGACGGCGGAAGAGCACGGTCTCGTGGGATCGCGTGCCTACACGGAAGACCATCCGGAGGTGGTGGCGGGGCTGCAGGCCCTCTTCAATCAGGACGGGGGTACCGGGCGCATTCTCAGCGTGGGGGCGGGTGGACTGCCCAATGGGGGCGTGCACCTCACCGACTGGTTGTCGAAGCTCCCCACCGAGATGGCGAAGCAGATCACGCCGCGCATTCCCGGGTCACCGTCAGGCGGCGGGTCCGACGATTCGAGCTTTGCCTGCTACGGCGCGCCGGCCTTCGGCATGGGTGGCACCAGCTGGGACTACGGGAGCTACACCTGGCACACCAACCGTGACACCTACGACAAGGTCGTGTTCGACGACCTGAAGCACAACGCGACTCTGGTGGCGATGCTGGCCTACCTGGCGAGTGAAGACGCAAGCAAGATCACACGCGAGCGCGCGACGGCCGAGCAAATCGCGCCGCGCGGCGGGCAGGGAGGCGGGGCCTTCAGCTGGCCCACCTGTCAGAAGGCGCCGCGCAAGACACAGCCACGGCTGCGCTGAGCGGTCGCCGCGCCACGTCGCTTCGGGTGAACGGCGGTCAGCGCCCCATGGTGCTGACCGCCTTTTCCGTGCCCTCGGCGATCCACAGTTCGACCGCCGTGGCCATTCGGTCCAGGAGACCGTCCACCAGTTCGCGCTCGTCGCGCGGCATGGGGTGCAGCACGAAATCGGCGAGATCGCCAATCTGCCGGCGCTCGTCGACCGGCTTGATGCCGATACGCAGCCGCGGGTATGCGGGCGACTTGAGGTGGGCTTCCACGCTCTTGAGTCCATTGTGGCCGCCGGGGCTGCCGGCGGCGCGCAGCCGGTACTCGCCACAGGGTACCGCCACTTCGTCGACGATCACGAGCAGGTCCTGCGCGGCGCTCCACCCCTCGCGCTTGAGGTACGTGCGCAGCACTTCGCCGCTCTTGTTCATGTACGTGTGCGGCTTGACCAACTTGACCTTCTTCGTGCCCACGAGGCCGGAGGTGCTTACGGCCTCGCCGTCCTTGCGGAACGGCTCGAAGTGCCAGCGGCGGGCAAGATGGTCCACCAACCACCAGCCCACGTTGTGACGGGTGGCCTCATACTCGCGGCCGGGGTTGCCGAGTCCTACGATGACTTTCATGCGGAGGGGCAAACGCGCGGGGCGCGGAATGCGCCAGCGTGGAGTGACCATGCTGAACGGAAACCGCGCCCCGCGGGTGAATCCAGGAACGACTTACTTCGTGTCGTCGGGCTTCGGCTTGCGAATGAGTTCGGGCTCGGCGGCGCCTTCCGCGGCCGGGGCGTCCGCGTGCGTCTTGGACTGCTGCACGATGCACACCGTGCTGCTCGCGTCATCAACGATCTTGATGCCCGCGGGCACCTTGAGGTCGGACACGTGCAGCGACTTGCCGACCTTGAGGGCCGAGATGTCGATGTCGATGTGGTTCGGGATGTTGCTCGGATCGACCTGGATCTGCAGTTCGTGCATGATCTGGTCGAGGATGCCGCCGTCGAGACGCACGCCTTCCGGCGTGCCGATGTAGACGATCGGGCACTTCACCGTCACCGTCTCACCGGCCACCAGCTCCTGGAAGTCGATGTGCAGGATGTGGCGCTTGAAGGGGTGGCGCTGGATTTCGCGGATGAGCGTACGGGCCGTCTTGCCTTCGATGGCCAGTTCGATGACCGTGCTGCTCACGGCGATGCTCTTCACGAGCTTTTCGGTTTCGCGCGCGTTGAGGACGAGCGACTGCGGGTCACGGTTGTGGCCGTAGATGACCGCGGGGATGTCACCAGCCTGACGGATCTTGCGCGCGGCGCCCTTGCCGGTCTCGGCGCGGACGTTCGCATTGAGCGTGGCGGTAGCCATGGAATGCCTCGAATGAAAAAAGTGGTTCGGGAGTAACCGGAAGTGGTCGTCCCGGCCGGTCCTGCGGGTCCTGCAATTACTCGAACAGCACACTCACCGACTGATCCGCGTGCGTGAAGCGGATGGCCTTGGCGAGCAGGTCACCCACCGAGAGAATGCGCAACGTGTCGAAGCGCCGCTCGGGGGGCAGGTTGATGGTGTCGGTCACCACCACTTCTTTGATGGGCGCCTTGGACAGGCGCTCCACAGCGGGGCCGCTGAACAGCGCATGCGTGGCGCACACGTAGATGTCGTTGGCCCCGAGATTCTTGAGCGCGCGCGCCGCCTCGGAGACGGTGCCCGCGGTGTCGATCATGTCATCGGGAATCAGGCAGTCGCGCCCTTCGACCTCGCCGACCACGTTCATCACCTCGGCCACGTTGGCCTTGGGGCGACGCTTGTCGATGATGGCGAAGGTGGCGTCGAGCCGCTTGGCAAAGCCGCGCGCCATCTTGGCCGATCCCACGTCGGGGGCGACCACCACGAGGTCCTTGAGTTCCTTCTTGCGGAAGTAGTTCGTGAAGACCGGGGCGGCATACAGGTGATCGACGGGGACGTCGAAGAACCCCTGCATCTGATGCGCATGGAAATCGAGACCGAGCACCCGGTCGGCGCCGGCCGTTTCGATGAGGTTGGCCATGAGCTTGGCGCCGATGGCCACCCGTGGCTGGTCCTTGCGATCCTGACGGGCGTAGCCGGTGTACGGCAACACCGCGGTCACGCGCGCGGCCGAAGCACGGCGCGCCGCGTCAATCAACAGGAGCAGCTCGAGCATGTTCTCGCCGGGCGGGTTGGTCGGCTGCACCACGAACACGTCTTCGCCGCGGATGTTCTCGTCGATGCGCACGAACACCTCCCCGTCGGCAAAGCGGGTGCAGGTGACCTTGCACAGCTCCGTCCCCAACGAACGAGCCACTTCCTCTGCCAAGGGCCGGTTGGCCGTGCCGGAGAGGATCTTGAATCCGCGATGATGGGACGGGGACGGAACGCCCGAATCGGGGCTCATGCGAGTCTCGCGTGAGTGAAGGTCGTGAAAGCCGGAACCACGGTCGGCGGGGAGACCGGCCGGTGGAGCACCGGTACCCCGCAGCCCCGTAAGGTAGCAGAAGGCGCTCAGCAGTGGAACCCGTTGGGATGGCCCTGGGAAACGGCGTTGTGACCTCCCCGTCTCTTCCTGTTCACCGAGCCATCGTGCGGCCGTGACAGAGCGGGGAGACTGTGTGGTCGCTTGGGCCGGATGAGCCGGCCCCAACGACCCTCTTTCCCATTCCTCCGGATGATCCCCGATCGTCTTCGTCGTCTGGCGGTAGCCGCGCTGCTGGTGTCGGCCCCGCTGCCCCTTGCCTGTTTCCCCACGCGCCTGCCGGCGCAGGCCACCGAAGGGTTCGTGACCGGTCAGGTCCGCACGGCCGCCGGTGCCCCGGTGGTGGGCGCCTCGGTCACGGCCCGCAATGAGGCCACGGGTACCCAGCAGACGCGCACCACCGACGCGCGCGGCCGGTACGTGTTCCCGCAGCTGCCGATCGGCGGTCCCTACACGATTTCCGTCCGTCAGCTCGGCTACCAGCCGGTCCGTCGCACGGGGCTGATGCTCAACCTCGGTGACCGCGTCCCCCTCGACATCACCCTCCAGCAGTCCGCGCAGGAACTTGGCGCCGTCGACGTGCGCGCCGATCGCGAGAACAAGCGCACCGAGCGTGTGGGCGGCAGCGTGGTGGTGGGCGAAAAGGAAATCCGGCAGCTGCCCATTCAGGACCGCTCCTTCGCCGACCTCTCGATCATCGCCCCCACCACCAGCCGCGCCGGCACCGGCGGTATCATCACGTCGAGCTCGTCGATCGCCGGCGGTCGCGTGACGAGCACCGACATCCGCGTAGACGGTGTACAGGCCAAGAACACGCTCTGGGGCGCCGGTTTCGGCCGCGGCCCATACTCCATCTCGGTGGAAGCGGTGCGCGAGTTCGAAGTCGTCACCAACGTGTACGACGTGACGCAGGGACGGCAGGGCGCCGGCGCGGTCAATGTCGCCACGCGCGCCGGTACCAACACCACGTCGGGTTCCCTCTTTGCGTACAACCGCAATCAGGCGCTGACCACCAACACCAACTTCCTCGGCCAGCGCATCACCAACTTCGAAAATTGGCAGTTCGGTGGCGCGCTCGGCGGCGCGATCAAGAAGGACAAGCTGCACTACTTCGTGGCCTACGACCGTCAGCAGGTGGCGGAGCCGTTCAGCACCCTGCAGGTGGACAACGCCGCCGACTGGGCGCGTCTCCAGGTGGCCCCCGACTCGGTCACGCGGTTCCTAAACATCCTGTCGGCGCAATACGGACTCCCCGCCGGCCGTCAGGTGGGCGTGTTCGACCGCAGCAACGCGCTTAATACCGTGTTCGCGCGCCTCGACTGGCAGATCAACGACGCACACCGCGCCACGCTGCGCACCACCTATTCGGACTGGTTCTACAGCAACTCCATCCCCGATCGCGAACTGTCGGTGCTGGAGAGCCGGGGCAACCAGAAGTCGCAGGAACTGCAGGTCATGGCGTCGGTGAAGTCCACGCTGAGCAACGCGCTCACGAACGACTTCCGCCTCGCCTACACCAATCGCCTGCTCGAGAACGAGCCCAATACGCGCCTCCCGCGCGCGTGGGTCAACGTGTCGTCCACGCTGCCCACGGGCAGCACCGGCACGAACCAGATCCTCCAGTTCGGCGGCCAGCGCACTAGCCCCGAATTGCAGACGGAAGAGTCGTACCAGCTGGTGAACGTGCTGCGCTGGGACGGTGAGCGGACGTCGTTCACGGCCGGCACGGACCACTCGATCAACAACCTGTCGATGTTCGTGTCGATCGAGACCGACGGCCTCTTCCAGTTCCCCAATCTCGCCGCGCTCGAGGCGCGCCGCCCGTCGAGCTTCGCGCGACTGGTGCCCTTGCAGTCGCTCGAGCCGCGCATGCGCCAGTGGGTGTATGACGGCGGTGCGTACGTGCAGGGTGAGTATCGCGTACGTCCCAACCTGAACCTGACCGGCGGCCTCCGCGCCGATATGTCGGCGTTCCTCACACCGGCCAACCGCAACGTGCTGGTGGAGCAGACGTTCAGCCGCCGGACCGACGTGAAGCCGAGCGACCTGGCGATCCAGCCGCGCGCGCAGCTCACCTGGACGCCGGGCGAAGCCGGGCGCAACCTGGTCCGTGTGGGAAGCGGCATGTTCACTGCGCAGCCGCACTACATGGTGCAGATCAATCACCTGCTCAACGACGGGACGCAGCTCGCCGATCTGCTGCTCACCGGCGCCGCCGTGCCCACGCCGGATTTCGTCTCCTACCGGCAGTCGTTCGCCAACGTGCCGGGGATTCCGCAGGGGAGCACGCGGCGTCCGTCGTACATCAACATGTTCGACGACGACTTCAAGGTGCCGCGCACGTGGAAGAGCGACATCGCCTATCAGCGTCGCCTGTTCAACGGCAATCTCACGCTCGGCGCGGCGGCGCAGTACTCGCAGGTGAGCGACCTGTACCGCTACTACGATCTGAACCTGCGCGTCAATCCGGACTTCACGTTGGCCAACGAAGGCGGCCGTGGTGTGTTCGTGCCGGCCACGTCGATCACCGCGGCCGGCGGCCGTAACCCGGTGCTCGCCCGTCCGTTCACGCAGTTTCAGCGCGTGCTCGAGCTGCGCAGCGACGCGGCGCAGCATCAGAAGGCGTTCGTGCTGGACGGCGCCCTGCGCCTGCCGCGCGGCGGCTCCATCAACGGCTCGTTCACGTGGAACCAAACGCGTGACAACAGCTCGTTCAACTGCTGCATCGCCATCACGTCGGTGTTCACGCCGGTACCGAGCGATCCGCGTGTCGCCACTTGGGGGGCGAGTGCGAACGACTTCCGCCACAAGGTCGTGCTGTACGGGGCCACGCCGGAAATCGCCGGCTTCCAGTTCAGCGCGCGTCTGATCGGCCAGAGCGGCTCGCCGTGGTCGGCCACGGTGGCGCAGGACATCAACGGCGACGACGTGGGCGCGGGCAGCTCGTTCGGGAACCAGAACGACCTTGCCTTCATCTTCGACCCGTCTACGGCCGGGCTGCGCCCGGGCTTCGCCGACTCGCTACGTCTGGTCTATGACAACCCGGCCAACATCGGCGGGGAGTACCTGCGCGGCAACATCGGCCGCATCGCCGACCGCAACTCCGTACGCAACCCGTTCGTCACGCAGGTCGACGTGCGCCTCACGCAGAAGCTGCCCGCCATCCGCGGCCAGCGTGCGCTACTCACGCTCGACGTGTTCAACGCGGCCGCGCTGCTGAACCACAACTGGGGGGCCGTGCGCGCCGTCCCGGGTGCCAACCAGACGCTCCTCAACGTGATCGGCTTCGATCAGGCCACGCGTGAATACCGGTACCGCGTGAATCCAAACTTCGGACGCACGGTGAAGATCGGCAACCGCTATCAGATGCAGCTGGGTGTGCGCTACGAGCTCTGACGCCTGAGTGCACTGGGAATAGCGAACGGCGGGAGCCCCAGGGGCTCCCGCCGTTTCGTTTTCCGGGGGATCAGGACAGCCCCTCCCTCTGCCGCCCCGTTCACGATAGTTTGCAGCGTCGTCTGCTGGCCCATCGTATAACGGCTATTACCTCGGCCTTTGGAGCCGAAGATCTTGGTTCGATTCCAAGTGGGCCTATTGCGCGCCTGACCCGCCTGCGCTGTCCGCCGGCCACAGCCAGGCCGCGCCGCGCACGCCGCTCGAGTCGCCGTGCCGATTGACCACGATCCGCGTCTGGACCGCGTCGGAGAACACCCAGGGCGCCACTTCGCGCTCGAGGTCCTCGGCGAGCCCCTCCGCGTTTGACAGCCCTCCTCCCAGCACGATTACGTGCGGATCGAGCACATTGATGATCGTGGCCAAACTGCGCGCGGCCCGGTGCACGAGGCGGGTGCGCGTGAGCACGGCGGCCGGTTCGCCGTGGGCGGCGGCCGTCATGATCTCGGGGGCGGTGAGGACGGCCCCTGATACGCGAGCGTGATCGGCCGCCACACCGGGGCCGGAGATCCACGTTTCGATGCATCCGGGCTTTCCACAGTAGCAGGCGGGGCCGGGCTCCTCTCCGGGCTGTGGCCAGGGCAGGGGATTGTGGCCCCATTCGCCGCCAATGAGGTTGCGCCCGCGCAGCACCCGCCCGTCGATCACTACGCCGCCACCCACGCCGGTCCCCAGGATCACGCCGAACACCACGGGCGCCCCGGCCGCGGCGCCGTCGGTCGCTTCGGAGAGGGCGAAACAGTTCGCGTCATTCTCGATACGCACCTCACGACCAAGTGCCCTCTCCAGGTCCTTCGTGAGGGGCCGGCCGATCAGCCAAGTGGAGTTGGCGTTCTTCACGAGCCCCGTCTCCGGCACCACGGTGCCCGGAATGCCCATGCCGACCGTGCCCGGCTGCCCCAGCGTGTGCTCGAGCGCCTGCACGAGGCTGACGATGGTCGCCAGCGTCTTATCGTAGTTCCGGGGGGTGGGCACGCGCTGGCGTGCGACCACCTCGCCCGCATGGTCGATGGCGACGGCTTCGATCTTGGTGCCACCGAGATCGATCCCGATGCGCATGGTCCGTGTGGAGTGCATGTCGCGACGTTCGCCGAAGTCCGCGGCCGTCGCAAGAGGAGCGCCCGGGCGGGCACTGGCACACAGGCGTGCAGCCGTACATCGTGCCTGTCTCCCCTCTTCCCACCGACTCCGAGCATTCCACATGCAGAACGTTCCCATTACGATCGCCCACGGCGACGGCATCGGCCCCGAGATCATGCGTGCCACCCTCCGCGTGCTGGAGGCCGCCGGCGCGCGCATCGCCCCCGAAACCATCGAGATCGGGGAGGCCGTGTACGCCCGTGGTCAGTCGAGCGGGATTGAAGCCACGAGCTGGGAGAGCCTGCGTCGCACCAAGGTGTTTCTCAAGGCCCCCATCACGACCCCCCAGGGCGGCGGCTTCAAGAGCCTCAACGTGACCGTGCGCAAGACGCTGGGGCTCTACGCCAACGTGCGCCCGAGCGTGAGCTATGACCCCTATGTGGCCACGAAGCATCCGGGCGTGGATGTGGTCATCGTGCGCGAGAACGAGGAGGACCTCTACGCCGGCATCGAGCATCGCCAGAGCGACGAGGTCTACCAGTGTCTCAAACTGGTGTCTCGTCCCGGGTGCGAGAAGATCGTCCGCTACGCCTTCGAGTATGCCCGCGCCAACGGCCGCAAGCGCGTGACGTGCATGACGAAGGACAACATCATGAAGCTCACGGACGGCCTGTTCCATCAGGTCTTCAACGAGATCGCGAAGGAATATCCGGATATCGCCAGCGATCACATGATCATCGACATCGGGGCCGCGCGTTTGGCCACGCGCCCCGAGACGTTCGATGTGATCGTGACGCTCAACCTCTACGGCGACATCATTTCCGACATCGTGGCCGAAGTGACAGGCTCCGTGGGACTGGGCGGATCAGCCAACATCGGCGAGCATTGCGCGATGTTCGAAGCGGTTCATGGGAGCGCGCCGGACATTGCGGGGAGGGGGATCGCCAACCCGAGCGGACTGCTCCTCGCAGCGGTGATGATGCTCGTGCACATCGGTCAGGGTGAGGTGGCCGAGCGCATTCACAATGCGTGGCTCGCCACGCTGGAAGACGGCGTCCATACGGGCGACATCTACCATGAGAAGGTATCGGAGTTGCAGGTCGGGACGGACGCGTTTGCGCAGGCCGTCATCGATCGCCTCGGCAAGAAGCCCTCACGTTTTACCCCGGTGGCATATGCCGGGGGCTCTCCGATCGCCGTGGCCGGGCGCGTGTCCACGCTGCATCCGGCACGCAAGGAACTCACCGGCGTGGACGTGTTTCTCCACTGGCGCGGCCGCCCTGAGCTGCTGGGGCCGCAGCTTGCGGCGTTGGACGGTGATGGCCTGGCGCTGACGATGGTCACCAATCGGGGCGTGAAGGTGTATCCGGGGGGATTGCCGGAAACGTTCTGCACCGACCACTGGCGCTGCCGGTTCCAGGCGCCGGCCGGATCGACCGTCACGCTGATGCAGCTGCTGTCCCTGCTGATGCGGGTCGGAAACGCCGGGTTCGACTTCGTGAAAACGGAGAACCTGTACACGTTCGACGGGCAGTCGGGCTTCTCCCTCGGTCAGGGGCAGTGACCCGCAGCGCACGCCTCGCGCTCCTGTTGGCCGCGGCGTGGGGCGTTGCAGCCTGCCGCGGGGAGACGACACCGGTCGAGCCGGGGCCCGTCTCCCCGCCACCCCCGCCACCTCCTCCGGTCTTTTCGGTACCGGCCATCGGGCGGGAGTTCCGCGGCATGTGGATCGCGACGGTCGCCAATATCGACTGGCCGTCGCGTACCGGACTCACGGCGGCGCAGCAGCAGGCGGAACTCGGCCTGCTCATGGATGTGGCGCAGCAGACGGGCCTCAATGCGATTGTGCTGCAGGTGCGTGCTGCCGGTGATGCCCTGTATCCCTCGTCGCTCGAGCCGTGGTCGCGGGTGTTCAACGGGGTGCAGGGGGCCGACCCCGGCTACGATCCGCTGGCGTACGCCGTCCAGCAGGCGCGCCTGCGTGGACTTGAGCTCCACGCCTGGTTCAACCCGTTCCGCGCGGGGAACCTGCGTGACACCCTCACGCTGGCCCCATCGCATTTCGCCGTGCGACGCCCCGACCTCGTACGCAAGTGCGGGCAGCTGTGGTTCGATCCGGGGGAACCGGCGGTACACGATCAGGCGATCGCGGTCATGCGCGATGTGGTGCGGCGTTACGACGTCGACGCGGTCCACATCGACGACTTCTTCTACCCGTATCCCGATACCTGCACGAGTTTCCCCGATAGTGCCACGTATCGGCGCTACCAACAGGGCGGTGGTGCGCTCTCCCTGGGTGACTGGCGGCGCGACAACGTGAACCGGTTCGTGGAGCGCATGTATCGTGCGGTCCATGAGGAGCGGGCCACCGCCCGCGTGGGGATCAGCCCCTTCGGGATCTGGCGACCGGGGAATCCCGCCGGCATCACGGGGCTCGACGCTTTCGGCACGATCTACGCCGATTCGCGGCGCTGGCTGCAGAGCGGGTGGGTGGATTACTTCGCGCCACAGCTGTACTGGAGCATTGCCAGCTCGGGGCAGAGCTTTCCGGCGCTGTTGGGATGGTGGGCACAACAGAACACGATGCGGCGACACCTGTGGCCTGGGCTGGCGTCCTATCGGATCGGGACGGATCCCGGCCCCTTCTCGGCCGCCGAGATCCCCTCGCAGGTGGCGCTCGTTCGTGAGGCGGCGGCCACGTCGGGTGGTGCCACTGGGAGCATTCTGTACAACGCCACGAGCGTGCGAACCAATCGGCTCGGGTTTGCGACCGCTCTCGCCGGCGGACTGTATGCGGGAGGGGCCATCCCACCCGCCACCACCTGGCTCGATGGCACCGCCCCCGCGGCGCTGGCGCTGACCGTGGTGCCGAGCGGGAGTTCGCTGCAAGTCACCACGTCGGCGTCGGGCGATGCCTGGTGGTGGCTGCTGCGTTGGCGGGTGAACGGTGCGTGGCGGCAGCGCCTCGTCCCATCCACCCAGCGCACGGTCGATATCGCCGCGAGCGGAGTGGACGGCGTGGTGGTGAATGCCGTGGACCGCGTGGGCAATGCGAGCGCAGACGCAGTGTGGCGGCCGTGACGCCAGCCACGCATTCAGTCGCTCATATGCCCGAGCTTCGAACTCTCGCGCATGGTCACGTACACGAGCAGTGACGCCACGATGCAGGCGGTCACGTACCAGTAGAACCACTGCTCGTGTCCGATGTTCTTGAAGTACAGCGCGATATACTCGGCGGTGCCACCGAAGAGCGCCACCGTGACGGCGTAGGGGAATCCGACCCCGAGGGCACGGATGCTCGTGGGAAAGAGCTCGGCCTTCACCACGGCGTTGATCGCCGTGTATCCGCTGACCGCGGTGAGCGCCGCGAGCAAGAGCCAGATGGCGCCGCTCACCGAGTGCGTGGTCTCGAGCGCGCGGAAGAGGGGCACAGTGCCAAGAGAGCCCAGTACGCCGAAGGCCGTGAGGACGGGGCGCCGGCCAATGCGATCAGAAAGTGCCCCGACGACCGGCTGTAGGCAGAGATACACCAGCAGCGTGATGGCGTTGATGAACGTGGCCTGCGGGGCGGTGAAGCCCACCGTGTTCACCAGAAACTTTTGGGCGTACGTGGTAAACGTGTAGAAAGCCACCGTGCCGCCGGCGGTGAGCCCCACGACCGTGAGGACGGCCCGCGGATGCTCCATCAGCCCGCGGATGGTGGCCGCGGCACTCGCCTGCGGACGCGACGCCTTGTCCTTGGTGAAGTCGCTCGTTTCCTCCATGGACCGGCGCAGCCAGATCGCCACCACGGCGCAGAGCGCACCGATCACGAATGGGATGCGCCACCCCCACGCTTCCAGTTCCGGTTTGGTGAGGAACCGTTGCAGTACCAGCAGGACCGCGAGCGCGATGAGCTGACCGCCGATGAGCGTGACGTACTGGAAGCTTGACCAGAACCCACGGTGCCGTTGGCCGGCCATCTCGCTCAGGTAGGTGGCGCTCGCCCCGTACTCACCGCCCACGCTCAATCCTTGCAGCAACCGGGCGAAGAGCAGCAGGGCGGGGGCCGCGAGACCAATAGTGGCGTAGCTCGGCGAGATGGCGATCAGCAGCGAACCGCCGCACATGAGCATCACGCTGAACGTCAGTGCCGCGCGCCGGCCGTGCTTGTCGGCGTAGCGGCCCATGAGCCACCCGCCGATTGGACGCATGAAGAACCCCACCGCAAACACGGCCGCCGTGTTGAGAAGCTGCGCCGTCTGACTGGCCGGTGGGAAGAAGGCCTTGGCAAAGTAGAGGGAAAAGGCCGAGTAGGCGTACCAGTCGTACCATTCGACCAGGTTGCCGATCGACCCGCCGACGATCGAGCGGAGCCGTGAGGTGGTCTGGCTCATGGCCGTGGGCTCCCGTGCGTGCCGGTGGCATCCACCTGCCGGTCGATCGTACGCGCCAGAAGGCTGAGTAGGTCGCTTTCGGTTTTCACGCCGGGGACGTCCTCCATGTCAATCACGTAGCCGTAGCGCGCGGCGATCGCTTCGTAGAGAGGGATGCGGTGGGCGAGCAGTTGCTCGAAGCCCCACACGGAAAACTCGTCGGGATCCACGAGCGCTTCGTCGCGGATGTCACGCAGCGCCATGTACTCCGCCCACTTCTGATCGAGAAAGGCCGGATTGTAGTACATCGGCTTCGGGTGCCTGCGGAACCGCTCCACCAGCATGCGACTGTGCTCGGCGGTACCGCGGATGTACACGAGCATCGTGTGCTGCGACAGGCACTGCAGCACCGGATCGGACGGATCCGATGGGTCGACCACCTCGCAGAGACTCCCGCCGGAGTCGCACACGAAATGTGCGTACCCGTAAATGTCCTTGGCCCGCTCGATGAACTCGGGAATGTCGAGCAGCGCGCGGACCTCCGCCGCACGGTGCTGCGCCTGCCGGCGCCGGTACTCGGTGAAGGGAATACCACCAAGCGCTTCACGTCCCGGCTTACCGAGGTAGGTGGAGAGCGGACTGAGATTCTCGAAGGAGAGGTTGGAGCGAATGTAGATCGAGTCGGAGCGTAGCAGCTGCCGGAGAAACGGCACCTTCATCGCTTCGCGCTTGAAGTTGTCCACGATGTGCTCGCCCATGTACCGCGTGCCGATACGGTAGTCGACCGAGTACTGGAACCAGTCGTGTTTCTGCAGGAGGCCCGCGAGGGTGGTTTTGCCAACCCCCGACATCCCGAAGAAGGTGACGGCGTGAGCCGGCTGATCGCGCAGGGCGCGCCCCGAGGAGAATCGCATGGCGCTAAATTCCGCCCCGTGCGCGAGTTGCTCAACCCCCGTGATCAGTCTTTTTCAGCATTTGTCCAGGGCGCCATGTCTTTCGCGAAGCACGGCCATCAGGTTTTCGAGCTCCCCATCACCGTGGTGCCATCGGACATCGACGACAATGACCACGTGAACAACGTGGTGTACCTACGTTGGATCTTCGATGTGGCGCTCGAGCACTGGAATGTGAGCGCCCCGCCGGCCATGCAGCAGGCGTATGGGTGGGTGGCCACACGGCACGAGATCGACTACCGCCGCGAAGCGGTGATGGGTGATCCCATCGTGGCGCGCACCTGGATCGGGACGGTCGATTCCCGGCGCTTCGAGCGCCTGACCGAAATCGTCCGAACCTCCGATGACCACGTGCTGTGCCGCGGCCGGTCCCTATGGACCCTGCTGGCGCGCGAGACCGGGCGCATCACCCGCATCCCGCCCGACATGGTGGAGCTGTTTGCCGCCTACATGCACCAGGGGTAACGTCCCCGCCACGTGCGAGCCCGACGCCCGACTGCGGGGAGCTCCCGATCGCCGTGGCGGTACGAGACGCGCTCAGCCCCCGCGCTGCACCATCGCCTGGATACGCTGCACCGCCGCGCGCACCGCCGCCTCGTCAGGGCCAAAACTGAAGCGCATGTACTGGCGGAATCGCGACGTGTGATCCGCGCGGCGCTTGCCGGGGTTGATGTCGAAGAAGATTCCCGGCACCGTGATCACCCGTTCGCGCAGGGCGGCCTCGAAGAACACCTCGCCATCGTTGAGCGGGGCAGGGAGTGACGACACGTTGGCCCACACGTAGAAGCCGCCATCGGGTTCGTGCTCGACGGTGAGGCCGGCGGTCCGGAGCCCGTCCACGAGCATGCGTCGCTTGCGCGCGAACGCGTCGTGAATGGCGATCACCTCCTGCCGGGCGCGCGCGGGCTCGAGCAGGGTGCAGGCGGCCTCCTGCAACGGCCGGTTGCCGCCGCCGTCAAGAAAGCTGCCGGCACTGGTGGCGGCCTCGATCACACTGGCCGGGCCCACGATCCAGCTGAGTCGCCAGCCGGGGCAGCGCCATCCTTTGGTGAGGCCGTCGAGGATCACCACGGGATCGCCGTTCACGTCGTCCACAAACTCGGCGGCGCTCACCGTCGCTCCCTTCGCGAGCCCCTCGTCCCACAAATAGTGCGAATAGAACTCGTCCAGCACGAGCGTGCACTTGAGCTCTCGGGCCTCATGTACCCACGCGCTCAAAGCACTGCTGCGTAGCACGCGCCCCGTGGGGTTGGCAGGGTTGGAGAGCAGCAGGGCCCCCAGGCCGCGGCCGGTAATCTCGCGGCGGAGGTTCTTGGTGCTCAGCGCGTAGCCTGCTTCGGGCTCGAGCAGCAGCGGGATCGCGCTGAAGGTGCCGAAGATCTCGAGCAGTTCCTCGTAGGCCGTGTAGTCGGGCAGCACGTGCCCGAGGTTCACGTTGCCAAGGCTGGCGACGACGCGCGTGAGCGAGGAACGGCCACCGCCGCAGATGCAGACGTTCTCCGGCCCGTATTGACTGGCCTTCCCCTGGCGATAGCGTGCGTTGTACAGGTCGGCCACCGCACGGCGCAGCGCCTCGATGCCGCCGACGGGCGCGTACTCGTAGTCGTCGGCCGATATCGCCACATCGGAGGGTTTCGGCGGTGCTCCCGGAAGCGGCCCTGTCTCGGGCTGTCCCTGTCCCAGGTTACACCACCCCTCCGCGCCGGCGCGAAAACCGAGCTCGCGGGCGCGATCCATGACGTAGATGACGCCCGTGCGGGGCACGGGCCGGAAGCCGGGGACGGGAGCAGCGACGGGTTCGGACATCGGGGAAATATAGGGGCGAGCCGGGAGCCTTCAGTGCACGTGCGCCGTGGTCAGTAATGACTCACGGTACCATCGCCTTCACCGCCCCCACCTTCGCGCCATGCTTCACGTGGATATCCATCCACGCCACCCAGCGGGCCCAGAGATCGAGGTCGCTGGCATAGGTCGCGACGGAATGATCCTCGTACGGATACATGTATAACGCGGCGGGCTTGCCGAGCCCCTGCAGCGCGGCGTACATACGCGTGGATGACATCGGCGCGGTGCCCTGATTCTGATCTTCCCAGGCATGGTAGAGCAGCAGGGCACCCGACATCTTGTCGGCGCGCAGGAACGGCGACATGTCGAGGTACGTATCCTTGGCCTCGAAGAAGTTGCGGCGCTCACTCTGGAACCCGAACGGCGTGAGCGTCCGGTTGTACATGCCGTCACCAGCGATGCCTGCCTTGAAGTTCGGCATGAGTGTCATCGCGTTGACCGTGCTGAAGGCGCCGTAGCTATGCCCGCCGATCCCCATCTTGTCGCGGTCCACGAAGCCGGAATCCACGACTGCGTCGAGCACCGCGTCGAGATTCTCCTCGAGATCGCGGGTGTAATTGTCGTTCATGCGCCCGGCGCTGCCGTAGATCGGGATGTCGGGCTGAATGAGCGCATAGCCGGCTGCCGCCCACAGCTGCATGCTCGACGCCGGACGGGCGCTCGGTACGGTGGGAAAGGCGTTGATGTTCGTGTTCCAGCGCGAGCGCTCGTAGTCCGTGGCGCTCGTGTACTCGCGCGGATAGAACCAGATGATGCCGGGGAGCTTCTGGCCGGGCTTCCAGTCGCGTGGCAGGGTGACGTCGGTCCAGTAGCTGGTGCCGTCGCGCGGGCGCGTGACTTTGATCCGCTTGAAGATGGCGCCGCTCACTTCGGGCCCCACGTCCACGTTCTTCGTGAGCTGCTTCGCGTCTGACGTGCCGGCGGTGCGCAGCCACGCATCGGGGATCGTGGTGCGCGATTCGCGCGTGACGAGGAACTGGGTCACATCCGCGTCGAGTGCCGCCACGAACTCTTCGTACGCATCGGCCGGCGAGTCCATGAGGCGCGTGCGCGTCTTCGTGGTCAGGTCGAGACGATCGAGCCACGGCCGCGGCGCCTGCGTGGCCCAGTTGGCCCCGGGCACGCGCGTACCGCTCACGGCGACCTGCTTGCCATCCTTCGCCAACAGTACGTAGCTCGCGTTGCCCACCCGGCGCGTAAGCAGCTGGCCAGCGGTGCTGTCGCTCGAGCCACGCGGTGCGGCGCCATCGCCGAAGGCCCGCTGCAGCGATGGCAGTGACACGTTGCGCCCGAGGTTGTAGCGATCCGCGGGATTCTTCACGCGCACGGCAATCACCGCGCCGCTGTCGCTCACGAAGAGCGTCGTGCTGTCGAGACTGTACATGGCGGCCGAAAGCTGCGGCCCCCCCTGATACAGCACCGTGGTGTCGTTCGGACCGAACGGGGCCTTCCACAGCACCAGCTGTCCGCGGGGCGCCCGCACCTGCACGGGGGCCATGCCGGCGGTGCGCGCCGACGCTCCCCCTTCGCTCCCGTTACGCGTGCCCGACGGCACCGGGGCTCCGGCTGCCGGGACATTCTGGAGGTAGATCAGCCCGGGGCCGATCGGATTCCACTGCACATTGCGCTTGCCGGTATCGCTCGAGACGGTGCGCATGGCCGCGCCGAAGTCAGCGTCGCGCCCTTCCCGCGTGGTGGTGGTACTCAGGACCGCCACCACCTTGCCCGTCGCGTCCCACAGTTCCTGGACCGCGCCGAAGCTGCTGACCGGCACGAGGTACGAGAACGGCTCCGCCATGCGGGTGACCCGCAGGTAGCGGCCATCGGGGGCGGCGTCGAGGGCCCGAACCATCGTGGGCGCGCCCACAGGCTTCACCGCCTTGCTCCGTACGTCAATCAGCGCCACCTGCCCGGTGGTGTGGTACGTGAGGAGTGCCTTGTCGTGCGGGTCCTGCAGCAGCGAGAAGTGCACTGGCTGCGGCACGGCGCGCGATTCCGTGAGCCGAACCTGCGGACCATCTTCGATGCCATCGGCCCCGTGCTGCGGTTCGGGACCGCGGGAAGTGGGCACCAGTACCGCTACCACGTGACGGCCGTCGGCGGTGAAGTCGAGGTCCGTGACCAGCGTCGCCAGCAGCGGCCGCTCGGAGAGACGCGTGCTGCGGCCGGTGGCTACGTCGGCCACGTACGCGTAGCTCGCCGAGGGAAAGTTGGCGATGAAGGCCACATGCGTCCCGCGCGGTGACCAGACCGGCGACGAAATCGTGGCACGGGCCGGCACCTGAATGGTGCGTGCCGCGCCACTCTGCGGTGCCACGAGCGTGAGGCCGGTGCGCGTGCTCGTCGTCACACTGCGCGCCCGGTTGGCGCGCGTGTCGATTTGCAGCCCGCCAAGCCAGATGTGCGGCGCACCGTACGCCCTGATGTCTCCGCGATCGGTGCCGCTCGTGCGCAGGAACCAGCGGCCATCGGGGCTCTGGCTGGTGAACGAGATGTCCACGCGCGGCGCCATGATCATCCGCTCGATGTTCGCGGGCGGCCGCACGAATGTTTCGGTGCGCAGGGTCTGTTGGGGATCCCACGCCGTCGCCGGTGTGACCGGCGCCGCGTTCTGGGCGGGGAGAGTGCCGGCGCTGAGGAGCGCCAGGGCGAACGACGTACGGACGGATAGAAAGGACATCGGAGCTCCGAAGGGGGAAATCGGGATACCCAAGGATACGCGCGTGTCAGGGGACGCGTTCGGGGGTAGTTTCCCGGGAGCGTTCCCCCGCTGCCTGCCCCCGTTGCCTGCCCCCGTTGCCTGCCCCCGCTGCCTGCCCCCGCTGCCTGCCCCCGCTTCCCGGTCCCGCCCATGCGCCGTCGCTCGTTCCTCGCCGCGTCCGCCGCGGCGCTTGTCAGCCGCCGTCTGCTCGCCATTGCACCGGCGGCCAAGCTCGATCGCATCGGCATCGAGTTGTACGCCGTGCGCAACGCCATGAGGGCTGCGCCGGAGCTCACGCTCGAGGCATTGGCGAAGATCGGCTACACCGATGTGGAACTACTCTGGAGCTTCAAGAACTTCGGGCAGAGCCTCACGGAGCTCAAAGCCTCACTGAAGGCTACCGGGCTCAAGGCCCCCTCCGCGCACATGGCCCCAGAGACAATCCTGACTGAATGGGAGCAGCGGTGCGCCGAAGCGAAGGAGCTGGGCATGACGTACCTCACGGCGCCCAGTCTCCCGGCCGAAGCCAACAAGAGCATCGAGGTGGTGAAGCTCTGGGCCAACCGCTTCAACAGCGCCGGCGAAGTGGCGCGTCGGTTCGGGCTGTGGATTGCGCTCCATAACGAGCCCAATCACGAGAAGCGCATCATGGGGCAGAAGCCCATGGATGTTTTCCTCGCCGAAACCGACCCCAAGCTCGTGCGCTTCCAGCTCGACGTGGGGAACATGCTCATGGGCGGCGGCGACCCGCTGGCGTTCCTGCAGCAGTATCGCAACCGCTGCTGGAGCTTTCACCTCAAGAACGTCATCGCCGATCGCACCAAGGATACGGAGCTCGCCAAGGGCGTGTTCGACCTCAAGAGCTTTCTGGCTGCGGTGCCGGAGCTCGAGAAGAAGCCGTGTTTTGTCGAGCAGGAGGGGAGCGGCGACGAACTGGCGAGCGCGCAGGAAAACTTCGCGTACCTGCGCGGACTGACGTGGTAGTCGCCTACCAGTCCGTCGGCTTGTAATCCTTCAGGAACTTCCCCCACACATGCTCACCCGTGTTGATCCCATCAATGATAGGATCAACGATACGCGCCGCGCCGTCCACGATATCGAGTGGCGGATGGAAACGATGCTCCTCCACCTTGCGCGCCGCAATGTGCACGGGATCTTCGTCCGTCACCCATCCGGTATCGACGGCATTCATGTGAATGCCGTCCGTTTCGTAATCCGCCGCTGATGTGCGCGTCATCATGTTGAGCGCCGCCTTTGCCATGTTGGTGTGCGGATGGCGCGTCGTCTTGAACTTCCGGTAGAACTGACCCTCTACCGCGCTCACGTTCACGATGTGCTTGTCGCGGCTGGTGGTGCGCAGCATGAGCGGCTTGAGGCGTGCGTTGATCAGGAATGGCGCAATCGCGTTTACCAGCTGCACTTCCAGCAGCTCCACGCTCGGCACCTCGTGCATGAGCAGGCGCCACGAGTTGCGCTCGCGCAGATCTACCTGCTGCAGATCCTGGTCGAGTCGCCCTTCGGGGAAGAGTTGCGACTGGTCCTGATACTCCTCGGCCAGCAGTTGCACCTGCGACAGTTCGGCTGCGTGTGTGATCCCCGCCACCTCGGCCAGCGCGCGCGGCAGCGTGGCTGGCGTGATCATCTCCGCTTCCCGCGATACGCCGGCTTCGGGCAGCAGGTGATAGCCGCGCACGCCTTCGTACGCGCCGAGCAGCTTGCGCGCCTGCTCCGGCATGTCGCTGAGCGAGGCACGCTCGAGGTCCATCATGTGCTTGTAGAAGTCGGGCGGACGCCGCACCGTCTGACAGGCATTGTTCACGATGAAATCGAGCCGATCATGCGTCTCCATGAGATGGTGGCAGAACGCCTCCACACTTGGCGTGTGACGCAGATCGAGCCCGTAGATCTCGAGCCGATGCTTCCACTGTTCAAAGTCTGGCTCGGCGGCATAGCGCTGCGCCGAGTCGCGCGGGAAGCGCGTGGTGACAATGAGATGGGCACCGGCACGCAGCAGCTTGATGCCCGCCTGGTAACCGATCTTCACGCGGCCGCCGGTGAGTAGCGCCGTGCGTCCAGTCAGGTCAGCCAGCTCCGTGCGCTTGCGGTAGTTGAACTCCGCGCAGCTGGGGCAGAGCTGATCGTAGAAGTGGTGCAGCACGGTGAACTGCTGCTTGCACACGTAGCAGTGCTGCGCTTCCAACGCTTCGGTGAAGTCGGGTTCGTCGACCGTGATCTGCTCATCGCTACCGGGGAGCAGATAGTTGGGCGTGGTGAACACCGTCTGCCGCCGCAGCTTGCGGATACCCGTTTCCTGCAGCTGGTTCTCCGCTTCCTGCAGCTTGGCCGTGCGCTCGACCTTCTTCTGGCGCTTGGTGGCCTTCACCATCTGGCGGCGCAGGATGGCGTCCGGGCGCGACACTTCGCCCGCGGCCTTGAGCAGGCGCGTCCGCTGGTCTTCGGGGATGTCGAGCAGATGAGCGCGATCGGCCGCCAGGCTCTCGAGCAGGGCGGTGGCGGCCGCGATCTGCTCAGCCGAGATGGACGGGGCCGACACGGCTTCGGCGGAGGCGTTCTGAGGCAGCGGAGTGTCCGACATAGCCTTGGAAGATAACGCCCCGGTATCCGAAAGCATATTTGTGATGTCCCCGTCAATACTCCGCGTCGAACGCGAGCCCCTGCTTCTTGGGGAGGCGCCAGTAGTACCAGTGCTGCGCCTCGGTCCACCCCTCGCTCTCGGCGTTCTCGCCTCCCCACACGCAACGGCCACTCGGGAATGTGGCCTCACGGAAGCGGGTGTCGAGTTCCAGAAGGTCGAGCCACTGATCGTCCGCCTCGGTGATCACGCGCAGCTTGTGCCGCATGTCGAGGTCGTTGAGGTAGTCATCGAAGGTCAGCTCGTAGCCGCGCTCCACTTCGGTCACCGTGCGGGACCACTCGGCCAGCCACTCGTCGCGGTCTTTCATGGCGGAAACGTCCGGGGCGGGTCGTTCTGCGGGGCGGACGGCGGACCCACGGGGGCGGCGGTCGGCTCGCTGGGGCTAGGGAAGGACGCCGCCGGCTTGTCACGTGGGCTGCATAGCAGCCACGTACCGGCCGCGAGGCAGACGAGAGCGAAGAAGAAGGAGCGAAAAGCGCGACCCATGCCACATATTGTCCTCATGAGCATCGTGACGGAACTGCTGGAGCTGTTGGAGCTCGAGACCCTGGAGGTCAACATCTATCGCGGGAAGAACCGTGATCTGGGGACTGGCCGGGTGTTCGGGGGGCAGGTCTTCGCGCAGGCGCTGGTTGCCGCCAGGCGCACGGTTGACGACGCACGGGAGGCCCATTCGGTGCACGGCTACTTCCTGCGCCCCGGCGACCTCAAGGCGCCGATCGTGTATTTCGTCGATCGGCCGCGGGACGGCGGCACGTTCACCAGTCGGCGTGTGACCGCCATTCAGCACGGCGAGGCGATCTTTCACCTGTCGGCCTCCTTTCACATCGAGGAGCCGGGGCTCGATCACCAGGTGCCCATGCCCGAGGTGCAGGACCCGGACAGCATCAAGCCCGAGCTGGAACAGGTGCGCGAAAACGCTGCCGTGCTGCCGCCTGAGCTGCGTACGGTGCTCACGCAGGATCGGCCCATCGACTTCCGGTCACCGCAGTCACACCTACCGGGCGGGCCGAGTGCGGGCGAGTCGCAGCGGTATGTCTGGTTCCGGGTGATCGATCGGTTGCCCGACGACCCGATCGTGCATCAGGCGATCATGGCGTATGCATCGGACTATGGGTTTCTCCCCACCGCGTTGTTCACGCACGGCGTCCGGTACGGCGACCCGCGCCTCTTCTTGGCCTCCCTCGATCACACGTTGTGGATGCACCGGCCGTTCCGAGCCGACGAGTGGCTGCTGTATGTGATGGACAGCCCCACCGCATTCGGGGCCAGAGGATTTGTGCGCGGGCAGATCTTCACGCGCTCGGGGCAGCTTGTCGCGTCGGTCGCACAGGAAGGGTTGTTGCGCCTCAAGGAACCGAAGCTGCCGTAACGGAGTCAGGGCGGGCGGACAAACGACACGATGCGATCACGCATGCCACCGGTCTGACTCGGCGATACGATGCGCCCGGCGAGCACGTGGCCGTCTTCCCCCTCGGCGGGGGTGATGGACACCTGTTCCACTTTCGACAGCGTCTCAACGGCGAGCGCCTCGAGCCACCGCGTGGTGCGCGCGGCGTCGACGACTTCGTCATTGGTGTTGAAGAACACGAGCGTCGGCACGTTGTAGCCTGCCAGTGAACGCGCTCGCGTGTGCTTGACCAACGCCTGCATGGGGAAGAGCGACGTGGATGGATACTTCACAGTCCAGAAACGGCGCTGTTCGTCGTTGCGCGGCGTCCACTCGCGCGACGGAATGATGCGCGGCAACAGCACATTGGCCCACGGCAGCGTGAGGATCTCCGCCTTGCGGTCACGCGGCCCGAAGTTGGGCGAAATGAGCACGAGCGCCCGCAGCTGGTCGCGATCTGCGCCCGCTTGCGTGGCGAGCCATACACCGAGTGTGCCGCCGGTGCTGGTGCCGATGACGAGCACGGAATCACCGAGGAGGCGACCGATCTCGAAGGCTTCCACGGCGTCGGTGAGCCAGTCCCCAGCCGTCGCGGTGCCGAGCGAGTCGCCGGGTAGGCCGTGACCGCGCAGACGCGTTTCGAAGAGATTGGCGCCGAGGGCCGCGGCCACCTGTGCCGAGACGGGAGCGGTTTCCTGCCGTGTGGCAGAGAACCCGTGCAGATACACCACGCTCCACGATGTCCGCGCGGGTGCGGCGGGAGTGGCGAAGTGCACGCGCTTGGCCACCGCGGTGTCGAACGCGCCCGCTTGCTCCTCCCGGCGTTGCAGCCAGGCGGGAATGGCGGCGACGTCGCGCGGGATGGCATCTCGCACCGCCACAACGTCCGGCTCGTGCACACAGGTGCGCGGGCCGGACACCAACACAATGAGGACGAGCGCGGCGGTGACCAGCGGCCACCGCCGCCGCGGACGGGCGGGCGACATGCGTACCAATGTACCTGCTGTGGCGCCTACTGCGCGCCGGACGTGCGGATCAGCAGTGAGTCGATCACCGCCCGCAAGGCTGGCAGCTGCCCATGCACGTTACCGCTCACCTTGGCACGCACACGGCCGCTTTGGTCCACAAGAATCGTCTCCGGGACACCCACGATGCCGAATTGCTGTTGGATGGTACCGGCCGGATCATGCGCGACGGCAAAGCTCAGCCGCTCGCCTCGCGCGAAGCGCAAGACCTTTTCCGGGTTCCCCTGATCGACGCTCACACCAACGACGCGGACGCCACGAGCCTTGTACTGCTCGTGCAGGGCCTGCAGATCGGCCATTTCCTCACGGCAGGATGTGCACCACGTGGCCCAGACATTGATCAGCGTGATGGCGCCTGGTTGCGCCACGTTCATGGACGACGCGCCGTCGTCACTGATGACCGCTGCGCTGTAGCTGGGGATGCTATCGCCCACCTGCAGCGGCGTGAATGCGTCGCTCGCACTCTGTGCGACTGTCGCGGTTCCACCCGTGCGCGCGTGGCGAACCATCACCCGCGTGTTACCGACGCTGGGCAGCGGCATCACCGCCTTGGGGTCCTTCATGTTGGGGCGGGCCTTCGCGGCGCTCGCGGCCGCGTCGGCAGATTGCTCGCTCCACGCAATGGTGATGGCGCGTGCGTCCTGCGCGGCGACGAGCACCGGAAACGACGCCGCCTTGCCGGCCTCACTCACCGCAACGGCTTCGGCGAAGGTCGCGCCGCCGTCATGCGACGTGCGCAACACGACCGACGGCACGCGCTTGGTGCCGTCGTCCCATGTGGCGAAGACGGTGCGGCCACGCACGGCCAGCTGCACGTGCGCGGGCTGCGACGCGGACGCCACGCCAAGCGGCACCGCGGCCGAAAACGACTGCGCCCGATCACGAGATTGCGTGTAGAACACGCCGGCCGCGCCGGCCTTTCCGGTCCACCACGCGGCGTGCAGCGTGCCCGCACTGTCGAGCGCCAGCGATGGGCCGGCGTGCGGGCACCCGTCGAACACCCAGTTGTCGGCGTGCACACGCTGCGGCGCACCCCATGTGGTGCCACCGTCGTCGCTGCGCGAAACGACGATATCACGAATGGTGGGGCCGCTCCCGCCATGCATCTGGTGCCCCCCCGGAGCAGCGGCCGGCGACGGAGCAGGCGCAGGTGCTGAGGTATCGGGAATCACAGCCCGCCACGCGAGATACACATGACCATCCGCGTCAGCGGTGATCGCAGTGCGGCAGCACGGACAGGCTTCCGTGAGCGGTGCGCCGACCGGCACTACGCGGACATTGCGTGCCCACGTGCGTCCGCCGTCGGTGCTGTGCGTGGTGTACACGGCCGACTTGCCGGCGCGCCCGTCGAGCCACGCCACATGGAAGGTGCCGTTGGGAGCGGCATACAACGCATGGAAGTTGTGCGAGCCGAAATCGGCGTCGAGCCCCTGCGTGGTGTCATCGGTGACCGTGACCGCGCTGCTCCAGCTGTTGCCGCGGTCGTCGCTGCGCACGAATCGCAGCGCACTCGCCGGGAAACGCTTGCCGGGGACGAGCTTGCCCACCACGTACAGCGCGCCGAGGGTGAGCCCGCCATCGGCGCGGGCACTCCATGCGAGCTTGGGCGGCGCTTCACCGTGTGGCTCGATGGGGCCCAACGCGTCGCGCAGTTCGTGCTGCACGACATCGGTGGCAAGGCCCGGTACATCGCGCGAAACCTGAACATACAGACGACCATCAGTCCCCCCATCGGGCGCCGACACCCAGGCGGTCGCGTAGCGACCGTCTGGGGCGAGGGCGAGAATGGGGGCGGCCCCCACATTGCTCACCGCCGACAGCACGCGAGCGCTGTCGAACGTCAGCGGTGCGGTCTCCGCCGATGTCGCGGTGGCTTCCCCCGACGGCGCCTTGTCGGCGCACGCCGCGACGAATGTGGCCGTCACGAGCACCGCGCCGATTACCATGATACGCCGCATGTCAGCGTCCCCCGGTCGAAAGGGTGAGGCCGGCGTTCACAACGCGGCCGGCGCCCGGAAAGTAGAAGCGTCCGTTGCCGCTATTGGTGGCCATGGCGGCGACGTACCGACGGTCTAGGATGTTTTCGATATTCACGAACAGCGACGCACGCGACGCGCCCGTGCGCGCCCCGCGTGTTTCGGGGAGGGTGTACGCGATGGTGGCGTGCGCCAACGCGTAGCCGGGCACGGCGCCGAACGCGACGGGCACAATGAGCGGCGCCTGACCCGTCCGGGTGACCTGCGTGAACACGGTGCCTCTGGTGGTGTTGGCATTGTTCACGAACGTGCGCCCCTGCGCTTCGCCCCAGACCGTGATCCCCAACGCATTCGTGGGGCGGAGACGCATTTCCACCGCACCGCGCTGTTGCGGTACGCCGGGAATGAGCTTGCCCGCATAGTTGGCGGCCACCGACTGTCCCTGCGCGTTGATTTCGGTGCCGGTGAACTGTGTCATGACGTAGCGCGCATACGTGTAACTCGTCACGACATCCACCCACGGGGCGACGAGCGTGGTGGCACTGATTTCGAGGCCCGTGCGACGGGTGCGCCCCACATTCTCGAAGATTGTACGCGGGAACTGCACGCCGGGAATCACGACGGTGCGCGACAGAAACTCCCCGGTCACGTTCGTACGGTACACCGCCACATCGAGCAACACGCGGCTCTTGAGCAGTGCCTTCGCGCCGGCTTCGTAGTTCATGAGCGACGAGGGGCGAAGCGCGGTGTTGAGTCCGCTCAACGTGTCGGGGCTGGCGGTGAGTTCACTGTTGGTGGGCACTTCGAAACCGCGTGCCACACTGCTGTACACGCTTACGCCGGGCTTCACGTCGTAGCGCACGGCCACGCGCGGCGAGACCTGATCGAACGACTGATTCACCGACTGCGACGGCCGAATGCGGTCTTCGATGTCGTACGTCACGCGGTCGTAGCGGGCGCCAGCGGTGAGCGTCGCCTTGCCCCGGGTAATGTCGGCACTGGTGTAGGTGCCGAGCCCGGGGAGCGTGACGAACTGGTTCACGCACGCCGTCGAGACGATGTTGCGCACGCGGTCATTCACACAGGGAGTACTGCGCCCCTGCGTACCGGCCACATTGGTCCACTGCCGCGAATCGCCATACCAACGATCGACGTCGAGACCGGTGTTGAGGCGCACGGTCAGCGCGCCTGGCGCGGCGAAGCTGACGGCGTGGCGCAGGCCGCTCTGCACGCGGTGCGTGTTCTGATCGACGACCCGGAAGATGGGGTGATCGATGGTGCGCGCCGTGCCGAAGCTGAACGCTTCGAGCGTGCCGAAGCGAGTGCCCAGCCCCTGCGACGCGCGCAGGCCGAAACGCCACCGCTGCTCGCGTCGTGCGTAGGCGCCGATCACGTTCAACGGGTCGGCGGCCCACGGCTCATTGCGCCAGCTGGCGTCCGTCAGTGAGCCGGGGATCTGCATGTCGAGATCGCTGTACGACACATCGAGACCCACGCGCGTCGCCGTTGCCGCCGGTGCGGGTGCCGCGTTCTCCTGTCGGGTCCAGTTCACGCGCAGATTCGCGCGGTTCATGTCGTTCTTGTTCTGCACGCGCATGCCGGCTATGCGCGTCCCGCTAGCCTGTAGGTAGGCATCGAAGGCGCCGCGCGCACCGCCGGCCGACACGTCCACCTTGCGCAGGTTCACGCTGTCGAAGCCGAAACCGCCGCCGGTCATGCGGACGCTGACCCCCTGCAGTTCGCGGCCGCTGCGGGTAATCACATTCACGACGCCGCCCGACGCGGTGCCGCCGTACATGGCGCTGCCTGGACCGCGCACGATTTCGATGCTACGCGCGGCGCCGAGGTCGAGCTGATCGAGACGCGTCTGTCCGTCGGGTTCGGTGATGGGGACGCCGTCGAGCAGAATGCCGATCCCTCGCACGCCGAATCCCCCGCGCGCACCACTGCCGCGGATGGAGAGTCGTACGTCATCGCCGCCGAACAGGTTGCCGGCAATGACCCCGGGGACGGTACGTAACGCCTCGGTGAGCGAAACCTGACTGGTCCGGGCGAGCGTGGTGGTATCGATCACCGTGACCGACACCGGGAGCTTCCGAAGCTCTCGCGCATCGCGGGTGGCGGTGGTGACCACCGGGTTGAGCGCGCGGGCGCGCGCGGCGGAATCGGCGGTGGCCTTCTGCGACGTCGAGCTTTGCGCACCGGCCTGATCGGCCACGGTAGCGAGAGAAACAAGCGCGACGCCGCACGCACCCCGAGAGAGGGATGCGCGCAGAACGCCCCGCGCCAATGGAAGCGGGAACGACATGGTTGTGTATTTCGAAGAAGTGATCGGCGCATCGGCACCGCCGCACGAAAGGCGGAGTGCTCGACACAGTACACGGCACGCCCAATGGCGTCCGTGTCCACGGAGTGCGAAACGCGTTCGACGAGTGGAGGCTGTGCTGGCGGCCCGGCGTACTCACGGGCCACGGGCTCAGCCGACGATCACGACCGGCGGTGCCGTAGCGAAGGGAAGGACAAAGTCGGCCCACTCCGCCACCACCGCATGCGACGCGCGGCCGGGTTGCACGGCATCGACACGCAACACCGAGACCAACGCGAACGTGTCTGGAGCACGTAGCGCGGGGACCGTGGGGACGCAGCAATGGCCAATGCAATGGCACTCGGCGTCGCCGGTACCATGCTGGTGAGCGGGCGACGTGTCGGGCGCGGCCGCGGCCGCGGGTGCGTGGTGATCGGCATGCTCCGCATGCGCACCATGCGACGGCGGCGTGGTGGCCGCAACGCCGGCCTCGTACGCTGCCACAGCGCCGTTCCCAGTGGCGCAGGCATGGAACAGCCCGGCGTCGCTCTGCACGAGCGACAGCCACACACCCATGACGAGTGCGAGCAACCGGGCTATTCGGGACTTCCGCATAAAGAAATGTTAATCCTTGCCGCAAGCGGGGGCCATGGGAGGGATGTCCCGTGGCCACCGCTGCGCTTACACCGCGTCTGACAAACTCGTGAAGTTGAAGTCGCGGACCTTGATGGGCGGCATGGCCACGCCGGGCCCGCCTTCGCCGCCTGCCGTACGCACCGCCTTGCCCACGCCTTCGAGGTTGTTGAGCATGAACAGCGGGGAATCGTTGAAGCGGAAGTTCTTGATGGCGCGCGCGATCCTGCCGTTCTCGATGAGAAACGTGCCGTCGCGAGTCAGGCCGGTGTACATGAGCGTCCGCTGATCGAGGGGACGCAGATACCAGAGGCGCGTGACGAGCACGCCGCGGGTCGTGCCGGCAATGAGCGACTCGAGCGAGTCGGCGCCATCCGCCATGCGCAGCCCTGCCGTGCCGCCGGTGGGTGTCTTACCCTGCTTGCTTGCCCAGTATCGGTTGTACGCGAGCTGGTTGAGCACGCCGTCTTTCACCCATGTCTGCCGCTGCAATGGCAATCCTTCACCGTCAAATGGCGATGAGAGGATGAGGGCGTCGGCCGGATCGGAGTACAGTGATACGTGCTCGTCGACAATCTTTTCGCCGAGACGCGTACCGCCGGCCTTCGAGAACGCCGAACGCCCCTCGTCGGCGGCGCGTGCCTGGAAGGCGTTCGACATGAGCCCCACCAGATTGGCGGTCGCCTCCGGTTCGAAAATGACCGTGTAGCGGCCGGGCTCGATGGCCACCGGGTTACGTGAACGACGCGCCTTTTCGATGGCGCGGTCGGCGACATTCTGAAAGTCGATCTTCGCCCAATCGGTATCCTCGGCCCCGACCCAGCCGGAGCCGGTGCCATCGTTGGTGCGTGCCGTGAGCGTGTAGTTGGCCGTCGTACCGCGATGATACGCAAAGAGTCCGGCGTTCGTGCCGATGGCGCTCGCCGACGCGTTGCAGATGATGAAGCCCGCCACGGTGAGCTCCTTGCCGGCACGCGCGGGAGCGAGTGCCGAGAGCGCGGCCTTGGCACGGTCATCGGCAGTCAGCTCTGCCGTGCGATCGCTCCACGCGTTCACGCTGCCGTACTGTTGGGCCGCAAGCTCGCCCAGGTACTCGGGATCTTCCGGCGCCAACCGGGCAAGTGCTTCCGATTGCTGCACGGCACGACGCAATCCGTCGTCGCTGCGGTCGTTGGTCACCACACTCGCCTTGCGCTTGCCGAACACGCTCTGCACACGAATGGTGGTGTTGGTCGTCGCGCCGCTCGTGGACATCTGGTTGTCGGCGAAGCGCAGGTTGGTTTCGCGGCTGCTATTCACACTCACGCGCACAGCGTCGGCTTTGCTGAGCTTCACCGTGCGCTCCACCAGCGCCTGGGCCTCGTCGCGTGACAGTACGCCCGCGGGGGCCGCGGCGCGGCCGATGTGGAACAGCGACTTCGGCGCGTCGTTGTCGGAAAGAGTGCTCACAGCGCACGCCCCGTATTGATGATGTTGGCGTTCTTGAAGCGCGACGGCACGCAGCCGTGGCTGACGGCGTTCGACTGGCCCGGTTGTCCCTTGCCGTCGTTGAAGGTGCCGCCATGCATGTAGCTCTTCTGGCCGCCGAGCATGTCGAGGGTGTTCCAGAAGTCCGGGGTGCGCATCTGGTACGCAGCGTCTTTCACCTGGCCCACGATCTTGCCCTTGCGCACTTCGTAGCAGAGCTGCGCGCCGAACTGCGCGTTGTAGCGCTGCTGATCGATGGAGTACGAGGCGCGACCGATCATCGCGATCCCCTTGTCGGTCGCGGCAATGAGATCATCCCACCCAATGTCCTTGGGGCCGGGCTGCAGCGACACGTTGGGCATGCGCAG
>NZ_JBIJCN010000022.1:0-49904 GCF_044344655.1 Gemmatimonas sp.
GCGAGCGCACGGGCTTCCCGGTCTTCGCGTAGTACTCGCGCAACCACGGCGCCTGCTCGCGGTTGGTCTGGTAATCCACGAGGATGCCGTCTTTGATGATGGGGAATTCGTCCGGCACCACGCCGTCGTCATCGTAGCCGATCGTGGCGAGCGCGCCGGGTTCGCTGCGATTGCCGACGATCTGCATGATCGGCGAGCCGAACTTGAGCGAGCCGAGCACCTTCTCCGGCGGCGCCACGAACGAGGTGCCGGCGTAGTTGGCTTCGTAGCCCATTGCCCGATCGAGCTCGGTAGCGTGGGCCACCGATTCATGGATCGTGAGGAAGAGCTGCGACGGATGCAGAATGAGATCGTAGCGGCCCGGTTCCACCGGCTTGGCGGTGAGCTTCTCGGCCGCTTCGCCCGCCCACACCTTCGCGTTGTTCACGATGTCGGCTTCGAGCACGTACTCCCAACCGCGACCGGCGGGCTGCACGACTTCGGGGCCGCGCACGGCGCTACCGGTGCGGTCGGCGGAGACGGCGGTGCAGGACATCGTGACCCAGCTGCGCACGTAGTCCTGCGTGGTCACGGTGCCTTCGGTGTTGGCGTAGTTGCGCTCTTCCTTCACGAACGACAACCCGCTGTTCACGAACCGCACCGTGGGCACGGTGAGGGCGGCGGCGTTGGCACGCAGCAGCAGGTCCGCCTTTTCTTCGATCGCGATCGTGAACGGATCGATGGTGTACGAGCTGCGCCACGTCTTGTCGACCTGCGCGGGAGCAGGCGCGAGCTCGACCCGGCGATCGCGGGCGACGCGGTTGGCCTTGGCAATAGCGACCGCCTCCTGCGCGGTGCTCCCCACGCCGGCCTTGCTGAGCTCCTGCGTGGCGGCAAAGCCCCAGCAGCCATCGACGAGTACGCGTACGCCGCACCCCATGGTGTCGGTTTCCACGACATCGGTGATCTGCTTTTCGCGCGTCTGCACGCTGTTGTTGCGGTTGCGCGAAATGCGTACGTCGGCCCAGGACGCGCCGGCGCGCTTGGCGGCGTCGAGCGCTTCCATCATGAGCTCGCGCGTGACGGCGTCGGCGTAAAGCGCCGGCAGGCGGGGCGGGGCAGGGACGGCCTCGAGGAGGCGGGGGCCAACGGCGATGGCGCCAAGCGCCGCGCCGCCGGTGGCAAGAAAATCGCGACGGGTAGTCATGCTGAATAGTATGGTCGGAGCCAGGGGAGCGTTGAGGGGGCGTCGAACTGCCACCTGACCTCCATCACCGAAAACTCGTCCCGAAATCACGCGATTCCGGGGGCGAGTCGCGAGAGCCGGGTGGGGCCCGGGACCGGCTGTACCGCGGATGCTGACAGGGCCCCTTCGAGGCGCGCGGATCGTGACGCGGCGGTTAGCCCGCCGCGCCGATCGCGCGCGCCAGAATGGCCGGGTCGATATTGCCGCCGGTCGTCACCACGAGCGTGGTCCTTCCCTGCGTCTCGAGCTTGCCACTGAGGAGCGCTGCGAGTGCGGCGGCGCCGCCGGGCTCCACGACCAGCTTGAGCTCGCGGACCGCGAAGGCGATGGCCGCCAACACCTCCTCGTCCGTCACGCGCAGCCCACGACCCACGCGCGGCTGGTTGATCGAGAAGGTGAATTCGCCGGGAATCTCCGTCACGATCGCATCGCAGATCGAACGCCTGCCCGGCTCGTTGGCCACGCGGTGCCCCAGCTCGAGCGAGCGCGCGGTGTCGTCGAACTCCGCGGGTTCGCACGGATGCACGGTCGTGGCAGGACTCACCGCCTCCGTCGCCAGTGCGCACCCCGCCGTGAGCCCGCCGCCACCGCAGCACACCAGCAACGTATCGGGCGCCATGCCCAGCGCCTGCGCCTGCTCCAGTGCCTCGAGCCCGAGCGTACCCTGACCGGCCACGATATGCGGATCCTCGAACGGGGGCACCACCGTGGAGCCACGTTCCGCGGCAATGGCCCCACCGATCGCTACGCGATCTTCCGTATACCGATCGTACAGCACCACGTCGGCACCGAAGGCCCGCGTGCGTTCGATCTTGAGTGCCGGCGCATCCTTCGGCATCACGATCACCGCGCGCATTCCCAGCAGCGTGGCGCTGTAGGCCACCGCCTGGGCGTGGTTACCCGACGAATAGGCCACCACACCGCGATCGCGCTCCCCGGGCGAGAGTTGCAGCAGCCGATTGAGGGCGCCGCGCAGCTTGAACGAGCCCGTATGCTGCAGCACTTCGGCCTTGAGCAGCACCGGGCCGCCGGCCACGGCGTCGAGAGCAGGGGAGCGCAGGAGCGGCGTCACCGCCGCATGCGGGGCGATGCGCGCCTGCGCGGCGCGGATATCGGCGATCGAAGGAGCGAGCAGTGGCGATGACATGCCACAAGTATCCACGCCGGGCGCCCCTGAGGCCAGCGGGGGGCCGCATCTCAGCAATTCAGGTTCGGCGCACGTTTACCCACGTGACCCTTCTCCGCCCATTCTGCGCCGCCGCCGCGCTCCTCGTCGGCGCCTCGCTGGTCTCCGTCCCGGCGCTCGGTGCGCAGCGTGCGCTGCAGATCAACGGGGTGGATCATCGCGTATACCGCACCTCGCGCGAGACCACCCTCGATGGCCGGTTCACGGAGCCGGAATGGGCGCAGGCCGACTCCATTACCGACTTCCGGCAAAAGGACCCGGTGGAGGGTGCCGCAGGCACCGAACGCACGGTGGTGCGCCTGCTGGCCACCCCCACCGGGCTCGCCATTGGGTGGTCGTGCTACGACCGCGATGCGGCCAACATCGTGCGCTCGCAGGTGCGTCGCGACGCTGAGCTGCGCAGCGACGACTACGTGTCGATGGGCATCGACGGCCTGCACGACAAACGCAGCGCCTTCTATTTCCGCTCGAATGCCAACGGCGCCATGTGGGATGGTGAACACGTGGACATCGAGACAGGCAACGAAAGCTGGGATGGCGTGTGGGACGTGCGCACGAGCATTACCGGCGACGGCTACTTCGTGGAAATGTTCATCCCGTGGGCCACGCTGCGCTACGCCGAGGGCGACAGCGTAATGGGGATGAACTTCCGCCGCTTCATGCCGCGCAAGAATGAGGAGAATCTCTGGCGCGCCTGGCGCCGCACCGAGGGGCTTCGCTTCCTCGAGAAGGAGGGGATCATCGGCGGGCTCGATGGGCTCCCGCGCCGCCCCCGTCTGGAGGCGCGCCCTTACGTGTCCGGCGAGTCGCGCACCGCCGAACGGCGCTACTTCCGGGTGGCGGGTGACACCATGCTGGCGCCGGGCGCTAGCGACGCCAGCGTGGGGCTCGACATCAAAGCGCCCATCACCAACACCGTCACCGCCGATATCACGATCAACCCCGACTTCGCGCAGGCCGAAGTGGACCGGCAGATCGTGAATCTGACGCGGTTCCCCCTGTTCTTCCCCGAGCAACGTCCGTTCTTCACCGAAGGTTCGGCGATCTTCGATTTTGGCCGCCCGCGCGAGGCGCAGATGTTCTACTCGCGTCGCATCGGGCTGGGGGCCAATGGCACCCCGGTCACGATTCCCTTCGGACTTCGGATGCAGGGGCGCGCCGGTGACCGGCAGGTTGGCTTTCTTGCCGCGCGCTCGGCGGGCGATCAGAACGCCACCAACGCCGTATTGCGCGTCAAACAGGACCTGCTCGGTCGCGGCTATATCGGCGCCATGGGGACCTTCTCCGGCACGACCGGACGCCCGGCGAGCACGGCCGGCGGCGTGGATTTCTTCCTGCCGTACATCGTACAGGGCGGACAGAACCTGATCGTGCTGGGCAACGCCGCGTGGAGCCGCGATTCAGCCGGCGGCGAGGTGGGCGGGCATTATCGGCTGATGGTGGACTACCCGAATGACAATGCCGATATCGTAGTGCGGTATGATCGGATTGATGCGGCCTATGATCCCGCGCTCGGGTTCGTGCAGCAGCGCGGCATTCAGCGTATCGCCGGCAACACCCAAATCACGCCGCGGCCGCGCAGGCGGAGCCGGCTCATTCGGCGCTACGAATTCAATCTGGCCAGCTACGATCTCGTGTGGGGGATCACCGGTGGGCTCGATAACGCGGCCTTCGGCGTCAAGCCATTCGGGCTGCAACTCCAAAACGGCGACCGCATCGATACCTGGGTACGCCGCCGCTACGACAACCCCACCGAAACCTTCTCGCTCTTTTCGGGCGTGAATGTGGCGCCGGCGCAATACTGGTGGACGCGCGCGGAGGTGCAGTACGCGGGGGCCGAGGCTCGCGCCGTGAAGGTGCAGCTCACGGCAAGTACGGGGGATTTCTACGACGGGCGCTCGACTGACCTCACCGGCAGCCTGCGTCTCCGCCGGGCGCCGCACGTGCTGCTCACGCTCGACCTGCAGCGATCAGCCGTGGAGTTGCCGCTGGCGCGCTTCACCGCCAATACCGCACGACTGCGCGCGGACTACGCCTTCAATCCGCGGCTCAACGCCACGCTCTTTGCGCAGTGGGATAATCAGTCCCAGCGCGCGTCGACGAACGCGCGGGTGCGCTGGACGGTGAAGCCGGGGAGCGATCTCTACGTGGTGTGGAATAGTTCGTGGCCCACGGGGCTCGAGCGGCCCATTCCGTGGGAACGTCCCTCGCGCGGCGGCCTCGTCGCCAAGTACGTGTATTTCTTCCGGGCATGAAGGCTGGGGTCGTGTCGACTTGTGTCTGACGCGATGCCCGCTGCGGTCCGGATGCGCGCTGGACGCCCCTGTATGAGGTTGGCGCTGTCTCGCGGCCCGTTGTACAGTCGGGCGTTCCGCGAGCAACCACCCCAACCGCCGCGCCGTTCTCGGTGCAGGAGGCGTGATGTCGACGCTCGTTCGCAGGACTCCCAGCGCACTCTCGACCGATGACATGTTCTCGGGCTTTATGCGCCGGATGCTGGACAACCCATTCCTGCCGGCGGCCAGCGTCGGGACTTGGCTCCCCGCAGTGGAAGTGTCGGAGACGAACGAGGCGATGGTCCTCACGGCTGAACTCCCCGGGATTGAGGAGAAGGCGCTCAAGATCACCATCGACAACAATGTGCTGACAATCGAAGGCGAGAAGGAGCAGGAACGCACGGATGCACCGCCGGCGAGGAGCTACTACCTCTCGGAGCGCTTCTACGGCGCCTTCCAACGTTCCTTCACGTTACCCCGCACGGTGGACATGGAACACGTGAAGGCGGCGTTCAAAAAAGGCGTCCTCACCGTCACGCTCCCCAAGCTGCCCCAGGCCAAGGGGAAGGTCATCGACATCGAAGCGCGGTGATTCGTATCGAGACCGGTGCGTGCGGGCCCGGCACCAGCTGGTAGATTGCGTGGGAGCGGCAGCAGGTTCTCCACTCCCACGAGACTCGGCATGACTAGACGGTGTTGGCAGGTGAGAAGCGGGCGGTCGATGGTACGACACGTCACGGTGTCGCTGCTGTCGGCCGTCTGCGCATGGGCTCCCGCGGATCTCGCGGCACAGTCGACGGCAGTGCCGGAGCGCGCGGGCACACTGTTCATCGTGGGCGGCGGATCGCAACCGGCGGCCCTCGTGCGGGAGTTCGTGACACGTGCGGGTGGGGCCGGCGCGGCGCGTATCGTGGTCTTTGCCATGGCCAGCGTGGACGGCGCGCGCAGTGGAGAAGCCAAAGCGGCGGACTTGCGCGAGCTCGGCGCGTCGGCGCGGGCGCTCTGGCTCACCCGCGAACAGGCCAACGAGGACAGCGTGGCGGCGCTGCTGCGTGAGGTGACCGGCGTGTGGTTCGGCGGCGGTGATCAGAATCGTCTCGCCGCAATCCTGCGTGGAACCAAGGTGGAGCGCGCAATTCACGCGCGCTTCCGTGCTGGCGCGGTGGTAGGAGGCACGTCGGCAGGGGCGGCGGTGCTGTCGTATCCCATGATCACCGGCGACGAACTGCAGCGCCGCGATACGACCGAATCGTGGACCCGCATCCAGCGTGGTACCGTGCAGACGGACAGTGGCTTCTCACTGCTCACCAACGCCGTCGTCGATCAGCACTTCCTGCGCCGGAAGCGTCACAACCGGTTGCTCAGTCTCGTACTCGCCGATGCACCCCACCTCGGCGTGGGAATCGATGAAGGCACGGCACTCATCGTGGAGCCGGACGGGCGCTGGCGCGTGGCGGGAGCGAGTGCTGCCGTCGTATATGATGCCCGCGAGGCCCAGCGCAGCAACGGCGCCGCGCCGGTGCTTGGAGCCACCGGTGTGCGGATGCACGTCCTTCCGGCCGGCGCCACGTTCGATCCGCGCACGGGCATCGCCACCCTGCGCTGATTCCGGCCTGGCTCGCGCCCGTGCCGGTCGCGCCGAGCGTTGTGCACTACGCCGACGTGACGGTCTCCACCACCCGCGCGCCGTCGGGCACGTCGAGGGCGCAGCGGGTGCCGATCGGGTGTAGCACGAAGCAGGTAGCACCGCTGCCGCTCATGAGGCCGACGGCGGGGTGCCCCTGATCACGGAGCAGCTGTGCGGCGTGCTGCACCTGCGGAAGTACCTGGCCTACTCCGGCGTGCATCGCGCTCACGACCTGTTCGAAGTCATTCACGGCACAGTCGGCCACACCGGACCAACTGCCGAAGGCGCCGGCCTGGTAGGCGAACGCGCGCACGCTCTCGCGGCGCTGTTCGCGCGCCGTGGCGAACGCGCCATACGCCGCGGCGGTATTCACGCCCTCGCGGAACGTCACGAGGGACAGGGCCATAGACGGGAGCGCCGGCAGGGGAAGCAGGCGGTCGCCGCGGCCCCACGCCCACGCCAGGTGCTGCCCCGACACGAGAAAGGGCACGTCGGCGCCGAGCGTTCCGGCCATTTCGAGGAGTCGCGGCATGCCGAGCGGCGTGGGGCAGAGCCCCTCGAGTGCACGCAGCACCGCTGCCGCATCGGCGCTCCCGCCACCGAGGCCGCCGCCCACGGGAATGTGCTTCTCGATCGCGATCTGCCAGGCGGTGCGCCACGCGGTGGCGGCGCAATAGGCCTCGGCGGCGCGCCAGGCGAGGTTCTGTTCCATCGGTCCGAGCCCGCCACTGGGCATCGCAGGCCCGTGACAGGTCAGCTGTCTCGGGCCATCGCCCACGGCCACGTGCACCACGTCGTGCAGCGCCAGACGCTGAAAGAGCGTCTCGATGCCGTGATAGCCGCCCGCCTCCCGCGCGAGAATGCGCAGGACGAGGTTGATCTTGGCGTGTGCCCGTTCGGTGCGTGCGTGGGTCGGCCCGGTTGTACTCACGGCGTTGGTCTGATGATGGGGAAGCGGAGCACGCGCATCGCGGCGTGTGCGGGAGACGGGAGCGGATCAGGATGATGTGGTGCCGCGCACGTCGTCTACGCGTACGCCGAGGCGCGCGAAGTAGATGGCGCCGAGCACCGTGATGGGGATGAAACTGAGCAGGTGCGAGCCGAGTGCCCAGCTTACGGCAAGATCGCGCGGTAGGCCGTACACCCCGAGGCCGATCGTTGCCGCCGCTTCGAACACGCCAAAGAAGCCGGGGGAGCTGGGGACGGCCACCCCCACGGCGAGGACACCCTGCAGGAAGAAGGCGGCGCTGACCGGCACGTCGATCCCCACGGCCACGAAGCCAAGCCAGAGGGCAACGGCGTTGGTACACCAATGGAGCACCGTCCATCCCAGCACGGCGAAGAACCGGCGGGTATCGCGCAGTACGGCGAGGCTACCGATCGCGAGCTCCACGAGCCCCACAAGCACATCGCGGTGCCTCGGAATGATTCGCTGCACCACAGCACCGGCCAGGTGCACGACCCATTCCGGGTGCAATACCACCAGATAGCAGGCCACGAACACGCCGCCCATGAGCAATACGCCGCCGGTCGCGAGCTGCGCCACCGAACGGCCGGCAAGGGTAGCGTCGGCGGGGAAGCGCGGGTCGAGCATGGCGGCGAACATCATGGCGAACACCACGAGCGCATCGAACAGACGATCGATCGCCAGTGAACCGAGGGCACTGGTGAGCGCCACTCGCGGCACCTCACGCGTGAGCGCGAAGGCACGCGCAAACTCACCGGCACGCAGCGGGAACACGTTGGTGACCATCATCCCCACCGCGGTGCTGCGCCAGAGCGGGGCGAAGGCGATGGTTCCGGCGATCGGCTCGAGAATGGGACGCCACTTCCGGGCGCGGAGGGGAAAGATGGCGGTCGCGACCACGGTGCTGATCACGAAGAGGAGGCCATTGGACTGTCGCAGGACGCCCACCACCTGCTCGAGCGGCACCCCGCGCAGCGTCCACCAGAGCAAGGCGGCGCTCAGCGCGAACCCCACGGCGGTCCGGAACTGTGTCACGGCAGCACGATGGTGAAGGCGGGAGGTTCGACGGAGTGGAGCACGCGCGAAGGCGTCAGGCGGTGACCGCGAGGTCGAGCAGGTCGCTCAACTCCTCGAAGAGTGCGTGCGCTTCCGGCTGCGCCAGCGATCCGCGCTGCCAGTGCAATTTGAGCTGGTTGCGCACGTCGCGGGCGCGGACCACTGCCGAATGGCCGCGATAGAGCAGCGTTTCGATCGGCACGGTCGGCGGTTCCATGACCGGCGCACCGCTCCACGTGAGGCTGGCCTGCTTGACCTCTCGTGCGAGCTGTATGTCGGGGCACTCTCGATTCATGAGCAGCCGGGCGAATTCTTGCACGGCTGCCCGTTCCGACGGCGTCGTGAGGGGCGCACGGGCCATCGTGGTGGCGAGCGTGGCAATACTCGTGGCGCCGTAGCTCTCCGACAGGTCCGCGAGCCCGAGTAGGGCGCGGCGCACACCGTCGGTGCTGGCCAGGTGCGACGGGCCGGTGGCACGGGTCGCGGCCGCGGTGCCGAGTGCCGCGATCTCGCGCGCCACGGCGTCAGCAGCGGTCGCCATGTCGTGGCGGAAGCGCTTCGCCACGGTGATCGCCGGCATGGGGTCCCGGTGCAGGATCCCCGGCAACCCATCCTCCGGGAAGAAGCGGGCGATGGGGGTCACCTGCACGGCGGGGGAGCCGGTCTCCGTCACCGGTGCTGTCGTGACGTAGCCGGAGGCTACGGCGGCCAGCGACACCGACTGCGTGCGAGCGCGACGCTGTGCGGCCTCGCTCCACATGGGTGCCTGCACCACGAGCGCGCGCAGCTCGCCGATGGCATGGCGTACCGCGAGGTGAAGACGCTGATCCCAGCGCAGCTCAGCGTTCTGCACGCCGGTGGCAATCCGCTCGAGGGTGGATGCCAACTCCGTCAGGCCATCCAGTCGCGCCATGGTCGCGCTCCTGCGTAGGGCCCCTGCGCTCCTGAGGAACGTTGCGGTATCGGGCATGCCCGTGTTGGCCAGCGACTGATCGAGGCCGTCGAGGGACGCGGTGGCTTCCTGTTGAAGGAGCCCGATGAGCGCCTGTGGAGCCGTCATGCCGTGCGCACCCTGAGAGAAAAAGTCATGGGGTCACGAGACGCGTGGGCGGCTCAGAACAGATCCGCCTCACGGGCCTCGTCCATCGCGGCGCGCACTTCCCGCACGGCCGCATCCAACCCGACAAAGATGGCGCGCCCCACGATCGCGTGCCCGATGTTGAGCTCTTCGATCTCCGGAATGGCGGCCACCGGTCCCACATTGTTTACCGAGAGTCCATGGCCGGCGTGCACGGCGAGACCGAGGGACGCCCCCAGCGCCGCCGCCTCCCGCAAGGCGCGCAGGGTGGCCGGATCGCGCGGGGCATGCGCGTACGCCCCTGTGTGCAGTTCGATCGCTTCGGCGCCCACGGCGTGTGACACCGTGACTGCGGACGCGTCGGGATCAATAAACAGACTGGTGCGGATCCCCAGACGTTTCAGGCGGGTCACGGCATCGCGGACGGCCGCTTCGTGGCGGATCACGTCCAGCCCACCTTCCGTCGTGATCTCCTCGCGGCGCTCAGGGACGAGCGTCACCTGGGCGGGCCGGAGTGTTTCGGCGAGGGTGAGCATGTCGTCAGTAATGGCGCACTCGAGATTGAGCAGCGTGGTGACGGCCGCCGCGAGGCGGTGGATGTCATCGTCCTGAATGTGGCGGCGATCCTCACGCAGGTGCGCTGTGATCCCATCGGCTCCGGCCTGCTCGCATAACGTGGCTGCGGCGACCGGATCCGGTTCTTGGCTGCGACGGGCCTGCCGGACCGTCGCCACGTGGTCGATGTTCACATACAGGCGCTGGTAGCGAAGCGACATCTCTGGGGTATCCCTGAAGTATCCCTGTGGGGGCGGTTACGTCGATAGTGCAGCTGCGTAGTAGCTTACACTCGCGGATGATCACACCGAAGCTAAGGAGGCCTTGGTGCTCGGACAGGTGCGTGCAGTGGTGCCAATCATGAGACGAAAGGCGGTGGCCGGTCTGATCGGAACCGGCCTGCTCCTGTCGAGCGCGTGTGCCCGTCAGGTGGCTTCCACCGATATGGCGTTACCGGGGGCGGCGGTGCCGTCCGCTGCCAGCGGGCCGGGAGCCATCGGTGCGGCCTCGGGGCGGGGCGCCGTCGAATCCTTCCTCAAGGCCGTCGCCGCCCAGGACCTGCAGGCCATGTCGGGGCTCTGGGGCAATGGCAAGGGGCTGGCGCGCGACCAGCTCAAACGTGAGGAGCTCGAGAAGCGGCTGATCATCATGCAATGCTTGATGCAACACGACCGCTTCCGGTTCCCGGAAGACGGCCCACGCCTCCAGACCGGGGGGCGTCAGGAACACCTGGTGGAGCTCACCAAGGGGACCGCCGTTGCCCGCACCACCATGATCACCGTCATCGGTCCCAGCGGCCGCTGGCTGGTCGAGGACGTGGACGTGACCAAGCTGCGGGACTTCTGCAAGTAACGGGCGCGCTGGGCCTCCCGCCCGACTGGACTGGCCCGGCTGGACAGTGCGACTAGTATTCTGACAGTTCGACGAGCACGCCGCCCGTCGCGCTCGGGTGGAGGAACGCGATCCGTTTCCCCTCGGCGCCGATGCGTGGCGTTTCGTCGATGAGCCGGAGACCGGCGTCGCGGCACTTCTGCAGCATGCCGTCGAGGTCGTCTACGGCGAAGCACACGTGGTGAATGCCTGGTCCGCGTTTGGCGACGTACTTGCCGATGGGTGTCTCTTCGGCTTGCGCCTCCAGCAGTTCCACGAGCGATTCGCCGGACGCCAGTCCGACGATCGTCGCGCCGTCGGAGTTGCCCAGCGGCACCTCGGGCATGTCTAGCACGTCTCGCATGAAGGGCAGCAACTCGTCGATGGCGCGAACGGCAATCCCGATGTGGGCGATGCGCGTGCCTCGGCGTACGGAATCAGTCATGACGGGTAGGGTTCAGTTCCGGTGTGACAACTTCCGAATTCTAATCCTGCACATGGGCGTAGGCGCCGCCGCCGGCCGCGCTTGCGCCCAACGGAGCACACGATGGCCAACGCAGTGGAAGTGAAGGACGACAACTTCGCCGCCGAGATCGAGGAGTATCAGGGGCTGGCGGTGGTGGATTTCTGGGCAACGTGGTGCGCCCCCTGCCGCATGATCGCGCCGATCATCGAGCAGCTCGCGTCGGACTATGCGGGCAAGGTGAAAGTTGCCAAGCTCGACGTGGACAACAACCAGCACACCGCCGCCAAGTTCAACGTGCGCTCGATCCCCACGATCCTGTTTTTCAAGGACGGCAAGCTGGTGGATCAGGTCGTGGGTGCCGTGCCGCGTCCCACGCTCGAAGGCAAGTTCCAGGAGCACGCCTGAGCGAGGCGTTCGCCAGCGCCGACCCGTCTGCCGCGCTGTCGGCGATGGCGGGTCGGGCGTCGGCCTTGTGGCCCCAGGCGGCAACGCCTGGGGCCTTGCACGTCGTGAGCACTCCGATCGGCAACCTTGGTGACATGACGCTGCGCGCGCTCGCCGTGCTGCAGCAGGTCGCGGTGATTTGCTGCGAAGACACGCGGCAGAGCCGCCCCATGCTCGATCGCTTCGGCCTCGGCACCCCCACGCTCGCGCTTCACGAGCACAATGAGGCGGCGATGACCCCCCGCCTCATCGAACGGCTCCGCGCGGGTGAATCGTTGGCCCTGATCAGCGATGCCGGTACCCCGCTGGTGTCGGATCCCGGCGCGCGTCTGGTCGACGCCGTCGTGGCCGCCGGCCTGCGCGTGGTGCCGGTGCCTGGCGCATCGGCCACCCTTGCCGCCCTCGTGGCCTGTGGGCTCACGCCCCACCCCTTCACGGTGCTGGGCTTTCCCGACCGGAAGGGGAAAGCGCGCGAGGACATGCTTGCCCTCGCCGCCAGACTGCCGCATGTCGTGGTGCTGTTCGAGTCCCCCAACCGGCTCGTCGACACGTTACGCGATCTGGCGGGGATTGCCGGGGCCGGCCGTCAGGTGGCGGTAGCCCGTGAACTGACCAAGCATTTCGAGGAAATCCGACGCGGAACGCTCGAGGCGGTCGCCGCGTATTACGAGGAAGCGCCCCCTCGCGGGGAAATCGTGATCGTGCTCGCTGGCGCCACGGCCGCGGAACCCTCGGAAGACGGCTTGCGTGCCACGGCGGATGCGATGCGCGCCGAGGGCTTCCGCCCCCGCGACATCGTCCGCATGCTCATGGACGAGCACGGCGCCAGCCGCAACCTCGCCTATCGCCTCGCCCACGACACCTGATCCGGTCCTGCATGCGGCACCCGCAGCGTTGGTCACGTTCTCTCCTGCTTGCTGCGTGTGTGGTCCTTCCCACGGGGCTGGTCGCGGCGCGCGCCCTGCCGTCGGCTGCCGTCGGGACAGCCCTCGCCGGTCCTGGCCGGCTGGCGATCGCCCGATTGCAGTACGAGGGGGGCGGTGACTGGTACGCCAACCCGTCGAGCCTCCCCAACCTGATCCGTGCCATCGCGGAGCGCACCTCGCTGCCGATCGAGCGGGTCGAGGCCAAGGTCACCCTCACCGACTCGGCGCTGTTCGACTTTCCGTTCCTGCATGCCACGGGGCACGGGGAGATGAAGCTGAGCGAGATCGAGGGGCGGCGGCTGCGCGAGTATCTCACGCGCGGCGGCTTCCTGCACGTCGACGACAACTACGGGCTTGACGAAAGCTTCCGCCGCGAGATCGCGCGGGTCTTTCCGGACCGCCCGCTTGTGGAAGTGCCCTACGCCCATCCGATCTACCATCTCGTCTACGACTTCCGAGACGGACCGCCCAAGGTGCACGAGCACGACGGGAAGCCGGCGAAGGCCTACGGGATCTTTATCGGCAACCGCCTGGCGCTTTACTACACGTACTCGACCGATCTCGGGAACGGGTGGGAAGATGTGGGCACCTATCCCGATCCACCGGCGCTGCACGAACAGGCGCTGCGTCTCGGCGTGAATCTCTTCACGTATGCGGCGACGAGCCGTGTGCAGCCATGAGCCAGGCATGACGGCACCCGCCATCCGGGGTATTCCCTCGCGCGAAGGCCGCGCGCTCGACGACCGCATTTCGCAGGAACAGCATGGGCTCATCACCCGCGCCATGACCTCGGCACTGCTGGCCGCTGCGGCCGTGCTGGCCACCGGGCTCTCCGGTGGTGCGCTGCTGCTGGCCGATGGGCGGTGGCTTACGCTGCCGGCTCCGCTCCCGCTGCTGCTGGCCGTGCTCACCGTGGTGGCGGCCGGTCTCACCTTCCGTTGGCGGTGGACGCGCCAGCAGGAGGCGCTGAGCGTCGCGGCATTGGCCGGTGTGATCGAGCGCGAACAGCAGCTCCGCGAAGGCTCCTTGCGCGGCGCCCTCGAGGTGGCGGGCAGCGGAGTGCTCGGCGCGCGCGCCGCCGACGACGTGGCACGCCGTCTGATGCCCGGCACGCTTGCACCGCAGAGGGTGCGGCAGCTGACCGTTGCGGTGGGGGTGGCTGGTGTGGCTGCGCTGATCGGGGCCGCGTCACTGACGCTGGCCGTGCGCACGGTGCCGGATGGACTGGCCGCGGTGCTGCAGCCGGTCAGTGCGTGGCGTGGCACGTTGCTCCCGGCGCTTGCCTTCGATGAACTGTCCGCGCGCGTGCCGCGCGGTATGCCGGTCACGCTCCGCATTCTGGCCACGGGACGACAGCAGATCACGGTCTCGCATCGCGCCGAGGGTGAGCCGTGGCGTGACAGCGTGGTCGCGGTGCCCGAGAACGGCTCGGTGGGGTACGCCTTGGGGCCGGTGCGGGCCCCGACCATGGTGCGCGTGAGCGATGGGCGATCGGCCGAGCTTTCCGCGCAACTGCTGGTGGAGGATCGCGGCTGGATCGGCGACGTATCGCTGCGCGCGCTCTATCCCTCCTACCTCGACCGCGCAGACGAAACGCTCGAGCCGGTGCCGCCGCTACGGGTGCCGCGGGGCACGCGCATTCAGGTACGCGTGATGCTGCGTGGTGGCGCGCGCAACGCGGCGCTCACCGATGGCACTCAGCTGGTATCGCTCGACGTGGCCAACGGCGGGAGTGGCGACGGGGTCGCTGCGCAGGGCGTGTTCACGGTCGATCGCGACGGTGCCTGGCGCTGGCAGGCCGAAGCCACGCCGCGTGCCGATGGTGCCGTGCTCCCGCCGGAGCTCCCCGACTCCCTGATCTTTACGGTTATCCCCGATCTCAAGCCCTCGGTGCAGATCGTGGCCCCGGCCACCGACACCGCGATTGGTCCGACGGGCCTGGTGCCCGTGTGGATCGATGCCGGCGACGATCACGGCGTGGCGCGCGTCCATCTCGTGGTGTGGAAGGAGGCCGCCGGCGGTACGGGGGCCATCGTGCGTCAGCGGATCGACGTGGCGGCGCCGGCATCACCGCTCTTCGAAGGGGGCGCCAACCTCACGCTGGATGGTCGTGGGCTCGAGCCCGGCGACAAGTTGCATGTGACGGCGGTGGCCACCGACGATTCGCCGTGGGCGCAGCAGTCGCAGAGCGCCGAGGTGCTTCTGCGCGTGCCATCGCTCTCGGAGCAGCGAGCGCTGGCCCGTTCGCTAGCCGACTCGCTCGCTGCGCGAGCGTTGCAGCTGGCGCAGCAGGAGAAGCGGTTGCAGCAGAACACCAGCGATGCCTCGCGCAGCCGCGACCTCAAGAACGGCGGCGGCGATCTGTCGCAGCCCAATGGCGCGAAGAACGAATCGGCGAAGAACCAGATGTCGTTCACGGCGGCGGAGAAGGCCAAACAGCTCGCGCGTGATCAGCAGCAGCTGTCGGCCAAGGTCGACTCGCTCCGCATGAACGCCAAGGAGCTCGAGTCGCGCCTCAAGAACGCCAACGCACTCGACACCACCATGGCGTCGCGCATGCGTGACATCCAGAAGATGCTGCGTGATGCGATGACCCCCGAGATGCAGAAGCAGCTCGAGGCGCTCAACAAGAGCGGCGACAAGTTGAGCGGCGCCGACGCCCAGCGCAGCATGCAGCAGTTGTCCGACGCGCAGAAGCAGATGCGGGAGCAGCTCGAGAAGAGCGCCGAGATGCTCAAGCGGGCCGCGCTTGAGGGGGCAATGCAGACGTTGCGCGATGATGCGAAGGAGCTCTCGAAGGCGCAGCAGCAGATGGCGGACCGCCTCGACCCGCAGAAGCGTGGGCAGCAGTCGCCGGGCGGGCCACAGGGCAATCGGGACGCCAACGATCCGCGCGAGCTGGCAGAGCGCTCGCGCCAGCTTGAACGCGACGTACAGGCTCTCGCCAAGCGGCTCGAGGAGGCGGGGGCCAGGCCGGGCGCCTCGAAGACGCGCGAAGCGCAGCCGCTGACCAAGCAGGCAGCTGATGCCATGCAACAGGCGGCTGACCAGGCACGCCAGCAGGCGGAGGAGCAGGCGCGGCAGCAGGGGACGGATCAGGGCACGCCGCAGGGGAAGCAGCCTGCCGGCCAGCAGCAGCAGCAGCAGTCGCAGCCACAACAGTCGCAGCAGGGCGGGCAGGGGCAGACGGCACAGAACCAGCCCAGTCAGCAGGGCTCGAAGGGGCAGGCGGGGAATTCGCAGCAGGGCCCGCAGCCTGGTGGATCGCAAGGCGGCCAACAGCAGTCCCCCAACGGCAACAAGCCCGGCGGGCAGCAGGCGGGCGGTCAGCAGCAGGGCGGAAACCCGGCGGACCAAGCGCGTCAGGCGGCCCAGGCCATGGAGCGCGCGGCCGACCAGCTGGCCAGCGCGCGCGATGCCCAGGTCAATGCGTGGAAGGGCGAGCTGTCGGATCAGCTCGACCAGTCCATTAACGAGACCATGCAACTGGCGCGACAGCAGCAGGAGCTCGAGAAGCGCATGCGGCAGTCTGGCCAACAGGGCGCGCAGGGCATGCAGGGCGAGCAGAGTGCGCTCCAGCAAGGCGTGCAGCAGGCGGCGGAGCGGCTTGAGCAGGCCGGGCGCTCCTCGTCGTTGCTCTCGCAGCGGTCGCAGAAGGCGATGGGTGAGGCGCAGCGCCGTGTGCAGCAGGCCACGCAAGCGATGCAGCAGGCGGGGCAGGGGCAGCCCGGCGGCAGCGAGCAGGCGCAGAACGCGATGAAGGACGCCAGCGAAGCGCTCAACCAGGCGTTGAGTTCACTCGTGCGCGACCGCGAGCGAGTGAACAACGCACAGTCGGCAAGCGGCTTCACCGAGATGATGGACCAGCTCAAGCAGCTCGCGCAGCAGCAGGGGCAGCTCAACAGCCAGATGCAGGGGCTCAACCTCATGCCGGGGGGCAAGGACGGCGCGCAGGCGCAGCAGCAGGCACGCGTGCTGGCGCGCCAGCAGCGCGAAGTGGCCCGCAGCCTCACCGACGTATCCGACGCCGACGAAACCGGGCGCACTGACGCCCTCGCCAAAGAGGCGCAGCAGCTCGCGCAGCAGATCGAGCGCAACGGACTCGATCCGGCCGTGGCCGCGCGCCAGCAGCAGCTCTATCGCCGCCTCCTCGATGCGGGGCGATTCCTCGAGCAGGAGGAACGCGACGATCAGGGGCCTCGAGAGGCTAAAGCGGGCGGCGGCAACGGCAGCGGCGGCCGGGTGGAGGGCCCGCAGTCCGGCAAGGCGGCCAACAAGTACGCGCCGCCCACGTGGAACGAGTTGCGCGGGCTGGGCCCCGAGGAACGCCGCCTCGTGATCGAATACTTCCGACGGCTCAATGGCACCACCCCGCCGTAACCATCGGGGGCGTCGTGCCCTGATGTGCTGGATCGGGGCTGCGGTACTCGGCGCGGTCGTCTCGCCGGAGCGTATCGTGGCGGCGCAGGTGCGCCCCGCCACCACGGCGGCGCCGGATACCACCGATCCGCTCGCGCGCGCCCTCGATGCGGAAGATCGAAACGATGCGGCCCGCGCGAGTGTGGCCTATCGCGATGTGCTGCAGCGCGCGCTGCAGCCGGGCAACACCGACGGCGACCGCGTGGCGATGGCGCTACTCGGGCTCGAACGCATCTGGGCTGAGCGCGGCATGCTCGATTCGCTCGTGCCGGTGTTCACGCGTGTGTTGCAGGTGCGCCCCAGCGACCCCACGGCGCGCACCGTACAGCTGCGGACCTTTGTCACCACCGCGCGTGATGGGGAGGCGCGTGAGGCGTTCATCATGTGGCGGCGGGTGGCGGGCACCGACGCCACGCCATACCGCGAATATGCGCGCCTGCTGCTGCAGCAGGGGCGGGCGCTCGCCGCCGATACCATCCTCAACGAAGCCGCCCAGCGCATGGGGGTGGTCGGTGCCCTCTCGGGTGAAACGGCGCAGTTGCACGTGGCGCTGCAACGATGGGTCCCCGCCGCGCAGGCCTTTCGCGACGCGCTCGCCGAGCAGCCGTGGCTCGAGACCGCCGCCCTGTTCGGACTGCAGCGCACGCCGGCCACCGTGCGGGATTCACTGCGCACCGTACTGATGGCCGCGCCGGTCACCTTGCCGCCGCGGCGCCTGCTGGCGTCGCTCGAATTCGCTTGGGGGGAGCCGCGCAGGGCGTGGAGTGCCATCAGCACCGTGACGGTGAACGACTCCACCATGCAGGCGTGGCGCGCCTTTGGCGAACGCGCGGAATTGAACGAAAGCTGGCTCGTGGCTCGCGACGCGTGGCTCGCCGTGTTCGAACGGCAGGGCGACGCGGAATCGCAGCAGCGTGCCACCGACGCGGCCCTGCGTGCCGGTGATGCGGCCGGTGCGCTGATCCTGGTACGCCGCGCCCGTGCCGGCAAGAGCGACAGCGCTCGCACGCGTGCGTTGCTGAGTCTGGAGATCGCCGCACTCGGCGAGCTTGGGCGCGGCGACGAAGCACAGCGCACACTCGACGCCGCAGCGAAGACGCTCGATCCTGACACGCGCATGGCGCTCACGCGCCCACTGGTGGCCGCGTGGCTTCGTGCCGGCGACGTGCCTCGCGCTCGCGCCATAATGGAGGCCGGCGATCTGGCCGACGACGACGAGATGGTCGGCTGGCTGGCGCTCTACGACGGTGATCTGGGCACGGCGCGAAAGCATCTGCTCCGCGCGGCCTCCAATCGGCCCGAACTCATTGACGCCCTGGGGATTCTCGCACGCACTCGCGTGGAGCAGCTGCCGGGTCTCGGAGAAGCCTTCGTCATGACGGCGCGCCGCGACTCCGTCGCGGCGGCATTGCGCTTTGCGCGCCTCGCCGATTCCGTCGGCGCCGCGGCGCCGGCCTTCCTGGCACAGGCGGCCCGCTTGTCGTCACGTGGTGCGGCGGTGCCGCTCTACGAGCGCATCCTCGCGGAGTATCCGCGCAGCCCGGAAGCACCGGAGGCCCTGCTGACATGGGCGCGGGCGCTTCGTGACGCCGGTGACAAGGCCGGCGCCATCGCCAAACTCGAACAGCTGGTGGTGGAGTATCCCACCAGTGCCCTCACGCCGCAGGGGCGGCGTGACCTCGAACGACTCAAGGGCATGGTGCCACCCTGCTGAAGGGTGCATCGGGATACATTTCACTCATGTGTTTTCGACGGTGGCTGACGATCGGTGCCCTCCTGCTATGCGGTGCGCAGTCTGCGCTCGCGCAGCATCTGTTGCTGCCCATGGACGACGGCCAGCGCAATCACCTCAAGGCGTACGGGGTGGTGTTTCAGGCGCTCAAGGGCGGGCAGAAGGCGGAGTGGTTCCTCAACTACCGCGGTGGCGCATTCCTGCTCCCCGATGTGCCCGACTTGCGCAAGCGTGCGGCGCTCGACGGGGTGACGGTCGAACCACTCACGGATGCCGGCGTGGCATCGGCGCGCGCGGAGATCGCCGGTGGCAACATGGATGCCGTGGTACTCGAGCGCGCGCCCAAGGTCGCGATCTATCGCCCGGTCGATGAGCCCCCCTGGGACGATGCGGTCACCCTCGCGCTGACGTATGCCGGCATCGACTTCACGTCGCTGTGGGACGACGACGTCCTCAAGGGTGACTTGGCCAAGTACGATTGGGTGCACCTGCACCACGAGGACTTCACGGGGCAGTACAACAAGCTCTACCTCGCCTATCGAGATGCGCCGTGGTTCGTGGCGCAGCGGGAACGTGACCTGTCCACCGGGCGGAAGTATGGCAAGGGCGACGTACCCGCCCTCAAGAAGGCCGTGGCCGACAACATCCGCGGCTTCGTGGACCGGGGCGGATTTCTCTTTGCGATGTGCGGAGCCACGGAGTCGCTTGATCTGTCGATCGCGTCGCTGCTGGTGGACATCGCCGGGCCGTTCTCCGATGGCACGCCGCCCGCGGCCGATGCCGACAGCCGCTTGGACTGGACGCGCGCCCTGGCCTTCCAGGGGGCGCACGTAGAGCCGTCGCCGTATGTGAATGCGCTCAGCGACATCGATGGCCATCAGGTCAACGTGCCGTCGCGCCGCCAGCCCCTCGGCACCTTCTCGCTCTTCGGCTTCTCCGCGAAGCTCGACCCCGTCGCCACGATGCTCGTGCAGAATCATCGCACCGTCATCCCCGACTTCTACGGGGTGACCACCAGCTTCAACAGGGCCGTGGTCAAGTCCACCGTGACGGTGCTGGCGCAGGAGGAAGGCGCGCCGTGGTCCAAGTACTTGCACGGCGACTACGGTCGCGGGTCGTGGACGTTCCTCGGTGGGCATGACCCCGAGGATCCGCAGCACGCCATCGGCAGCGCGCCCACCGATCTGTCTCTGCACCCCAATTCGCCGGGCTATCGCCTCATTCTCAACAACGTCCTCTTCCCGGCCGCCAAGAAGAAGCCGCGGAAGACGTAACCGGACCGCGCGCGCTACGTGGCGAAGTCGAAGGCGAAGGCGACGGAGATGATGGGGATGGGGGAAGCGCGGCTGGCGCCCAAGGCCGCCGCCGCGATCCGCACATCGATCCGGCTGCACGGGGGCAACGAAGTCTGCTTCGTGGCCACGATCGATGAGGAAGGCGTGATCCAGACCGCCCGGAAGGTGGCGGCCGGTGATGTGCAGAGCGTGCTCGCGCTGCCAGGCGTGGCCGAGCGCGGGGAAGTGCTGGTGCACAATCATCCGTCCGGCGAACTCACCCCGAGTGATGCCGACATGGAGGTGGCGTACCGGCTGCACGGCAACGGCGTGGCCTTCGCCATCGTGGACAACGATGCCACGCGCGTGTACTTCGTGACCGAGGTGCCGCGTGGCAAGCAGCTGGTGCCCGTCGACGTCGATGTGGTGGACGTCACCCTTGGCCCGTACGGCTTGATCGCGCAGGCCATGCGCCAGGTGCACGGCGCGCGCGACTACGAGGACCGCCCGAGCCAGCGCGCCATGGCCGGCGAAGTCACCGTGGCCTTCAACGAGGGGGGCGTGGCGCTGCTGGAAGCGGGGACCGGCGTCGGCAAGTCGCTGGGGTATCTCGTGCCGGCGTTGCGGTGGGCCGCGGCCAACAAGGAGCGGACCATCGTGAGCACCAATACCATCACGCTGCAGGAGCAGCTGGTGGCCAAGGACCTCCCATTCCTTCAGCGCGCCCTCACCGACCAGCCCGTGCGATTCGCACTGCTGAAGGGGTGGCGCAACTATCTCTGTCTGATGCGGCTTGAACAGGCGTCGGGCGCGGGGGCGGCGCTGTTCGAGGACAATCTCTCGGGGGAAGTGGAGCAGCTCGTGGAGTGGTCGCAGCGCACGCAGGACGGGTCGCTCGCCGATCTGCCTACGCCGCCCCGCTCCGACGTGTGGGACGAGGTCTCGGCCGAGCCCGACCTGTGCGGGCGTCTGAAGTGCGCGTATTACGACAAGTGCTTCCTGTTCAAGGCGCGTCGTGAGGCGGCCGATGCCGATGTGGTGGTGGTGAATCACCACCTGCTCATGTCCGACGTGGCGGTGCGGCGTCAAGCACAGAACTGGGATGATGCCGCGGTGCTGCCCGCCTACAAGCGGCTCGTGGTGGACGAAGGCCATCATCTGGAGGATGCTGCGGCCGCCCACCTGGGCAGCTCCATCACGCGCCGCGCCCTGTCACGCCTGTTCGGCCGGCTCGAACGGCGGGGCAAAGGATTGCTGCCGGCACTCGCGGCCCGGTTGGCCGGCAAGAACGACCTCCTGAGCGTGGCCAGTCACGACCTGGTGAAGGAACGCCTGTTTTCGAGTGCCGTCACGGCGCGCGATCGTGTGCACCTGTTGTTCGAGTTGCTGACGGCGGTGCTGGAGATGCAGGGCACGCCGGTTATGCGACTCACGGCCGAGTTTCAGCAGCACGACCTGTGGCGCAACGGGATCGAGGGCACGCTCAAGGAGCTGCTCACCGAGATCGATGCGCTCGGCGTGGGGCTCAAGACGGTACGGGATCGGCTGGAGACCGACGAGAAGCGCGCCGAGGAGATGGCGCCGCTGCTCAATGAAGTGCGCGCCGTCATGCGACGGTTGCAGAGTGCGGGCGATGCACTGGCCAAGGCGCTGATGACGCCAGCCGATGGCCCCCCGGTGGTGCGATGGATGGAGTTCCAGGGGAAGCCCACCGGATCCGATCGCAACGTGGCGGTGCACTGCGTGCCGCTCGATCTCGCACCGGTGCTGCGCGAAGATCTCTTCGAGCGCGTGGAAACCGCGGTGATTACCAGTGCCACGCTGTCCACGCACGGTGGCTTTGCCTTCCTCGAGCAGCGGCTCGGCATCGATGACGCGAAGCGCACGAAGCGGACGGCCGTGTTCCCGTCACCGTTCGACTATCCGTCGCAGGCAATGCTCGTGGTTCCCACCGATCTGCCCGCGCCCAACGAGGATGCGCGCGCGCACTTTGCCGCCGTCTCACGGCATCTGCGTGATCTCATGGCGGCGAGCGACGGCGGCCTGTTTGCCCTCTTCACCAGCCATCGCGATGTCCGGGAGATGGCCGAATGGCTGCGTGGTGCCGGTGAGGGGGCAGGGTGGCCGCTGCTCGTGCACGGTGAGGAGCCGCGCGACGTGCTGTTGCAGCGCTTCCGCGACAGTGGGCGGGCCGTGCTGCTGGGCACCGCCACTTTTTGGGAGGGCGTGGATGTGCCAGGCGATGCGCTGCGTGGCCTGCTGATCGCCAAGCTGCCCTTTCGCGTCCCGACCGAACCCATGGTGGCCGCTCAGTGCGAGGCCATTGAGGCGCGCGGCGGTAATCCGTTCGGCGAGTTCATGCTGCCCCACGCCTCGTTACGCCTTAAACAGGGATTCGGGCGCCTCATCCGAACAGGGACAGACGCCGGGGTCGTGGTGCTCAGCGATCCCCGCGTGGTGACCAAACGCTATGGACGCGAACTCCTTGACGGACTTCCCCCCGCCGAGCGCCTCGTGGGGCCTTGGGGAGAGATCCGTGGTGAGGTGTCCAAGTTCTATCACCGGCGGCGGCGATAGCGTTTCGCCGGTCATCGGTGCCAATTATCAGTCTACCGGTCTCGTTTCACCTGTCGCCGTGTCTCCTTCCGCTTCTACCATGTCTCTCCCCTCGAAGATCGTCTGCGTCGGCCGCAACTACGTGGCACACGCCAAGGAAATGGGCAACGACGTGCCCAAAGAGCCGTTGCTGTTCCTCAAGCCGACCTCGTCGATCATCCGCGAGGGAGACGCGATCGTGCTGCACCCGGTCTCGACGCATATCGAGTACGAGGGGGAGATCGCCGTGGTGGTGGGATCTCGCCTGTGCAAGGCGCAGAGCGAAGACGAGGCCGTGGCGGCGATCAGCGGCATCGTGGCCCTCAACGACGTGACCGCGCGCGACCTGCAGAAGAACGACGGGCAGTGGGCGCGGGCCAAGGGCCTCGACACCTTTTGCCCGGTGGGGGTGCCGGTGCCGCCGCCGGCCGATTTCGACAAGGTCGAGCTGATCACCCGGCTGAACGGCAAGGTGGTGCAGCATGCCACCGGTGCCGACATGGTGTTCAAGATCCCCTTCCTCCTCAAGTACATCTCGCAGTACCTGACGCTCGAGCCCGGGGATATCGTGGCCACCGGAACGCCGGCCGGTGTGAGCCCCATCAACCCCGGTGATGTCGTCGAGGTGGAACTGGTCGGGCTCAGCCGGGTGTCAAACCCGGTGGTGGCTGGCGCCTGACGCCCGAGGGGGCGCCGAGGCGCCCCGTCCCCCCTCCCATCAAGAAAGCCGAGTAGATTTCTCGTATGTCCTCCACGCCCCCCCTCGTGCCGCCGGACGGCAACGACTCCGGCACTGCCGGAGCGGAGGGCGCGCGTTCACATGGGGCGTCGCCGCGTCGGGCCTTGAGCACGAGGCTCTCCGGGCTCCCCCGGGGGGACAGGCGCTCGACGCGGGCCATGGCCGTGGCGGTCGCCCTGCATGTGGCGGTGGGCGCCGTGCTCATTCAGGCGCTGACCTTCGGCCACGGCATTCCGGCGTGGCTCGATTTCGGTGGCCAGGCAGCCGCCGTCGAGGAACGCCTCACGTATGTCGCCCCGGAGGCGCCGGCCCCCGTCGTCCCGCGCTCCCGCGCCGAGGTGCCGCCGGCCATGACGGCCGCACCGGCGGCACCGGCGGCTGGTCCATTGTCGGCGCAGCCACTGCCGCCGGCGCCGGTCGCCACGCCCCGTGACACCGGGAGCGGCGTGCCGTCGGGCAACAACGGCGTGGGGGCGATCGACCCCAACGTGCGCGGGGTGCGCCCCAACTACAACGACGAGCGCGTGTGGCGCGGCCCCGTGGGAAGTGGCGGCGGCGGGACCGGCGTGGCGTCAGGGGATCGCGCCGACAAGCTCGATAGCATCATGGCCGGCGTCCTCACGGCAGCGGCCGACTCGCTGGATTCGCTCGCCCGTGCCTCCGGGCGCTATGGCCGCGCGCCCGGTGATTGGACCAAGACCGACAAGAGCGGCAACAAGTGGGGTTGGGACCAGCAAGGCATCCGCCTCGGCAAGGTCATGATCCCCAACGCCCTGCTCGGGCTGCTGCCGCTCAACGCGGCAACCGCTGCCAGCATGTCCGCGAACCCCACCGCCATGGCCCGAGAGGCGCGGCTCGCGGCCGGCCGCGCCGATATTCAGCGCATGTCGGAACGCGGCATGGGTGAGGCCGAGTTCAAGCGGATCGTCAAAGAGATGGACAAGCGCCGCGACGCCGAGCGGCGCGAGCGGCTGCGGGCACCCAGCGCGAGTGTCGCGGCTCCGGTCAAATCGATCGAGCCCAAGAGCAGCGACAAGTAACGGCTGTTCGTCGCGCTGCTCAGCCCCGCAGGAACGCCACCGCGCGGCTCAAGCGCGTGAGCGAACGTTCACGCCCCACGTACAGCAGCACATCAAAGATCCCCGGGCTCACGGTCAGCCCCGTGAGGGCCACGCGTAGCGGCTGGAAGATCTTGCCGCCGGAGATGGCGCGCTCCTCCGCCAACGTCCGCAGCGCTTCTTCCATGGGCGCCGGCTCCCAGTCGCCCAGCGATGCCAGCCGATCGTGCGTGGCTTCGAGAATGTCGGCCGTTGCGGCGGCATCGCGCCACTGCTTGGCAACCGCCTCCGGATCATACTCCACGCCGTCGGTGAAGAACGGCGGCGCCTGCGCCACGATCTCGTCGGTGAGGCGCGCGCGGATGCGCAGCAGTTCGAGCACACCGCAGAACCAGGCGTGATTGGCTGTCAGCTCTGCAACGGTCGACAGCCCAGCGTGCTCAATCATCGGCGCCACGATTGCGGCCAACTCGTCGATCGGCATGTGCGCGAGGTGCTGGCCGTTCATCCACTCGAGCTTCTTCGTGTCGAATACGGCAGCCTTCGCGTGCAGCCCCTGCACACTGAAACGCTCGATCAGCTGCGGGAGCGTCATCACTTCGGTATCGTCGCCAGACGACCAACCGAGGAGGGCGAGGAAGTTGAGCATCGCCTGCGGCAGCAAGCCCTGATGCTGGTAGTCGCCGACCGCCGTGGCCCCATGGCGCTTCGAGAGCTTCTTGCCGTCGGTGCCGTGGATCATCGGCACATGCCCGAACTGCGGCACCTCGGCGCCGAGCGCACGATAGAGCAGAATCTGCTTGGGCGTGTTGGAGATGTGGTCGTCGCCACGCATCACGAGCGTGATCCCCATGGCGATGTCGTCAGACACCACGGCCATGTTGTACACAGGCGTGCCGTCGGAGCGGAGGATGATGAAGTCCTCGATGTCCTTGTTGGGGAACGCGATGCGCCCATGTACAAGGTCGGGCCATTCGGTGGTCCCCTCGGGGACCCTGAAACGAATGGCGTACGGCTCGTTGTTCGCGAGCTTCTGCGCGAGGTCGCTCGCACTCAGGTCGGCCAAGGTACGGTCGAACTTGAACGCGTCGCCGCGCGCCTCGGCTTCCGCGCGCAGGCGCTCCAACTCCGAGGGCGGCGTGAAGTCGCGATACGCCGCACCGCTGTCGAGCAGCGCGTGCGCGTCGGCATAATGGCGCGCCACATTGGCGCCCTGATAGACTACGTCCTCATCCCACGTGAGGCCCAGCCACTGCATGCCGTCGAAGATGGCACGCGTGCTTTCGTCGGTGCTCCGCTGGCGGTCCGTGTCTTCAATGCGGAGGAGGAAGTCGCCGTCGTACTTCTTGGCGTACAACCAGTTGAAGAGCGCGGTACGCGCACCGCCCACGTGCAGGAAACCCGTGGGGGAGGGGGCAAAGCGAACGCGTGGACGCTTCGCGGGGGACGCTGCCGTCATAGTGCCACAGACCGGAGAAGGTCGAAACGACGAAACCAGAGGGACAACCACCGGGATAAAAAAACGCGGGCCCGCCGGCAAGCCAGCGGACCCGCGGGACGGAGAGAGCGGGATTCGAACCCGCGATAGGGGTTGACCCCCTATGCCGGTTTAGCAAACCGGTGCCTTCAGCCTCTCGGCCATCTCTCCTCACCTCACGGACACGGCCAACCCGTTCTTGCCGAACACGTTGCGCGTCTCGCGCCGCCAGAGCTCCTGAGAACCACGACGGAGCGGAAATGTAGTCGGGAGCGGCGCGGGGAAGCAATGGCAACGGCACGGAATGCGGAAGATCGGCGATCGCAGCAGGGCCTATCAGTGAGAACCCGATAGCGCCGCTCGCGCCGACATCAGGGAAGCGGTTGCTGTCGACGATGACACTGGGGGATCAGCCTAGAAGTCGAGGCGCCAGAGCTTGCCGTTGGCGCCGCCGATCCACACGGCGCGGCCGAATGCGTCCACACCGGTGGTGACCTGATCGGTGATGGTGGTCCAGCTGCGTCCTTCGTCCAGGGAGTAAAAGGCCCCGCCGAAGCCCACGGCGACGGCCACGCCGGGGCCGGCGTCGGGCACCCAGGTCACGCCGGCGAGTGCGCCCGGCAATGGCGGTCGCGTACGCAACTGCCAGGTGCGGCCGCCATCGGTCGTCACCCCCACCACCGCTTGTGAGACATCAGTGCGGAGCCTGTTGATGTCGGCGGCGACGGCGATGCCGCGCGTGCCATCGACGAACGAGAGGCCCGTGAGTCCGGCGGCGGTGCCGCGGGTGAAGGGGGTGTTTTCCACGGCCCATGTACGCCCCGCGTCGCGGCTGCGAAAGAGACGGGCCCCGGGGGCGCCGGTGGCCACGTACACCGTGGTGGCATTGCCGTGCACCACACAGCGCCCACTCGCGGCGAAGGCGCCCTCTCCGGGCAGCGGGGAGGGGACGGCGGCCGGCGCGAGCAGCGTCCACGTCGCGCCGGCATCGTCGGTACGCAGGAGGTTCGTGCGTTGATGCGAGGCGTCGCCGTACGCCACCCCCTGCAGGGTCGTGCCGAATGACAGGCAGTCGTAGAACGCCGAGGGATCGGGATTGATGAACTGCAGGCGCCAGGTGGCGCCACCGTCGGTGGTGCGGTAAATGCGCGACTTCGAGCCGTCTCCTGCACTCAGAATCCAGGCGGTGTCGACGCTGACGGCGTGCACGTCGCGGTATTCGAGGGTGTCGCCGGCCGGCGTTTCCACGCGCTCCCAGGTGCGGCCACCATCACGGCTTCGCAGCACGGTGCCGCGGTGCCCGGCGGCCCACACGACTTCGCTGTTTACCGCGTGCACCGCCTGCAGGAGCGTGGTCACGCCGGTCGGCCACTCGGTGATGCGCGGCACGCTCTGGGCACCGGCGGAAACGGCAATCGCCGCCGTGACGACGGCGGCGATTGCGACGGCTGAGCTCTTCCCTCGGATACGCATAGCGGGGGGAGTGGGATTCGAACCCACGGTACCGTTGCCGGTACGCCGGTTTTCAAGACCGGAGCCTTAAACCACTCGACCATCCCCCCTGACACCGCGCTCTGTAGCTGCGCGGGGCAACGGCAAGTTAACGGGCGACGTAGGAAACGTCCAAGTTCATGGGCGGATGCCGCCGCGGCGGACGGCGCCGAGGCGACGACTCAGCGGCGCATCGGCGTAGCGGCGTAGCGGGTTACGGTCTTCGGCGACAGCTTCATGGCATGCCTGAACTGCGCAAACCCTACCTCCTCTATCTGGGCGACGCCCAGTACGCCACCGACGCCAAGACAGCCTGTGGTCTTCGCGACTGGTGCCCAACCGATGTTGTGGGCGAGTGGAGCCTCCCAACGGCGACCGTGAGTGTGGGGCTGCCGCGTCTCTCCCCCGCCGATGCGGCCGCGAAGAGCGCTGGCAGCCTCGTGATCGGGATCGCGTCGGTGGGGGGGAAGCTCCCCGATAGCTGGGTCCCCGACCTGCTCGATGCCATCGCCCACGGCCTCGACATCGTGAGCGGCATGCATACACGCCTCACCAGTTTCCCGGTGTTGGTGGAGGCGGCCCGCACCCGGGGGGTGCGGCTCATGGACGTGCGGCACACCGACCAGAGATTTCCGGCAGGGGAGGGGACCAAGCGCAGCGGCATGCGCATCGCCACCGTTGGCACCGACTGCGCCCTCGGCAAGAAGTATACGGCGCTGGCGCTTACCAACGCGCTCCGTGCCCACGGCGCGAAAGCCACCTTCCGCGCTACCGGGCAGACGGGGATCATGATCGCCGGCAGCGGCATCGCCATCGATGCCGTTGTCGCCGACTTCATTGCCGGCGCCGCCGAAGTGCTGTCGCCCGCCAACGACCCCGATCACTATGATGTGATCGAAGGGCAGGGCTCACTCTTCCATCCGGCCTACGCGGGCGTGACACTCGGGCTGCTGCACGGCTCTCAACCCGACTGGATCGTACTCTGTCACGATCCCACACGCACCACGATCGAGTATCGCCCCGACTTCCCCATCCCGCCGCTGCGTGACGCGGTGGCGCAGTACCTGGCCGCGGCCCGAATCACCAATCGCGGCGTGCGGCTCGCCGGCGTATCGATCAATTCGTCATCGCTGGACGACGCGGCGTGGGCCGAATACCGGACACAGGTGCAGGTGGAGCTTGGCGTTCCGGTGTGCGATCCTCTGCGTGGCGGTCTCGATCCGATCGTTTCGCAGGTGCTTGGTGTAGAATCCCTGTAGTTGTTGCGACCTTCGCAGGTCCGTTCTCCTACTGACCAACTCCCATGCGTACCAATAATCCGGTTCTCTCCAAATTCACCGACACCGCACGCGAGACGTTCGGCGTGTCGCGAACGGGTGGCATGACCGTGGCTGGAACCGCCGGTAAGGCGAGCCTGCTGCTGGCGGTTGTCGCCTTTTCGGCGTTCCTGACCTGGAGTCAGGTGGCAGGTGGTCGTACGGACCTGGTCATGCCGGCTATGCTCGTGGGTGGGCTGGGCGGCTTTGTGTTCGCGCTTGCCACGAGCTTCCGTCCACAGTGGGCGCCTGTCACCGCGCCCATCTACGCGTCGCTGGAAGGGATCTTCCTCGGTGCGCTCTCGGCGCTGTACAACCTCCGCTTCGCGGGGCTGCCGCAGCAGGCGGTGCTGCTCACCTTCGGGGTGGCGGCCGGTGTGCTGGTGCTCTACCGCGTGCGTGTGCTCCGCGCGACGGAAGGGTTCAAGCGCATGCTCGTCGGCGCGATGATCGGCATCGGGCTCTTCTACCTCGGCTCGTTCCTGCTTTCGCTCTTCGGCGTACAGATCGGCTACTTCACGTCGAACGGTTGGCTCGCGATTGGCATCAACGTGGCCATCGCCGGCGTGGCCGCGCTCAACCTCGTGCTCGATTTCGACCGGATCGAGGAAGGCGCGCGCATGGGTGCCCCCAAGGCCATGGAGTGGTTCGCGGCGTTCGGCCTGATGGTCACGCTGATTTGGCTGTATCTAGAGTTGCTGCATCTCCTCTCGCGCCTGCAGGGGCGTCGGAACTGACGCGGTAGGGTTTGCTGTCGCCAAAGCAAACGAGGGCCGATCGCATTCGCGACCGGCCCTCGTTGCGTCTATTTACTTTGGCCAGCCCGTCATGGGGATGCCGGTGATGCGCAGGGCATTCTGGTAGTACACCTTCTTGAGTACCGCATCGGGGAGATCGATGCCGTACAGCTTCCAGAAGGCGTGGTAGTCACGGTAATAGTCGAAGTAGTCGTCGCGTGTTTCGAGCACGCGCCAGTAGTACGGGTACTCCTCGGGCTGGTAGCTGTCCTTCCCGAAGAGAATGCGGTCCTGATACTTGATGAAGAAGTCGTGCGCCGCGCGGGGCTGACGGCCAATGTCGTAGAGTACCGCCCCCATTTCGCCGAGGACGTTGGGCATCTCGTCGAACATCTTGCCGAGGCGACCGAGGTCGTTGGCGTGCCAGCCCAGATGCGCGGTCACGAAGGTGGTCTTGGGGTTCGCGCGGAACAGGCTGTCGCGTTCGGCCATAAGCTGCTCGAAGCTCGGGTAGCGATCCTGCGGATAGCTGCGCTCCGGGAAGAGCGACTGCTCGAGCCAGCGCTCGTTCGTGTAGTCCACCGCGCGGAAGAATTCCTGTGGGTCTGCCGTGTGGATGAACACCGGCAGCTTGAGGCGCGCGGCCGCTTCCCACACGGGCTTGAGCTCCGGGTCGTTGAGCTTGAGGCGCGTGCCGTCGGCCTTCTTGGTGGAGAGTCCGAAGCCCTTGCCCACTTCGCCGATGCCCACGGCACCTGCCTTGGCGTCGGCGTCCATCTGCGCCACCGCCTTGGCGGCCCACCCCGGCGCGCCGACGCCGCTGAAGTTGATGCCGGTCAGGAAGCGCACGCGGTCCTTCATCGTGGGCGTGCTCCGGACCAGCTCCACGCCCTTCACCAACTGGTCGCCGCTCACGTTGTTGGCGACGAGCATGAGGCGCACGTTGATGGAGTCGAGCTGTCTGCCCATGCGCTCGATCGCATCCACGCTGCCAAGCTGCCCCGACGGATGGCCATGGAAGTCCACCACCGGAAACTTGGCCTTCATACGCATCGTGGCCGGCACCTTGAGCGTGCTCTTGGGGCGGTAATCCACGATGCTGGGTACGTCGCCCTGCGGCGCGAGGCAGGTGCGCGGGCGGATTTCGGTGGTGCCCTTGGGGCACTCCTCGCCGGGCTTGATCTGGGTACCGCCACGGAATCCCTGCGCCAGGGTGACGCCGGGGAGGGTGAGCGAGAGCACGACAGCCGCCGAATGGGCAACGCGACGTACGAACATGCGGGAAACTCCGTCGGTGGGAAATGCAACCGGGACCATGAAATCTACGCGCCCCGTGTGCCCGGGGACCATGCTCCGGCGCCGTGCCGTCCGATCAGCGACTCGTTCGGCGGAAGATGCGCGGTCCCGTCGGGTCGAAGCGGGTGGACCAACTGCCTACGATCGAGTCACCGAGCACCCTGCCTGTGAAGAACCCCGCGGTGTCGGCGCTCGAGGTCCCACGCAGCGTGGCGAGGCGTACGGTCCCGTCGTCGGCAAGCGTGCCGACGATGAACTGCTCCGGGGTGCGGCGGCGGCCGCTGAGCGCCGAGAAGCGGGGCCCGGGAGTTTCGAGCCAGAGATCGAAGAGGACGTCGGTGCCGGTGGTGGTCACGCCGCGCCACCCCGCATCGATCGGGGCACGGTCCTGCTGCAGCACGGACAGCTCGAAGCGCTGCAGTTCGAGCACGCTCGCAAACAGACCGATCCCGCCTTGCACACTGCTGATCAACCCGGTGCCACCGAACGGATCGTTCCCCGAGCGGTTGTAGTCGTAGAAGTTGCGATCGACGGCCACGATGCTCCCCGTTTGCCGGAACCCCGGTAGGAAGACGCTGGGCAGCCCCGGCGCGAGGAAGTTGCGGAGACGCCCGTCGAGGGCGAATCGGGTACTGTCGGAGAATAGCGCCCATGGCCCGTACGGGCTCTCCACACGCACGGCGTACGTGCGGGCTGCCTCCACGGCGGGCCATTCGAGGCGCAGTGTGTCGCGGTCGCGCAGAAAGGTCGACGTGCGCACGGCGAGGGCGCCGGCACGCCACCCGGGCGGTGCACCGGGCACGCGCGTTGCGCCGGTCACGAGCTGCCCGGCCGAGGTGCGGATGCGCAGGCGATATGACTGCCCCGGTTGCACGGCGAGCATCGCGCGCGGTACCACGTAGCGACCGGTTCCACGCGTACCAATGCGCGTCTCGGTCGCGCGTACCCCCGCCGTATCACTTCCCGTTAGCAGCCGGACGTCGGCATTGGCGATCGGGTCGCCGCCGGCCGTGCGAATTGGATCGAGCGGATTGAAGTCGCGATTGTCGTTGATCGCCACGCGTCCCGTCAGCGACGCCTCCACGAGAATGACCTGCTCGAGGGCGTCGGGATTGAGCACCGCGTGGACCACGACCGCAGGCGCCGGTGGTGCCACGGTGACCTCGGCGATCTCACAACCCGTCGCCGCCAACATCCCGGCGGCGAGCGCCGCAACGAGAGACCAGCGCGCAGACCGCGGGCGCATCACCATGAAACCGTCACACCGAAGGTGGGCAGCAGCGGAAATTGTGAGAACGCCGCGCGGGTAGGCGGATTGGCGGTATAGTCGAAGATGTAGGTGAACACGTTGCGCGCGTTGTACGCATTGATCAGCGACAGATACGGCGCCCACGTGCGCTTGCCGGGGCGGTTCCAGGTCACGCTCAGGTCGAGGCGCTGCACAAGCGGGAACCGGGCACCGTTGCGGCGCCCCCCGATCGGTTCGCGTTGCACCGGCAGGTTCTGCGTGGAGAAGGTGTTGGTGAGGGGATCGTAGCGGCGCCGCACCAATTGCCCCGTCACATCGGTGAAGGGTGTGCCCGTCCCCACGCCGAGCCGCGCGCCGTACGTGAATCGCCCACCCGGCCGATACGACGTCACGAGGTTCACGTTGTGCCGACGATCCTGGATAGGCGCAAAGCGCCCCTCTGGTCCTTCGCGCCAGTTCACCGCGTACGAGTAGGCCAGCCATCCCGATAGCGTTCGTGATTCGAGCTGCCGCACCAGCACATCCGCCCCGTAGGAGCGCCCCTCGGTGGCCGTGAACTCGTCGCCAAGGACGCCGGGATCATTGAAGAAGTTCGAGACGGGCAGGCGGTCGTAATCCTTGGCCCACGTCTCCACGCGAACGAAGCGCGTTCGGTCGAACCAGCGCTCGGCGCCGACGGTCCCCTGCCATGCCGACGCCACCGGGGTGGAGCGATTGGCTACCAGCCAGAAATCGAAGACCCGCACGGGCGCTTGCTCGTTACGCAGCGCCGGGGTCCACTGCGTGGTGCGCGCTACCCCGGCGGTGAATGCCAGATCTTTACCGGCAAACCACTTCATCGAGATGCGGGGTGAGACCCCCTGCCAGCCGGTACCGGTGACCGTCTCGCCGCGCACCCCGACTCGGGTGAGCAGCCGCGAGGCACGTACCGTGTGATCCACGTACACCGCGCCCGCAGACGGCCCGTCGGCCACGGCCAGCAGTGGGGCACTGCTGGCGGCGCTCGATTGGGCATCGAATCGCACCCGGTAGCTCGACCACTCGTATCCCACGAGGGTTTCGTGCTGCCCCCGCCACCTCGATACCTCGCCCCACAGGCGACGGTCGCCTAGCGAATTGGTGAACCGCAGCGAGCCGTTGCCGAGATCAAGCGTGGTCCCGAACCCGGTCAAGGACCCCCGCTGCATCACGCGCGCCGAATCGGCGCGCAGCAGACCCCGGCCTGCGGCGCCCAGCGGCTGCTCGTAGGCAATACCGACGAGCGAATTCCCCCAGTCGAACGCCAGCCCACCACCGCCCGCCGAGGACGAGTCCCCGAAGATGGCCAGCGAGGCCTTGATGATGTCGCTGCCCCGGTAGGCTGTGGCCGACAGCGTACCACCATGCCCGAAACGGTGCCGCACGTGCGCCTGCATATCGGTGAACCAGTACGGCAGCTGATTGTCGGTGAACAGGGCCACAAACCGGTCGGCGTAGGTCCGGCGCGCCGCCACGCTCCAGCTGGTAGTGCCACGCACCGTGCCGCCGAGCGATAGCGTGCTGGCCAGCAGCGAGACGCTGGTGGCGCCGTGGAGGCCGGCACGTTCCTCCTCCTTGGGGGTCACGTTCAGCACACTCGAGAGACGCGACCCGTGGCGCGCCGGAAACGCCCCCGGGATGAGCTCAAAGGCTCCGACGGTCTCGTCGATGAAGGTGCCGAACAGGCCACCGAGGTGAAACGGATTGTAGATCGGGTAGCCGTCGAGCAGGACCAGATTTTGGTCACTCTCGCCTCCACGCACGTTGTAACCAGCGGTGAAGTCGTTGGTCGCGACAACGCCCGGAAGCAGCTGCACCACGCGCAGCACATCAGGTTCGCCGATCACGGGAACACGCTTCACCGCCTCGCCGCGCATGGTGATCACCCCCGCGTCCGGCGAGCGCCTGAAGAGGGACCGTTCGGCGGCGTCGGTGGCGACCCGCACGGTGCTGAGCTGCGTGCTGCTGGGGCGGAGTCTGAAGTCGATCACGATCGTGGTGGCGCTACGTACGTCCACGGTTTGTGTGTCGGGGGCGTACCCCACCCGCGACGCCACGAGCGCCATGCGTCCCTTGGGTACCCGCAGCTGAAAGCGCCCGTTGTCGTCGGTCAGTACGCCGGTGCGCGTGCCCCGCACCACCACCGCCGCTGCGGCAACCGGCGCGCTGGTGGCGATATCGATCACACGGCCACGCACGTCGGCCAGCGAATCAGCGGGTGACATAGCAGCGGAGGCAGGCGGCTGCACGAGCAGCAACGCCGCAAGAACGGTGGTGAGCATCAGCAAAGCGAATGAGGAACGGACGGAGCGCGTTCCCCATGGGCCACAACGAAAAGGGGACGGCGTGTCGGACGCCGTCCCCCAGTGGTCCCACGAGCGGTCGCGCCTATTTCCTGGTGGTGTCCGCCGGCAGCTGGAGCTGCTGTGCCGCCGTGTCGGCGCCCGGGGCGATCGGCAGCTGCGGCTGACGGTCGAAGCCGAACATCTGCGTGCGTCGCATGGCCGCCGCAATGGACTTGGACTGCTCGTACACCGCCTTGGACTGCTCCATGGCGCCACTCTGGGCCAGCGCTTCGGCGAGCGTGACCCCGCTGATCACGTAGAGGTCAGGGATGCCCACGGAGGCGTCGTCCACCCAGCCGTCGCGTGCCGCGAGTGACTTGGTGGCAGTGAACACCTTGCTCCAGAGTTCGTACGAGCGGCGCACATCCACCGCGCCCTCGCCCGGAATGAGCGCGATGTCGCCGCCCGGCACCACCTGCTGCGTCAGGAGCTTCTTGGTCATGCCGTGCGTGACCGTGTAGCGCTCGAGCCCCAGCTCGTACGGGTAGCCGCCGGCCGTGCGGCTGAAGAAGATCCCGCGCTCCGGGAAGGCATCGCGCAGCATGAAGTACACGAGCTGATCGGCCTTCATGAGCTGTGGAAGACGCGGCTGCGCCACGATCGCGTCCTTCTGGAACGCCGCATTTTCCGGCGTGGCAATCGCCAGCGGCAGCGCGTCGGCTTCGTCGAAGGTCATCCGAATCGGCGAGCCACTCGGCTTCTTCCACTGTCCGCTGCGGTAGATCTCGGGGCCCGCTGCCGCGTCGTACTCGTACACCGGACGGCGAATGAGCTGACGCACGTACCAGTCGGTGTTAAGCAGCGACGTGTTGGCGATCACCACGTCCTTGCGAATGCCCTCCACTTCCTGCGCATACCAGAGCGGGAAGGTGTCGTTGTCGCCCACGGTGATGAGAATGCCGTAAGGCTCCACGGAGTTGAGCAGGTCGCGGGCGAAATCCGTGGTGTCGGTCTGGCCGGCGCGCGAGGCCTGCGTCCAGTTGCCGAAAAGCGGGATGAACGCCACGGCCAGCAGCGGCGACGCCATGGCGAAGCTGCGCGTACGCGGCTCAAGCACCGTCTCCTTGCCCAGCTTCACTTCATCGGCGCCGAACAGCGTGGCCACCGTCTCCCAGAGATAGAACAGCCCGAGCGCGGCCCAGACCGACAGCGCCGAGAAGCTCCAGAGGTAGAAGTAGTCTCGGTCGCGCACCTCACGGGGCACGCTGTCACCCAGATCGGGCGCCTGCGAGTGCCCGTACTTGAAGTTGAGGTAGAAGATCAGCCCCAACGTCATGGTGAACACGAGTGGGCCGAAGAACCAGAAACTTCGTCGGTCCTTCTTGAAGTGCATCCATCCGCCAAGAATGACGAGGATGAAGTAGAAGACCGCGAGCCCGTTCTGGAGCCCCGGGTTCTCGTTGTACGCGTCGCGCAGCCACTGCCACTTGAAGTACAGCCAGTACATCCCCAGCTGGGCGGTAAACGGCGCCTGGCGCTCGCTGAGCTCCGGCTTGCCGTATTGGCCGCGGTTGAAGTTGTACATGAAGCGGTCGTACGTGAGCTGGCTGAAGGTGCAATCGGCCTTGAGTTCCGTCACGCAGCCAGTCGGTTCCCCCTCGTTGATGGCGGGGAAATGCGCGGCGCGGATGGGCTGCGTGGCGAAGGGCGTAAGGCCGAACACCAGCGCGGCGGCACAGGCTACCAGCAGCTTCCAGCGGAGGAGCGTCTGCGGGCGGCGAATGAGCACCGCCATTCCGACCGCGGGCGCGGCGAGCATGCCGGCCATGTGGTTCGTGTAGCCAAGGCCCAGCAAATAGGCGACCAGCACGAGCAAGCGGTCAGCCAGCGGGCCCTCGGGATCGTCGCACCAGCGCACCGTGAGCCAGCAGATGATGGCGAGCCCCACGAGTGAAACCGTGTAGACCTTCTCGTTCACCACCGACTGGTTCCACACCGTGAAGGCGGTGGCACCGATCAGGACCGCGAGCGAGCCGCCCACGATGCGCTGCCAGCGACGCGGCATCCACTGCACCAGCACGCGCTCGGTCACGAGGAACCAGAACATCGCCGATACCGCGCTCGACAACGCGGCCAGCACGTTGATGCGCATGGCCACGCTGGGGGCGATGGGGAGGATGGCGAAGACCCGTCCGATGAGCACGAAGAACGGGTTGCCTGGCGGGTGCGGAATGCCGAGCACGTACGCGGCCGCGATGTACTCGCTGGTGTCCCACATGGACGTCGTGGGAGCGAGGGTGACCACGTACAGCACGAAGGTCACCACCGCCGCGATCGCCGCGGCGAGGTAGGACGGTCGGTAGTCGAGGTCAGCGGACGCGGCGCGTGTGGCACCGGAGGCGGCCGTGGTCGCGGAAGCAGTTGCTGCGACGGTCATGGACTGATCGGAGGGTGTGCGGCCCGGCCCGGAGGGGGCGGGGCAGTCCAACGGGAAGAGCGCAGTGATTCGGGTACGCCGGAATCCCGAAAGTTCGCCCCGGGCGGCGGAGGGCACAACCGCCCGGGGCCCCGGAGCCGTCGAACCCCAGGGCACGCGCGGCCCGCGCACCATATACTTTCGCCTGCACGGCCCGGGCGTTGCCCCCCGACCGCTCGGCGCCCGGCGCCCGGCGCGAACGCCCCCCCGATCCAGCCCCAGCCCTTCCCCCATGCACAAACGCGAGTTCCTGCGAGCCGTCGGCACCGCCTCCCTCGGGCTGTTCTTCACGCCGGGGCAGGTCGCGGCCCTGTCCCGCTGGTCGCCCGCCGAGTTGGCGGCCCGCGAAGACTTCTGGAGCGAACTCCGCGCCACCTATGTGGTGCCTACCGAGTTCATCCACCTCGAGCACGGCTACTACTCGATGCAGTCGCAGCCGGTCCTGGAGCGCTACGTGGGCCATATCCGGGCCGTGAATGCGCTCAGCTCGCGTTACATGCGCACCGTGCAGGCGCCCAACAAGGCCCGGGTGCAGGCACGGCTTGCCGCGCTCGCGGGGTGTACCTCCAATGACCTGATCATCACGCGCAACACCACCGAATCGCTCGATACGGTCATCTCGGGATTCGACTGGAAGCCTGGGGATGAGGCGGTGATGTCGGTGCACGACTATGGCGCCATGCTCGACCAATTCGCGCTCATGGGGCGCCGGTGGGGCATCCTGAACCGGCGTGTGACGGTGCCCATCGATCCGAGGAGCGATGACGAGGTCGTGCAGGTGTACGCGAACGCGATCACGCCGCGGACGAAGCTGCTGATGGTGTGCCACCAGATCAACATCACCGGGCAGGTGCTCCCGGTGCGCAAGATCTGTGACATGGCGCATGCGCACGGCGTGCCGGTGATGGTGGACGGCGCGCACGCCTTCGCCCAGCTTGACTTCCGCATTCCGGAGCTCGACTGCGACTTCTACGGCGCCTCGTTGCACAAATGGCTGGGCACTCCGCTCGGGGCCGGCATCCTGTATGTGAAGCCGGGGCGCGTGGAGCAGCTGTGGCCCCTCTATGGTGACGAGGGGTTTGCGAAGGACGACATCCGCAAGCTCAATCACACCGGCACCCACCCGGTGCACACCGATCTCGCGATCGAGGATGCCATCGCCGTTCACGAGGCGATCGGGATCCGGCGCAAGCAGGAACGGTTGCGCTGGTTGCAGCAGTACTGGACGACGAAGGTACGCGGCACGCCGCGCGTGCAACTGTTCACCCCGAGCGATCCGGCGCGTACCGGCGCCATCGCAAACGTGGGCATCGAGGGGATGCCGCCGGGCGAACTCGCCACCGTGCTCATGGACCGCTACCGGATATTCACCGTCGCCATCGATACCGCGGGCGTGACGGGGGTGCGGGTGACGCCGCAGCTGTTCACCACCACCGCGGAGCTCGACGCGCTGGTGCGCGCCATCACGGAGCTGGCCCGGCACTGACCTGACGGCGTGCCGGGACCAATGCTTCCGGATGACTCAGTGTCGGAACAACCGCTCGCCCGTGAAGACCATGGCGATGCCGTGCTCGTTGGCCGCAGCGATCACCTCTTCGTCGCGTACAGAACCACCGGGCTGCACGATGCAGGTCACGCCCGCTGCCGCCGCTTGATCGATGCCGTCACGGAACGGGAAGAACGCATCCGAGCCAAGGGCCGCGCCCTTGGTGTCGTGACCGAGCGTGGTGGCCTTGTGTACCGCCACGAAGCTCGCGTCGACGCGGCTCATCTGACCGGCGCCGATGCCGATCGTGGCCCCGTTGCGTGCGAGCACGATCGCATTGCTCTTCACGCTCGCCACGCTCTTCCACGCGAAGAGCAGGTCCCGCTGTTCCTCGGCGGTGGGTTGACGGCTGGAGACCACCGTCCACTGTTGCGGATCCGTCGGTGCCGGCGCACGGTCCTGGACCAGCAGGCCGCCGCGTACCCGCTTGAGATCCATCGTGTTGGCCGGCCAGAGGGCTCTTCCCTCGAGCACGCGCAGGTTCTTCTTGCGCCCAAGAATCTCGACGGCTTCTTCGGCGAACGCGGGGGCCACGATGCACTCTACGAAGAGGCTCGAGATGGCCTCAGCGGCCGCCGCATCCACCGCCACCGAAAAGGCGATCACACTGCCAAACGCGCTCACCGGGTCGCAGGCGAGGGCCTTCCGGTAGGCGTCGAGTGCATCGTGGCCGGTGGCAAGACCGCATGGTGTGGTGTGCTTGATGATCGCACACGCCGGCTGCACGCCGAATGGCTCGATCGCCAGCAGTGCCCCTTCGAGGTCGAGCAGGTTGTTGAACGAGAGTTCCTTGCCCCCCTTCTGCACGAGCGCACCCAACCCGGCGCCCGGCTTCTCCACGTAGAACGCCGCCCGCTGCTGCGGATTCTCGCCGTAGCGGAGCGACTGCTGCTTCTCGAAGGCGAGCGGGTAGCGGTCCGGGAAGGGCTCCCCACGCTGCTGCGCAAACCACTGCGCGATCGCCGCGTCGTAGGCACTCGTATGCGCATAGACTTTTTCGGCGAGCAGGCGGCGCAGGGCGGCGTCGTCGGTCCCGGCGCTCACGTGCTCCAGCACGCGCGCGTAATCCGACGGGTCCACAATCACCCACACGCTCTCGAAATTCTTGGCGGCGGAGCGCAGCATCGAGGGGCCGCCGATATCAATGTTCTCGATCACCTCTTCCGGATGAACGCCCGGCTTCGCGGCGGTTTCGCGGAAGGGATAGAGGTTCACCACCACGAGGTCGATGAGGCCGATGTGGTGGGCCTCGATCGCCGCCATGTGCTCGGGCAGGTCGCGGCGGGCGAGCAGCCCACCGTGCACCACGGGGTGCAGTGTCTTCACGCGACCATCGAGCATCTCGGGAAAGCCGGTGATGTCGCTGATGTCCTTCACGGACAGTCCGGCGTCGCGCAGCGCGCGCGCGGTCCCGCCGGTGGACACGAGTTCTACGCCCTTGGCCGCCAGGCCCTGAGCAAACGGCACGAGGCCGGACTTATCGGAAACGGAGAGAAGGGCGCGCATGGCAGTCGTGCGAAGTCGAAGGAACGCGGGCGCGGGGCCCCGGCAGGGGCGTCCACGGAATGAGCGTTAGCGGGGGAACAACCTGGCCGCATCCTGAGCAAACGCCTGAAGGTCGCCGGTTGTGTCCGGTTCGAGTCCGAACCGCCATTCCGGAGCCGCCACGTCAACAAGGATGTCGAGATGTCCGTGTACCCGGCGATCATCGCCAAGGACGATGGCACCGCTGGCCACGGCGGCCACGCACAGCGGGAAGAGCCGGTGCTCGGCCCGAAGGACCCGCGCGGCCAGCAGCGCCGGCGTGTCGCCGGGAAGCACCGGCACCGGCCACTGCGCCACGATCGGCCCGCGGTCGAACTGCTCATCCACGAAGTGCACAGTGACACCCGTGATGGTGGCGCCATGGTCGAGCACCGCGGTGTGGATGCGCAGGCCGTACATCCCCGGCCCCCCGAAGGCTGGGAGCAGCGCGGGATGGATGTTGAGCAGCCGCCCGTGAAAGGCCCGCACCACCCCCTCGGGGACCAGCTTGAGGTAGCCAGCCAGCACCAGCAGGTCCGCACCCGCCGCGCGCAGGGTGGCCACGAGCGCCTCACTGTCGCGCGGAGCGTCGATCACCCCAGTGGCGATGCCCGCCTGCTGCGCCCGTGTGAGCGCGCCGGCGTCGGCGCGGTCGGATCCCACCCACACGATCTCCCCCATCGACTGCGCCGGACCGGCGAAATGGTCGATGAGGACCTGCAGGTTGGAACCGCCACCGGAGGCGAGGACGGCGATGCGGGAGCGACGGTGCACGGAGTGATCAGAGCTCATGGGCGCGGACAGGCGGAGAGCAGGAAGGGGGCGTCAGGGCAGCGCTACGCCAAGGGTCTGCAGCGCCAACTGCACGGCGCTGATCAGCGACTCCACCACATGGATTCGCGGGGAGGCGGACGACCGGGCCATTTCCACGTCGTCGGCCGGCGATTCGATCCCCGGGACAAGCATGCCGACCCCGCCGGTGGCGAGCGCCGGCTGTGCATCCCGCCAGCGGTCACCGATGTACGCGCTGGTCGCGAGATCCAACCGATGCTCGGTGGCTGCCCGCTCATATAGCGCCGTGCCCGGCTTGCGGCAGCGACAGGCATCACTCGGCAGATGCGGGCAGTGATAGGTGTCCAGGACGGTACCTCCCGCCTTGGCAATCAGCTGCTCGGTGCGCGCCCGGGTGGCGTGGTACTGCTCGGGGGTGATCAGACCGCGTGCGATCCCCGACTGGTTCGTCACGATCACGACGGGCACGTTGGCGGCATTCGCCAAAGCCACCGCCCGCCCCGCCTCCGGGAGCAGCACCACACGCGAGGCATCGGCCAGATAGTGCGCGTCGGCGATGAGGGTGCCGTCGCGGTCGATGAACAGCGCGGGGCGCAATCCCTCGCTCAACGACGGCCTCGGCGTGTGGTGAGCGGAAGCAGACTTGTGCGGCGGACCGTTCGCGCCGTATCGGAGCGCACCCGTGCGGTGTCGCGCTTCGCCGTGGTATCGCGCTTCGCCGTAGTGTCGCGCTTCGCCGTGGTGTCGCGTTTCGCGGTGGTGTCGCGTTTCGCGTCGGTCTCCTTCTTCGGGGGCCGAGGGATCGTGAAGGTGCGCGCCGGAGCCTTGGTGATGGCATTGAGGCTCTTCACGCCGGTCAACTGAAGCCGATAGGTCGCTCCGGGCGGGAGCGCCGAGTCGAGCGTTACGAACGCCTCGGTGTACACGCGCGGCCGGGACATCGTGGGCGGAGGGGTGGTGTCGAGCGGCAGCGCTCGGCCACCGCGTGCTCGAGCGGCCTGCCGTGCAGCTTCGCGGCGCTCTCGGTCGGCGGCGGCGACACTGTCCGCACGGCGCACCTCAGCGACGGAGTCGCGACGGGCGCGTTGGGCTGCCGTGAGCACCGTGTCCTTCTTGGCTTCTTCCGCCTTAACCGAGTCCGCCTTGCGCTTGGCGAGCGCCGAGTCGAGCAGGGCCTTCTGCCCGGCGGTCTGCACAAGCTTCACGCGAAAACGCGTGGAGTCCGGCAAGCGTGACAGCAGCGTGCCTTCGGGGACAAAGAATTGGTCGAGCGCGTACGGCTTGTCGAAGGTCACCTTCAGCACGCGGTTGCTGTCGACCGGTTCGATGCTCTGGATACGCAACCCCACGGTGTCCCGGGCGAAGAGATAGAACTCGGCGCGTGCTACCGTGGCGACCTGGATACGCGTGGAGTCCCACTGCTCGAGCGGCTCCAGCTGCTTGTTCGTGTTGCGGTCGTTGTATGCCCGCAGCAAGTATGCCCCGACGGGAATGTTCGTCAGTTCGAAACGCCCCACGCTGTCGGCGACCGTCTGGAATACCAGCGTCGTGTCGGAGGACACCGCTTCGATGACCGCACCGTTCTGCGGCTTCGCTGCTGCCCAGTCGAATGCCACACCGCTGATACGGGTGTCGGGGATGGGGCCGCCGGTGGAGAAGACCACACGGATGGCGGAATCGAGGCCATTGTTGGCCAAGTCCTGAACGCCGGCCCGGAGCTGCACGGTATACACCGTATTGGGTCGCCATCCCTTCGAGGGACGGATCTGGATCGACTTACGGTTCCAGGCCACGCGCGGTTCACCACTGCGGGGACTGATGAACACGAGATCCTTCAGGTCACGCCCCCCGGCTTTCGGGGTCTCGCTGACCACCTCGTCGAAACGGATCTCCACGGTCGATGGGCGGCCCACCACGGATCGCGATGTCGGGGTAACCGAGAGCACGAGTGGTGGGGCGTTATCAGGGGGACCGCCAGGCGGCAGCGCCTGATTGGCGCAGGCGGCCCCTGCGACGAGTGCCGCGCCGAACACCACGACGCGGCGCACCGCAGCTCGCATCGCCGGGCTCACGCGCCCAGCGCCGCGCGCTTGTCGCGCAATTGCGCAAGGCGCGACGACCAGTCGGCAGCCTTGGCCCGCTCGGTTTCCACGACCGCGGCCGGTGCTTTGGCCACGAAGCCGTCGTTGGAGAGCCGGCCCTGCAGCGCCGTGAGTTGTTTGTCGAGCTGCACGATTTCCGTGTCCAAGCGCTGCTTCTCCTTGTCGAGATCGATCATGCCAGCGAGCGGCACGACGAGTTCGACGCCGCCGGAGAGCAACACCTGCGCCGCGGCGCCACCCGGATTGACCGCACCCACGCGGACCTTGGCACGCGCAAGTGCCCCGACCGTGTCGGCCTGCGGTCCCAGCAGCGCCTCCGCGTCGTTCGTGGCCACCAATACGGCGTCCACCCACGCGCCCGGACTCACGTTGTACTCCGCACGGACCTGTCGGATCGCCTGGACCGACTCGCGCACCAGGTCGAAGGCCGCACCGCCACCGGCATACTCGCCGCCAGCCACCGGCCACGCCGCCTGCGCCAGGAACGCACCGGGCGGCGTCTGCGGCAGCTTCTGCCACAGCTCTTCCGTGATGAACGGCACGACTGGATGCAGCAGGCGCAGCGCGCCGTCGAAGGCATGCGCCAGCACGGCGCGCGCCACTTCGCGATCGGCGGTGCCGTCGGCCGCGAGGCGCGGCTTGATGCTTTCGAGATACCAGTCGGCCAGTTCGTTCCATACGAAGCGGCGCGCCGCCTCCGCGTACTCCGACAACCGGAGGCCGCGGCCGCGCTCGAGGTCACTCCAATGCGCGAGGGTGGACGGACGGGCAGGGCCCAGCGCCGCATCACAGTCGGCGATCGCCTGATCGAGCCGTTCGAGAATCCACCGATCGGCCGGTGCGAGCTGATCGCGGTCGAGCTGCGAGAGCGGCGCCACCGGATCGGTCCCCACGCGTGAGAGCAGGAAGCGGCCGATGTTCCACAACTTCGTACAGAAGTTGCGCCCCGGGGCGAACGACTTCTCCAGATCGGTGGGGTCGAGCATCACGTCCACACCGAGCCCAAGCCCCGCCACCATCGTCCAGCGCAGCGCATCGGCGCCGTAGAGCTTCACGACGTCGAGCGGATCGATCCCGTTGCCGAGCGACTTGGACATTTTGCGATGCTGCATGTCGCGCACAGTCCCGTGCAGGTACACCGTGTGGAACGGCGCCTTGTCGAGGAACCAGCAGCCGCTCATTACCATGCGGGCGACCCAGAAGAACAGGATCTCGGGCGCGGTGACGAGGAGGTCGCCGGGGTAGAACGCCTTGAGGTCCGGTGTCTTGTCGGGCCAGCCGAGCGTGGAGAACGGCCAGAGCCAGCTGGAGAACCAGGTGTCAAGGACGTCGTTGTCCTGCCGCACCGTGCCACCACAGCCCGGGCACGCGGTCACGTCGGTGCGCGAGACGATCTGCGCATGGCCGCAGGACGCAGTGCAGTACCACACGGGCACGCGATGCCCCCACCAGATCTGGCGGGAGATGTTCCAGTCGCGGATCCCCTCGAGCCAGTTCACGTACACCGCTTCCCAGCGGTCGGGGAGGATGCGCAGTTCGCCCGAACGCAGCACGGCGAGCGCCTTGTCGGCGAGCGGCTGCATCTTCACGAACCACTGATCGCTGAGGCGCGGCTCGACCACCGTGTCGCACCGGTAGCAGTGGCGCACGCTGTGGGCGTGGTGCTCGACCTTCACGAGCGCGCCCGCTTCGTCGAGCAGGTTGACGATCGCCTTGCGCGCCTCGAAGCGGTCGAGCCCCGCGAGCGACGCGGGCACGCGGCCGGCAGCGCCGTCGGCTTCCCGCACGATCCCTTCGGCATCGATCACGACCGGCATGGCGAGGGAGTGGCGCTTGGCCACCTCGAAGTCGTTCGCGTCGTGGGCGGGGGTGATCTTTACGGCGCCGGAGCCGAAGGTGGGATCGGTGTAGCTGTCGCCCACGATCGGGATCCGCACGCCGTTGAGCGGCAGGATCACCTCCTTGCCGATCATCGCCTGATAGCGTTCGTCGTCGGGGTTCACCGCCACGGCCACGTCGCCCAGCATCGTTTCGGGGCGCGTGGTGGCGACGGTGATGCCCTGCGACGGATCGTCTGCGAGCGGGTAGCGGAGGTGATACAGCTTGCCGTTCGTATCGGTGAATTCCGCCTCTTCATCCGACAAGCTGGTGCCGCAGCGCGGGCACCAGTGGATCACACGATGACCCCGGTAGACGAGGCCGTCCTCGTACAGGCGCACGAACGTTTCGCGCACCGCGCGTGAGAGCTCGGGCGAAAAGGTGTACGCGGTGCGTGTCCAGTCGGCGCTGGCGCCGATCGATTTCAGCTGATTGAGGATCTCGCCGCCGGTCTTGTCGACGAACTCCGCCACGCGCTGCACGAACGGCTCGCGTCCGAGATCGAAGCGCGACTTGCCCTCGGCCGCGAGCTGCTTCTCCACCACGTTTTGGGTGGCGATACCGGCGTGGTCGGTGCCAGGCACCCAGAGTGCTTCGTCGCCCGCCATGCGGCGCCACCGGATCAGCACGTCCTGCACGGTGTTGTTGAGCCCATGGCCCATGTGCAGGACGGCCGTCACGTTGGGCGGCGGAATGACGATCACGAACGGTTCGCGGCCGCCGGGGCCCGTGGCGCGAGCCGGGTCGGCCGTGAACACGCCATGTTCGGTCCAACGGGGGTACCAGGCGGCCTCGGTGGCGGCGGCGTCGTAGATCGGGGGCAGCGAAGAGTCTGGCGCAGTCATAGCCCGAGAAGATAACCCGGACCGGGAGGCCGCGGTGGCGGGTCAGCCCGCCCCGCGCGGCCGCAGGGCCAGCAGACTTTCGACCGCCTTCACCCCCGGGACCCCGCTGGCGAGGGTGACGGCGTAGGCGATCTCGGACTCCCCGTAGACCCAGCCGGCGAGTTCGATGGTGTGGGCGTCGACCGCACCAATGTCTATGGGGCGGTCCGCCATCAGCGGATCAGTGCGGAACACGTCGAGGACCCGCTCCTCGAGCTCCACCTGCCGTACGATCCCGGGCATGGCCTCCACCGGGGCGGCCCCCGGCGGCGGCACGGCGGGGCGTGCCGATGTCGGGGAGCGTCCGCGGAGGTGCAGGTGCGAGATCGCCTCGGGGGCCAGTTCCGGCTCGTCGTCGTTTTCGTCCCACGACGGCGACCGGCCCGCCTCGTCGCGCCCGCCGTTGTCGCGGCGCCGGCGCTGCCGCGGGTTGTCCTGGCGGCGCCGTAGCCCGCCGACACGATCGGCGAGGGCCATGCCGATCGCCAGCCCGGCCACGGCGCCCAACGCTACCATCAGGATCTGCTCGCCGATCCCGCGACTGGTACGACGTGATCGTGCCATGCATTCCTCACGGTGTCCGCATTGTGACAGCCTCGGCTATTCGTGGCCGCCTGTCTTGGCGTACCTCTCCTAGCAAGGATAACTTGCACACTCTTGTCGAGCGAGGTCGACTGCCACGGACCGTAGCCGTGCATCCTCGTGCTCATTGCGTGCCCGAGCTGTGCCGCGAAGAGCAGATCTCGCTCGCGTCCTTTTGCTGTCCTGTCCGATGATCGCCGGTACGCCCGCCGCTGGTGAAGGTTCGATCGTTCTCACGCTCCCCGATGGCAACACGCGCGAAGTCGCGCCGGGGACCCTGGCTCGTGACGTCGTCGGTTCGATCGGCGCGCGGTTGCTGCAGGCCGCGTTGGCAGTGGCGGTGGACGGCGAGGTGCAGGACCTCGTGACGCCGCTGCGCAAGTCTGGCGCCTTCGTGGTGATCACCGACAAGGACCCGCGTGCGCTCGACGTGTTGCGCCACTCGGGCGCGCACATCCTCGCCACGGCGGTACGCCGCCTGCGCCCCGACGCGAAGATCGGCTTCGGCCCCGCCATCGACGACGGCTTCTATTACGATTTCGAGGTCGAGACGCCCTTCACGCCAGAGGATCTCGCGGCGTTCGAGGCGGAAATGAAGAAGGTCGTGGCGGAGAAGTATCCGTTCGTGCGCGAGGAGGTCTCGCTCGACGAGGCGAAGGTCCGCTTCACGGACGATCCGCTCAAGCTCGAGCGCCTCGCCGACTTCGAAGGCACCGACGAGGTGATCAGCACCTATACCGACGGGCCCTTCATCGACCTGTGCCGCGGGCCGCATGTGCCCGATACGTCGCACCTCAAGCACTTCAAGCTGCTGCACACCGCGGGCGCCTACTGGCGCGGTGACGTGAAGCGCCAGATGCTGCAGCGCATCTACGCCACGGCCTTCTTCAAGAAAGACGAACTCGAGACGCATCTGCATAACCTCGAGGAGGCGAAGAAGCGCGACCACCGTGTGCTGGGCAAATCCCTCGGGCTGTTCCAAATCTTCCCGCAGGCCCCCGGCGCAGCGTTCTGGACGCCCAAGGGGACCACGCTCTACAACACGCTCGAAGGCTTCGTGCGTGAGCGACAGAGGGAGGCCTTCCAGGAAATCAAAACGCCCCTGCTGTACAACAAAAAGCTGTGGGAGCAGTCGGGGCACTGGGGCAAATACAAGGAGAACATGTTCCTCGTGCTCGACAACGAGACCGGGGAGCACGACATGTCGCTCAAGCCCATGAACTGCCCCTCGCACCATGTGCTGTACGCCTCGGAGAAGCACTCGTACCGCGAACTGCCCGTGCGCTTCGTGACCTTCGATGTGCTGCACCGCAACGAACTCTCGGGTGCCCTTTCGGGGCTCACGCGGGTGCGGCAGTTCTCGCAGGACGACTGCCACGTGTATCTCCGCGAGGATCAGATCGAGAGCGAGGTGAAGTTCCTCATGGACTTCATCCTCTCCTACTATGACACGTTCGGGTTACAGGCCAAGCTGAAGTTCGCCACACGCCCCGAGCAGCGGATTGGCAGTGATGAGCTGTGGGACCGCGCCGAGGGCGCCCTGCGCGCGGCGCTCGAGAGCACCGGTCGCCCGTATGAGATGAAGGAAGGCGACGGGGCATTCTATGGCCCCAAGATCGACTTCGACGTGATGGACAGCATCGGCCGCGCCTGGCAGCTGGGCACCATTCAGCTCGACTACAACGCGCCGGAACGATTCGATCTCACCTACACCGGCGAAGACAACGCGCCCCACCGTCCGGTGGTGATTCATCGCGCCGTCAGTGGCTCCTTCGAGCGCTTCATCGCGATCCTCATCGAGCACTTCGGCGGCGCGTTCCCGGTCTGGCTCGCGCCCGAGCAGGTCCGGGTGATCCCCATTGCGATCGATTACAACGAGCACGCTCAGGCGCTCGTGGACCGCATGAAGGCGCTCGGTATCCGGGCCACCCTCGATGCGCGCAACGAAACGCTCAACTATCGCGTCCGCGAGGGCGAGGTGGAGAAGATCCCGTACATGTGCGTGATCGGCCGCCGTGAAGCCGAGGAGTCCACGGTGGCGCTCCGGGCACGTGGGGCCGGAAAGAAGCAGGAGGTGCTGTCGCAGGATGCGCTGGTTGAGCGGCTCCAGCACGAGATCCGCACGCGTGCACTCACCCTGCAGCCGGAGAAGGCTGCCGCTGCCGAGGTCGAGGCGGAGGCGTGACTCCAGAGGCGCTACGCGAGCTGTTCCTGCTGTCGCCGGTCGGGCTCGTCGAGGTTGACGAGTCGGGCCGAGTGGACGTGGCAAACCTCGCAGCGCGCCGTCTTCTCGCGCCGTTCACCAGCACCGGCGCACTGGAGAACCTCTTTGACAGCTTGAGCGCGTACGTGCCGGACTTGCCGGCGCGGGTGCGTGGCTTCGACGGGCCGCGTGGACTTGTGGTGGACAATCTCGAGGTGCTCGCCCCCAGCCAGCACCACGGGGTGTTGCTCTCTCTCGTGAAGGTGGCGAATGGCCGCGTCGTGGCGGTCGCCACCGACGCCTCCGCACTCGCCAGTGCGCGGGCGCTCCTCTCGAACCTCGAACAGCGGCATACCGCCATCGATGGTGCGGTGCGTGACTACGCCATCTTCACGCTCGATGCCGACGGTCTGGTGAACAGTTGGAGCGCCGCGGCCGAACGCGTGCATCAGTGGGACAGCGCGTCCATCATGGGCCAGCCCATGGCTCGGCTACTCCCCCCGGACCACGGCGGCCCGTCCTCTCTGCCTGACACGCTGGCCCTGGCTGTTCGCAATGGCTGGTGCGAGGAGGAGGGATACCGTCAGCGGCGAGACGGCACCACCTTCTGGGCGACCACCGTCGTGACCGCGTTGCGCGACGGCGGCGGCGGCACGACCGGGTACTCGGTGGTGTCGCACGACGGGTCGGCGCGCCGAACGCTCGACGAGCGGCTGCGCGACGGCGCGTCGAGCGTTACCGACTACCTCACGGGCGTGTCGACGCACCGCGCGTTCTTCGAGCTGGCGCAGAGCGAGGTGGCGCGCGCATGCCGGTACGGCCAGCCGCTCACCATGCTGCTCGTGGCTCCCGATCGCTTCCGCGAACGGGTGAGCGCATACGGCGAGCCCGTCGCCAATGAGTGGCTCCGGGCAACGGCGTGGCTCTGCCGACAGGAGTCGCGCACCACCGATATGGTGGGGCGCATTGCTGGTGAGGCGTTCGGGGTGCTCCTCCCGAGCACCGAACGTGCCGGTGGGCTGGTGCTGGCCGAACGCATTCGCGAGCGCATGGCGCGCCATGTCTTCGCCGGCGATGTCGCCGGCATGCGCGGCACGGTCTCCGTGGGTGTGGCCGAAGTGAGCGACGCTGTCACGACGGTGGACGGACTGTTCGACGCCGCGCAACAGGCGGTGGAACGCGCCCGGCAGGCGGGAATGAATCTCGTCGTCGGCTACGACGACTGATCGGCGATCATTGCCGCTTAGCGCCGCCGCGCGCCGGTCCAGATCACGATGCTGCCGCAGCCGTTGCGGCTCTGGTACTCTGGCGGCGTGGAGCTCATGCGCGAGTATACCTCCACGGCGCGCACGTCGTTGGCGGTGACGATGTTTTCGAGAATGCCGTCCGGCGTTGGCGTGAGCATGCCGTTCACGAAGAGGGCCGGGATGCAACTGCCGCCGCCGGCGGCGCCACGCATCAGCACCCGATCACGGCCGCCCGCGGCCCCTGGCTGAATCGTGACACCGGGTGTGCCACGCAATAAATCCGCCGTGAAAATGGGATTGCGCTTGGT
>NZ_JBIJCN010000055.1:0-17048 GCF_044344655.1 Gemmatimonas sp.
CGCCTCCCTGCCGACGGCGCGCCTCGAATGCGGCCATCTCCCGGCTCCATCGGTCGCCCTGCACCTTGACGGTGTCCATGCGTGGAGCGAGCGCCTCGAGGTCGATCTGGGCCACCGTCTCCATACTGTCGCGCAGATCCACGGCCACCCGGCGTGGCTCGAAGCCGACCGCACGGGCCTCCAGCATCCAGGTGCCACTGGGCAGCGCGTCCATGGTGAAGGTGCCGCTGCCGCTGGAGCTGGCCTCCGCACCCGTGCCGGGGAGCGACAGGCGTGCGCCCACGAGTGGCTTGCCCGCGGTGTCGCGCACGATGCCGCGTACCCGACCCGCGCCCTTGAGCATCATCTGCGGGCGGTCCGTCGGGGATGCCGGCGCCTTGGCCACGCGCTGCGGCTGTGACACCAGCAAGTCGCGGATCAACAAGCCACTGCGCGCCATGGGCAGCTCGATCACACCACTCGAGTCGGCGCCGGCATAAGCGCGCGTGGTGATCGTCGCATCGAGAGGAATACCGCAGTGCACGAACATGCCGCTCGGCGACGCATCGGCGAATCGCGAAGGAAAGCGCCGGGACACCCCCGACGGCGTGACAAACGTTTCGGGATACTGGACGCGCACGCGCGCCTGCCCGTCGAGTGGCGTGCCGCGCGCGGTACGCACCAAGCCGACGAAGGCGCCCGTCCCCGGCGGTAGCGGCATGTTGGAGCAGAGGGTCGCGAGCATCGTGGCGACCGATGGCAGCCCGAGCGACAGCGCCACGGCGCCACTACCCACGATGTTCACCTGCACCACGCGATTCTCGAGTCCGAGACGGTCCACGCGTTCGTGAATGATTCCTACGAGATAGGTCCCCACGCGCATTGAGTCGAGCACGAATGCGCCCGCAGAGTCCGTGCGCACCGAGCGCACATTGACGGGATTGGCCGCCTCGACGAACTGCACCGTGGCCTGGGGCAGGGGGGCGCCGGCGATGCTGTCGTAGACCTCACCGGCGATGCGCGCCATCGGCGTCTGCAGTACCGGCGTGCTGACCGGAACGGGACGCGGGGTGGGACGTGGGGCGGGTGCCGGCGGCTTTCGCGGCGGCTGTGTGGTCTGGGCGCCGGCGGGCCGGACGGCAAGAACGGCGGCGACGACAAGCATCAGGCAGGAAACGCGCATCCCAGTAAAATAGTACGGGTGGCCAGCTGATTCAGTTCGGCATCCCGTGCGCGTCATCCGTACCCCTCGGTGGCGGGGTTTTCAGTAACGCCCACCCAATCCCGTCACCGGATTAGCTTTCGCTACGGTTCCCGAGCGCTCCCCAGCGTCACCCATCGACCGTTTCCCAATCATGTCCGACCTTACACGCCAGCCCGTCATCGTTGGTGCCGCGCGCACGCCGATCGGCCGGTATCTCGGAGGCCTTGCCTCCCTTTCGGCGCCCGAGCTTGGGGCCATCGCCATCCGCGCCGCGCTCCAGCGCAGCGGGGTATCGCCCGATGCCGTCCAGGAAGTCATCATGGGGCACGTGCTGCAGGGCGGCACCGGGCAGGCGCCCGCGCGGCAAGCCATGCTCAAGGCCGGCGTGCCGTCGAGCGCGTCGGCCGTCACGATCAACAAGGTATGCGGGTCCGGGCTCAAAGCCGTGATGCTCGCGGCGCAGGCCATCAAGGCCGGCGATGCCCAAGTGATCGTGGCCGGTGGCCAGGAAAGTATGAGCAACGCGCCCCACTACGTCTACGGCATGCGCGGCGGCGTGAAGATCGGTGACCAGTCGATGGTCGATGGGATGATCAAGGATGGGCTCTGGTGCGGCAGCTGCGACGTCCATATGGGGTCGCACGCGGAGTACACCGCTGCCAAGGGCGCCGTGACGCGCGAGGCGCAGGACGCCTTTGCTGCTTCGTCGCATGCGAAAGCCGTCGCGGCGCAGCAGGCGGGCAAGTTCGTGGCCGAGATCGTAGCGGTGGAGATCCCCGGCAAGAAGGGCCCCACCGTCATCAGTGCTGACGAAGGGCCGCGCGCCGACACCACCGCCGAGTCACTAGCAAAGCTGCGGCCCGCCTTCCCGGGCAAGGGTGACAACAGCACGCTCAGTGTAACCGCCGGCAATGCGTCATCGCTCAACGACGGTGCCGCCGCGGTGGTGGTGACCAGTGAGGCATACGCGCGCGAACACGGCCTCACGATCCTCGGCCGCATCACCGCATACGCCACCGGCGCGGGCGATCCTCGCGATCTGTTCTTCGCGCCGATCACCGCCGTGCAGAACCTCATGGCCAAGGCTGGCACGAAGATCGACGACTACGATCTGATCGAAGCCAACGAAGCCTTTGCCAGCCAGGCCCTCGCCGACGGCGCGGGGCTTGGGTGGAATGCGGGCCGTGTGAATGTGAACGGTGGCGCCATTGCGCTTGGCCACCCCATCGGCGCCAGTGGCACCCGCGTGTTGGTCACGCTACTACACGCCCTCGCCGATCGCGACCTGCGCACGGGCCTCGCCACGCTCTGCCTCGGTGGCGGTGACGCCGTGGCGCTGTCGGTGGAACGCGTTTCCTGAGTGCGCGCCGCTGAGCCGGCGACGGCGGTGAAGACGGCCGCACGGGTCCTCTGGCGCCTTGGCAGTTTCGGCGTGGGGTGGATTCTCGCGCAGGGGATCTTCGAGTCGCTCGCCGGTCCGCTGTTCGGTGCCCTGTCACGCGCCGCTGGCGAACCGGTGGCCATGTACCCGGTCAGCATGCTGGTTGGGGTGCTGGCGGGCAGTTGGACGGGATTCCGGTTCATGGATGCGGCCCCGTGGACGCTCATGGGGATCGGCGACGGCGTGTGGCACCCGCGACGACTGCTCTTCGGTGGCATGATCGGCACGGCGGCCATCGTGCTGACGGCCGGCGCGCTGTGGGTGGGACGGTTGCTGCACGTCGAACCGGTCGCTCCCATGGCATTCGTGGGGGAGAGCTGGAGCGGGACGGCCCTGCGGATGCTACTGGTGCTTGCCCCCGCTGCCCTGTGGGAGGAGCTGGCCTTCCGCGGCTACCTGTACGGCGTGGCGAGCGAGGCCGGTGGGGAATCGCGTGGTCCGCTGTTCGCGCGACTGACCAGCAGTGTGGTGTTCGGGCTGGTACATCTCACCAACCCCGGCGCCGGGGTGCGCACCACCGCGATCGTGATGCTCGCCGGCTGGTGTTTGTGCCTGCTGCGTGAACGGGTGGGGTTGCCTGGGGCGTGGACGGCACACCTCGCATGGAACTGGGTAATGGCGGCGGTGCTCCATGTGCCGGTGAGTGGCCTGCCGTTCGCCACGCCGGGATACCGCGCCGTGGTGGCCGGACCGGAGTGGGTGACCGGCGGGCCGTGGGGACCCGAGGGGGGCGCGGTGGCCGCGCTCGTCCTCGTGGTCGCCGCGGGTGCGGCGCATCGGGCGTCACGCCGCAGGGCGCCGTCGTCCATGGCTTTATCGTCTATTTCGTCTTCTTCGTCGTCGTCATTCCTGAGGAGCTGAGCGTACATGTCGGACACGGGTGGGAGTGCAGTGCAGCGCGCCGCAGTCGTTGGCGCTGGGCAGATGGGCAACGGCATCGCACACGTCTTCGCGACGAGCGGACACCGGGTAACGATGATCGATGTGAGCGCCGACGCGCTGGCGCGTGGTCGCGACACGATCGCCAAGAACCTTGACCGTCAGGTCAAGAAGGGGGCGCTCGAAGCGAGTGCCGCCGAGGCCGCGCTGTCTCGGATCGGTACCGCCACCTCGCTCGACGCCGTGGCCGACGCGCAGATCGTCGTGGAGGCCGCCACCGAACGCACTGACCTCAAGTTTCGCATTTTCGAAGACCTGGATCGTCTCGCGCCTGAGGGCGCCATCCTCGCCAGCAACACCAGTTCCATCTCCATCACCGAGATCGCGGCGCGTACCAAGCGCCCCGAGCTCGTCATCGGGATGCACTTCATGAACCCCGTACCGGTGATGCAGCTCGTGGAGGTCATCCGTGGCCTCGCTACCAGCGATGCCACCACGCAGCAGGTCATGGCGCTGTCGAAGGCGCTCGGCAAGACGCCCGTGGAAGTGAATGATTTCCCCGGCTTCGTGGCCAACCGCATCCTCATGCCCATGATCAACGAGGCGATTTATTGCGTGATGGAAGGCGTGGGCACGCCAGAGGCGATCGACACCGTCATGAAGCTCGGTATGAATCACCCGATGGGACCGCTCACGCTCGCCGACTTTATCGGGCTCGATACCTGCCTCGCCATTCTCGAGGTGCTGCACGAGGGACTCGGTGATCCCAAGTACCGCCCGTGCCCGCTGCTGCGGAAGTACGTGGCGGCCGGGTGGTACGGCCGCAAGAGCGGCCGCGGCTTCTACCAGTACTGAACGCCACATGTCACTGATCCCGCTTACCGAGACCCAGCAGGAAATCCAGCGGCTCGCGCGCGAATACGCGCAGCGCGAGCTGGTCGCCCTTGCCGGCGAACGTGATCGTGAATCGCGCTTCGATCGTGCCATGGTGCAGCAGATGGCCGAACTCGGCTTTCTCGGTATGCTCATCCCGGAGCAGTACGAGGGGCTCGGGCTCGATGCGCAGAGCTATCTGCTCGCGCTCGAGGAGATCGCCGTGGGCGACGCGTCGGCAGCCGTCACGCTCAGCGTGCACAACTCGCTGCCCACGCAGATGATTCTCAGCTTCGGCAGCGAGGCGCAGCGCTCGCGTTTCCTGCCGCCGATGGCCCGTGGTGAGTGGCTGGGCGCCTTCGCCCTCTCCGAGCCTGAAGCCGGGTCCGATGCTGGCAGCTTGCGCGCGCAGGCTATGCGCGACGGCGATCACTGGGTGCTCAACGGCACCAAGGCGTGGGTGAGTCATGGCAACGAAGCACAGGTGATCCTGTGCATGGCGCGCACGGATTCGCCCGACGCACGCAAGGGCAGCAAGGGAATCAGCACGTTCATCCTTACCCCCGACCTCCCTGGGTTCCACCTGGCCAAGAAGGAAAACAAGCTGGGCATGCGCGCGTCGCCCACGCTGCAGGTCGTGCTCGACAACTGCCGTGTGCCGGCCGACCGCCTGCTGGGCGACGAAGGCAAGGGACTCACGTATGCCCTCGGCTCGCTCGATCATGGGCGCCTCGGCATTGCGGCGCAAGCCATCGGCATCGCGCGCGCGGCGCTCGAAGCCAGCGTGAAATACGTGGGCGAACGCAAGCAGTTCGGCAAGAACATCGGCGAGTTCCAGGCCATTCAGTTCAAGCTGGCCGATATGGCCACGCGCATTACCGCGGCACGCACGCTGCTGCATGCGGCAGCGGCCGCCAAGGAGCGCGGTGAAAAGATCACGCGCTTCAGCAGCATGGCGAAGCTCTTCGCTTCGGAGACCGCCATGTGGGTCACCACGCAGGCCGTGCAGATTTTCGGCGGCTACGGGTACGTGACCGACTATCCCGTCGAACGCCACATGCGCGACGCAAAGGTGACGGAGATCTACGAAGGCACTTCGGAAATCCAGCGCATCGTGATTGCGCGTGAGACGCTGGCCGCGGCTGCGGCTGCCGACGGCTCACTCCCCGACTGAACCATCCTTTCATGCGCTACTTCGATACCATCGCCGAGATGGGCCACGAGCAGGTCGTGTTCTGTCACGACAAGGCCAGCGGCTATCGCGGCATCATTGCCATTCATGACACCACCCTGGGCCCCGCGCTCGGCGGATGCCGCTTTTGGAGCTACGCCTCCGATGAGTAGGCCGTCGTCGACGCGCTCCGGCTCTCGCGCGGTATGACGTACAAGAACGCCGTAGCGGGCCTCAATCTCGGCGGCGGCAAGTCGGTCATCATTGGCAACAACAAGACCGCGCAGCGCGAGATGCTGTTCCGCGCCCACGGTCGCTTTGTAGACTCCCTGGGCGGACGCTACGTGACCGCCGAGGATGTGGGCACGACCGTGGAAGACATGGACTTCGTACACATGGAAACGAAGCATGTCACCGGTATCGGCTCCAAGTCGGGCGACCCGTCGAGCGTGACGGCGCGTGGCGTCTTCCGCGCCATTCAGGCGTCGGCGTACCAGAAGTGGGGAAGCAAGGAGCTCACCGGACGCCGCGTCGCCATACAGGGGCTGGGCCACGTGGGCTACTACCTGGCCAAGGAGCTGCATCATGCCGGCGCGACGCTGGTCGTGACCGACATCGATGCGACGCGCATCGATCGGGTGGTGCAGGAGTTTGGCGCGCAGGCGGTGGCGCTGGCGGAGATCTACCGCGCGACGGCCGACATCTTCGCGCCCTGCGCGCTGGGCGGCATCCTCAATGACGAGACCATCCCGCAGCTCACGGTGGAGATTGTGAGTGGTGCGGCCAACAACCAGCTGCTCGAGGACCGTCACGGTGACGAACTCGAGGCGCGCGGGATTCTGTACGCGCCCGACTACGTGGCCAATGCCGGCGGCGTGATCAACGTATACAGTGAACTGACCGGATGGAGCCGCGACCGGTCCCTGCGCAAGGCCGACGAGATCTATGAGACGGTCCTCAGTGTCTTTGCCTTGGCGACGACCACCGGCATTCCCACCTACCGGGCGGCGGATCGGGTGGCTGAGCAGCGCATCGCGGCCGTGCGCGGTATGATGAGAACGTGGCCACAGTACCCCAATAAGGAATCGTGACCTGCCGGTGGACCGGTCGGGCACTCCGGCCGGTCCCTGCGGGTTCATGCATGTAGTGACACCTCCACGCCCAGCGAGCTGACCATGGTAGACGTTGCACGCCCCGGGGAGCGCATCCCGATCGCTTCCGACCACGCCGGTTTCGAACTCAAGGAGCGGCTCCGGGTCGTGCTGACCGAACTGGGGTACGAGGTCGATGACATCGGCACCCACAGTACCGCCAGCACCGATTACCCCGACTACGCGCACCCGCTCTCGCAGCAGGTGAGCGACGGGGCCGTGGGCCGCGGCGTGCTGCTCTGCGGCACCGGGCTCGGAATGAGTTACGTGGCGAACCGCTATCCCGGCGTACGGGCGGCCGTGGCGTGGAACCCCGAGATCGCCTCGCTCGCTCGCCAGCACAACGACGCGAACGTTTTGGTGCTCCCCGCGCGTTTCGTGTCCGATGAGGAGGCCGTGGCGATCCTCAAGTCGTGGCTGGCTACCCCGTTCGAGGGGGGCCGCCACGAGACGCGGGTGAACAAGATCGAACAGACGAACGAACAGAACGGGGCCGACGCTCCGGGGAGTGGTGCATGAGTGAAGGAGCCAGCGCGCAGTGGTCGCAGTGGGACCGCTTGCCTCCCGGCGATGCCCTATCGGCCGTTGATCCGGAAATCGCGCATCTCGTCACCGAGGAAACGCAGCGTCAGAGTGATGGCCTCGAGCTGATCGCGAGCGAGAACTTCGTGTCGCCGGCCGTGATGGAGGCCATGGGCTCACCGCTCACCAACAAGTATGCCGAAGGCTTGCCGGGCAAGCGCTATTACGGCGGCTGTGAAGTGGTGGACAAGGTGGAGCAGCTCGCGATCGATCGCGCGAAGCAGCTGTTCGGGGCCGAGCACGCCAATGTGCAGCCCCACAGCGGGGCGAGCGCCAACGCCGCGGTGTTCCTCGCCTTCATGAAGCCCGGCGAGACGTTCCTCGGCATGGATCTGTCGCAGGGCGGTCACCTCACCCACGGCTCGCCGGTCAACTTCTCCGGCCTGCTCTACAAGGCGGTGTCGTACGGCGTGACCGGCGATGGCCTCATCGATTACGACGACATGCGGGCCAAGGCGCGCGCACACAAGCCGAAGATCATCATCGCCGGCTACAGTGCCTACTCGCGTGTGATCGATTGGCAGGCATTCGCCGACATCGCAAAGGAAGTCGGGGCGCTGTTCTGGGTCGACATGGCGCACTTTGCCGGCCTCGCGGCCACCGGGGTGTATCCGTCGCCCGTGCCCTATGCCGACGTGGTCACCAGCACCACGCACAAGACGCTCCGTGGTCCGCGCGGCGGTATCATTCTCTGCAAGGCCGAACATGCCAAGGCCATCGACAAGGCGATGTTCCCCGGTATGCAGGGCGGGCCGCTGGAGCACGTAATCGCCGCCAAGGCGGTGGCGTTTCACGAGGCGCTGCAGCCGTCGTTCACGACATACTGCCGCCAGGTGGTGCAGAACGCGCAGGTGCTGGCGCAGGCACTCGTGGATCGCGGCTATCACATCGTGAGCGGCGGTACCGATAACCACCTGATGCTCGTCGACCTGCGCAACAAGGGCCTCACGGGCAAGGTGGCGGAGAAGGTGCTCGATGAAGCGGGAATTACCGTCAACAAGAACACGGTGCCCAACGAGACGCAGTCGCCGTTCATCACGAGCGGAATCCGTATCGGTACGCCGGCGGTGACCACGCGTGGCATGGGCCCGGCGGCCATGGAGCAGATCGCGGCGTTGATCGATCGCGTGCTCTCGGCGCCCGATGACGCCGCCAACGTGGCCGCTGTCAAGGCCGACGTGAAGTCGCTGGCCGACCGCTTTCCGCTCTATCGCGTGGCGGCCCGCGTCTGACCGGGTGACGATCGCGTAACTTGCGCTCAATCGGTGGCTTCCATCGCGCACCGATCACAAAGCTGTGGGTGCGGGACTTTCGCGGGCGGCCACGGGCATTGTGGCCGCCCGCGTTCGTCGGCAGTATTCGCTGGCCGCCGGTATGCCGGCCGGTCGTTTGCCGAGGGCGTATCCCCGTATCACCGTGCATCACCTGAGGAGCAGCAACGCGTGACCGAGTTGGCGTTCCGTGAAGGCATCATGGATCAGATCCGTCTGCGCGAGCAACGGTTCGACGAGCGCGCGTACCTGTTCGTCCTCTCGGCGCTGGAGCACAGTCAGTCCCGGCTTACCGAGCGTCGCCACATCACCGGTCCGGAACTGGCGCACGCCTGCCGCGAGCTGGCGTTGCAGCGCTTTGGCGTGATGGCTCGGCTGGTTCTCGAGAACTGGGGCATGTGTTCCACCATGGACATCGGCGACATTGTCTTCACGCTCGTCGACCTCGGGCTGCTCATCAGCCAGCCGCAGGATTCGCGCGACGATTTCTTCGGCGTGTTCGATTTCGCCGACGCGTTCGAGCGTGAATATCCCTGGAGCACCGCGCACGTCTGAGTGCGCGCCACCTGATGTTCACCGGGCCCGCGTCGGCACGCCTCAGGTCCACTGCGCTCCGCGTGACCACCGCCGCGGAGGCTGCCGCGCGTGACCGCGGCGCCGTGTGCGCCGGTACCGACGCCTTCGATCTGATGCTGCGCGCGGGCTCCGCTGCGGCCGAGGTAATCCTTCGCGATCACGCCGATCGGCTCGCCCACGGGGTCGCAATCTTCGCCGGTGCTGGCAACAACGGCGGCGATGCGTACGTCGTGGCGGCGCAGCTGGCGCGCATGGGTGTGTCGGTGCGTGTGCACGACGGACCGCCGCCCCGTACGGCAGACGCGCAGCGCGCCGCCGCGCTGGCGGCCCCAATGCTCGTGCACGGCGCCCCTACCGGCCGCGAGCGGCTCGTGGTGGACGGCCTCCTCGGCACGGGCCATCACGGCGCGTTGCGGGAGAGCGTGGCTGCCGGGTGCGCCCGCATCGCGCTGGCGCGCGACGGCGGCGCCGTGGTGGTGGCGCTCGACCTGCCGAGCGGGCTCGATGCCACGAACGGCGAGATTGCCGACGGGAGCGTGGCGGCACACCTGACGGTCTGCTTCGGTACGATCAAGCGTGGTCTGGTGCTGCAACGGGCACACGCCGGGCGCATCGTGGTCGTCGACATCGGCCTCGAGGCCTTCGCGGATCGCCCGGGGGCGGTGGACGACGACGCCTGGGGTTGGGCGGATGCGCCGCGGCTTCACCGCATGATTCCCCCGATCGCCTGGAACGCCCACAAGGGTGACCGTGGGCGCCTCGGTCTTGCCGGCGGGGCGAATGGCATGGCGGGTGCGATCGTGTTGGCCTGCCGAGCGGCTCTGGCGAGCGGCGCCGGGCTTGTCCACGCCATCGTGGATGAGCCGAGCGTGGCCCCGGTGCAGATGCTTGTGCCCCAAGCCCTCGCACATGTCTGGTCGGCGTCTCCCGGCCTGAGCGAGCCCCCCGATGCGCCGCGCTACGATGCGCTGGTGATCGGGCCGGGGCTCGGACGCGAGCGGGGCTCGACGCTATTCCTACAGCAGTTGCTCGAGCGCCATCGCGGCCTGCCACTCGTCCTCGATGCCGATGCCCTCTGGCACGCCGCCGATGCGGCCAACGCCCAGGGTACCGCCCCCGCATTGACGCTCCGCCGCTGGACCCGCGATGCCGCGGCCGTCGTGTGCACGCCGCACCCCGGGGAGTTTGCCCGTCTGCTCGGCAGGTCCCTCCCCGCACAATGGGAAGAGCGCGCGGCACTGTTGCGCGACTTCGCGGTGCGTGCCCACTGCACAATGCTGCTCAAGGGCGCGCCCACACTCGTGGCCACCCCCGACGCCCAACCACTGTGGTGCGTACCGCACGGCACCCCGCTGCTCGCCACCGGCGGCAGCGGGGATTGCCTCAGCGGCATCATCGGCACGCTCCTCGCGCAGGGCATGAGCGCGCGCGACGCAGCGGTGCTCGGCGCGTCGGTACACGGACTCGCCGCGGAACGCGCCAGCGCCGCCGTACACCCGCGCGGCGGTACCCTCGAGCATGTCCTCGAGGCACTGCCGGCGGCGTGGCAGCAACTCGCGTCACCGCCGGGACGTGCTCCGCATATCGTGGCCGTGCTCGCGGCCGTGTCGTAACTGGGATGCCCCCGCAGGGGACGCGCCACCCGACGCGCTAGATTGCCACCCATGCGTCGTCGTCTTCCCAGCGGGCTGTCTGCCGTGTCGTCAATCGCCGTGGCGAGCACGGTGCTCGCCGCGGCCTGTGCCCCCGTGGTTCCGGGGGGGACGGGCGGTCTCGGGGCGGCACGTGAGGGCCCATACGCCGGATGGCAGCGTGAGGAGCGCCAGCGGATCGGCAGCTTCTCGACGGTGCAGGCGGTCGCCGTGTCGCGTCGTTACGTATACGCGGCTAGCAGCGGCGGCATTGCGATCTATGATCGCTTCACGGAGCGCTGGCTGCCGCCGCTCACGCGCGATCTCGGCATCGCCGATCAACAGGTCACGGTCATGGCTGGCGACCCGGTCGAGGATGCCCTGTGGCTCGGCGTACCCGGTGGCGTGATCACCTATCGGCCACTCACCGAACACGTGCAGCGGACCATCGTGATGGGGGTGCCGCAGGTCATTGCCTTCGATCGCAGCGGCGCCGGCGATGCGCTGGTGCGTAGTGCAGGGCAGTGGACGCGCGTGTCGCGCGCCGGCATCACCACGCCCGTGAACGGGGCGCCCATTGCCGCGCAGACACTCGTCCCGCGCAGCTTCGAGGACCTGTTGCAGCAGTTCCCTACGCTGCGCACACAGCCGCAACTGCTCCTCCGGAGCGCCGCGGGCAATCGCCAGCAGGCCAACCGCCCGTTGCGGCAGTTTGCCGTGATCTCCGGCGCCGCATCGCCCGATCGTACCAGCGAAGTGTGGCTCGGCACTGATGGCGATGGGGTGTACCAGTACGACCCGAGTTTCCTGAGCGGCAAGGCCCTCCCGTACGGCTTGCTCGAACCTGGGGTGGGGGCCCTCGCACCGGCGGCCGATGGCGTCTGGGCTGCCGGCCTTGGCGCGTCGGAGCGCCGCGGAGGGCTTACGTTCGCCACGAACGACCTGCAGCGCTGGCGTTGGATCGAGGGCACGCTGGCCGTACCGCTCACCGGCGTGCGCACCTTCGCCATGGCCACCCGCGCCAATCGTGCCTGGCTGGGCACCGATCGCGGTCTCATTCGCGTGCGACTCGATGGCGATAACGACGTGCAGTCGTGGAGCAACCTCGATGGGCTCGCCGACGCGCGCGTGCTCGCGGTGGCACCGCGTGGCGAAGGGGTATGGGCTGGTACGGCGCGTGGTCTGCTGTACGTGAACGACACCAGTGACACCAAAGCGCCGCGCACCCGCGGTATCGGCGCGCGGCTGCTGGACAACCTGGTGATCAACGCCCTGCAGTTCACTGGCGATACCCTGTGGGTGGGCAGCGATGCGGGGCTGCTCGCCATTCCGTCGCCAAACACCGCCGTGGGTGGGCCGGTGTCACGGCCGCTCGGCAACGATCCCGCGCTGCGGCGCCCCGTGCGCAGTCTCGCGTGGAGTGACAGCGTGCTGCTCGCGCTCACCGACGATGCGGTGCTGCAGCTAGCCCCTCACGGTGGTGTGGAGCCGGCGCGAGTGCCGGCGCTGGACGTGCTGCAGATCGGACGGCCGCTACGGGTGGCGATCGATGATCGTGCCATGTGGGCTGCGGGAAGCGACGGCGTGATCATGGTGTCACGGCGGACGGGCGCCGTGCGCGTGCTGCGCGTGGGGGGGGATCTTCCCGGGCCCGCACTCGACCTCGTGGCGCAGCGCGACTGGCTGTTCGTGGGCACGCCGCAGGGGCTGATGCGCTTCCGTCGTGGTGCCGACGGCCTCGTGCTGTAGATATCACGCATGTTCAACACGCACGGCAACGACTTCCGGCCCCATCAACCCATGCGCCCCGGACACGAGTTCGACGTGATCCGCATGCTGATGGCGCGCTGGGGAGAGCTGGCGGTGGACATCGGTGACGACGCCGCCGTACTACCGGCGATGTCCGGTGGCCAGCGGGTGGTCAGCACCGACGCCTGCGTGGAAGACGTGCACTTCCGCCGTAGCTGGATCACGCCGTTCGAGGTCGGGGGGCGGGCCGCGGCGGCGGCGCTGAGCGACCTCGCCGCCATGGGGGCCAGCGCCGAAGGCGTGCTGGTGGCACTGGTGGTGCCGCCAGCGTGGCAGGAACACCTCGCCGCCGTGGCCGACGGCATCGGCTCTCAGGTGCGCCGCGCGGGGGGGCGCATCGTGGGGGGCAATCTCAGCACGGGCCAGACCTTTGCCATCACGCTCACGGTGATCGGACGTGCCGAGCGCCCGGTGTCGCGGGCCGGCGCCCGGGTGGGCGATGTGGTGGTCGTTACTGGGCACCTGGGCGGTCCCGGTAACGCGCTGGCGGCCTGGCGTGCCGACCGCGAGCCCGAGCCTTGGGCCCGCAGCCGCTTCGCGGCCCCGATGCCGCGCTTTGCCGAAGGGCGGCTCCTCGCGGCCGCCGGCGCCACGGCCATGCTGGACATCTCCGATGGCCTCGCCGCCGACGCCCGTCACTTGGCCGCGGCCAGCGGTGTTTGGCTCGACCTCGACCCGGCGCGGATCCCCGTGGGACCGGGGCTCACGGCGGCTAGCGCCCTCGAGAGCGGCGAGGAGTACGAACTCCTGGCCACCATACCCCCGGAGGCTCTGGACACGCTCCAGCGCCGCTGGGCGGCCGAAACCGAGGTGCCGCTCACGGTTGTCGGGCGTGTGGTGGCGTCCAACCCGGAGGCCGGTGACGTAAACGGCTCCGTGGCGGGACACGATCACTTCGCCTGAAGCCGTCCAGCCTTCCGCGTTGATTCCGGACCCGTACTCGGCCACTTTTCGCCGAATGTTCCGGACCGCCATCACCTTTGCTGCGCTCGTGCTCGGCACGCTCCTCTTCGGGAGCCTCGTGCTCGTGTCACAGCTGTTGGGGGTGAAGCAGGGACCCGGCAGCATTTACGAACGGGCGCCGCGCTGGTGGGCCTGGTGGCTGCTGCGTGCGGCCGGCGTGAAGGTGGTGCTCCACGGCGACGACGGCCTCGTGACTGGGGCGCCGCGCGTCTACATCGCCAATCACGTGAGCTGGTTCGATATTCCCGCCATGATCGAGGTGCTTCCGCACTATGGCTTCGTGGCGAAGCGCGAGCTCGAGAAAGTGCCGCTCTTCGGTCCCGCTGCGCGCGCCGTCGGCGTGATCTACATCGATCGCGAGAACCGCAAAGCCGCGTTCGGCGCCTACGAAGATGCGGCGCGCAAGATCCGCGAGGGTAATCCGGTCCTGGTATACCCTGAAGGGACGCGGGGCGGCGAGTACACGCTGCGCCCCTTCAAGAAGGGGCCCTTTGTCCTCGCGATCGGATCGGGCGCCCCCATCGTGCCCGTCGTCATCCACGGGACCATCGAGGTGAATCCGCGCGACGAGTTCCGCGCATCGCCGGGTACGGTCCACGTGCACCTGCTCGAGCCCATTCCGACCGACGGGCTCTCGTACGACGACCGCAACGACCTTGCCGATCGGGTGCGTGATCGCATGGCCGAGTGTTTGCGTACGGTGTACGGTGTGGAGCCGGCCACGCGTTCGCTCGCCAACCGGGAGCACTCGACCGAGCCGCTCCCCGCGTAGTGTCTGCTCTCTGGCTCCCGGTCTCCGCTTCCCGCGTCCTGCCTTTTCCCTCACCATTTCTTCTTCCCTATGGCTCCCATCGTCTCCGTCTCCGCGCGCGAAATCCTCGACTCCCGCGGTAACCCCACGGTCGAAGTCGACGTCATCCTCGAGACGGGCGCAGCGGGTCGCGCGGCGGTACCAAGCGGCGCCTCCACGGGGGAGCGTGAAGCCGTCGAACTCCGCGATGGCGATCCCGACCGTTACCTAGGCAAGGGCGTGCAGAAGGCGGTGCACAACGTCAACTCCGAGATCGCTGAAGCGCTCGATGGGATGGACGCGACCGACCAGATCGCGATCGATCGCGCCCTGCTCGATCTCGACGGCACGGAGAACAAGGGGCGCCTCGGCGCCAACGCGATGCTCGGCGTGTCGATGGCCGTGGCGCGTGCCGCGTCGCTCGAGGTGGGACTGCCGCTCTATCGCTACCTCGGTGGCCCGATGGCGCGCACCCTTCCGGTGCCCATGATGAACATCATCAACGGCGGTGCGCACGCGACCAATACCGTGGACTTCCAGGAGTTCATGATCATCCCCGTGGGTGCCGACTCGTTCGCCGACGGCCTGCGGATGGGCACGCAGGTGTTTCACCAGCTCAAGAAGGTGTTGGTGGGGCGGAAGCTCTCCACTGGGGTGGGCGACGAAGGCGGCTTCGCGCCGAATCTCGCGAGCGACGAAGAGGCGCTCAAGATTATCGTCGAGGCGATCGAGGCGGCCGGCTTCCAGCCCGGGCAGGACATCGCCCTCGCCCTCGACGTGGCGGCGAGTGAGCTCTTTCAGAACGGTCAGTATCACTTCAAGAAGAGCGGCGCCGCGTCGCGCAGCCCGAAGGACATGGCCGAGCTGTATGCCGGCTGGCTCGAGCAGTATCCAATCGTGTCGATCGAAGACGGCATGGCCGAGAACGACTGGGACGGCTGGAAGCACCTTACCGAGCTGATCGGCGATCGCTGCCAGCTCGTGGGCGACGATCTGTTCTGCACGAACAGCGAGATCCTCGCCAAGGGGATCGAGGCCGACGTGGCCAATGCCATCCTGATCAAGGTGAACCAGATCGGCACGCTGACCGAAACGTTGGAGGCGATCGAGCTCGCGAAGAGCGCGGGCTACAACTCGATCATCTCCCACCGCTCGGGCGAAACCGAAGACACCTTCATCGCCGATCTCGCGGTCGCGACGCAGGCTGGCCAGATCAAGACGGGTGCGCCGTCGCGCAGCGATCGTGTGGCCAAGTACAACCAGCTGCTGCGCATTGAGGAGCAGTTGGAAGGCTACGCCGAGTATCCGGGCGGCGCGATTTTCGGAATCTGAGGCGCTGGTGGATACGACGCGCGACAGTGCTTCACGGGTCTGGATCCGGCGTCTCGCCTGGGGCGCCGGCACGCTGTTCGTGTTGTGGTTCGCGCTCGAGGGTGGGGAGTACGGCACGACCGACCTGCTCGAACAGCGAGAGAGCAAGGCGCAGCTGGAGGCCGACATCACGCAGCTCCGCGACACGGTGGCCTCACTGGAGCGTACGATCGAGCGTATCACCACCGATGATTTCGAGCTCGAACGCATCGCCCGCGAGGAACACGGCTTGGTGCGGGGGGAGAAGGAGTTGCTGTACCGCTTCGACGAACGCCGTCCATCTGACAGCGCGACGGTGTCACGTGATTCCGCGGTCCGCAAAAGCCCCTGATCGGGGTTGACTCTGAGGCTTCACCCGCTATTATCCCAAGACTGCCGCGGGGTGGAGCAGCCTGGTAGCTCGTCGGGCTCATAACCCGAAGGTCGCGGGTTCAAATCCCGCCCCCGCCATTGCATTTGGCCAGTCCGAAAGGGCTGGCCATTTGCGTCCCGGAATTGCTGTCACTGCTCGACGGCAAGCATCAGGGGCTGGGTAGCTCAGCCGGTTAGAGCGCACGACTCATAATCGTGAGGTCGGGAGTTCGAGTCTCCCCCCAGCTACTTTTTAAGCTGTTAGTAGAAAATGACATACAAAACGCCCGGCCGAAGAATCGGTCGGGCGTTTGTCTCTTGAGAGTACCGGGTACTACACCGGTTCTACACGGTTGCGTGGCTGGCCGGCCGGATCGACCGCATCGAACATCCAATGGCGCGAAGTAGGGGTTGCCCAATGGAACCCAGCCGAGTTTGGGCCCCCTGCCAACTCGCACTGAAGGAAACGGAGTAACGGGGCGGGGCGAAAGCTGATGCGATCAGGTGCGCAGACGTACCGGACGATGAACCGGTGTTTTCGAGCAAAGTCCCTTACCCGCTTGGTGCGAGTGAGCTGGCGCGCCTCCGACCAAAGCATGTGACGGGGTGGGCTGCTCGAGGGAGCTGAGTCCATGAGAGGAGAGCGCTGGCTTGCAGTCTTCTCAGTCAGCGAGGGCCTGCAGTGGTTGGCGGCAGGCGGGCGGTTTTGCGATCGCAGTATTGTGACCCTGAATCTGGGCCTTGCCGAAGAGTGCCAAGAAGGACGCACTTGCATGTCATCGCGGCGCCTTGGCTATGGCGTGAAGACTAGTGCGCTGCTCCATCCGACCTGAAAATCTTGTTGCTTGTCTCGGTTCGACCAAAAGGGGGCGTTCGACGGGCAACTTCGACGCCGCGTCCGTGCTGGGAGGCACGCGGCCAAGCAGCTAGTGAAACAAAACGTCAGGAGGTAGGCCAAGCCAGATTGTGCCGATCTGACGCCGTCTGAAGGAATAACGGACTAATT
>NZ_JBIJCN010000006.1:0-96102 GCF_044344655.1 Gemmatimonas sp.
TGTCCGGGGGCGAGCCGCAGGTACTCGTCACGTTCGGGATCACCGCGCTTCACCATGGCGCCGCCGTAGTCGAGCAGGCGTCCGTCACGCTCCACCCGCACGAAGGGCTGCAGCCAGGCCTCCTCGAATGGCGTGCCCCAGTTGAGGACCGCCAGCGGCGTGGTGCCGCGGTTTCGCAGCACCACGGTCAGCATCACGGGCTTCGCTCGCTCCACCTCGGCGGGCACGCGAATCGCACACGTGACCGCCGGGGGAGCAGGAACAGGCTGCGCCGCAGGCATGTCCGTCACGGACAGAAGCAGAGCGAGCAGCGACCGAAGCATGGCGACAGTGCCGCTGCCTCAGTTCTTCTTCGGCGTGTTCTCGGCGAAGTATTCGTGGTTATCGGCGTTGGTGATCGCCCCCGCGGGATTCGTGACGGCGAGGTTGGCGGCGGCAGTCTGCCCATAGACGAGATCGCCGGTGCCCGCCACTGCGGTGAAGTGGCTCATCTCGTGGATGAGCGTGCCGCCCTTGGAGTCGGTGCCGGCCAGCGGTGCGCTCCAGAAGGCCCTGCAGACATAGATCTTGTACGGCTGGTTGGCGTACACGTAGGCGAAGTAGGTCTTCTTGCAGCCGCAGTCGACCGTGATGGGCTTGGTCTCGAACGCGCTGGCGATCGCGGCGAAGTTGCTGCGCACCTTGGTGAGGTTGCTGCTGCTGAAAGCGCCAAACCATTGGGTGTAGCGTGGCGTACCCGAGGTGGTGCTGGCCAGATACCCGTTCGACTCCGCTGCATACGCAGACGCCTGATTGAGCGCCGCCAGCACCTGCTGGGCCTGCGTGGTCGTGCACTTGGAGTACGATACCTGACTCGTGAGTGACGCCAACGATCGATCTGCAATGCCGCCCGTGGCCAGCGTGGTACGGCCATACAGACGGACTTCGTGACGTGCCGAGCGCAGGGTGGCCTGCGCCGCCGCACGACGCTGTTCGAACACGACGCTGTAGCTGCCGTCACGCGTGAGATCGTACGCCCGCGAGAGTTCGATATCGTAGTTCATGGTGGCACCGGGTTCGATGCGCACCATCGCGACCGCAGTTTCGGGGCCGCGCTTGATGTGCGGTCCTTCGTACCGCACACGCGCACCGTCTCGCATTACCACGAACTGCGACGTTTCCATGTCTTCCGACGGCAGTTCGTTCTCGGCGATCTCGATCGGGGCACTGGTGATGTTGGTGACCGACACACGCGCCACCACCGGGCCGTTGCCGCGCAGTTCGCTGGCCAGCGTGACCTGTACATCGAGCCCGGTCCGGGACGGTGCCGCGGCCGCCGGCGCGCTGCCGTCGCCAGACTCCGTCAGGGACGTCTGATCTGTGCTGCAGCCGAGTGAGAACAGCACGAGAGCGGCAGCAGCGGACAAGGCCTTGCGACGGGTAGCGTGTACGAGGTGCTCCATACGGGGAGAAAGTCTGGCGCGGGACAAATACCCGCCCAATGACGCAATTCTACCGTTTCGTCCTACGTCCGCAACGTTACAGCACCGGCTCGGGGACGAATGCTGGTGCCGAAGCGATCGGGGTGGCATACTCGGCGGGCCTCACCTCACGGAGTCATTGCCCATGTCGCGCCTGAGTCCCATCGCCGTTCGCCGCATGGTCGGCGCCTTGCTCCTCGCCATCATCGCAGGTGCCCCGGCGCACGCCGAGGGTCAGGAGGCGCCTCGCTTCGATGTTCTCATTCGCGGCGGCCGCGTGTTCGACGGCACCGGCAACCCAGCGTTCCCAGCCGACGTGGGAATCCGCGACGGCCGCATCGTGGCGGTGGGGCGCTTCGCGAATGCGCGCGCCACTCGTGTAATCGACGCGAAGGGGAAGCACGTGGCGCCGGGGTTCATCGATATTCACTCCCACGCCGACGATGGCGCCAGCATACAGGGGGGATTCCGCGACAAGGATCCGCGCTATCGGGCAGCGCCAAATCTGGTTACGCAGGGCGTGACCACGGTGGTGGTGAATCACGATGGCCGGTCACCATGGCCGGTGGCGGAGCAGCGCGCCTTCATCGAACAGAACGGGATCGGCCCCAATACGCTGCTGATGGTGGGGCACGGTACCGTGCGGGCGCGCGTGATGGGGAACGACTTCCGGCGTCCGGCGCGCCCCGACGAGATCGCAAGGATGCAGCAGCTCGTACGCCAGGCGATGCGCGAAGGAGCGATCGGACTGTCGGCGGGGTTGGAATATGTGCCCGGCCGATGGAGCACCACCGACGAGGTGGTGGCGCTGACGAAGGAGATCGTGCCGTTCGACGGCGTGTACATCTCCCACCAGCGCGCCGAGGGGGGCGATCCGATGTGGTTCTGGCCGAGTCAGGACGCTGCGGGGGCTCCCACGCTGATGGATGCTGTGCAGGAAACGATCGAAATCGGCGAACGCACGGGGGCGCGCGTGGTCGCATCGCACATCAAGGCCAAGGGAGAACACTGGCGCGGCACGAGTCAGGCGATCATCCAACTGATCGAGCGGGCCCGCGCACGCGGTGTGGATGTGTGGGCTGATCAGTACACCTACAATACGAGCGGGACCGACGGCAACACGGTGCTCATCCCCGAGTGGGCCACCTCGCCGCCCACCGATGCTCGTGCGCCACGCGGCACGCGCGCCGATTACACCGCCGCACTGCGCGCCACGCTGGCCGACAGTGCACGCGCCGCCATGCTGCGCCGAGATATCGCGCACGAGATCCGCCGGCGCGGCGGCCCGGAGAGTGTGATGGTGTTCGAGTATCCCGACACCGCGGCGATCGGCCGCACCGTGGGGCAGCTCGCCGCCAAGCGCGGTGTGACACCCGTGGAGATGGCGATCATGCTGCAGCTCGAAGGCAATCCCAACCGGCGTGGCGGCGGCCGCATGCGTGGGTTTTCAATGGACGAATCGGACATGGAGAAGTACGCGGCGCAACCGTGGGTGGCCACGGCGAGTGATGCCGGGATCGCGCTTCCTGAAGAGGGCCCCAATGTTCACGCACGCTTCTACGGCACGTTCCCGCGCAAGATCCGGCATTACGCGATGGATCGCGGTGTGCTCTCGGTGGAAAGTGCGATCCGCAGCATGACCAGTCTCCCGGCACAAATCGTGGGCCTCAAGGACCGTGGGCAGATCCGCGAAGGGATGGCCGCGGATGTGGTGGTGCTCGACCTCGCCCGGCTGCGCGACAAGGCCACGTTCTTCCAGCCACATCAGTACGCCGAGGGGGTCGAGCTCGTGCTCGTAAACGGTGTGCCCGTGGCCGAAGGTGGTGCTCCCACGTGGAAGCTCGCCGGCAAGGTGCTCACGCGATGACCGTCCGTTCGTGGCTTCCTGGCCGGCTCATCGCCACACTGTGCGCTCTTGCTCTGCCGATCGCCAGCGCGACTGCGCAGCCCCAGCCAGCTGGACGCGTGCTGGTGCTCACCACCGGGGGCACGATCGCGAGCCGGGCATCGGGGCCGATGACCGATGGGCCTGCACTGGTGCGGGCGATTCCCGAGCTTGCGCGCGTGGCGTCGGTGGAGGTGGAGGAGATCTCGCGCATCGCCTCCTCCCAGATGACGCCGCGCGACTGGTTGCGCATGGCACGGCAGGTGAACGCGCGATTCGCCGCCGATCAGGCGCTTCGCGGCATCGTGGTGACGCACGGCACCGATACGATGGAAGAGACCGCGTACTTCCTCACGCTCACGGTGCGCGACGCGCGACCGGTCGTGATGGTGGGCTCCATGCGCGGCAGTGATGAGGTATCGGCCGATGGGCCGGCCAACCTGTTGAACGGCGTACGCGTGGCGATGTCCGCCGAAGCGAAGGGGCAGGGAGTGCTGGTGGTCCTCAACGAAGACATCGGTGACGCACGTGACGTTTGGAAGACCGACAACCGTCGCGCGAGCACCTTCCGTTCCCCTGAGCGTGGTTTCCTCGGAGCCGCCGATCCCGACAGCATCGTGTTCTTCCGTCGTGCCCTGCGCGCGCACACCACCGCGTCGGAATTCGATGTGCGCACCGTGGATGCGCTGCCGGCCGTCGAGATCATCAGTGACTATGCCGGCTTCGACAGCACGATCATGCAGGCCGCCGTGGCGCGGCGCCCGGGCGGCATCGTTTTGGCGAGTTTCGCCGGCGGACGCCTGAGTGCCGGGGCACGGGCTTCGGTGCGTCTGGCGGCGGCGGCGGGGATTCCCGTGGTGGTGGCGTCGCGTGTGCCTGGCGGGCGCATCGTGGGCACCCCACTGGGTGACCTGCCGGCCGTGCTTGCGCGCGACCTCCCGCCCCACAAGGCTCGCGTGCTGCTCATGCTGGCCCTCACCAAGGGGCGCGAGCGTGCCATGCTGCAGTCGGTGTTTGACCGGTATTGATACCGGCCCAACGCCGCTGGCGGCGCGCCTGCGGCCAATGCCGGTGATGCGCGTCGTCTCGCGGTCCAGAACAGTCTGCCCGTCTGCTGCGTAGAGGAACTAGTCGTTTCCCTCACTCCTGTTGCCTTGCCGCTCTCCTCGCTGCTTGCCTCCTTCCTGCTCGCCCTGAGTGGAGCGTCCAACGGAGCGCTCCGCCCGTCGGATCCGTCGCCGGTCTATAACGGGCGGCGCGGCGCCACTGCCGTGGCGTGACCGCGCGGGGAGCGCGTACCGGTGGTGGACGGCGTGCTCGATGAGCCGGAGTGGCGTAATGCGGCGCTGCTGACTGGCTTCTCGCAGTTCTTCCCGAATGACGATGTGGCCGCACAAGACAGCACCGAGGTACTCGTGTGGTACAGCAGCACGGCGTTGCACGTGGGGCTTCGAGCGCACGCCGCGCCCGGTACGGTGCGGGCCACCCTCGCCGACCGCGACCGCATCACGCAGGACGACAACGTGCAGCTGTTCCTGGGCACCTACAACGACAGTCGTCAGGCGCTCGTGTTTGCCGTCAATCCGTTCGGGATACAAAGCGACGGGGTGCTCACGGAAACGGGAGCTGCAACCGGTGGCGGCGTTTTTGGCAGCACGACGACGCGGGCACGCGAAGCAACCGATCTCGCCCCGGATTACGTGTGGCGCTCCAAGGGGCGGCTGACGCCGTACGGCTACGAAGTCGAGATCGTGATTCCCTTCAAGAGTCTCCGCTACCGCAACGCCGACGTGCACACCTGGCAGCTCAACGTGGTGCGTACGGTACAGGTGAGCGGACACGAGCAGACGTGGACGCCGGCCAAACGTGCCAGCGCAAGCTTCCTCGCGCAGTCGGGCACGCTCGCTGGGCTTCGAGACCTCCAGCGCGGGGTCACCGTGGACCTCATTCCCACCATTACGTCGAGTACGTTCGGCAGCGCTGGTGCTGCCTCCCGTTGGAGCTACAACGCGGAACGCCCGGAGATCGGTGGGAGTGCCCGGTGGGGAATCACCAGTAATCTCACCCTCTCAGGAACGGCCAACCCCGACTTTTCACAGGTTGAGGCCGACGCTACCCAGTTCTCGCCGGACCCACGCATCGCCGTCTTCTTCGCCGAACGTCGGCCGTTCTTTCTCGAAAGTCAGGAGCAGTTCACCGTTCCCAACCGCCTCATCTACACCCGGCGTATTTCCCAGCCGGTCTTTGCCACCAAGCTCACCGGCAAGCAGCGCGGTTTCGACATCGGCGTCCTGGCGGCTGCTGACCGCCGCGAAACATCGGCGAATGGGCAGGACATGCCGCTCTTCGGCATCGTCCGGCTCCAGCGTGACCTTGGCAAGCAGAGTCGCGTGGGGATGGTGTACACCGATCGTAGCGAGGGCGGGAGCTGGAACCGGGTGATCGGCGTGGACGGCCGACTCGTACGCGGCGTCTACAGTGTGCAGGCACAGGCAGCACGGAGTTTCACGCGCACTGCCGCGGGTACCACAGCGGCCCCCTTGTGGGATCTCTCGGGGGTGCGTAACGGTCGCGCCTTTTACGCACGCTATGTGCTCAATGGCATCTCTCGCAATTTCGACGCGCAGAGTGGCTTCATCGCCCGTCCCGGCATCGCCAATCTTTCGGCCACCCATCGGTGGAACTTCTTCGGAGCGAACGGTGCGCTCGTGGAGGTGTTCAGTCCCGAGGTATATATGCTGGGGCGCTTTCAGTATGCCGACTTCGTGAATCGTCGGCCGGCGCAGGATGCGCAGTTGCATCTGCGCACCAATACCCGATTGCGCGGGGGCTGGCAGATCGGGGCGCAGTGGCTGCGCGAGGAGTTCGGCTTCGATCGTGATCTGTACACCAATTACCGGCTGCTCCAGCCGGGAGCCGGCGGCCGCGTAGACACCGTGGCGTATACCGGTACGCCGCGTCTTCCCAACTTCGACTGGGTTACGTCGGTCGGCACACCCGAGTTCAAGCGCTTCAGCGCGCAGACGGTGTACGTGTGGGGGCAGGACGAGAACTTCCCGGAGTGGAGCTCGGCGGATGTCGCGATCCTGAATCAATCGCTCACCCTACGGCCCACCGAGCAGCTGCGCGTGTCTGGTACCTGGGCATACGAAACGTTCCGCCGCAAGACCGACGGATCACTCGTCCTCTCCCGCAATACTCCGCGGCTACGCGCCGAGTATCAGGTGAACCGGCAGATCTTCGTACGGGTGATCGGTGAACACTCGGTCGTGAAGCAGGACTCCCTGCGAGACGACAGCCGCACCGAATTGCCCGTGTACCTCAGGCAGGCGGATGGTACCCTTCGGCGCGCCGCTGCCTTCCGGCGCACCCGGGCCCGGCTCGATGTGCTCTTCTCCTATCTGCCGTCGCCCGGCACGGTGGTGTATGTGGGCTACGGCGATCAGCTGCGTGCCGACGAACCAGGCGGATCGCGCACATTGCGCCGTTCCGCCGACGTGTTTTTCGCGAAGGTGAGCTACCTCTTTCGGTTGCAATGATCGGCGCTTTACGGTCTTTGCGCTCGGTTGAGGCTTCCCCGGCGCCACGACCATCGCCATCCACGCAAGCCTCCATCATGAGATCAGCGTGAGGTCCGTACCACGACGATGCTTCGCGCATCGGGTCGTATGCCCGGCCTGCGGGTGACTTCGCGTCTGCTGCCGGATGGCCATGTGATCTCCAGATCGATGCGTCCCGCGCGTGGCAGCGCGATGAGCACGGGCGCCTCCGACTGTGAGTCGTAGCCGGAGCCGGCGTCGACGAGTGCCATGCCGAGCAGGGTACGGGTGCCTGCCGCATAGGCACGTACCTCGGCCCCAGCGCGCGTGGCGCGGCCACGCGCATCGAGCACGCGCACCTTCACGGCGCGACGGCTCACCGAGTCGGGGAGCGTGCTGGCGAACAGCGCGTGCGGTCCCTGACCCGTGAGCGCGAGGTCGGCGGAGCCGTTGCCATCGAAGTCGTGCCAGAGTGCTCCGTGATCCGCTGGTATGGCGGCAACAGCGGCTGGGATCATGTTGGCCATGTGGCCCGCGGTATCCTGCCGATACAGGTAGTCCGGCCAGTTCCTTCCCTGCGTGACGGTGCCGTTGAGGTAGAGATCGAGGCGGCCGTCGTGATCGATATCGGCCGTGGCGCAGCTGTCGTAGCGCCCGTCGACAGCCAAGCCCCATGCGGCGGCCGCATCGCGCCAGCCGTTCCCCTCGCGCAGGAAGAGACCAGGAGGGCCATAGTTCGCCGTGATGAGATCGAGTGCTCCGTCGCCATTCATGTCGGCGACGCAGGGGCGCACCGTGCCGTTGGCCGGATCGCGTGGCGCGCGCCCACCCCATGCGACTCCCCACGCATCGGCGACATCTACGAAGCGCCCGCCGTCGTTGCGGAACATACCGTTTGCATCGCCGTCCATGTTGCCCACGATCACGTCGAGATCGCCGTCGGCGTCGAGGTCGGCCCAGACCACGCCCACGCTGCGGCGCGTATCGGCGAGCCCCACCTGCGGGGCAATATCCACGAGGCGTGCGCCGTCGTTGCGATAGAGCGCGTTGGGGCGGTCGCGGAAGGCCACGAACAGGTCCAGATCACCATCACCGTCGTAGTCTACCCACACCGGCTGCCGGACCGCACCGCTGTCCACGGCAAGCCCGGCGAGTGATGTGGCGTCGGTGAATCGACCACCCTCGTTGCGATAGAGACGCAGCACCGGTCCACCGCCCGGTGCAAAGCCCACGAGGAGGTCAGGATCACCGTCACTGTCCCAGTCACCGAATGCGGCGGCGCGCGTGGCCCGTGCGTCTGCGACACCGAGCGTACTGGCCGCGTCGGTGAAAACGCCGTCGGTGTTTCGATAGAAGCGATTGGGGGTGCCGTTGAAGCCCACGAAGAGATCGAGGTCGCCGTCGTTGTCCACGTCGGCGGCAGCGTTCACCAGTGAGTTTGGGGCGGCGAAGAGCTCAACCTGTAATGGGCGGAAGGAGACGGTCCCTTCCTGCGTGGGGAGCAGCCCCACCGCGGCAACCAGCAGCAGGGCGTGACGTGTGATCGGCATGAAGGTCAGCGACGGGTTGGACGGAAAAGGGGCACCGGAATCCGGTGCCCCCACCCACAAGCTACGATGGCAAGCGTCAGCTCGCGATCTTCTTCTTCTGCTGGTTGATCTTCTCCAGGTACTTCTTGAAGAACTGCTTCTGGATGTCGTTCATGTCGATCTCGCGCCCCTGGATGTACGACTGCACGATGTTCGACGTCATATCGAGGGGCGTGCCGGTCGTGATCAGCAGGGTGGCCTCCTTGCCCACTTCGAGTGAGCCGACCTTGTCGGCCACGCCCATGAACTCCGCGGCGTTGATGGTGACGGCCTTGAGCGCTTCTTCCTCCGGCAGACCAAAGGCCACTGCCACGCCGGCGTCCCACGGCAGGCGATAGCTGTAGAGCGCATTGCCCTCGCCGGCGATCGCGAACTTCACGCCGGCCTTGTACAGCGCCGCCGGGGTGCTGTAGGCCTCATCGTAGCCGTCGTCGCTGCGCGGCGGAGCACTCATCGTCGCCGTCAGGATGACCGGTACGTTTTCCGCCTTGAGGCGCGCCGCCACCTGCATGGCATCGCGTCCACCACGGATGACGATCTTCACCGCTTCCTGCTTGGCCCACGTGATGGCGTCGCTGATCTGTGCGGCACCCTCGGCGGCCACCACGACGGGGATCTCGCCGTTGAGGGCGGGGATCATCGCGGCGTAGCGGGAGTCGGTACGCACCGACTGTCCAGACTTGATCGCGTCCCGATAGGCCCGCGCCTCGCCGAAGAAGTTGCGGATCTCCTCCACCTGTTCGGCATACGTCTTGGGGGCCGGCTGCGGACGACCACCGAAGCCCGGCGGCGGGCCGCCGCCGAAGCGACGCGGACGTGCGTTGGGGTCGGGCCAGTTCACGTTGAGAGCCGCAGCACCCTTCATGGACATCTCTTCCCACGTCCACCCTTCGAGCGAGATCGCCGAGGACAACCCCGAGATCACGCCACCGCCGGGGGTGGAGAAGGCCACGAGTACGCCCGCCGAGCGCGTCGTGCCGATATGCCGGCTCTCCGCATTGACGGCCACTTCGGCGCGCACGTTGGGGTTGAAGTCGCCGAGTTCGTTGACGTCGTTCGACACGTCGACGGCGCCGATCTCGGAGATGCCCACCGTGCTGTAGGCATCGATCAACCCCGGGTAGATGTGCTTGCCCGTGTAGTCCACGACCTTGGCCCCGCGCGGCACCGAAATCTCGGGACCACCGATGGCGGTGATCTTGCCGCGATCCATCACGATCGTCCCGTTGGTGATGGTCCCCTTGGTCACGGTGTGGATCGTGGCGCCGCGCAGGACCACCGGCTGCGACTGCGCTGCCGTGGGAATGACGACCTGCGCGTGGGCAACCGACGGCAGCAGCATACCAGTGCCGCCAAGCGCGGCGGCCAGCACCGCGAGGCGCGCGGCCCGCTGCAGAAGCGTGGAGTTCATGGTCCGCGTGTTGGGGTGAGTGCGAAGAACGAGCATGCTCAGTTGCCTCCCTGGCCGCGGCCACGCGCCGGGGCACCGGCCGCAGGCGCATCGGCGGGCGCCGCCGCGAGGATCGCCTGAATCAGCTGTGCACGCTGACGCGCGACCTCCTCACGCAGCGTCTTGTCTTCGTCGAGCGAGAAGTAGCGACGGCCGTCCACCCACGTCTGCTCGGCCTTGGTGAACTGCGAGAGCGGGTTGCCGTTCCAGATCACGAAGTCGGCATCCTTGCCCGCTTCGAGCGAGCCAATGCGGCTGTCGATTGCCACGGCCTTCGCCGCGTTGAGCGTGACCGTGCTGAGCGCATCGATCTCGTTCACGCCGGAGCGGAGCAGCTTGCCCGCTTCCCAGTTCATGCGCGTGGAGATTTCGTTGTCGTCGGAGTGCAGCGACGTGACCACACCGGCTTCGAGCAGCAGGCGTGCGTTGAACGACGTGGCGTCATACGCTTCCATCTTGAAGGCGCCCCAATCGCTCCAGACGACCGCGGCCACGCCCGACTTCTTGAGTTCGTCCGCGATCTTGTACGCTTCCACGCCATGTTGCAGCGTCTGGATGCGGAAGCCGAACTCCTCCGCGAGACGCACGAGGGCGAGGAATTCGTCGGCGCGATAGCCGTGCGACGACACGAGCAGCTTCTGATTCAGGATGTCGAGCAGCGCTTCCATGCGCAGGTCACGCCGCGGCGGGAGGCCCGTCTTGGTCTTTTCCCAGGCCTTCCACTCCTTCTCGTAGTCACGCGCGGCGAGGAAGTGGTCGCGGATGATTTCCTGCACGCCCATGCGCGTGTTGGGATAGCGCGTGGGGCTGCGCTTGGGGTTCTCACCCAGCGCGAACTTCACCGTACGCGGCGCGTTGGTGATCTTGTACTCGTCGGGGAGTGAGCCCCAGCGTGTCTTCACGAACACGTTCTCGCCACCGATGGGGTTGGCGGAGCCGTGCTTGATCATCGTGGTGGTGAGGCCGCCAGCGAGCTGTCGGTAGAACCAGATGTTGTTGTGCGTGATCACGTCACCCATCTGCACTTCGGGGACGATTGCGAAGCCACTCTCGTTGATCGAGCTCACGCCACCGTGCGTGTGCGGATCGATGAGCCCCGGGGTGAGGTGCTTGCCGGTCGCATCGATTTCCACGGCGCCCTTTGGCGCGGCGAGCTTCTGGCCCACCTTCACGATCTTGCCGGCTTGTACGAGGAGATCGGCGTTCTCGAGCTTTCCCTGCGCGCCCTGCGTCCACACGGTGGCGTTGCGCACCACCAGCGCCGCTGGCTGCTCGGGTTGCGAGGTGCGGCCGAACTCCATCGACGGACGGATGAACGGCAGGTCGATCTTCGGCACCTTCACTGCCACCGCACCGCGGGCCGGGCCCTGGAACGGTTCGGTGCGTGTGCCCTTGTACGTGGCATCGGTCCCCGTGGGGAGCGACATCCAGCCGTAGAACTCGTTGTCCCGCACGGCGCCGGAGAGGAGGACGGCCCCCTCGAGGCCGAGCTGCTCGCCGTTGAAGGTGGCTTCGAGGCGCCCGGTTTCGGCGATGACGCGCACGCCGGTGAGGTTCACGGGGCGACGGCTCGGCATTTCGATCGTGCCGCGGATGCGGTTGAGCGGTCCCTCGAGACGCAACGTCGCGCTCTTGAAGGTGCCCTGGTCTTCCGACGTGATGGTCCACGTGCCGCGCGGGTCCACCTGCGGCGGACGGGTCACGCCGAAGCGCGTACCCTGTACCCACACGTCGCGGATGGCGCCTTCTTCAGTGAAGAGATCCCCTTCGCTCACCACGAGGTTGGCCGCCTTGCCCACGGCAATGGTGCCATGGGTGCGCTCGATGCCGAGCCACTGCGCCGGCACCGTGGTCAGCGCGGCGAGCGCCTTGTCGGGGGCGAGACCGCGCGCGACCGCCACGCGGAGGTTGGGGAAGAACTGGTTCAGCGACGACAGGCCGTCGGCGGTGAGGGCGAACGGGATGTTGTTGGCTGCCAGCTGCGCTGGGTTGGTGGGCGCGAGATACCAGTGACGCAGGTCGGCGAGCGACGCGTTGCTGGCCGCTTCCGGGTTGGCCACGTTGGGCGCGTCGGGGAAGGCGAGCGGCACAATGAGCGGCTGGGTGCGCCCCTTCAGCACGTCCACCAGACGATACTCCTGACCGCTGCCGCGGAACCACGGCGTGAGCTTGTACTCCGACGCGATCTTGTACGCGCGGAGGTACTCCTCTTCGCTGTCCGTCTGGAAGACCACGGGCTGCTGGCCCTTGACCGCCTTGCCGAGCGCGGCGAGTGCCTCGCTGGTTTCGGGGGGGAGGATCGAACGGCCACTCGTTTCGTAGGCGCCCCACGCGCGGATGTACCACTCCGCGTCGAGCAGCGTCTGCTTCATGAGCGCGGTCGTCCCCATGGTGGAGTTGGGGTACATGCCGCCGAGGGCGAAGGAACGCTGGAAGCCCACGCTCTGTGCGAGGTCGGGGCGGAGCACGCGCTCACGGACGCCGGCGTCGGAGAGGTTCACCACCGACGCGGTACCGCGGAAGAGGCCCTGACGCGGCACGGCGAGCGCCGCGCCGAAGCCGAGGGAGCGGAGCGCGATGCGTCGGGTGGAGTCGTCCTTGAGATTGGCGGTGGTGCTGAACCACGCGCGCACCTGCGGATTCCAGTGGGTGGGGCCCACATCGCCGCCCTGCTGCGGCGCGTCACCCCCCAGGTCGGCGTGCGCGTCGATGAAGCCCGGGTACACGGTGAGTCCCTTGAGGTCCCACACGCGCGCGCCAGCGGGAGCGGCCGCGCCGGCACCCACGGCCGTCACGACGCCGTTGCGGATGACGATGGTGGCATTGTCGAGCACCTGGCCGGGGGCGGTGACCACACGGGCACCCACGAGGGCATGGAAGCCCGTGGAATTGCCGCGCAGTCCGGCGACGGGTTCGGTGCGGGAAGCTTGCTGGGCCTGGAGGGTGCCGGCCGCGAGCGCGGCCAGGCCCAGCAGGGAGCGGACAAATTTCACGGAGAACTCCCGGGACAGGCCAATCGGGGCCCGTCGGTAGCGATGGGTGGCGATGGGCGTCGGAAGGGCCCGACGATCGCGAGGGGGGGCGACCGGTCAGGATGTAGTCTGCGGCCGGACGCCCACCGATGCAAACGTCCGGCGCGGGGGGAACGTTCGATCGGGATGAGCCGAAACCGCCCGAGGCCCCCGCGGCGCCCACCGCCAGCGCAAGAGTCAGGCCGCCAACGCTACATTCCGCAGCATGCCCCACATGAACCCCAGCCTCGCCACCTCCCGCAGCACTGGCGGTGTTCCGCGCCGTCTGGCGCGCGCCGTCGTTGTGGCACTGAGCATCGCGGCCTCGGTGCCAATCCTCCTGCCGGCCCAACGCCCGAGTAGCATGGCGGGCCGCTCCACGGTGTACGCGCCGGGTGGCATGGTGGCAACCAGTCAGCCACTCGCCTCGGCCGCAGGGCTCGAAGTACTGCGCACCGGGGGGAATGCGGTGGATGCCGCCGTGGCCGCCGCCGCCGTACTCGGTGTGACGGAGCCGCACATGACCGGCATCGGCGGCGACATGTTCGCCATCGTGTGGTTGGCGAAGCCGCAGAAGCTTGTGGCGATCAACGGCAGCGGTCGGGCCGGTTCGCGAATGCTGCGCGACACGCTCGTGGCGCGCGGCTTCCGCGCCGGGTCGCAGCAGGGTGCCATGTCGGTCACGGTGCCGGGTGCACTGGCCGCCTGGGACATGCTCCTGCGCACGCACGGACGTCGCACCCTTCGGCAGGCGCTGCAGCCGGCCATCCGCTACGCCCGCGATGGATTCCCCGTCTCGCCCATCATTGCGGCGCAGTGGCACGACGAAACGGCGTTCCTCACGCGTGACTCGGCGGCCGCGGCCACGTACCTGCCGGGTGGGCGCGCGCCGCGCGCCGGGGAGTGGTTTACCAACAAAGATCTCGCGCGCACGATGCAGGTGATCGCCGACAGCGGGATCGGCACCTTCTATGGTGGCTCGCTCGGACGGCGTATCGTGCAGCGGCTCACGCAGCTCGGCGGTTTCGTCACACTCGACGACCTGCGCCGCAATCAGCCCACGTGGGTCACGCCCATCTCGGTACCGTTCCGCGGCTATCGGGTGTGGGAACTCCCGCCGAACAACCAAGGCATTGCCGCGCTCGAAATGCTCCGCCTTCTCGAGCCGTATGACCTCAAGGCCATGGGGCACAACTCACCGGCCTATCTGCACCATCTGATCGAAGCCAAGAAACTCGCCTATGCCGATCTCGATCGCTTCGTGGGTGATGCCGATCATCTCGACGTATCGGTCGAGTATCTGCTCAGCGACGCGTTCATCGCCGAGCGCCGCCGGCATCTCGATCCGTTGCGAGCGAGCGAGCGCGTGGACCCGGGACCGTCGCGCACGAAGAGCGAGACTGTGTATCTCACCGTCGCCGATGCTGAAGGCAATATGGTGTCGTTCATCAACTCGATTTACGACTATTTCGGCTCGGGCGTCGTGGTGCCCGGCACGGGCTTCGCGCTGCACAATCGTGGTGCCGGCTTCACGCTCGATCAGGGGTTGCCGAACACCGTGGCCCCGGGCAAGCGCCCCTTCCATACGCTCATCCCAGGCTTCGTTACGCGCATGACGAATGGTCGCGACGAGGCGTACATGAGTTTCGGATTGATGGGCGGTGGCGTGCAGGCGCAGGGGCACGTGCAATTCCTGCTCAATCACCTCGTATTCGGCCTGGACGTCCAGGCGGCAATCGATGCGCCGCGCTTCCGCCATTACAACGGGCAGCGTGTGGCGCTCGAGCCGCCCATCAGCGATGGTGTGCGCAACGCGCTCGCTGCCATGGGGCACGTGCTGATCGAGCAGCCCACCATCGCATTTGGCGGCGCGCAGGCAATCGTCCGTCTGCCGAGGGGGTACGGGGCGGGCAGTGATCCCCGCAAGGACGGACTGGCGGTGGGCTACTGAGTCGTCGGCTCGCCGGACGCGCTGCCGCGGGGCATGTGCCCGAGCGGCGGAGGCGGGTCAGTTGGCCAGTCGATTGCCTGCGATCCACACCGAGTGCTGTCGGCGGAGATTGGCGATTCGGTCGAGCGGCGAGGCGTTCAAGACGAGGAGGTCCGCCGCCCGGCCGGGTTGCAGGGTCCCTACTAGGCCGTCGATGCGCAGGCAGCGGGCAGCAACACCGGTGGCGGAGCGGATCGCTTCCATGGGCGTAAAGCCGGCGTCGACCATCATCTCGATCTCCATGAGTTCGAAGTAGCCCTGAAAGCGCCCCAGCGGCCCGGTGTCGGTCCCCATGGCCACGGGCACCCCGGCGCGATGCAGCGTCATCATGTTGGCGATGGCGACCGGCAGCTGCGCCTTGTACCGCTGGGCGCTGCTGCTCGTACGGACTCCCTGCATGCGGCGTGGCTCCTCCACGGTGGCCATCCACTCACGGTTGGCATGGGCGAGGAAGAACGAGTCGCGGAAGAACGCGGGGGTGGTGTCGTAGACGAACGTCGATACTTCGCGCATCAGTGTCGGCGAATAGCACACCTTCGACGCTTTGAGTTGCTGAACGAAGGCCTCGTCCACTGCGCGGTCGCGTACGCTGTGCGCCAGGTAGTCGGCGCCGGCGGTGAGCAGTGCCCTGGCGTCGTCGAGATAGTACAGGTGTGCCGCCACGCGCAGGCCGCGAGCGTGCGCGGCCGCAATCACCGAGCGATATACCTCAGGGCGCATCTTGGGCGTGGTGCCGAGGTTGTCGTCCACGCGGATCTTCACGATGTCCACGCGCCGCGCCGCCACTGCAAGGACGTTGGCCCGTGCAACGGTGGAGTCTGCCGGCGCCAGCACCGGGCCGGCCACGTACACCCGCGCGTGTGCCGGGGGCGTGTGGCGCTGGGCCTCGCGTGCCGCGAATACCTCGTCGCTCTCGTCGCCCAGCGAGTAGACGGTCGTCACGCCATAGGCGGCATAGGTGCGCAGGTTGGCCACGCTCGATGCGTGCCCATGGGCGTTGATGAGCCCCGGGACCACGAACTTTCCATTGAGCGGCACCCGTTCTGCGTCGGCCGGAATGCGCACGTCAGCGGCGCGGCCCACCTCCACGATGCGGCCGTTGCGCACGACCATCACCGCGTTGGGCACCGGTGCGGCGCCCGTGCCGTCGATGAGGGTGAACCCGGTGAACGCACGCGTGGGGCGCGCGCTCTGGCCACTGGCCGCGGTTGGCGCAAGAACGGCGAGTACGGTGAGTACGGCGGCAGCCGCCGCGAAGGGACGAACGATCAGCCGGTGCAGGGTAGGGGAGCGCATGCCACAAGTTGGTACCGTTCCGGCGGCACGGGAAGATCGTCAGTCGCGGCCCGGCGCGTTTCGTGGCCACGGAGCCAGCGTGTCAGGTGGTGTAGTTGGTGATGATCTCGAGGAAGTAGTCGCCGTACTTTTCGAGCTTCGCCTGTCCCACGCCCGGCACCTGCAGCAGCCGCGCCTGCGTGGTGGGCTTGCGGGCCACCATTTCGAGGAGCACGCGATCGCCGAACACGATGTACGCGGGTACGCCCGCCTCGTCGGCCAGTTCGCGCCGGAGCCCGCGCAACGCATCGAACAGCTCGCGGTCCTCGCCGTCGAGTTCACTCGCGTCCAGCGACGACCGCGGGCCACCCTTCGCGGCCGGCGCGCTGCGCCGCCATCCGGTCTGCGCCGCCCGCTGGAGCTCGAGCGCCTCGGTCAGTCGCGCTTCCACCGATTGCCCGGTACAGGCCTCGCACGACTCGCCGCACGCGTCGATGGCTTCGTCGAAGTGGTGGACGAGGGCCTGGTGACGGCACCCGGCACGTTCGATGAGGTTGAACAGCGCCTTCGTGGCGGCGCGCGTGCGCTCGCGGACCGCCTCGTCGTCGACCCGATCGAGGAAGCGCTCGTGCGCGATCACGTCGGCCCACGAGTAGAAGCAGATGCAGTCGCTTGGCAGGCCATCACGTCCGGCGCGACCGATCTCCTGATACCACGACTCGATGTCCTTGGGCATGTCGCGGTGGATCACGAAGCGCACGTTCGACTTGTCGATGCCCATGCCGAAAGCGACCGTGGCCACCACCACATCGACGTCGTCGCGCTGAAACGCATCCTGGTTGTGCGCCCGCTCCTCCGGGGGCAACCCGGCGTGATACGGGAGCGCGCGCACCCCCTGTGCCACGAGATATTCGCACGTCTGCTCCACGCTCCTGCGGCTCTGGCAGTACACGATGCCGCTCTGTCCCTCGTGCATGCGTACCAGCGTGAGGATCTCGCCGCGGGTGTTGCCGCCCTGGCCCTTCTTGCGTGTGCCAATCCGCAGGTTGGGTCGGAAGAAGGACCCCTTGAAGCCGGCGGGCTTCTTCATGCCAAGCTGGCGCAGGATGTCGCGCGCGCCGTCGCGCGTCGCCGTGGCCGTGAGCGCGAGGACCGGCACGTCGAGTTGCTGCTTGAGCCCCTGCAGCCGACGGTAGCTGGGGCGGAAGTCGTGTCCCCATTGGCTGATGCAGTGCGCCTCGTCCACCACCAGCAGGGAGACCGGGCACCCCTGAATGAAGTCGCCCAAATAGCCGTCGAGCGCCTCCGGGGCGAGATACACCAATTCGTACGCCCCCATGCGGAACGCCTCGAGGCGCGCGCGCCGCTCGTCCGGATCGAGGGTGGAGTTGATGGCGGTGACCTTGTACCCAAGCCCCGCCACGGCGTCCACTTGATCCTTCATCAGCGAGATCAGGGGGGAAATCACCAGTACCGTCCCGCCAAGGATGCGCGCCGGGATCTGGTAGGTCAGCGACTTGCCGGCCCCGGTGGGCATGAGCGCGATGCAATCGCGACCGGCCAGTACGGCGTCGATGACTTCGCGCTGCCCCGGTCGGAAATCGGTGTAGCCGAAGACATCGCGCAGGACGTCATCGGGGAGCGGCGTGGCAGAAGCAGTGGCGGTCACGGAAAGCCGGAGTGCAACGGGTACGGGGACCCTCGCATTCTAATCGGGCGCGGCGGATTTCCGGCGGTCGGCAACGGAATCGCCCGGTCTGGCGTTCGTGGCAGGTACCGGGCGCGGCCCGGTGCCGTCCCGTCCCAGGGGCGCGTGCGCTCTCGCGTACGCCCGGGGCGGAACGCCAACCGTGTGACTGGTTCCCATGACTCCTGTCGACCGACTTCGTTTGCGTGCGTGTGTGATCGCCTTCGTCTCCGTATTGCCCCTGCTGGCCCTCTCCCGGCTCCACGCGCAGGGCGGCCCGCCCGCAGGCGTGGGCGGGCGTCCCGGTGGGCCACCGGCGGGCATGCGTCCCGCCGCGATGGCTCCCGATTCCGCCACCCTGCAGGCCCAGGCCATCCGGGTGTTTCTCGATTGTCAGGGCCGGGTGCGCGGCTGCGACCGCGACTTCATTGTCACGGACGTGAACTTCGTGAACTGGATGCGCGACCGCTTCGATGCCGACGTGCAGATCCTCGTGTCGGGGCTGACGAACGGCGGCGGTGGCTCGGAGAACACCATCACCTTCATCGGCCGCCGCAAGTTTGAGGGGATGGCCGATACGCTGGTGCTCAACACGCTCCCCAACGATCCCGATGATCGCATCCGTCGCGAACTGGCGCGCGTCTTCAAGTTGGGGCTCACGCGCTACGTCGCCCGCTCGCCGATCGCCTCGCGGTTGCAACTGGCCTACGTTGCGCCGTTCGGTCAGCAGCAGCAGGTCTCGGCGGCCAACTTGAAGGACAAATGGAACCTCTGGACCTACACCACCAACTTCAACGCCTTCATCCGCGCCGAGGAACAGCAGCAGTCGATCAACGGGTCCCTGGCGCTGTCGGCGAATCGTGCAACCGAGAAGTGGAAGCTCAACTTCTCCGTCAGCGGCAATGTGAACGAGCAGCGCTTTGAGATCCCCGCCGCCGCCTCGCGTCCGGCCTTCACCGTGACCAATGAGCAGCGCACCTACAATGCGAACTCCCTGGTGGTGCGGTCCCTGTCGTCACATTGGTCCGCCGGGATGAAGCTGGGGGTGGGGTACTCCGACTTCCTCAATCAGGACGTGGCGCTGCGCGCGCAGCCGGCGATCGAGTACAACGTGTTCAAGTGGAGCGAGCAGACGCGCCGTCAACTCACGTTCCTCTACAACGTGGGGCCAAACCACTACAACTACCAGCGCACGACGGTCTACAATCGTGATTCGGAGACCCGGATCAGCCAGCAGGCGACCGCATCGTTCGTGGCGCGGCAGTCGTGGGGCTCGAGCAACGTCTCACTCGACTGGCTCAACTATCTGCATGACTTCAACCGTCATGCCCTCACGCTGAGCGGCAACGTGGACCTGCGACTTGGCCGCGGTTTCTCGCTCAACATCGGCGGCTCGGCAGCGCGCATCAACGACCAGATCTATCTGCCGCGCGCCGGCAACACCGAGGAGGAAATCCTGCTGCAGCGGCAGGCGCTGCAGACGGGCTTTCGCATCACGACCAACATCGGCATCCGCTACACGTTCGGCTCGATCTACAACACGATCGTGAACCAGCGCTTCAGCAGCCTGGGGTCGAGCGGCGGCCGCTTCTCGTTCTTCTTCTTCTGATCGGATTCCGGTCCGCGCCTGGGGCGGAGCGCTCGCGAAACGAACGGGCTGCATGGCTCGTAGGGCGTGTCGCCCCCGTGCCCAAACGTTCCGTACGCGGTATTCTTTTGGGTATCGATGCCAGCCCGCGATCTCTCGGTGGCTGGCCCGTCTCCGCCCCTACAGCGAGATCCATGCACGTACATGCCCGGCGCAGCCAGCCCCTGCGCGCAGCCCTCGTTCTGGCCGTCTCCACCCTCGCGGCCTGTGCGCCGGCGAGAACGCCGCAGACGGCCCCGTCGCCAACGACGGACCCGCGCAACAGTCTCAAGGCCGGTCTCTTCGACGCCGGCGAACACACCAGCAACCTGCGCGTGCTGGCCAAGGTGGCGTCGCCCAAGGGCTTCCTCGGCGAGACCAACTCCGACCTCGCCTTCACGGGCAATTACGTCATTCAGGGCAACTACAACGGCCCCGTGGTCTGGGACATCAGTAACCCGTCGCAGCCACAGCTCGTGGTGGCCTATGAGTGCCCCGCCTCCCAGAACGACGTGTCGGTGTTCGGCAAGCTGATGTTCATGTCGGCCGAGGCCAACAACGGCCGTGTGGACTGCAAGCCGGGCGGTGTTCGCCAGGCGGTGAGCAAGGAGCGCATGCGTGGCGTGCGCATCTTCGACATCAGCAACATCAAGGAGCCGAAGCTCCTTGCCAATGTGCAGACGTGCCGCGGGTCGCACACCCACACGGTCCTCGAGGATCCGCAGGACAAGGACAACGTGTACATCTACGTGTCCGGATCGTCCGAGATCCGCCCTGAGGGCGAACTGTCCGAGTGCCGCGCCAAGGCGCCGGCCGACGAGCCCAACTCGTCACGGTTGCGCATCGAGATCATCAAGGTGCCGCTCGCCGATCCATCGCAGGCGGCCATCGTGAACCGTGCCAATATCTTCGCCGGCCTCGCGGCGCCCACGGGGCACGGCCAGTCGCCGGCCGACAAGCTCGAGATGGACAAGGCGCGCGCCGCCGGTGCCTTCACTGCGGTGATTCCGGTGGTCAACGAAGAGATCGTGGTGCCGCCGCCGTTTGTGCAGCCGGTGATCGACAGCATCATGAAGGCCCGCGGGGGCACCTCGCCCAACGCGGCCGATAGTGCCGCGGCCCGTCCGGTGGTCGATGCCCGCCTGAAGCGCATGTTCGCCGCGCAGGGGATGGCAGAAAATACGACGGGCCGGATCAGCGAGAGCTCGCAGTGCCACGACATCACCGTGTACCCGGCGCTCGGCCTTGCCGGTGGCGCGTGTGAAGGGCACGGGCTGCTCCTCGACATCAGCAACCCGGTCAACCCGGTGCGTCTCGACGCCGTGGCCGACTCGAACTTCGCCTACTGGCACTCGGCGACCTTCAACAACGACGGATCGAAGATCCTCTTCAGCGATGAATGGGGCGGCGGCGGCGCTCCCAAGTGCCGTCCGCTCGACAAGCCGGAGTGGGGGGCCAATGCCATCTTCGAGATCGTAAACCGGAAGATGGTCTTCAAGAGCTACTACAAAATCCCCACGTACCAGACGTCGAACGAGAACTGCGTGGCGCACAACGGCTCGCTGATTCCGGTGCCGGGGCGCGACATCATGGTGCAGTCGTGGTATCAGGGTGGCATTTCGGTGTTCGACTGGACCGATGCCTCGACGCCCAAGGAAATTGCGAGCTTCGATCGTGGACCGGTCGACGGCACGCGCATGGAAATGGGCGGCTCCTGGTCGGTGTACTGGTACAATGGGCATATCGTCAGCTCGGAGATCGCCCGCGGCATGGACGTGGCCGAGCTCGTGCCAAGCGAGTTCCTCACGCAGAACGAGATTGATGCGGCGAAGACGGTGACGTGGGCGCAGCTCAACGCGCAGGGGCAGCCGAAGATCACGTGGCCACCCAGCTTCGCGCTGGCCAAGGCCTATACGGACCAGCTGGAGCGTAAGGGATGTGCAGCGCCGGCGGTGAGTGCGTTGCGTGCCCAGATCGCGGCGGCCGAGAAGGCGGCCGGCTCAGCCCGAAACGCGGCGCTCACGTCGGCGGTGTCGGCGGCTGAAGGGGCCCGTGGCTGCGATGCCGCGAAGACCGATCTCGTGAAGAAGGCGCTGCAGGCGCTGCAGGCGCCTGCCATGTAGTCCGCGGCTGATCCGATCGCGCCAGTCGTCTGGCGCGGTCGGGTCGGTCTCGAGGACGCGGGCGTAATCCACGAGCGTCCGCGCCACGTTGGCGAACAGGACGGCGATTTATGACTAGTCGGTCCTGCAGGCATGGCCGTAAGCTGGGACATGGATAGCCTCTCCTCCGACCAGCGTATCGGCAGCAGTATCCGATTCGTCACCCGCGAGACCGTGAAGACCGGTCGGTACGCTCTGCTTGGGGCAGAACTGCCGAAGGCGCGGCGCCTGTGGTTCGTTTTGCACGGCTACGGGCAGCTTGCCTCGCGCTTCCTGCGGCACTTCGACGGATGCGTGCCCCCCGATACCTGCATTGTGGCGCCCGAGGGTCTCTCGCGTTTTTACCGCGACATGCCGAGCGGCGACGGGAGCCATCTGCAGCACGTGGGCGCCACCTGGATGACCCGTGAGGGGCGGGACGACGACATCGCCGACACACTGCGCTGGCTTTACGGCGTGTACGACGAGGTGCTGGGGATGACTACCGGCCGGCCGCAGGTGGGCGTGCTCGCGTTCTCACAGGGCGTGGCCACGGCAACCCGCTGGATTTCCTCGTCGTTCGTGCATCCGCGCGCCTTCGTCGCGTGGGCCGGCAGTGTCGCCACGGATGTGGACGACGCGTCGATGCAGGACGCGCTGCAGCATACCGATGTGGTGCTGGTGACAGGAGACCATGACCAGTTCATCAATGAGGCGTCGCGTGAGGCGATGCTGGAGCGTTTTCGGGGATGGCAGCCGCGGGCGCGTGGCGTGCAGTACGCGGGCGGTCACCGCCTCGACACCGATACGCTTCGTGGATTGCTGCATGGGCTGGGCATGACCGAGTGATCCCGGTGACGGCCCCCTCGTGACCGAGGGGGAGGCGGACCGGTAGATTGTGGCATGCGCATCTTTCCGATTCTCCCTGCTGGTGTGCCCGCGATCGGCTCGTGTGGTACGCGTCTCGTCGTGGCTGGCGGCGTGCTGCTGCTGGCCGCCTGTTCCCCGAGTGACCGGGCCAGTGACCACCTGGCGCCCGACACGGCAGCGGGGGCGACCGCCGATACGATGCCCTCGCAGGAGGGGATGATCGACGTCCCCGGGGGCAAGGTGTGGTATCGCAAGATCGGCAATGGTCCCGGCGTACCGCTGCTGGCCCTTCACGGCGGCCCCGGTGGGGTGTCGTGCCGGTTCGAGGTGCTCGCGCCGCTTGCCGCCGATCGTCCCGTGATCTTCTACGACCAATTGGGGAGCGGACGTTCGGAGCATCCGAGCGACACCGCGCTCTGGCGTGTGCCCCGTTTCGTGCAGGAGGTCGATGCGGTCCGACGTGCCCTCAAGCTCGACCGCATCCATCTGCTCGGGCATTCGTGGGGCGGCGCGCTCGCCGCGGAGTACATGATCGCGGCCAGGCCCACGGGCGTGGAGAGCGTGATTTTCAGCAGCCCGCTCATCTCCACGCCCCGCTGGATCGCCGATGCGGACAGTTTGCGTGCGCAGCTCCCGGATTCGGTGCAGCGCGTGCTGGACGAACACGAGCGCGCCGGCACGATCGACTCGGAGGCGTATCGCGTGGCGACGGACACCTTCTACGGCCGCCATGTGCGGCGGTTGCCGGTGGCCAACGAACCCCGCTGTGACGGCGTCGCCTCGAACGACACGATCTATCGGCAGATGTGGGGGCCGACGGAGTTCCGCAGCACCGGGTCGCTGCGCACGTGGAGCCGTGCCGCAGACATGGACGAGATCCGGCAGCCCAGCCTGTTCATCGCCGGCGAGTTCGACGAGGCGCGTCCCACCACGCTCGAGGAGTTCCGTCGCACCATGCGCGACGCGGAACTCGTGGTGGTGCCGGGGGCGGCGCACGCGGCGATGCGCGAAAAGCCGGCCGAGTACATCGCGGCGGTGCGGGCGTTCCTCGCGCGCGTCGAAGCAAAGCCCGAGGCGCGCACGCCGTGACGGCGCCGCTCAATCTGGCGCGCCTCACGCTGCCGATTCTGTTGGCGGAGTGGGCGCGCATCGTGGATCGTCTGGAGCATCAGCCCCACGACCCCGCGCATGTGTTCACCGATGACGTCCTGGTGCGCCATGAGATCTCGGCGCGATTGCGGGCGAAGCCATCCCCGCAGGAAACCCGGGAAATGCTGCACGAGTTCGACGGGCATTTCCGGGCACTGACGGAGGAGCGGGGCGCGTGTGTGTTCGGGGAAGCGGCGGCGGTGGCGTCGGGGTGGACCCCGTCACGGGAGTGGTATTTCTGGCGAGCGCCCCGTCGCTGATGCCTTCTGGATGTATCACAAATCTGCTCCTTCTGGTGACTTGTGAAACTTTTCACAAGGTCCGGGCGTACGGCTCTCTGACCCCGACAGGAGAGTTGGATGCCGCATCAGATCACTGCGCAGGCCTCGCTCACGCACACCGGTAGCTTCGCGACCGATCCCCGCCCGCACGTGGTCATTGTGGGTGGTGGCTTCGGCGGGCTCTCCGCGGCCCGTGCGCTTGCCAAGGCGCCGGTGCGCATCACGCTGCTCGATCGCACCAACCACCACCTCTTCCAGCCGTTGCTGTATCAGGTGGCCACGGCGGTGCTCAACCCGTCGGATATCAGCGTGCCGATCCGCTGGCTGCTCCGCCGGCAGCAGAACGCGACGGTCGTGATGGCCGATGTGGATCGCATCGATCTCGAACGCCGTGCCGTGTCGCTCGATGGGGGTACGGTGCATCTGTCGTTCGACTATCTCGTGATCGCCACCGGCGCGCGTCACGCGTATTTCGGACATCCGGAGTGGGAGCAGCATGCGCCGGGGCTCAAGAGCATCGAGGATGCGCTCGAGATGCGCCGTCGCTTCCTCCTGTCGTTCGAGGCGGCGGAGCGCGTGAGTGCTGCTGGAGAGCGCGCGGCGCTGCTGACCTTCGTGATCGTGGGGGGCGGACCGACCGGCGTCGAGCTCGCCGGGATGATTCCCGAGGTCACCCGTCAGGCGCTGCGGGGCGAGTTTCGGCGCATCGACCCAAGCAAGGCGCGCGTGCTGCTGCTCGAGGGCGGGCCGCGCATTCTGCCCTCGTTCCCCGAGGCGCTGTCCGAGCAGGCCCGCCACGACCTCGAGGCACTGGGCGTGGAGGTGCGTACCAACTGCGTGGTGACCCACGTCGACGCGGATGGCGTGATGGCCAATGGGGAACGGATCGACGCGCACACGGTCTTCTGGGGGGCGGGGAACCAGGCGTCGCCGCTCACGCGCCAGCTGGGCGTGCCACTCGATCGCGCGGGGCGCGTGCAGGTGGGCGACGACCTGAGCGTGCCGGGCCATCCCCACGTGTTCTGCGTGGGCGACGTGGCGAGTACCACCATGCCGGATGGTCGGCCGGTGCCTGCGGTGGCCCCTGCGGCGAATCAGATGGGCGCGGTGGCCGCGAAGAACATCGCGCGTGCTCTCGAGGGGCGCCCGCGCGTACCGTTTCGCTATCTCAACAAGGGTGACCTCGCTACGATCGGACGGCACAAGGCCGTGGCGGTCATCGCCGGCGCGCAGCTGCGGGGCACCTTTGCCTGGCTCACCTGGCTCTTCGTGCACATCCTGTACCTCGTGGGCGTGCGCAATCGCCTGAGCGTGGTGGTGCAGTGGGGCTACCAGTACCTCACGTTCCAGCGCGGTGTGCGGCTCATCACGGGCACCACGGTGCACCGGTTGCTCAAGGCCAGTCGCGCGGCGCACGAGAAGCGCAAGGCCGCCTGACCCGCGTCGCCCTCCCGGGCGGTCGGCCAGGCGACGGTCGAAACAGATCACCCTACGGGGACGTACGTTTCGCTATGACTTTCCTCGGCAATCTTCTCTGGTTCGTGCTGGGCGGCGGATTCTTCGCGTGGCTTGGCTGGCTGCTGGCGGGCCTCCTCCTTGCGATCACGGTCGTGGGCATCCCGTGGTCGATCGCGGCGTTTCGGGTGGCCCCATTCGCGGCGTTTCCCTTCGGTCGCACGCTCGTGGACGCGCGCACCGTCGGTGAGGATCGCATCGTGGGGACGGGCCTCGCCAACGTGCTCTGGATCGTGTTCGCCGGTCTGTGGCTCTTCATTGGCCACGTGTTGGCAGGGATTGCCCTCTGTCTCACGGTGATCGGCATCCCCTTTGGCCTCGCCCACTTCAAGCTGGCGCAGGTCTGCTGGGCGCCGCTGGGCAAGCGCATTCAGTCCACGGACTGACCGGCCGGGTGGCTCGCGGCGCGCCGCTGCATGTAGAGGTGGAGCGGCACACCGGCGAAGATCAGCAGCAGCCCCCACAGGTTCGCCTCGAGTCCCGCGCCGGCGAAGGCGAAGCAGGCGAAGGCGATGGCACCGGCCGAAGCGAGCAGCAGCGCCGGCGTGCGCGGCACCGTTCCGCGATAGGCCAGCACGAGGGCCGCCACCGGCGCCAGCAGATAGAGGGCCAGCGTCGTGGTGGTGGAGAGCAGCAGCACGAAGGTGTACATGTTGGTAAGGCGCGGGCTGCCGTTGAGCATGATCAGCACGCACGCCAGCACACCGCTCACGAGCACGGAGTTCATCGCCGCACCGCGGGCATTGCGCTTCCCCCACCAGGCGGGGAGCAGACCGTGGTCGGCCATGGCCGCCGGTACCTCACCGACCACCAGCACCCACCCGTTGAGTGCGCCGAAGGCGCCAATCACGACGCACAGCGTGATCAACGTGCCCACACCACGCCCCAACACAGGCGACACGAAATCGGCCACGGGGGCGGCGCTGACCGCGAGTGCCGCGGCAGGCATCGTGAGCACGAGCAGCCCCGTGACTGACATGCTGAGTACCCCCGTCATAACGGTGCCGATCATGGTGGCACGGGGCACCGTGCGCTCCGGATCATTCACTGCTTCGGCGGGCATGGCGGCGCACTCGAGCCCCAGCATCGAGTACAGCGTGAGTGCCGCGGCACCGGTGGCTGCCGAGAACGTCAGGGTGGACGCATCGAAGGGGGCGAGGATGCCCGTGCCGCCCCGTGCGAAGAGCAGGGCCGCCACCCCGAGCGCTACCACGAACGGCAGCATTTTCACCACCGTCGTGATCACCTGCGCGGCGCCCGCCACCTTGAGGCCGCGCGAATTGAGATAGCCCAGCAGCGCGAGCATGCTGCAGCCCGTGACTGCGGCGAGCATCGGCGACTGCGTGAGTGACGGGACGAGGCGGCCGAGATAGCTCACGCCACCGATCGTGATGGCGGCGTTGGATACACACGCCGACATCCAGTAGCCCCAGGCGGTCACGAAGGCCGGCCCACGGCCGAGTGCCACACCGAGAATGCCGGTGGCGCCGCCCGCATGCGGCAAGTGCTTTGCCAGTACGGCGAATACCCATGCGAGGCACAAGGACCCGCTCAATGTGAGCGCCCACCCCGTCATGGTGCTCCAGCCGAACGGCGCAAGCGAGGCCGGGAGCATGAACACCCCAACGCCCACGATGTTGCCCACCACCAGCGCGGTGGCACCGATGAGGCCGAGCTTGTGCGGTGTGCGTGCCGGTGTCAGCGTAGATGGCGACGCGGACTGCGCGTGAAGCTGCCGAGGCACCGGGGGAGAGGACATCGGGCGAATGTACGCCCTGGTGCGCCCCCCCGCAGGAGCTCCGTCGGTTCATGGGTGCACCGCGCCGCCGTCGCGTCCCTCATCGTACTGGACATGTCCTGGATGGCCTTCACGCGTGCTGTCAGCCCGAGCCTGGCCGCCTGCGAACTCACGCACGTGGCGCGCACGCCGATACAGGTGGATCGGGCCGTGGCGCAGCATGCCCGCTACGAAGACGCACTGCGACGGTTAGGGTGTGCCGTGCAGCGCGTCGCCCCCGCGCCGGAGCACCCCGATGCGGTGTTCATCGAAGACACGGCCGTGGTGCTGGATGAGATGGCGGTCATCACGCGCCCTGGCGCGGAGAGTCGTCGCGGCGAAACGCAGGCGGTGGCGCTGGCGCTTGAGCCGCATCGTGAGCTGCGTGCCATCGCCGCCCCAGGCACGCTCGACGGCGGCGACGTCCTCGTGGCGGGCCGCCGCATCTTCGTGGGGCGCACGGCCCGCTCCAATGACGACGGCATCGCGCAGCTGGCGGCGCTGACGGCCCCCTTCGGCTACGAAGTGATACCGGTCGAGGTGCGCGGTTGTCTGCACCTCAAGACCGCGGCCACGGCACTCGACGACGGCGCCGTGCTGCATAACCCCATGTGGGTCGAGCCTGCGGCCTTTGCGCCGCTGACGGCGCACGCCGTACACCCGGACGAGCCGATGGGCGCCAATGTGGTGCGTGTGGGCGAGCGGCTGCTTTACGCCGAAGCCTATCCCCGAACGCTCGCGGCGATGCGAGCGCTCGGGTACGACGTGGTGACGGTCCCTGCCGACGAACTCGCGAAAGCCGAAGGCGCCGTCACCTGCTGCTCCCTGATCTTCAGGGAATGATCGTGCGCGCGGGCACCGCGATCGCACCGAGCTTGAGTTGTGCGGCCGCCGCGTTGAGCGCCGGGATGTCCTTGTCGAGGATCTCCTGCCAACCGGTGCGCAACACCTTCCAGCGGGCGGACAGCTCGGCCACCCGCTCAGCGGCTCCCTTGGTAGGGCGACCGTCCACCCCCCCGTTGATGTAGCCGTTGGTGCCGGTCAGGTTGCCGTACAGCTCTGCCCACTGGTTATCGAGTTGCCCCGCAAAGCGGATGGGGTCCTGTCCGCTCCGGCTCTTTACCTGCGTGAGCTGCACTTCGAGGCGCGCGAGCTTGGCTGCAAGGGTGTCGGCCAGCGCTGCGAGCGCCGCCTCCGAACCAGCGCGCTTCGCCGCGGCAAGCAGCTGATCACGCTGCTTCTGTACGTCGCGGAGATCACCGAGTGTGGTGTTGAGCGCATTCATGGAGTCACGCACCGCGCTGGCGGCGCGGAACTGCTCCACATAATCGCTGGCCGTAACGGTGGTGAGGCGCGGGTCGGGGAGCACTTTGAACGGCTTGCGCATCGTCACGCCGTTCGCCGTGAGCACCGCCTCATAGTCGCCTGGGGGTGCCTTCACACCGCCCAGATACCCCCAGGTGACCACGCCTTCCACACGCATCGGGCCGGGATACGTGATGTCCCACACCACGCGATGCAGCCCGCGCGTGGTGGGCAGGCGCCGCGTCTGCGCCATACGCGCCGCGGCACTGTCGCTGCTATACCGCTGCACCGTGCGGCGCTGGGTATCGACAATTTCGAGCGTGACCGGCGCAGTGGCATTGGCGCCAAGCCAGAGGTGAATGGAGGCGCCGTTATCGGCGGGATCGGGCACTTCCGGCGTGGGGTCGAACGATTCACCGCCACGCTGGGCACGTACCACATCCGTCGGCGTGAACAGATGCGCCGACGAGGCGACGATGGCAGGCGATAGCTCGCGCAGCGGGGCAAGATCATCGACGATCCAGAGGGCGCGACCCTGCGTCGAGATCACGAGGTCGTCGTGGCGGGCCTCAAGATCGGCAATGGGCGTAATGGGCAAGCGACCCGGCATGCGCTGCCAGCCTTTGCCCCCGTCGAACGACACGAACAGTCCGTACTCGGTGCCCGCGTAGAGGAGGTTGGCGCGCTTCGGATCCTCGGCTACCGAGCGCAGCGGATGATCGGCGGGAATGCCGTTGGTACCGTCGGTCAGTCGCGTCCAGCTGCGACCATAGTCGTCGGTGCGCCAGAGATATGGCGTGAAGTCGTCGAGTCGGTAGGCCTGCACCGCCACGTAGGCACGTCCCGGCTGATGCGACGAGAGCGCGATCTCTTCCACCGTGCCGAACCTCGGCATCCCCGGCGGAGTGATCTCGATCCACGACGACCCGCCGTTGCGCGTGATGTGCAGGCGACCATCGTCGGTGCCGACCCAGAGTGTCTTGGCGTCGGCGCGGTCTTCGGCCACGGCGAAGATCGTATTGAAAATCTCGACGCCCGTCACGTCGTTGTTGATGGGGCCACCGGCGGCCACTTGATGAGCCGGGGTGTTCGTGGTGAGATCGGGAGAGATGCGGTCCCACGTCATGCCATTGTCACGCGTACGCAGCAGATACTGGGACCCGTGGTACACCACGTTGCGGTCATGGCGCGATACGACGATCGGGGCCACCCACTGGAAGCGGTAGGTGAGATCCTTCGCCGCCTGACCGAGCTGGAGCTGCGGATACACGATCACGTTGCGCCGCTCATCGGTCCGCGTGTCCCAGCGGTTGATGGCGCCACCGTAGCAGCCGCCCCAGAGCACGTCGGGATGATCGGGGTGGAGTGCGACCGGCCCTGTCTCGCAGCCGGAGGCATACCGGTAGTCGGCGAATGGATGCAGTGAGTTGGATGACGACCAGCTCGGGACGCTGATGGTGTTGTTGTCCTGCTGCGCCGTGTACACGCGATACGGGAACCGATTGTCCGTGATGACGTCGTAGAACTCGGCCGTGGGCTGGTTCCAGTAGCTGGACCAGGTGCGACCTCGATTGAGCGTGACCTGCGCACCGCCGTCGTCGGCCACGATCATGAGGCGCTTGTCTGCGGGGTTGATCCACAGGTCATGCACGTCGCCGTGCGGCACGGCGATCTCACTGAACGTGACGCCTCCGTCGATGCTGCGGTACAGCGACGTGTTCAGGGCGTACACGACGTTCTCCTCGTCGGGATCGGCGCGCACGTGCGTGTAGTACCAGGCGCGCTGCCGCAGCTTGTTCTCGCTGTTGGTGCGTGTCCAGGTGGCGCCGCCGTCATCGCTGCGGTACACACCGCCCGCGGGCTCCGCTTCGATGATCGCCCACACCCGCCGCGGATTGGCCGCCGACACGGTGAGGCCGATCTTGCCGGTCAGCCCCGTGGGAAGACCGCCACCGAGCTTCGTCCACGTGTCCCCACCGTTGGTGGAGCGCCAGATGCCACCCTCCGACGATCCGGAGATCATCGTCCACGGCTTTCGCTCAGCGCGCCACATGGCGGCGTAGAGGATGCGCGGATTCTTCGGGTCCATGGCGATGTCGGATGCGCCGGTGGAGTCGTTGAGGAACAGGACCTTCTCCCACGTGCGGCCGCCGTCGCGGGTGCGGTACACGCCGCGGTCTGCGCTGCGCCCGAACGGGCGTCCTAGCACCGCGGCATACGCCACATCGGCATTGCCCGGATGCACCTGGATGCGGCCGATCTGTCCCGCGTTCCGGAGTCCGATCGATTGCCAGCTGCGACCGCCATCGGTGGAACGCCACGCGCCGCGCCCCATGGAGGTATTCCCGCGCAGGTCGACGGAGCCTTCGCCCACGTACACCACATTCGGGTCGCCCGGCGCCACCGCCACGGCGCCGATGGCCCCGCCGAAATAGCCGTCCGATACATTGCGCCAGGTCACGCCGGCATCATCGGTATGCCACAGCCCCCCGCCGGTGCTGCCCATGTAGAAAGCATGCGGCTGACCGGGCACACCGCTCACGGCGGTGGATCGCCCCCCCCGGAAGGGGCCCAGCATTCGCACCTTGAGCCCCGTGAGAGCCACAGAATCCACTGTGGTGGACGACGCGTTCCCGGCAGCTGCGGGTGCGGCCGTTGCCGGCGCGGTGGGCCGGGTGGGGCGCTGCGCTGTGAGCAGCGCCTGCGGACCGGGCATGATCGCATTCGCGAGGGCGATGAGCGCGGCGAGGCGGGCAGGTGTGAAGAGGCGTGGCATCGGCATGGGTTGGGATCGGGAAAACGGCTCTTCTGATGTATCGCCAGCCGTGTGCGCTGTCCACTCTTCACGGGAAGCCTGGGGGACCGCCGTGGTCCTGTCGCGTTGACAGTGCCGCGAGGCGCCGAGAACTTGTGCCAATGATGAACGCGGAACAGGCCAACGCACGCGCCAAGGGGTTCTTCCCTTCGCACATCGGGATGCACTTCACGCACGTGGCGCACGGTGAGATTCACGCCGAATGCGAGGTGCGACGCGAGCTCATGGCTCCCAATGGCTATCTGCATGCGGGTGCCGTGGTCACGTTTGCCGACTCCTGCGCCGGCTTCGGGTGCATGGCCACGCTTCCCGATGGGGCCGATGGCTTCACCACGGTGGAACTCAAGACGAATCACTTGGGCACCACGCGCGATGGTACGATCCTCTGCCAAGCCGTCGTCGCGCACACCGGCCGCACCACGCAGGTGTGGGATGCGGTGGTCACGCACAAGGAATCCGGGAGGACCCTTGCCCTCTTCCGGTGCACGCAGATGATTCTCTACCCGCGCACGACCGGGGTCGCTCAGAGTTGACCGAGCCAGCTCAGTTTCACGATGAGGGAGCGGGCCATCGGCGTATTGCCACCCTGCACAGCCTGTCGGTCGTTGTACACCACGTACAGGAATGATAGCGGCAGGAATTCCCAGCTGAAACGCGCATTGAGTGAGGCGCGTTCGATGGCCGTGTTGTACTGGTAGAACGCGCTCCACTGGACGCGCGGGTTGAGGTACACGCGTACTTCGGGGCCGGCGAGGTGCGTGACGAAGTTGGAGTCGCGGGCGCCGAGCGACCGGAGCCGGTTGATTTCGTAGCTGCCACGAACGGACACGTACGGTGTGGGCGACCACCGGGTGGTGAGTTCCGCACGATCGAGGGAACCATCGAAGAACGCGCCGGAGGTCGCCACGAGCTGCGCGGCCAGTTTTGCGCTCTGGTCACTCTTGAGGGTGATGCCGAGGCGGGTGTAGTCGTACTGACCCGGCGCGATGCGGACCGAGGGGAAGAGCGTGACCGGCAGGTTGGGGCGCTGCACGTTGTACTCGAGGGCGGGCGTGATGGTCGCGCCATTCCTGAAGAGCAGTTCGCCCGTGTACGTCACGTTGGCTTCCTGCAGATCACCTGACTGCGGATCGTTGAAGGCGATCGCATTGGGCCCATGGCGGAGCCATACCACCGACTTCGGGAGCCGTTTCGGCTGCAGGGTCCACGTGACGAAGGGGTTGGTCATCACCACGTCGGGCCGCGAGACGAATCCCATCTGCGGGTTGTAGTCCTTGCTGACCACGGCGCCGAGCACGCCGGTGAGCAGCGTGGCGGTGTTGCGGTTAATGCCGTAGGTCGCCGCGAGGCCGGTCCGCCCGTTTTCCGTGGAGGCCGAGACCATGCCGGTGAACTGGGTCAGTTCACCGATGCGGGTGAGCGCGTCGAACGCCACCATCGTGTTGCGGCGGTCGGTCAGGATGCCATCGGGTCCCGCCACGGTGCCATCGCGCAGCGCTGCCGTGGCACCCAGGCGCGTGGCTCGGCCAAAGAACTGGCTGCCGCGCACCACGCCAAACGTTGTTGCGCCCTGTGCGCCCAGCGCCGCCTGCCGCATGGCGAGGGCACCCGCGGTGGTGCGCCCCGAGCGAAAGGCGTAGCGCATGCCGGCGTCGATGGGTTGTGGGGTCCCATCGTCCCCCAGCCCGATGCGGCGCGTGAAGAAGGGCTGCACGAAGTAACGCCCGGACACGCCCCCGATCCCACCAATGGTGCCGGCACCAAGGCCTCCGGCGTTGAGCAGGTCGGCATTTTCGAGGAAGAACTGGCGGCGTTCCGGCAGGAAGACGCTGAAGCGCGTGAGATTGACCACCTGCCGGTCCACATCGGCCTGCGCAAAGTCCGTATTGATGGTGCCCTCGAGCAGGCTGTTGGCCGTGGGGGCCCAAATCACTTCGCCACCCACGTCACCAAGGCTGCCGTTGAAGGCTTTCGCCGTACGGTCTGTGATGCGCTGGCCCAGCACGTACGGCCGTACGCGAATGTTGGTGCGGGGCGGCGGCGGCTGCAGGGAATCGAGAACCCCGCCGTAGGTGATGCGCCACGACGAGAGTTGGCGTGGATACGGCATCCAGGCACTCCACTGCGCCACGCGCCGCGTGTTGCGCACGAAGTTGATGTCCCACGAGGTCAGGCCCGGCGCGTAGCGGAGGGACCGCCAGGGGATGGAAAACTCCGCCGTCCATCCGCTGTCGCTGCGGGTCGTGCGTACGCGCCAGAGCGCATCCCAGTTGAAGTTGAAAGCGTCTCCGCCGTCGAAGGCCTGCACGTCGGCCTGCGAGCCGAGGGGCGTGGTACTGAACTGCAGCACGGTTCGGTGATCACCGAGTGGCCCCATGGTGATGCCGAACACGTCGTTCTCAGGGGGTTCGAAGTCGCGGCGCAGGTCCGGCATCCGCAGGGTGGAGAGCCCAGCGCTGTCGCGGTTGAACGCCCCGACGTAGAGATTCTCGTCGTCAAACAGCACGCGCACCTCGGTGGGGTAGCGGGTGCTGGGGATAAAGTCGGGACGGGCCTGTACGAAATCGCCGGCGACAGGGGCCGTGCGCCAGTCGCGTTCGTCGAGCCGTCCATCGATCTCCAGACGCGCCGTGGCTCGCCGTGCCACGAGGTGCCGACGCGTGGCATCGGTGGGCTCAGGGACCGTGATGGGCTGCGCATGGCCCCGAGAGGGAGCGAGCAGCAGAGCAGCAAGAAGCGAAACAGCAGGGAGCCAGCGGGACTCGCCCCGAAGCGACACGTTAGACATCCCGCCAAGGTACGGTCCGCGACCGCCTGGTGTCCAATGGGATCTCGGCTCTCCCGTTATGATGAACCCATGACGAAACGCAATCTGTTGGCTATCGGGCTGTCGATCGTGAGTCTGGCGCTGCTCTGGCCGGGGCTGGTGGAGCCGGCGCTGACCATTCGCGCCACGATCGAGATGTTCGGCGCCGAACGCGAACTCACGAACGAAACCCGCAGCGTGATCGGGGCGGTGCAGAGTCTGCACGCGAGCGGCAACGACTTCGTGGCCGGCCTGATCCTGCTCTTCAGCGTACTCGTTCCGGTGGCCAAGGCCGCCTTGCTGGTCCCCATCCTGACGTTGCGCGGCACGCCCGCTGCCTATCGTCTCTGGCGCATCGTGCAGCTGATCAGCAAGTGGTCCATGGCCGACGTTTTCGCCGTGGGGATGCTGATCGCGCTGCTGGTGGCCAAGGGGACCGCCAACCTGTCGGCGGTGGCCGGCACCGGGTTTTACTGCTTTGCGGCGTACTGCCTTACGTCAAACGCGGCGTTTCAGCTGCTGACGGTGGAGCCGCCAGCCTCACGCTGACCGGAGGTTACGCGCTCCGCCCTTGGGCCTAGTGCCCGGCGCGGCCTTTGGCGCCGGCAGGGTGCCCGGAGCGATGCGGAACCTGGCCACCGGCTTGTTGTCGAGGTTCACAAACCCCTCGATGCGGCCGTCGGTCGTTACTGTGCCGTCGTGCTCGAGCTGCTTGTTCTCTCCGGCGGTGACACGAAAGCGGAGGCGATTCCCGGTGCGGACCACATTGCTGATCGCCCCCGATCCCTGCCCGGGGACGATGGCGGTCCCAGAGGCGCCGCCCGGCGCAAAGGTGTAGCTCACCGGTACCACGATCGTGCTGTCGCCCAGCGGTACGGTGGCGGTACCCGCGTAACTGCCGGTGATCGTGCTGGTCGAGGGCGTGGGGGCCGCCTTCGCGGCGGCTTTGGGGCCTTGGGCCACCACGGCGCGCGGTCCGAGGACAGAAAGCGCCGTGAGGGCGGAAACGACGGACAGCAGCGACGTGGACACGCGCATCGGGAAGCGGGCAGGAGTACGGCGACATCGCGGAGAGCGCGGGCCGTGAGCAAGCGCCTCGGCCGTGGGCACGGTCATGTCCGCGCATTCCCCGCGCCGCCACAAAGGTACCGCGAAGACCAAGCCGTTCAAGCGCGTGATCATGCGACGCCCGAGCACACACAGTCTTCCTTGGCACCGGTCGCCTCGGTCCGCCGTTGACTCCCCGTGGGCACCGGATCGTGGCAGATTGCCGCCCCCGGGTCCCCCCGGTCAGCCCGTCACCCTATCGCTCACGGTCGATTCATGCCGACGTTCACCGATTTCGATCTCGTGTCGCTCGATGGCGCACCCATGCCGCTCTCGCAGTATGCCGACCACGTGGTGCTGATGGTCAACGTGGCCAGCATGTGCGGCATGACGCCGCAGTATGCGGGGCTCGAGGACCTTTGGCGCCGCTACCGCGATCGGGGCCTCGTCGTGATGGGGTGCCCGTGCGATCAGTTCGGTCATCAGGAGCCGGGCACCGCAACGGAAATCGCCACGTTTTGCAGCAGCCGCTACGACGTCACGTTCCCGATGTCGTCGAAACTCGACGTGAACGGCGATCATGCGCATCCGCTGTGGCAGTGGATGCGGCAGTCCGAGCCGGGGGTGTTCGGCACGACCGCGGTCAAGTGGAATTTCACCAAGTTCCTCGTGGGGCGTGACGGGCAGGTGATCGCGCGCTATGCGCCCACCACTACCCCTGAGGCCCTCACGTCCGACATCGAAAAGGCCCTGGGGTAAATGCCTCGACGGCGGCGTGCAATCCAACTGGTCCTGCTGCTGAGCGCTGGGTGGCTGTCGGTCGGGGCTCCGGGCCGGGCCGCTGCGCAGCAGGCCCGCACTATGCCGGCGAGCTCGAACGCGCCTACCAACCAAGCGGTGGGTACGGCGACTGGCCGCATCGTGGAAGCCGTGACCGAAGCCCCGGTCGCCGGTGCGACCGTGCGCGTGGTGGGGCAGGACGTGGCGGTGCAGTCCGATGCCGCAGGCCGCTTCACGCTCCGCGGTATCCGCGTGGGCATCGTGACCATCGAAGTCCGCCGATTGGGATTTGCCGCGGTACGGCGCGGTGACATCGCGGTGTCGCCGGCCAAGCCGGCCGAGCTGACGATTGTGTTGCAGCCGATCGACGTGCAGCTCGATGTGGTCACGGTGCGTCCGGAGGCGTTCCCGGCGCGGATGCCCGCCGCCACACCGGTCTCCACGCAGCGATACGACGCCGAGGAGGTGCGCCGTCAGCCGGGTGCGCAGGAAGATGTGCTGCGCGCGATCTCCATCGCGCCGGGCGTAGGGGTGACGAGTGCGGCGCGCAACGACATCGTCGTCCGTGGCGGTGCGCCCTTCGAGAATCTGTTCGTGGTGGACAACATCGAAGTGCCCAACATCAATCACTTCGGTTCCCAGGGATCCACCGGGGGGCCCATCTCGCTGATCAACATCCGCTTCATCGAAAGCGCCACGATCTCGGCCGGTGGGTTCGGCGCGCGGCTTGGTGACCGCACCTCATCGGCCACCACGCTGACCTTGCGCGAAGGCAACCGGGAACGCGTGGCGGGGGAGCTCAACGTGGCTGCCACGCAGGTGGGGGCGGTGCTCGAGGGGCCGCTGGGCAAGCACGCCTCGTTCCTCGCCAATGTACGCCAGAGTTATCTCGATCTCCTCTTCAAGGCGATCGGATTGAGCTTCATTCCGCGCTACACGGATGCGACGGCGAAAGTCACCTGGCGCCCGTCGTCGACCGATGCGGTGAGCGTACTGGCGATCGGTGCGCGCGGCACGATCACGTTCGACAACAGCACCGATTCGGCACGGGTGAACAACTCTGAGGTGCTCGCGCCCGCGCAGGACCAGTATTTCAGTGGCCTCACGTGGAAGCATCTCATGGCGCGGGGCGTAGTGGCCACCACGCTGGGGCGCACGTGGACGCGCTACGTGACGGCGCAGCGCGACAGCCTGCTGGTTCCCATTCTTGCGAGCCGCTCCACTGAGGGTGAGAATTCGCTGCGCACCGATGTGACGGTACTGGCGGCGCGCGGCCTGGAGATCGAGGCCGGCACGATCTTCAAGTACGCCAGTACCCTGCGATATGATGCCACGCTGGCGGGCTTCACCCGGCGTGATGCGGATGGCACCCCGCAGCCGCTCAACGTGGACACCAACTTTACGGCGCTGCGTAACGGGACGTACGCACAGGCCTCCTGGCAGGTGGCGCCGCGCGTGCGACTGTCTGGCGGCTTGCGTGGCGACTGGTATGGATTCCTCGACAACGCGGTGCGCGTGGCTCCGCGCCTGAGCGCCAGTGTGCTACTTCGCGAGGGGACCACGGTCTCGCTGTCGGGCGGTCGCTACTGGCAGGCGCCAAGCTACATCTGGCTGGTGGGCGATCCGCTCAACGCACAGCGACTGCGCCCCTTCCGCGCCGATCAACTGGTGGCTGGCGTGACGCAACTGGTGGGAGGCGATCTCAAGGTCCAGTTCGAAGTGTACGGCAAGCGTTACGGCGATTATCCGGCGCGACGCTTTCGGCCGCAGGCGGTGCTCAGTCCCAGTGGGTTCGACGACGCCACCACCGATATTCCGTTCGGCCTCGAGCCGCTGGAGAGCACCGGTACCGGCCGTACGTACGGGGCCGAACTGTTTCTGCAGAAAAAGCTGGGCGCTTCGCCGTTCTACGGGCAGCTGAGTGCGAGTGTGAATCGCACGCGCTTCACGGGAATCAATGGCGCGAGCACGCGCGGCGCCTTCGATACGCCGGTGCTGGCCAACGGGGTGATGGGGTGGCGCCCCAATGCCCGCTGGGAAGTCGCGCTCCGTGTTCGAGGCAGCAGCGGTCTCCCCTTCACGCCATTCGTGGACGAGGGCACGCTGGCAGGCACGCTCGACTTCGCGCGCTACAACACCGAGCGTATCTCCACGTTCTTAGCTGCCGATGTCCGCGTTGATCGCCGCTTTGTGGTCGCCGGGCGACAGTTCATCGCCTTCCTCGACCTCCAGAACGTGACCAATCGCGCCAATGCGGTCGCTCCGCGGTGGAATCCGCGTCTGCGTCGCACGGAGCCGAACGCCAGTGTGGGGCTGCTCCCTTCGATTGGCCTGAACTTCGAATTCTGACCCGTCGCGACGCTGCCGCGCAAACGAAAGCGCCGCCGGATGCAGGGCATCCGGCGGCGCTTCGTGCATGCGGTGCCGCGGTTACTTGATGTTCGGATTCGTCTCGAGTTCCGACAGCGGAATCGGGAAGCAGAGATTGCGACCGGTCATGTCGTCCGAGACGCCAGGACGGTTGAGGCGCGCCCAGCGACGCTGGTCGCCCATGCGACGGCCTTCGAGCCAGAGCTCGATGCCGCGCTCACGCTTGAGGGCTTCCCATGCCTCGGTGTTGCTGGAGGCGGTCACCAAGGGGAGGCTCAGCGCACCACGACGGATGTTGATCTTGGCCATCGCGCCGGCGATGTCACCACCCACCAGCAACGCTTCTGCTTCGATCAGACGCATTTCCCAGCCGCTCGCGAGATTCATCGACGATTCGCGCACCGGATACTTGGTCTGGAAGTACCAGCGCACCTGCCCGCCGAGGCTCGTGACGGCCGCATCGCCAAAGCGGATGGTGAGGCTCGAGTCGAAGGGCACGCGCGGGTCGCGCGTGGTGCGACGGTAGTTCTCGTAGAACGTGCCCCACACCGTGTGGGCGCGGTACGGCTGGTTGGCCGATGCCCAGTAAATGCGATTGTACTGGGCTACGGTGTTGACGAAGTACGGCATGCGATAGACCATCGTGTTGCTGCTGATCAACGCGGCATCCGATGCCGCACCGCTCAGGTTGTCGCGAAGCAGACGCACCGAGGCACGTCCGGCGGTGGCCGCATCACGCAACGTGGCGTTGTTGGCGGCCGTGGCCACCGCGATCGCTTCCGTGAAGGCGGCCTCAGCGCGCTCGAGATACACGGTGTAGCTCTGCTTGGCGCCACCGTCGATCACACAGTCACAGAAGTTCTCACCGAGGTGCCGGTTCGAGTAGCCAACCCAGATGAGCCCTTGAGCCAGCGTGGCGCTGTTGGCCGACGCCGTGCCCAGCACTTCCTTGATGCGCTTTACGCCATTCTCGGCGGTCCAGCGGGCACGCTGCGCCTGATTCCACCAGTCGCCGCCGTCGTCGTTGGTGAGGACGCCGAGCTGCTGGCGCACCGAGATACCGAAGGCCGCGGTGGATCCGGACGGGAGCACTTCCTTGGTAACGGCGGCGCCGGTGTACGCCGTCCAGTTGAGGGCTTCGCCAAGGTCACGCCCGGCGCCGTTCACGACGGCAGTGAGCGCGGCGCTGTTCTGAAGAAACTCGGCCTGAATGGGGCCGGGGTTGGTCACCTTGAGGTCGCAGCCGGCAGCGAGCGCCAGGGCCGCGACGGGAGCGGTGCGCACGAGGGCGCGAAAATTCATCGTCATGGTCTGGGGCCTCAGAACGACATGCGGATGGAAGTCAGGAACATCGCCGGGGCAGGGATGTGCTCGGAGATGTAGCGGACGGCCGTATTGAAGCCGTCGTTGCCCGACATTTCCGGATCGAAGAGCGGCATGCCGAAGTTCGTGCGGAAGATGTTCTGCGCCGAGAGCACGAGGGTGCTGCTCGCGGTCTTCGGAATGATGCGGCCGAGCGGCACCGTGACGGTGATGTCGCGGATCTTGAAGAAGTCGGCCGGGAAGATGAACATGTCCTGGCGCGCATTGGCCGGGATGCAGGTGAGCCGTTCGCGCGGCGTCAGCGGCTGATTGCCGGCAATGGCCTCATAGGCCCGCGTGCAGGTCGGCCAGAGGACCGAGCGCGAGAGCGCCTGGAATGAGGCGTCTTCGTTGATGAAGGCGCCGCCCTGATACTCACCGCGTGCCGAGATCGTGATGCCCTTCCACGTGTTGATGTTCAGGGAGGGCGACAGGATCAGCGTGGGCTGCGACGGGCCGTACGTGTGGTTGACCGTCGTGTCGATCGCGGCGCCGATCTCGTCCTCGTTCTTGATGAGGCGACCGCGCAGCACGGGGGCGGGCTGGCCTTCGATGACCCAGCCGAAATTGCCCACGCTGAACGAGGGCGCGCCACCGAGGCTGAGCACCTTGCTCTGGTTGGTGCTCACGTTGAGACCGGCCTTGATGCCGAGCCAGGTCTTGTCGAGCAGGGTGCCGTTGATCGCCGCTTCGATACCGCTCTTCTGGATCTTGCCGGCGTTGCCGAGCGAGCTATTGAGGAAGCCGAGTGACGGCACGTTGCGCACGAAGAAGAGCGCGTCGTCGGTCACGGCCTTGAACCACGTGAAGTCCACGGAGAAGCGGCCATCGAAGAGCGTGTTGTCGAAGCCGATTTCCGTTTCGGTGGTGCGCTCGGGGCCAAGGTTCGGGTCACCGAGGTTGAGCGGACGCACAGCCGGGGAGGTTCCCCAGCCGACCGGATCCCACGTCTGTACGGCGGCGAACGCCGTGGGCGCGCGACCGGCCTGGCCGTATGCGGCGCGGGCCTTGAGCGTCCCGAACTTCTCGCTCCACCAGCTTTCGTCCGACACGACCCACGAGGCGCTCGCCTTGGGGTAGGTCTGGAAGCCGAAGCTCTCACCGAAGGCGCTGTTGCCATCCACGCGCGCGCCGACGGTCACGAAGTACTTGTCCTTGAAGCCGAAGAGGGCCTGGCTAAAGGCACCGCCCGTGATGTTCTTGAGCCGGTTTTCGTCGGCGTTGCGCAGCGAACCTGAGGCGACCGTGGGGTTGGTCGGCGCGGGGTAGTTCTCGGAGTAGGCGACCACGTCACCCACCACCGAGTTGATGTACTGCGTACCGGCCGACAGCGTGGCCTTGAAGTCGTCGGTGACCTGCAGCTCGTAGTTGTTGGCCCAGTCCAGGCTGATGATCTTGTTCTGCCAGATCTGGTTCTGGATGATGCCGGTCACGGCGCCCGGGAAGCCGTACGGCCGCACGTTGCGGTTTTCGAGCGCGGAGCGGTCGAAGCCGACCACGAGGCGGCTCGAGAACTTCTCGAAGGGCGTCCACGTGGTGGTGGCACCCATGAGCAGGCGGTCGATGTTGCTGTTCAGCTGCTGGCCGTACACGAGCTTGATCGTGTCCGGGTTGGCATTCCCGAAGTAGTTGCGATTGCGGCGGAACGCGTTGAGGGTCACACCCTGTGCGTTGTTACCGGCCGGCGTCTGCGTGATCAGGTTGTTGGTGTACGACGTGTTCCAGCTGAACTGCATGTTCTTCATCGGGCTGAAATCGATGTTGGAGCGCAGCTGGTACTTGCGCTCGTTGTCGAGTTCGAGCACGCCGTTGGTGTTGTCGGCGCCGAAGGAGAAGAGGTACTTCACGTTGTTCTGGGTACCGCCGGCCACCTGGGCCTGCATGCCGTAGCGTGCACCATCGCGCACGAAATCGTCCATGTAGAGGAGCGGCGCATCGCCGGCGCCGAACTTCTGGAGCCGGGAGAAGCCAGAGTTGAGCTGCGCATTCCACTTGGGCGTGCCCTGCGAGCCACGCTTGGTGAAGATCTGGATCACACCGGCGGCGGCGTCCGTCCCGAACAGCGTGGTGGCCGCGGCGCCCTTCACGACTTCGATGCGCTCGATATCGTCCGGGTTGATGTCATTCAGCGGGCTGCCGTACGCGTTGGCGCCGCGCTGGGTGGCACCCTGGAAGATGCCGTTGCGCGGATATTCGTCGGAGCGCGTGCGCACGCCGTCCACGTAGATCAGCGGCTGGTTGCTGAGCGCGAGCGACGTCGCGCCGCGGAGACGGATGGCACTGCCGGCGCCGGCATTGCCGGTACCGCCCGAGATCTGTACGCCCGCCACGCGGCCGGCGAGCAGGTTGGATACGTTGGTCGGCACTTCCGGGAGGTCCTTGGTGGAAACCTGCCCGATCGAGTTGCCCACCTCACGCTTACGCGCCGAACCCGCCGTTCCGGTCACAACGACCTGATCGAGGGAGATCGGCGAGGTCTTGAGCGAGAAGTCAGCGGTGGCCGTCTGGTTGGCGGCCACGGTCACCAGCTTTTCCGTCGGCTCGTAGCCGATCATGCGCACGCGTACGGTCAGGCTGCCAGGCGTGACGCGGGTGATCGTGTAGCCGCCGTCTGCGCCGGACTGCCCACCGTTCTGTGTGCCGGCAACGAAGACCTGCGCGTTGGGCACCGGGGCGCCCGCGGCATTGGTGATCTTGCCGCGTATCGTCCCCGTTCCGCTCTGTGCTTCCAGGGCAGCATGGGGGGCCAACGGGGTGATGAGCAGGCTCGCGACAACGGCTAGCGCCGCGGTCGCCCGACTCCACATACCTGTACCGATCATCCGCACCTCTCCTGAAATCTCGGACTGCTGCACGAACCCGCCGATCTGGCGGGGAGGAACTCGCTGGGGCAGGGCCGCGCAAGGGATTGCGACAGGACACCCTGGTTGTTGCTGCGCCATGCGACGCCGACCGGCACACCCATTGAACGAATGAATGGGTAGGGCGACCTGACTGCCGCAAACGGGGACTAAAGGCAGTACGGTGGGACAGTCGCCACGAGAATGCACCCAAACCGGGGGATCGGCAAGCATTCGGCCCATCGCCTCCGGATGGCGGCGGCACGGCCCCCGTCCCCCCGTGGCCGGCTCCCGGTGGCGCTCCGCGAGCTTGCCCACCAGCCGGACGGGCCGCACACTCAACGGGCACGGCCGTACGGCCGTACGTGGTCAGTTTCTGGAACCCCTGTGTCCTTCGACCCGGAGCCGTCGTGCGTCTGCGTTCCTGCACGTTCCTCGTGGCCCTCGCGGCTGCTGTCCCCTCAAGCGCTCAGGCGCAGCCGGCCAGAGGAGCGAATGGCGCCGCCGCGTCCGCAAGCACCAAGCCGCTGCCGCTCGAAGCCACCCGTCGCTACCCGCTCGACACGCGGGAAGGGACCTGGTTGTCGCTGGACGTGTCGCCCGATGGTGGGTCGATCGTGTTCGACATGCTCGGCGACCTCTATCTCATCCCCTTCGCGGGCGGAGACGCGCAACGGCTGACCAGCGGCCTGCCGTACGATGTACAGCCCCGGTTCAGCCCCGACGGGAAGTCGATCGTCTTCATCTCGGACCGGCAGGGGGCGGACAACGTGCATGTCCTCGATCTCGCCACGAAGGAGGTCAAGGAGATCACGCGCGGCCGCAGCAACGTGTACCTCTCGCCGGACTACTCACCCGACGGCAAGTACATCGTGGCGAGCAAGGGCGGCTTCCGCGGCGGGCTGCCCACCTTGTGGCTCTACCATGTACAAGGCGGCACCGGGGTCTCGCTCTATACCGCGCCGGCGACAGCCGCGCCGGGTACCGCCGTGCAGCAGGCGGGCGGTGCCTTCACCGCCGACGGCAAACATCTCTTCTTCACGCAGCGCACGGGCGCGTGGAACTACAACGCGCAATTTCCGCAGTACCAGATCTGGTCGTACAACCGCGACACCGGTGACCGTGAGCCGATGTCGTCGCGTTACGGCTCCGCGGTGCGCCCCACACTGAGCCCCGACGGCAAGTGGCTGGTCTACGGCTCGCGCTACGAGAACAAGACGGGGCTCCGCCTCCGCGATCTCGCCACTGGCGACGAGCGCTGGCTGGCGTACCCCACGCAGCGTGACGAGATGGAGTCGCGCGCCCCGATGGATGCGCTGCCGGGAATGAGCTTCACGCCGGACTCGAAAGAGCTGGTGGCGAGCTACGGCAACAAGCTCTGGCGCGTGAAGGTGGACGGCAGTGGGCAGACGGAGATTCCCTTCCGTGTGCGCGCCGATGTGGAGGTTGGGCCGGAGCTGGCCTTCGCGTATCCGATCAGCGACAGCGCGCAGTTCACCGCTCGGCAGATTCGCGATGCGGTCCCGTCACCCGACGGCACGCAACTCGCCTTCGTGGCGATGGATCGGCTCTATGTGATGGATTGGCCGGCCGGCACACCGCGCCGCGTGTCGACGCTCAACGTGATCGAAGCCGAGCCTGCGTGGTCACCCGACGGCAAGACGCTCGCCTGGACCACGTGGACGGAGCAGGGCGGCCGGCTGTACAAGGCCAGCATCGCGGCCGGGCGCGCCTCGCGCGTTGCCGTGGTGAGCAGCGGTGCCGCCGTGGTGCGGCAACCCGTCTTCTCGCCGAACGGCATGCGCATCGTGGCGCTCGAGAGTCCGTCGCAGGGACGTCGCGATCAGACCGGCGTGACGGGGACCTCGCAGCTGGTCTGGTACGCGGCCACACCGACCGCGCCCGCCGGCGGTGCCCCCGTGCTGATCGCCCGCGCCGCCGGGCGCAGCAAGCCCCACTTCTCCAGCGATACGTCCCGCATCTATCTGTCGTCGGCCAATGGACTCGTGTCGATCCGCTGGGACGGCACCGATGAGCAGCGGCATCTGCGGGTCGTCGGGGCGAGTGGCACCGGTGCCATCGACGATGATGGGCACGGGCACAACGACCTCACGCTCTCCGAGCTCGAGCTCGTGGGGCGTCACGAGGAGCCGGGACTGCAGGGCCCACCGGCGCAGCTGGTGATGATGTCGCCGCAGGGGGATCTCGCCCTCGCGCAGATCGGGGGCGACTTCTACACGGTCGTGGTACCGCCGCGCGGCACGCAGGCCACGGTGAACGTGGCCGAGCCCAACGCGGCGACCTTCCCCGTGCGCAAGCTGACGGACATCGGTGGACAGTTCCCCGCCTGGTCCGGCAACGGCCGTCGCGTGCACTGGTCGATCGGCAATGCGCACGTGGTGTACGATCTCGACGCCGCGACCGCCCGCGATGCCGCGATCGCCGCGGCGCGCCGTGACAGCACCATCGCCGACAGCGCGCGTCCGCGCCCGTACGCACCGAGCGAGCAGCGTGTGCCGGTGGCTGCCACCCGCGATATCCCGAACGGCACGGTGCTGCTGCGCAATGCGAAGCTCGTGACCATGAAGGGGGACGAGGTGATCGCCCGCGGAGACGTGCTCGTGCGGAACAACCGCATCGCAGCGATCGGTGCGACCGGCACCGTGACGGCTCCTTCCGGCGCCACGGAGATGGATCTGGCCGGCGCGACCGTGGTGCCGGGCTTCGTGGATACCCATGCACACCTGCGCGCCGAGCGTGGCACGATCCACGAGACGCAGCCGTGGGCCTATCTCGCCAACCTCGCGTATGGCGTGACCACCACGCGTGATCCGCAGACGGCGACCACCGACGTACTGACCTACCAGGATATGGTGGACGCCGGGACGATCATCGGGCCGCGCATCTTCAGCACCGGACCCGGCGTGTTCAACACGGATAACATCCGTGATCAGGAACATGCGCGGAGCATGCTGAAGCGCTACAGCAGCTACTACGACACGAAGACCATCAAGATGTACGTGGCGGGCGTCCGTCAGGTGCGCCAGTGGATCATCAATGCCGCGCGCGAGCAGCAGCTCATGCCCACCACTGAGGGCTCGCTGGATGTGAAGCTCAACCTCTCGGAGACCCTCGATGGCTATCCCGGCCTCGAACACTCGATGGGGATTACGCCGCTCGGCGCGGACGTCACCGGCTTCATGGCGTGGTCGAAGCGCGCCTACACGCCCACGCTGCTGGTGAACTACGGCGGCCCGTGGGCGGAGAACTGGTTCTTCACGAAGGAGAACCCGTGGGCCGATCCCAAGCTGCAGCGCTTCACCGCGTACGAGGAACTCGCCTCGAAGACGCGCCGCCGCATGGCGTCGATGCCGAACGGCGGTACGGCCGGCGGCTGGTTCCGCGATGAGGAGTATGTGTTCCCGCAGCTCGCGGCCGACGCCACCAAGATCCTGCGGGCCGGTGGTCGCCTTGGGATCGGGAGCCACGGGCAGTTGCAGGGCCTTGGCTATCACTGGGAGCTGTGGGCGATGGCCAGCGGCGGCATGACCAACCACGAGGCGCTGCGTGTGGCCACCATCGTGGGCGCGACGGCGATCGGCCTGCAGAACGACCTTGGCTCCATCGAGGTGGGCAAGCTGGCCGACCTCGTGATCCTCGACAAGGATCCGATGGCCGACCTGCGCAACAGCAATACCGTGCGCTACGTGATGAAGAATGGCCGCCTGTACGATGGCAGTACGCTCGCGGAGCTGCATCCCACGAAGAAGGCAGGCCCCGAGGTGCCGAACCGGCCGGTCGCGCCGCAGACGAAGGCGGGCACGGGCCACTGAGCCCCTGCGGTGTGGTGGGGCGGGCAGGTAGATTCCCAGCATGGCTGACCATCCCACCACATCCCCGTCGACGAACCACACGACGGCACATCTGGGCGCGCTCGCGGTCTGCACTGCGGCGGCGCTCCTCCTGCTGTGGCCATTGCTCACCGGACAGATCATGTTCGGCGGTGGCCGCTCCGACATGTTCATCGCCGGCTACTCGTTCCGCCTGTTCGGGGCCGAGTGGTTCAAGGAGACGGGTGCCATCCCCCAGTGGAACCCGTACCTCTTCAGTGGGCTGCCGTACATCGGCGCGATGCACGGCGACATCTTCTATCCGTCGGCGTGGCTGCGGTGGATCATGCCCGTCGATCTGGCGATCACCTACGCCATGGCGCTGCACTTCGTGCTGGCGGGGTGGTTCATGTATCGCTTCGCGCGCTCGCTTGGCCTGAGCTGGAGCGCCGCGATCGTTGCCGGGGTGGCCTTCGAACTCACGGGGATCGTGGCGTCGCAGATGAGCCCCGGACACGACGGCAAGCTGTTCGTCTCCGCGCTCACGCCCCTGTCGTTCTGGGTGCTGCTCGCCGCCATTCGCCATCAGAAGCGTTGGGCGTTTGGTGTGTTCGCGATCGTGGTCTCGCTGATCATTCTGGGCCATTACCACATGGCCTACTTCCTGTTGCTCGCGCTTGGCCTGTGGGCGTTGTACCTGGTGTTTTGGGATCCCGAGCGTCCGGTGGGCCTCAAGCCGGTACCCGTGCTGGGACTCGCGGCTGCTGGCGTGGCGATCGGTCTTGGTATCACGGCCCTGCAGGTGATGCCATTCTTCGCGTATATCCCCTTCTCGCCGCGTGGCGGTGCCGGTCCCGATCAGGGGTGGGAGTTCGCCACGAGCTACGCGTTGCCGCCCAGTGAGGTGTTCACGCTACTGCTGCCGCAGTTCAACGGGGTGCTCGATCAGTACTGGGGCCGGAACCCGATCAAGTTCCACACCGAGTACATGGGAGCGCTGCCGCTGGTGCTCGCGGCCTTCGCCTTCGGCGACAAGCAACGCCGCGTGATGGCCTACACGCTCGCGGGCTTCGCCCTGTTCTTCTTATTGCTCTCGTTCGCCGGGCACACGCCGTTCTACCGCCCGTTCTACGAGTTCATGCCGCTGCTCAAGAAGATCCGCGCCATGGGCATGGTGTTCTACCTGCCAGCGTTCTTCGTGTGCGTGATGGCCGGTATCGGCGCCGAGCGTGTGTTCGCGAGGACTGTTTCCCTCCGCACCGTGCTGCTCGTGGCGGGCAGCGTGGTGGCCTTCGCGGTACTCGGGGCCGCGGGCGGCCTGCAGGGGCTGGCCGAGTCGATGGCGATCAACGAGCGCTACGAAGCGGTGGTGGCCAACGCGCCGTATCTGCAGCGTGGGGCCGCGCGCCTGCTGGCGTTCGCCGTGCTCGGTACCGTGGTGTTGTGGTTGACCGTCGCCGGCAAGGTGGCACGCCCCGTGGCCGCCGGCCTCCTGGCCGCGATCGTGGCGCTTGACCTGTGGAGCGTCAACAAGACGTTCTACACCTTCTCGCCGCGTGCCACCGAGCTGTTCGCCGATGATGCGATCACGACCAAGCTCAAGAGCGTGAAGCCGCCGTATCGTGTGCTCGACGCGGGTGACAGCTATGGCTGGTCGCTGATGATGGCGTATCGCATTCCGTCGGCCCGCGGTTACCACGGCTTCGAACTCAAGCGGTACGACGATCTCGCAGGGAAGCCGGAAGGTTGGCGCAATCTGTTCTCGCCCAACGTGCTCGACCTGCTGGCGATCCGGTACCTGATCCTGCCGGAGGCGCAGCCGGTGCCCGGTTTCCGCGAAGTGGTCCCGAAGATCACGACGACCTTCGGCACCCCTGCGGTCCTGTACGAGCGTGACACCACACCGGCCTATGCGCGCGTGGTGCCCACGTCGGCGAAGGTAGCGGAGGATCAGGCCGTACCCACGTTGATTGATCCGCGCTTTCCTGTGCACAGCGTGGCGATCTTCGATGATTCCGCCACCGTGCAGTCGCCGGCCGCTGTGCAGCCGTTCCCCGCGCCCACGGCCACGGCGGCGGTCACTGCGTGGCAGCCGGGTGCCATGGAGATTGCCGTGAGCGGTGCCGAAGCCGCACCGGCGCATCTGGTCGTGAGTGAGAACTGGTATAAGGACTGGACGGCGGAGGTGGACGGCAAGCCGGGCATTGTGCGGCGCGCCGATCACAGTCTGCTCAGCGTGGACCTGCCGCCGGGCGCCAAACGCGTGACGCTCACCTTCGCTTCGCCGGAGTATGCGACGGGGAAGATGGTGAGCCTCGTCTCGCTGCTGCTGGCGCTTGGATGGGTTGGGGCGGGGGTGTTGTCGGACCGGCGGCGCGCATAACCACGCGCAGAGCGGCGCGCCGAACAGCGACTTGCCCTGGCGCTGAGGTCAGCGCTCGCTCGATGCGCTGATTCGGCGGGCCAGTGACAGCAGGAGACTGTCCTTGCCGCGTCCAGCCACCAGAGACAGACCGAGCGGGCACCCGTCGAGCAACGCCAGCGGCATCGTGAGCTGTGGCAAGCCGCCGAGTCCAGCGATGCACAGCAGCGCGAGCGTTCGCTCGCGGACCGCGACCGTTTCGTGCGGCGGGAGATTGAGGAGCGGGGCGATGTCGGGGACGGTCGGCATGATCAGCACGGTATCACCGTCCAGCAGCTGATCGAGGTGTGTCATGATCTCGCGCCGCCGCGCACGCACGTCGGTGAGATCGTACGGCGCGCCGCTCGCGACCGCAGCGAATCGTGTACCCACCTGCGGGCCGAACATGGGCTGCGTGCGGGCGATCCACTCCGCGTGCGACGCCCAGATATCGGCATACTGCAGCATGCGAAAGACCTCGAACCATGTCGTCAGCCCTTCGGGGCTTACGGTCACGGGTGTTGCGGGGCCAAGCGCCCGGGTCACGCCGTGAACAGCGGGGCGCAGTGCCGCGGCGGCTTCAGGGAGCGCCTGTGCAAAGGCATCGACCGCAAGTAGCACGCGGATCGGCCCGGCGTGTTCCGGTACGACCTCGCCAAGGAGCACCTCGCCCACGCGGGCGAGCAGGGACGCATCATGTGCGAACCAGCCGCAGGTGTCGAACACTGGCGCCAGCGGTGCGACGCCATCGAGCGCGATGCGGCCGTGCGTGGGGCGGATGCCGTACGTGCCGCAGAAGCTTGCGGGCGCGCGCACCGAGCCGCCGGTGTCGCTGCCGATGGCAAAGTCCACCAGCCCGCTCGCCACGGCCACGGCAGACCCGCTGGACGACCCGCCCGGCACGCGCCCGGGCGCTGCCGGATTGACCGGCGTACCATAGTGCGCGTTCTCACCGGTGAGACTGAAGGCCATCTCCTCGGTATGCGTCTTTCCCACCAGGCTGGCACCCGCCTCGAGAAGCCGCGTGAGCACCGACGCCGAGCTCGTGGCCGGTTCATGCGTGCGCAGCCAATCCGGATTACCGAACCCGGTACGACGCTCGGCCACGTCGAAGATGTCCTTGAGGCCGAACGTCAGGCCGTCGAGCAGCCCGCGCCCAGTGGGGGGCAACGCCACATGCGTATGGGCGCAGAACGCGTTGTGGTGATTCCGGTCGAGAATGGACATGCGGGGAAGCTATCGCCCGGGAGCCAGTCTGCTGGGGCTGCGCAGAGACCCGCTCTGGCGAAGCCCGCGGCTTGCTTATCATGTGCGCATGGCGGACCACGACACCACCGGCGCCTGGCGCGGCAGGACCGCAGCGCTCGCGACCTTGCACGAGAAGGGACGGGTGATTGCCCGCGCCTGCCGCGTGGGGCTCGGGCTGCACGTGCGGACCGTGGCCGTCGATACCGACGCCCTGGGCACCTTCACGGGCGAGGTGCTCCGCGATGGCGACATGCTCTCGGTGGCCTTGCAGAAGGCGCGTCTCGGAATGACCGCGAGCGGCCTGCCGCTGGGGATGGCGAGCGAGGGGAGTTTCGGGCCGCATCCTGTGATTCCCATTCTTCCCGTCGCCACCGAACTGATGGTGTACGTGGACGACGAACGCGGCCTGATGCTGCATGAACTGCTCCACAGCCAGCGGACGAATTACGCGCATCGCGTGGTGACGGCCGCCGACGACCTCGGCCCGTGGCTGCAGTCCGTGGGCTTCCCGGCGCACGCGCTGATCGTCCAGCCGGCACTGAATGACGCGCCCGTCGCGGGCGCCGCGCCGATCACCAAGGGCGTCCGCGATGCAGCGCACCTGGGGCGCGCCATCCGCCGCGCGGTGGCCGAGTCGCCGAATGGCCGCGCCTTTGTGCAAACGGACATGCGCGCACACTGCAATCCGACGCGGATGCGCGTGATCGGCGCGTTGGCCGTTCGCCTGGTACGCCGGCTGCGAACGCCGTGCCCGTCGTGCTTCGCGCCCGGCTGGGGGCGGACCGGAGTGGTCCGTGGGCTGCCGTGCCACGGGTGCGGCATGCCAACCGAGCGTGTGGTTGGGGAGCGGTTTACCTGCGCCGCGTGCCCGTACGAAACGATCGCTCCCCGGCAGGATGGCCTGGCGGGGGCCCCTCCCGGCGACTGCCCTTCCTGTAATCCCTGACCGAGTGCCTCGTCCATGCGGCCATTAGGTTGAGCCCATGTCGTCATCCGCCCGAAAGCCGAACCACCCGGCATCGCACCTGATCGAGCGAGACATCGCCGGTCGTCCTGCCCGTACGTGGGATGGATTCGTCCGGATCGCGGACGAGCAGCATGGCGTATGCGTGCCCGGCACCTGGCACCTCGACTTGCCTGGTGCCGCGCGGCCGATGACGGCAGGCGCACGGTCGGCACGACCGCTCCCCGTTGCCGACGACGTTTCCGCGGAGGCATGGCACGAACACCTGCTGCGCTTCGTGCGTCTGCAGCACCCGCGCATGCAACTCCGGGTGGTCAGGGCCGACACCGATGGATGGCAGCAGATCGAGCTGTCGGCGCCCACCGTGCCGCTGTCGGTCGTGCAGCTCGACCGACAGGGCATGGCCCGCCTGCTGGGCGCCGACGCGCGGCTGACGATGACGGCAGACGCGCGCTCGGGCCGCTGAGACTTACGCGCGGCGCATCGTTCGCGCGGCCACCACGTAGAATCCGCTCGCTACGGTGAGGGTGAGCAGCAGGACCGACCACTCGGCCTGCGTGATGCTGGTGAGCAGCCATGCGATCAGGCCGATCGTGATGAACGGAATGAGCGGTCCACCCGGTACGGCGAATGGCACCGCACCCTCCTGACGGATTCCGCGCCGGCGTAGCATGAACGTGGCCGCCGCACACCCCGCGTACAGCAGCAGCGCGGCGAGATTGGAAATCACGGCCAACTGCTCGAACGAGTTGAACACCGCAAGGGCGCCCACCAGCGTGGTCTGAATGACGATGGCCACGTGCGGCGTGCGGTACGCTGGATGGATCGAACCCACCACCTTGGGGAGCAGGCCATCTTCGGCGAAGCGGAAGAGCGCCCGCGGAACCGCCAAGGTCATGCCGCTCACGTAACCAAACATCGAGATGCTCGCGCCAACCAGCAGCAGCAGGCGCCCCGGGGTACCCAGAAACGATTCCGCCGCGAAAGCAAGCGGTGCCGTCGTGCTCGAGGCGAGCGCATCGCCGAGCAGCCCGGCCGCCACGAGATGCACCGCGAGGTACAGCAGCGTCACGCCGATCATCGCAATCGCGAGGGCGCGCGGTACCGTCCGTGCCGGATCACGCACCTCGCCGCTCGGCACCAGTGCCGTCTCCACCCCACTGAACGCGAACACGAGCACGATCGCCGCGCGCGCCAGGCTCGTGGCGCTCGGCATGTCGTGCACCACGATGTTGGCGGGCTGGATGTAGAAGACGCCGATCGCCACAAAGGCGATGAGCGGCAACAGCTTCGCGATGGAGGCGACGACGATCAGCTTCGTCCCCTGCTCGACGCCGCGGATATTCACCAGCGCGAGCGTGACGAACATCGCCACGATCACCGGCACGCGCAGCGACGGCATGCCGAACAGGGCGCCGAGCCCTTCGGCGAATGCCGACGAGACCCCCGCCACGGCGGTGGTGCCCAGCATCCAAAGCAGTACGCCGGCGAGGAAGCCCACGTAGCGGCCGAACACCGCTTCCACGTAGGCGTACGGTCCGCCGGTGAGCGTGATGCGGCTCCCCGCTTCGGCGAAGCACAGCACCACGAAGCCCATCACCGCGGCGCAGATGAGGTACACGAAGGGGGCGGCGGGACCAGCCGCTGCAGCCGCGCCAGCCGGCAGGCGGAAGATGCCGCCGCCAACGGTGACGTTGAAAATGCTGGCCGCGAGGGCCCAAACGCCAACCGCGCGGACCAGTTCCGGTCCGCGCGGCGACGCTGCTGAAGAGGCAGTCACGAGATCAGGCCTTGGAGAGCAGCGGGATGAGCAGGAGGGCCACGATGTTGATGATCTTGATGAGCGGGTTGATCGCGGGGCCGGCCGTATCCTTGTACGGATCGCCCACCGTGTCACCCGTCACCGCGGCCTTGTGGGCATCGCTGCCCTTGCCGCCGTGGTGGCCTTCCTCGATGTACTTCTTCGCGTTGTCCCACGCGCCACCACCGGTGCACATCGAGATGGCCACGAACAGGCCGGTCACGATGGTGCCCATGAGGAGACCGCCGAGCGCCGCGCCGCCAAGCACCACGCCCACGATCGCGGGGATTACGAGCGGCAGCAGCGAGGGGAGGATCATCTCACGGATCGCGGCCTTAGTGAGCAGGTCCACCGCCCGATCGTACTGCGGCTTCTGGGTGCCCTTCATGATGCCGGGGAGCTCGCGGAACTGCCGGCGCACCTCTTCCACGACCGCACCGGCCGCGCGACCCACGGCCTGCATGGCCGAGGCGCCGAAGAGGTACGGGATCATGCCGCCGATGAGGAGGCCGATCACGACCTTCGGGTCGTCGATCGAGAAGTTCACCGGCGCGCCGAGGTGCTCGCCCAGCTTGCTCGAGTAGTCGGCGAAGAGCACGAGCGCCGCGAGGCCGGCCGAGCCGATCGCGTAGCCCTTCGTGACGGCCTTCGTGGTGTTCCCCACGGCGTCGAGCGCGTCGGTCGTCTTGCGGATCTCGGGGCCGAGGTTGCTCATCTCGGCGATGCCACCGGCATTGTCCGTGATGGGGCCGTAGGCGTCGAGCGCCACGATCATGCCGGCCATGGAGAGCATCGAGGTGGCCGCGATGGCCACGCCGTACAGCCCCGCCATCTGGAAGCAGAAGTAGATCGCGGCGGCCACCACAAGCACCGGCGCCGCCGTCGAACGCATCGACACGGCGAGGCCGGCGATCACGTTGGTGCCGTGACCCGTTTCGGAGGCCTTGGCGATTTGACGCACCGGGCCGTACTCGGTGGCCGTGTAGTACTCGGTGATCACCACGAGCGCCGCGGTGAGGGCGAGACCGATCATCGCGCAGATGAACAGGCTCGTGCCGAGTTCACCCGGGAACATCTGCTGCGTGACAAAGAAGAAGGCGATGGCCGCGAGGACGCCCGACACGATCAGGCCACGGTACAGCGCATTCATGATCTTGCCACCCGGCTTGACGCTCACGAAGAACGTGCCGACGATCGACGCGGGAATGGACACGGCGCCAAGGACGAGCGGGTACAGCACGCCGGTGTTGCCATACGTGGCGAAGCCGAGCCCCGCGACGAGCATTGCCGCGATCACGGTCACGGCATACGTCTCGAACAGGTCGGCGGCCATGCCGGCGCAGTCCCCCACGTTGTCGCCGACGTTGTCGGCAATCACGGCGGGGTTGCGCGGATCGTCTTCGGGGATGCCCGCTTCGACCTTGCCCACGAGGTCAGCGCCGACATCGGCGCCCTTCGTGAAGATACCGCCGCCAAGTCGGGCGAAGATCGAGATGAGCGACGAACCGAACGCCAGGCCCACCATCGGCTCGAGCGCGTGCTTGATCGACGCTTCGTCTGTCGCGCCGCCGATCGCCACCATGTAGAAGCCGGCCACGCCGAGGAGGCCGAGGCCCACCACCAGCATACCGGTGATGGCGCCGCCCTTGAACGAGATGTTGAGTGCGGCGTTGAGGCCGCTCTGCGCCGCCTGCGCCGTACGCGAGTTGGCGCGGACCGACACGAACATACCGATGAAGCCGGCCACGCCGGAAAGCACGGCGCCGATCGCGAAGCCGATCGCGGTCAGCCAGCTGCCGAGGCCAAGGCCGACGGCAAGGAAGAGAATGACGCCGACGATGGCGATGGTGGTGTACTGACGCTTGAGATACGCGTCGGCGCCTTCCTGAATGGCGCCCGCGATCTGCTGCATGCGCTCATTGCCGGCAGGTTGGGCAATGATCCACCGCGCGGACACGATACCATACACGATCGCAATGGCGGCGCAGCCGAGCGCGAGAATAAGGGCGTACTGCTCGAGCACGTAGGGAGTCGGTGGAAGGGGGATGGCAGCCGCCCGGACACCGGGCGGTTCGAGGCTATCCCGAGGAAAATCACCGACCGCACGTGATGTTGCCAGTACCAAGGCCCCGATCCGGGCCGGATCGTAGATTGGGCGGAGCCATACCACTGCGGGTTTCCTCCCTTTCGATACCCTCCATGTTGCCCTCCCCCCGTACCCTCCTGCGTATCGCGGCCCCGTTGGCGGCGCTCGCCGCCTGCCGTCCCGGCACCATGCCGGGGACCGCCCCCCGTGCCGCCGGTGCGGTGCCGTCGCCGTACGTGATCACCGACGGCCAGTCACAGATCACGCCGGCCTTCGCCGATACGGCCCAGTGGATCCGCGAGCGGCTGTGGGTGGAGACCGAGTTCGATTCGGACTTTGACGGACGCAAGGATCGGGTCCATGTGGATGTCACGCGGCCGGGGCCGACCGCGTCCGGACTACGGGTGCCGGTGGTCTACGAGACCAGTCCGTACTTTGCCGGGACCCTCGGCAACGAGGACGTCTTCTGGCCGGTCCGGCAGGAGCTCCGCGCGGAGTCGCCGGCGCGCAAGCTCGGCAACGGTGTCGCCTTCAATGCCGACCGCACGCGTATTGCCTCATCACATGTGCGGGTGTGGGTGCCGCGGGGCTTCGCGGTCGTGCACTCCGAGTCGCCGGGTACGGGCCTCAGTCAGGGGTGCGTGACGATCGGCGGCATGAACGAGTCGCTGGCGCCCAAGGCCGTGGTCGATTGGCTCAACGGCCGCGCCAAGGGGTTTACCAGCGAGGCGGGCAGCACCGAGGTCAAGGCGACGTGGTCGACCGGCAAGGTGGGAATGACCGGCACCTCGTTCAATGGCACGCTGCCGATCGCGGTGGCCACGACGGGTGTGAAGGGCCTGGAGGCAATTATTCCGGTGTCGCCGAACAACTCGTATTACCGGTATTACCGCTCCAATGGACTGGTGCGAAGTCCGGGCGGCTACCTCGGCGAAGACGTGGATGTGCTGTACGACTTCGTGCAGAGCGGCAACCCGATCAGGCGCGCCACCTGCAACCAGAAGGTGCGGGATGCCGACATCATGGCCAACATCGATCGTCGCACGGGTGATCTCAGCGACTGGTGGATGAAGCGCGATTACCTCGAGCAGGCAAAGGGGATCAAGGCCGCGATGCTGACGGCGCACGGCTTCAACGACTGGAACGTGATGCCGTCGCACACCCATCTCATGGCGCAGACGGTCATGGCCAACGGCGTGCCGGTGCAGCAGTACTGGCATCAGGGTGGCCATGGCGGCGAGCCGCCGCTCGCGATGATGAACCGCTGGTTTACGCGCTATCTGCTCGGTGTCAGCAACGGCGTGGAGCAGGATCCGCGTGCGTACGTGGTGCGTGAGGGGGCCAATCGGCAGGCCCCCACCCCGTACGCGGCGTATCCGCATCCGGAGGCGGCCGCGGTCACGCTCCATCCGACCAGAGGGGGGGCGTCGATCGGCGTGCTGGCGGTGTCGGCGACCGGCGGGCAGGGGAGCGAAACGCTCACCGATGATGTGAACCAGACGGGTGGTCAGCTCGCACTCGCGGCGTCGTCGCCGAACCGCTTGCTCTACGCCACCCCCACGCTCACTCAGCCGGTCCATCTCTCCGGCACGGCACGCGTGACCATTTCGGTGGCCTCCAGCAAGGCGGCGGCCAATCTGTCCGTGTGGCTGGTGGAGCTGCCGTGGCCGGCCAACGCCAGCGGAGCGATGAACCCCAACGGCATCATCACGCGCGGGTGGGCGGATCCGCAAAACGCGACGTCTCTGCGCGCCAGCCAGCCGTTGGTGCCGGGGCAGCCCGTCACCCTCACGTTTGACCTCGAGCCCGACGACCAGATCGTCCCGGCCGGCAAGCGTATCGGTCTGATGATCTTCTCGAGCGACAAGGACTTCACCCTGTGGCCGCCGCCGGGCACGCAACTCACCGTCGGTCTCGACGCCACGACGGTCACTCTGCCGATCGTGGGTGGACGTGCCGCGCTGGAGAAGGCGCTGCGCTGACGCGTGGGGCGCACCCCGACGCGCGCCGCCTGGCAGGTCGGGCTGATCGGGACGGCGTGGTGCAGGGGGTGTAGATTGTCAGCACTTGCCGGTTCGACACAGGCACCGGCACACCCATCCCCTGCGAGACCCCCGATGGCGCGTTCCTGGACCCCTCTGTTTCCCCTGTTGGCTCTCGGCTGCGCTACGGCCGGCGCGCCGCGTACCAGTTCCCCCGAGGTGGGCGGTGTGCCTTCCGCTCCGGTGAGTGCCGGCGGGGCCGCCACGGCCGCGCCCTCGGCCGCAGGAACGGTCAGCACGCTGTCGCGCACCCAATGGGCGGACTCGGTGCTCGGCACACTCTCCGTACGGCAGAAGGTCGCGCAGATGGTGTGGGTGTGGACGCTTGGCGACTACACCGCCACCGACGCACCCGCCTACGAGGCCATTGACCGGCAGATTCGCGATCTGGAGCTGGGCGGCGTGATCGTGTCCGTCGGCGGCCCCATGGACATCGCCACCAAGCTCAACGCGCTGCAGCGCACTGCCCGTCTTCCGCTGCTGGTCGGGGCCGATCTTGAGACCGGCGCCGCCTTCCGCGCGCGTGGCGGCTGGTTCCTCCCCAATGCCATCGAGCTTGGTGGGGCCACGTCCTTTCCGTACCAGATGGGCATCGGCGCCACGCGTGATCCCAAGCTTGCCTACGAAATGGGGCGGGTGACGGCTGTCGAAGGACGGGCGATGGGGATTCACATGGCGTTCGCGCCGGTGCTCGACGTCAACAACAACCCCAAGAACCCCGTCATCAGCGCGCGCTCCTTTGGCGAGGATGCCGCCCTCGTGTCGCAGATGGGGGCGGCGCTCGTGAAGGGGATTCAGGAGAACGGGATGCTTGCGACGGGGAAGCACTTCCCTGGACACGGCGACACCGAGCAGAACTCGCATCTCGAACTCTCACGTGTGAACGTGTCGCGCGCGCGTCTCGACAGCGTGGAGCTGCGTCCGTTTCAGGCCGCGATCGACGCCGGCGTGCGTGGCATGATGACCTTCCACGGTGACCTGCCGGCGCTCGACACCACGCATACCGCCGCCACGCTGAGCAAGCTCGTGATGACGGATCTGCTCAAGCGGCAGATGAAGTTCGATGGGCTCCTCGTAACAGACGCCCTCGACATGAACGGGGTACTTGGCGGTCTGTCCATGGGGGAAGCGACCGTGCGGGCCGTTGAAGCGGGGAACGATGTCCTGCTCATGCCCAGCGATGCCAAGGTGGCGATTCAGGCGGTGGTCGATGCCGTGGCATCGGGGCGTGTGACCGAGGCCCGCATCGACGAGTCGGCGCGCAAGTTGCTGCTGGCGAAGCACGAGTTCGGCCTCCATCGCACGCGCTACGTGAATGTGGAGGACGTACGCGCCAAGGTGGGCACGATGGCCAACCAGACGCCGGCACGGGAAGCGGCGACGAAGGCGATCACGCTCGTGCGTGACTCGCTGTCGCTCGTACCGTTCAAGATGCCGCGCACCGCGCGCGTGGTGAGCATCACCGTATCGTCGCGCGTGGATCTCAGCGCGGGCCGCGGCTTCGATGCGGAGCTGCGCAGTGCCTACCCGCAGCTGTTGTCGCTCACGCTCACTCCGGAGATCGTGGCGGAGGCCACGGCCGGCGCGGCGGCGGGGAACGCGGGTGGATATCGCATCACGCCCGACCCCGCCATCTTGCCGGCGTCGGTGGAGAACGCGCTCGCCATTGCGAAGGGCGCGGACATGGTGATCGTGTCGAGCTACATCGGCGCCGCCACCAATACCGCGAGCATGGTGCCCACGAAGGGGCTCTCCGAGCTGCTCAATGGCCTTCGCGCCGCGAACACCAAGGTGGTGCTGGTGAGCTTCAATAATCCGTACCTGCAGCTTGGATTGCCGCTTACCGAGACGCATCTCCTCGGCTGGGCGCCGTGGACGCAGTCGCAGCGCGCTGCTGCCCGTGCACTTCTTGGGCGTGCGCCCATCACCGGCAAACTCCCGATCACGCTGCCCGGCATCGCCAGTTTTGGTGACGGCCTCACGCGCTGATCGTCGTTATCCCCTCCTCGACCTGCGTCTCATGTCCAATCGTTTCCGTTCCGCGCTCGTGGCGCTCGCCCTGGCGGCTCCCGCCTCCACGATCGCGGCGTCGCGCGTCGCGACCGATCTCTCGGGGCTCTGGACCTTCAAGGTGATCACCGAGAACGGCACGGGTACGCCCGCGGTCACGATGAAGCAGCGGGGTGACTCGCTGACCGGTACGTACGAATCCGCGCGAATGGGGGCCCTGCCGTTCACGGGTGTCGTACGAGGGAAGACGTTCGTGTTCGCCGTCAACACCAGCGGCGGCGCCACTCTCACCTTCAACGGCACCATCGTGGATGCCGATCACGTGAAGGGCGACGTGGATTTCGGCGGGCAGGGCGGCGCAACCTTTGAGGGAGAGCGGCGCAAGTAAACGCGCCGGTTCGCGTCAGAGCGCGGCGATCGGGCAGCGCGTTACTTGGCCTTGAACGCGCCGATCGCCTGACGGGTGAAGTCGGAGAGCACGAGCATCCCACTCATCGCGGCGCGTTCCGCGAGCAGCGTCTCCCACTGCTCGGTGCCGGCCCAGAAAACCTGCTTCAGCATCGCCATTGCCTGCGGATTGCAGGCCGCGAGGGTGGCCGCCTGCGCATCGACGGCGGCATCGAGCGCCGTCACGTCGGGTACCACCTTCGCGTAGAGGCCGCGCCGCTCGCACCACGCCGCATCACGCCAGTCGGCGTCGACCGCCATTTGGCTGAAGCTGGCGAGCCCGATTTTCTTCTCGATCACCGGCCCGACGACGAACGGGCCGATGCCCACGGCGAGCTCGCTGAGCTTGGCCGAGGCCTTCTCGACCGCGAACGAGAAATCGGAGGCGGCGATCAGCCCGACCGCGCCCCCCGCCGCCTTGCCATGCACTCGGCTGATGACGAACTGGGGCGCCCGGATCATCGCGAGGATCACCCCGGCGAAGCCACTGAAGAACTGCTGGCCCTGCTCTCGGTCGGCGATCGTGCTGAGCTCATCGAAGGAGGCGCCGGCGCAAAACGGCCCGGTCCCGCCGCTCTGCAGCACGATCACGCGGCAGGCGGGATCCTGACTGATGGCGGTGACGGTCGATGCCAGCTCGCGGAGTACCGCCCCGGGGAGTGAGTTGCTCTTCGGGTGGTAGAACTCGACGCGGCCGACGCCAGCGCTGAGGTGGGTCCGGACGTATCCATCCGGACCGGATTCGATCGGAGAAAATGACGGCATGGGGGACAAAATAGCGCCCGTCTCCGATTGTCGAAGCCGTTGCCCCCCCTGTACCTTTCCGCCATGGACCAGACCATGCCCGTCCCCGCTGAGGATCCGGCCCTCCTGGCTGCCTTCGAAGCCCGTATCGCCGCCGGCGAAAGCATCGAGCCGAAGGACTGGATGCCGGAACGTTATCGCAAGCAGCTCACACGGATGATGTCGCAGCATGCGCACTCCGAGATTGTGGGCATGCTCCCCGAAGGCAATTGGATCACGCGCGCGCCGAGCCTCCGTCGTAAACTGTCGCTGATCGCCAAGGTGCAAGACGAGGCCGGTCACGGCCTGTACATCTATTGCGGCACCGAGACGCTCGGCGTGGACCGGCACGAACTGGTGGAGCAGTTGCTCGACGGTCGTGCCAAGTACTCGAGCATCTTCAATTATCCCACACTATCGTGGGCCGACATGGGCGTGATCGGCTGGCTGGTGGATGGCGCGGCAATCGTGAACCAGACGGTGCTCGCCAAGGCCAGCTACGGGCCCTACGCGCGCGCCATGGTGCGCATCTGCAAGGAAGAAAACTTCCACAAGCGTCAGGGCTACGAGATCTGCACCGTGCTGGCGAGTGGCACGCCGGCACAGAAGGCGATGCTGCAGGAATCGGTAAACCGTTTCTGGTGGCCGTCGCTGATGATGTTCGGTCCCAGTGACACCAACTCCCCCAACAGCGGGGAGCTGCTGCGCTGGCGTGTCAAGCGCAAGACGAATGACGAGCTGCGTCAGCGCTTCGTGAACCTCACCGTGCCGCAGGCGATCGCCCTGGGGATCACCATCCCCGATCCTGACTTGCGCTTCAATGAAGCGACCGGCGACTGGGAGTTCGGCGAGATCGACTGGAGCGAGTTCCACGAAGTGCTGAAGGGCAACGGCCCGTGCAATCAGGAGCGTCTGGCGGCCCGCAAGGCGGCGCATGACGACGGCGCGTGGGTTCGCGCGGCGGCGTCGGCGCATGCCGAGAAGCAGAGGGCGAAGCAGTCCACGGCGGCGGCCTGATGGGCGCGTCGGGGACGGACACCCAGTGGCCGCTGTGGGAGGTGTTCACGCAGGGGGCGCGCGGTGAACCCTTCGAGCACGCCGGCAGTGTGCATGCGGCGGATGCCGAGCAGGCCATGCAGAATGCGCGCGACGTGTACGCGCGCCGCGGAGAAGCCGTGAACCTGTGGGTGGTGCCGAGTCACGCGATCGTGGCGTCGGCACCATCGGATGCCGGCCCATTCTTCGATCCCGGCAACGACAAGCCCTATCGCCACCCGCAGTTCTACGTCGCGCCCCGCGGCGTACGCATTTTCTGAGACGACCGTGGCCCACGACGAGCAGGACATCGCCGCCGCCGGTCGTTCCGGTGTGGTGAACAAGGCACCCGACTACCAGATCGGTGCGCCACGCCGCACGCCGATCGCCAATCCGCTGTTCGAGTATCTGCTGCGCCACGGGGATGACCGGCTGGTGCTGGGGCATCGGCTGAGCGAGTGGTGCGGACACGGCCCGATCCTCGAAGAAGACATCGCCATGGCCAACGTGGCGCTGGACCTCATCGGCCATGCAAGCACGCTGCTCGCTCTTGCTGGTGAGGTGGAGGGGCAGGGGCGCAACGAGGACGCGCTCGCGTACTTCCGTGACGGCACGGCGTACCGTAATGCCCTGCTGGTCGAGCAGCCCAACGGCGACTTTGCCGTGACCATGGTGCGGCAGTTTCTCTTCGATGCGTACAGTGTCCTCCTGTGGGATCAACTCTCCAGGTGTGCGCACGAGCAGCTCGCAGCCATTGCGACCAAGTCGCTCAAGGAAGACCAATATCATCTGCGCCACAGCAGCGAGTGGGTGGTCCGTCTTGGCGATGGCACCGACGAGAGTCATGCGCGCACCCAGCAGGCGCTCGATGCCGTGTGGCGCTTCACCGCCGAGCTGTTTGATCACGATGCGGTGGACGAAGCCGTGGCCGCGCAGGGCGTGGTGGTCGATCATGCCGCGATGCGATCGCTGTGGGACACCATGGTAAATGACGTCCTGCATCGGGCCACGCTCACGCGCCCGGCCGATGGCGGGATGCGCCGTGGCGGTCGCGACGGGCGGCATACGGAGTCGCTCGGGCACATGCTGGCCACCATGCAGAGCGTGGCGCGCGCGCATCCCGGCGCGACGTGGTGAGCGAAATGCTCACGAAAGACGAGGTCTTCGCCGTCCTGCAAACGGTGCCCGACCCCGAAGTACCGGTGATCAGCGTGGTGGAGTTGGGCGTGGTGCGCGATGTGGTCATCACGCCAGACGGCGTGACGGTGACGATGACGCCCACCTATTCGGGCTGTCCCGCGATGCGCGAGATGGAGGCCGACGTGAAGGCGGCGCTTCTGGCGCGTGGTGTGCCCAACGTGACGGTGCACATGACACTCTCGCCGGCATGGACGACCGATTGGATCGGCGAGGAGGCACGCGAAAAGCTCCGTCGCTACGGCATCGCCCCGCCAGGGCGGGCAGCGCCCGGCGGCTTCGTGACCCTCACGCGGGCGCGCCCCGCCGTGACGTGCCCCTTCTGCGGGTCCGCTGACACCGTGCTGCAGAGTGAGTTCGGCTCCACGGCCTGTAAGGCGATTCACACCTGCCGGGCCTGTGGGAATCCGTTCGACGAGTTCAAGGCGCTCTAGCTGCGAGGCGCAACACGAAAGGGGCCCCACCGAAGCGGAGCCCCCTGTAACCTGCCGGCATTGACCTTGATTACTTCAGGTCCTTGAACCCGAGGCGGTTGTTGCGCTCGTCGGCCGAACGGCAGCCCGTTGGGGCCCCCTTGCCTTCGAGGAGCTGCCACACTTCCACCCGGCGGTTGTCGGCCTGCGCCGAACGGTCCGCCGTCCCGATAAAGGCACGCTTCGCTGGCGGCGGCTCGGTTTCGTCGGCGCCAGCGGTCGTTACGAGGCACTGCTCGCCGAAGCTCGACGTGACGATGCGATCCTTGATCGACGCCGCATCTTTGCCGGCGAGACGGAGCAGCTGCTTGGTGACGGCATCCGCGCGGCTCCTGGCGAGTTTGCTGTTGTACGCTTCCGAGCCGTAGCGGTCGGTGTGGCCTTCCACCGAGATGCGCAGCGACGGCAGGCGTAGCATCGTCTCGAGGATCACCTTGAGCGTATCGGTGCCCGCCGCTTTCACCCGGGCTTTGTCGAAGTCGAACAGCGCGCGATCGAGCGCGACGCCGGCCATCTTCGGCGCGACACACTCCACCGAGGCCGTTTCGCTCTTCGTACTGCCGTAGGCATTCTTCGAGGCGGTGATCGTGGTGGTGCCGGCCGCATTGCAGAGCACGGTGCCGGTGCTCACTGACGCGATCGACGCGTTGGCCGAGCTCCAGGTGACGGCGCCGAGGTCCACGTTGTCCGCGTCTACAGCCTTGGCCGTGAACGTCAGGGACTTGCTCACGTCGGCCGAACCGCTCTTCGGGGAGAGCGTCAGGGTCCACGCCGGCGGCGGCACCGTCACGGTGGACTGCGCGCTGCGTTCGAGCTTCTTCACCACGCCCTTGCAGCTGATCGTGGCCGTGCCGTACTTGACCGCCGTCGCCTTGCCCGTGTTGTCCACGGTCGCGATCGAGGCATCGCTCGATGTGCAGGTGAGGTTCTGCACCTTGCGGATCTCGATGACCTTGCCCTTCGTATCGGCTGCGCTGAGCGCGAACTGGCGATCGCTGCCGCGGGTCACCGTGGCCTGTGCGGGATCGATCTTGAGCGCCCAGTCGAACGGTTCCACGCTCGCGCAGTTGCCGCGCAGGGCGTACGACACGCCAACGCGCAGGCCAAGGTTGGCCGACTTGCCGCCGACCTCCTGCTCGTTTGGTGAGGGGTTGCGGTCCATCAAACCGTCCACGCGTGCGCCCCACTTGCCGCTGGAGCAGAGCTTGATCCCGGCCAGTGCGGAGATGCCATCCTCGTACTCGTTGGCCGTGGAACGACCGGCGTACACCGAGTTCACGTAACCCGCGCCGAGCACGAGCGCCGCCTTGTTCGACGGCGTTACCGGCACCGTGACGGTTCCAAGGAAACGGAACGGCCGGTAGGTAATCGACTCGAACGGATTGCGCGTGGCCTTTGTCGAGCCGGCCTGAATATCACCCTCCACGCCGAACCACTTGTACACGGAGACCCCAAGCCGGCCACCGATGCCGAGCACGTTCTCCATGCGGATCTTGTCATCGAGTTGCGTGAACTGGCCGAATGCGCCCACTTCGATCCGTTCACCAAGGCCCTGAGCGTGGGCCGTCGGCACCGCCGCGACGACGCCCGCGATCAGCGAAAGTCCGACTAGCTTGGTCTTCATGGTGTCCTCATGTCTAAAGCCTGAGTAGCGGGCAAGACAGCACCCGCGCTCTCCCATGGCAATCGCCCTTGGGTAGCCCTGCAAAAGTAAGTGATGAAGAGCACACGCGATACATCACGCAAAAACGACGGATGGCAATCTCAACTGTACCATCCGACAGATTTTCGCGTGATGCAGTGCGTCGCAACGGACTGAGCCGCTGTTGTGCCGTGGCCGCGGCAGGCCTCGCCGCATCCTCGCCAACCCCCGGCCGTCAGATCGACAGCAACCGGTCAACCGCCGCCTGGATTGCGGCAACGGTCGGGATCACCGCGTCCAGCAGCTCAGGGTGATATGGCACAGGAATATCGCGCGGCGCGAGACGCTCGACCGGCGCATCGAGATGCCAGAAGGCCTCTTGCGCCAGCGTGCCCGCGATTTCGGCACCGAAGCCTGCCGTGAGGTTGTCCTCGTGCACGATGAGGCAGCGTCCCGTCTTCTTCACACTGGCGAGGACCGCATCACGATCCCACGGCGCGATCGTGCGCAGATCGATCAGCTCCACGGCGTCGCCGGCCGACGCAATCGCTTCCGCACACCGGTGCACCATGGCGCCCCACGTGACGAGGGTGAGCGACGTACCGGGGTGTACGATGCGGGCGCGGCCGAGGGGCAGCACGTAATCGTCGCCGGGATAGCGCGCACTGCCGTCGCCGGTCATCAGCAGTGATCGATGCTCGAAGAAAATGGACGGATTGGGGCTACGCATGGCGGCGCGCAGCAGCCCCACGGCGTCGGCGGCATTGGAGGGCATAATCACCTGCCAGCCGTAGGCATGCGCGAAGCGCACCTCGTCACTGAGTGAGTGCCACGGGTCGCCCACGTCCTTGCCGAACCCACCGGGCATGCGCACCACGATCGGTGCGGCGAAGCGGTTGGCGGTGCGCCAGCGCATCGTGCCGCAGTTGTTGAGCTGCTCGGCCGCAGGATCGGCATACTTGCGGAACTGAATCTCGGCGACGGGCATCAGGCCGCTGATTGCCATCGACACCGCACGACCGATGATCCCCTCTTCACTCAGGCTGGTGTCGAATACGCGTTCCGCGCCGAACTGCTTTTGCAGCCCTTCGGTCACGAGGTGTACGCCACCCTTACGCCCCACATCCTCTCCAAATACCACCACCTTGGGATTCACCGCGAGCTCATGGCGCAGCGTGCGACGGATTGCCTCGGCGACACGCAGGAGTTCACCGTCCTCGCTGGGCTGATCGCTCCCACCGAGGGCGCTGCGCTCGGCGAGCGAGAGTCCCCCCATGGCTTCCGGGTCCGCGGTGTCGTCGGCGTACACGAAGCGGGCGACGGTCGTCGCGTCGGGCACCGGTCGGGCTCGTGCCGCTTCGAGCGCCACGTGAACGGTGCGCGCCACCTCCCCCTCGAGGTCGGCCCAGTCGGCTTCACTCAACAGTGCCGGAACGAGGTACTCACGCAGCTTGGGGAGCGGATCGCGTGTCTGGTCCGCGGCGATCTCGGCGTCCGTGCGGTACCCCTTCTGGTTGTCCGGCCCGGAGTGGCTGGAGAGGCGAGGTACCGTCAGGCGGACCAGCGCCGGTCCTTCGCCGCGGCGCACGTGAGCCACCGCAGCCGCCAGCTTGCCCGACGCATCGTGCGGGTCACAGCCGTCGCCGTTGAGCACGAGGAGGTTCGTGAAGGAGGCGAGATTGCGCGCGATGTCGCCACCCGGTGTCTGCATGTCGCCGCGCACACTGATGCCAAGGTCGTTGTCTTCGATGTAGAAGAGCATCGGCAGCTTCAGCGTGGTGGCCATCGTGAGCGCGGCCCAGAAGCCGTTGGTGGCCACGGAGCCGTCGCCGCCGAGCGCCACGCTGAGACAGTTGGCGTAGCTCGCGTCGTGCAGCGTGTCGCGATGATACACGATGCTCTGCGCCCATCCGGCGGCCGGCGTGTACTGGGACCCCACATCACCGGCCATGGGGAGTACGGTGCAGCCGTTGCGGTTGGGGAGGTTACACACCACCCCGATGTCCCGGCCGTCGCTGAACCCCCCGGCGCGCCCGAGCGGACTGCCAAGGGCATCGTCGACCGGCAGGCCGAGCGAAAGCAGAAGGGGCCGGGACCGATAGTAGGCGCCGGCGCCATCACGCGCGCCGGTGAGCAACGATCCCAGAATACTCTGGGCCATGTCGTGGCCACGCGCGGAGAACTGGTAGAGCACCAGATGCTCGCGGGGCACGTGTGCGCGTTGCTTATTGGTGTGCTCCTCGACGTCGTCGAGTGAACGGGAGAGGAGCGTATTGAAGGCGATGCGACGCCAGTCGAAGCCGGAGCGCGGCGTCACTGGAGGCGTTGCCGGAGTGCTGGCAGGTGGCCGAACGGCAGTCTTGGCAGGCATATCCCACTAATCTGCCCGACTGACAAGCGCTTTGGGAGATTGCCCCGGTACGGCGAGAGCGGCGGCACCTGGCGCGCACGCGCCCAGCACGGCCAGTAAGGCGGCTTCGGAGGGTCGCGGGACCACATCGCCAGAGTCCGCGTGCTAGTTTACGCGCATGTCTTCCCCCTCTTCCTCTCTCATTCTCGAGCGGGGCGACGGCGTGCTGCAGATCACGCTGAACCGCCCGGACGTGCTGAACAGCTTCACTCGTGAGATGGCCCAGGCCCTCCGGCAGGTGCTGGCCGAGGCGGCCACGGATGATGCCGTGCGCGCCGTGGTGCTCACGGGGGCCGGGCGCGGTTTCTGTGCCGGTCAGGATCTGGCCGAGGCCCTTCCGGAGGGTGACGGTCCCATGCCCGACATCGGCGAGATCGTGAAGACGTGCTACAATCCGATCATTCGGGCCATCCGTGCCCTCGAAAAGCCGGTGCTGTGCGCCGTGAATGGGATTGCCGCGGGGGCCGGTGCCAACCTCGCCTTCGCCTGCGACCTCACCATTGCCGCCGACGACGCCAACTTCGTGGAGAGCTTCGCGAAGCTGGGGCTCATCCCCGACACCAGTGGCACCTTCTTCGTGCCGAGGCTCGTGGGGCTGCAGCGTGCGACCGGCATGTTCTTCCTCGCGGAGAAGATTCCTGCGGTGCGCGCCAAGGAGTGGGGGTTGATCTGGGATGTCGCACCCAAGGCGGAGCTGATGACTACTGTCTTGGTGATGGCGCGGCAGTTGGCCACCCAGGCCACGCGTGGGTTCGGCCTGACGAAGCGGGCGCTCAACGCGAGCTTCGCCAACGGCCTCGATGCCCAGCTCGATGTGGAAGCACAGGCGATGCACGAGGCAGGGCGCACCGCTGACTATGAAGAAGGGGTGCGCGCCTTTCTCGAGAAGCGCGCCCCGGTGTATCGCGGCGCATGACTAGTTCGCTCGGCGTGATCGGAGTGGTGGGCGCGGGGGCCATGGGCGCCGGCATCGCGCAGGTGGCCGCCGTCCATGGGCATCGCGTGGTGCTCGCCGACGCGATGCCGGCGTCGCTCGTACGGGCGCGCCAGGGGCACGAGAAGGCGATGGCCCGCGAGGTGGAGAAGGGGCGCCTCTCGCGCGACGCGGCCGATGCCGTGCTGGGGCGCCTTGACTACGTGGATGGCGTGGGGCCCGCGCAGCTGGCCCGTTTCGCCGACTGTAGCGTGGTGATCGAGGCCATCATCGAGCAGCTCGAGGCCAAGCGTTCGCTGTTGCAGGGGCTCGAGACCGTCGTGTCGCCCACTACCATTCTCGCGTCCAACACGTCAAGCCTGTCGATCGCTGCGCTCGCGGGTGCCTGTCGCGACAAGGCACGGGTGGTGGGCGTGCACTTCTTCAATCCGGCGCCGGTGATGCCGCTCGTGGAGATCATCCCCGCGATCAGCACCAGCGCCGATGTGGCCGACCGCGCGCGGGCGCTGGCGAGCAGCTGGAAGAAAGTCACCGTGCTGGCCTCGGACACGCCGGGGTTCCTCGTGAACAGGGTCGCGCGCCCCTTCTACGGCGAGGCGCTGCGACTGCATGAGGAGGGTGCGGCCGATATGGCCACGATCGATTGGGCCATGAAGACCGTGGGGGGGTTCCGCATGGGGCCCTTCGAGCTCATGGACTTCATCGGGCACGACGTGAACTTTGCGGTCACGCGCTCCGTGTTCGACGGCATGTTTTACGATCCACGGTATCGCCCCAGCATTCAGCAGCAGCGACTGGTCGACGCAGGCTTTCTGGGCCGCAAGAGCGGTCGCGGCTTCTACGAGTACGGCGAGGGGGGCGTAGCGCCGGCACCGCTGCAAGACCACGCGCTGGGGCAGGGGATCGTGGACCGCGTCCTGGCCATGCTAGTAAACGAAGCGGTGGAAGCCGTACACCTGCAATTGGCGTCGGTGCACGACGTCGAGCTGGCCATGACGACTGGCGTGAACTACCCCAAGGGGCTCCTGGCGTGGGGAGACGAACTCGACCCCGCCACCGTGCTGGGACGGCTCCAGGCCCTCCACGACGAAACTGGTGACGATCGGTACCGCCCGAGCGTGCGGCTGCGCCGGGTGGTGGCGGCCGGTGGATCGCTCCTCGACCCCCGGCGGTGGTGATGAACGGGGTGATCGACATGCTCCTGCAGCGCGACGCGTTCTCTCGATTGCTGGGAATGGAGGTGCTCGAGGCCTCGCCAGGGCACGCCGTCGTGCGCATGACGGTGCGTGACGACATGGTGAACGGCTTCGGCACGCTGCATGGCGGTGCGCTTTTCTCGCTGGCCGACAGCGCCTTTGCCTTTGCCACCAACGCCGGCGGCACGCTCAGCGTGGCGATCGACACCACCCTCAGTATTCCCGCCGCGTCGTACCCCGGCGATGTGCTCACCGCCACCGCCGAGAGCCGCAGCAGTACCAACCGGCTGGAGTTCGTCGATGTGACCGTGCGCAAGCACGATGGTAGCGCCGTGGGGTATTTCCGTGGCACGGTGTACCGCACACATCGCTCGCACAACCCAGACTGAACGCATGGCCCCCCGCGCGGCGACCCCCGCGCGGCACCCGCACATGATTTCCGGAGACGGATGATGGTTTCTGCAACACCGCAGGCGTGGCTCATCGACGGCGTGCGCACGCCGATCGGCAATATCGGCGGGGCGCTCAGCGCCGTCCGCGCCGATGACCTGGCGGCACACGCGATCGCTGCGCTCATCGAGCGGGTACGCGCGGCGTCGCCCGGGTTCGACCCGGCCGCGATTGCTGACGTGATCCTCGGCTGCGCCAATCAGGCCGGTGAGGACAACCGCAACGTGGCGCGCATGGCGGCGCTGTTGTCAGGGCTGCCTGTGACGGTGCCCGGCGAGACGGTCAACCGGTTGTGCGCCTCTGGTCTGTCGGCGGTGGCGGGCGCCGCGCGTGCCATCCGCGCCGGTGAGGGTGATCTCTACGTCGCCGGTGGCGTAGAGAGCATGACGCGCGCCCCCTACGTGATGAGCAAGGGGGCCACGCCCTTCGCGCGCGATGTGCAGCTCTTCGATACGAGTCTCGGCTGGCGATTCGTGAACGCGAAGATGAAGCAGCAACACGGCACCGATAGCATGGGGGAGACCGCGGAGAACGTGGCGGCGCAGTACGGGGTGAGTCGCGCCGATCAGGATGCGTTTGCCGTGCGGTCGCAGCAGAAGGCGGCCGCGGCGCGCAGCGCCGGACGATTGGCCGAGGAGATCGTCCCGGTGGCCATCCCACAGAAAAAGGGTGATCCGGTGCTGGTGCAGCACGACGAATTCCTGCGCCCCGACACCACCATGGACACGCTGGCGAAGCTCAAGCCGGCCTTCCGCCACGACGGGCAGGGCAGCGTGACCGCGGGCAATGCGAGCGGTCTCAATGACGGCGCGGCCGCCGTGCTGCTGGCGGGTGATCCGGCGGTGCGGCGCCACGGGCTCACGCCCGTCGCGCGGGTGGTGGCCAGTGCGGCGGCGGGGGTGGAGCCGCGCATCATGGGCATGGGGCCGGTGCCCGCCACGCGTCTCGTGCTGGAACGGGCCGGGCTGTCGCTCGACCAGATGGATGTGATCGAACTCAACGAGGCCTTCGCCGCGCAGGGTCTCGCGTGTCTTCGTGACCTCGGCGTGGCCGACGACGACGCCCGTGTGAACCCCAACGGTGGGGCGATCGCCCTCGGTCATCCGCTCGGCATGAGTGGTGCGCGCCTCGCACTGACGGCGGCGCGCGAACTGCAGCGCTCCGGCAAGCGCTACGCCTTGTGCACCATGTGCATCGGTGTGGGGCAGGGCTTCGCGCTGGTCCTCGAGCGGGCGTGACGTGATCTACGCGTTCGATGACTTCATCCCTGTGGTGCACGAGTCCGCGTTCGTGCACCCGCAGGCGGCGGTGACCGGCAATGTGATCATTGGCCGCGACGTGTACGTGGGTCCCGGCGCGGCCATCCGCGGCGACTGGGGGGGCATCGTGATCGAAGACGGCTGCAATGTGCAAGAGAACTGCACCATTCACATGTTCCCGGGCGTGGTGGTCACCCTCGAAGCCGGTGCGCACATCGGGCACGGCGCCATTGTTCATGGCGCGCGCATCGGCGCCAATACCCTGGTGGGGATGAACGCCGTGGTGATGGATAACGCCGTGGTGGGCAGCGGCTGCATCGTGGGGGCGCTCTGTTTCGTCCCCACCGACATGGTGATCCCCGATCGCAAGGTGGTCGTGGGGAACCCCGCAAAGATCGTGAAGGACGTGAGCGATGACATGCTCGCGTGGAAGTCCGATGGCACCGCGCTCTATCAGCAGCTGCCCGCCGCCATGCGCGCGTCATGGCGCGCGGTGGACCCGCTGCGCGACGTGCCTGCCAACCGCCCAACACAGTCGGCCATCCTGTCGAACTGGAAGGCCACCCAGCGAACCAACGAGGACAATCGCTGATGTTCCTGCTGCAGAACTACGCCCTCGGTGAATGGGTCGAAGGGACCGGCACCAAGACCGATCTCATTCACGCCGTCACCGGCGAGAAAATCGGCGAAACGTCGAGTCAGGGACTCGACTTCAAGGCCATGCTCCAGTACGCGCGCCGGGTGGGTGGGCCGCGTCTGCGCAGCTACACCTTCCATCAGCGGGCGCTGATGCTCAAGCGCATCGCGATTGCGCTCATGGAACGCAAGGAAGAGTTCTACCCACTGTCGTACATGACCGGCGCCACGCGTGCGGATTCGTGGGTGGACATCGAAGGCGGCATCGGCACCTTCTTCGCCTACGCAAGCCGCGGCCGGCGCGAGTTTACCAATGAGCGCTTCCACGTGGAAGGTCCCACCGAGCCGCTCTCCAAGAACGGCACGTTTGTGGGGCGTCATATCCTCGTCCCCATGGAAGGCGCAGCGGTGCACATCAACGCCTTCAACTTCCCGGTGTGGGGGATGCTCGAGAAGCTCGCGCCGGCGCTGCTGGCAGGGGTGCCGTGTGTCGTGAAGCCCAGTACTACGGGCAGTCACCTCACGCACGCCGTGTTCAAGGCTATCGTAGAGACAAACGAACTGCCCGCCGGCGCCCTTCAGCTCATCTGCGGCGAGGCGCGGACGCTGCTCGAACACGTGGAGGAGCAGGATATCGTGGCCTTCACGGGCTCGGCGGCCACGGGGCAGAAGCTCAAGTCGGCGCCGTCCATTCTGCAGCACTCCGTGCGCTTCAACATGGAGGCCGACTCGCTCAACTGCTCGATCCTCGGCCCCGATGCCGTGCCGGGCACCGAAGAGTTCGACCTGTTCATCAAGGAAGTCACGCGGGAGATGACCACCAAGGCGGGGCAGAAGTGCACCGCTATCCGCCGCACGATCGTGCCCGCCGGCCTCGAGGACGCCGTGATTCAGGCGCTGTCCAAGCGCCTCGGCTCCACGACGATCGGTGATCCCACGACCGACGGCGTACGGATGGGCCCCCTTGCTTCGCGTGGTCAGGTTACCTCGGTGGCGCAGAGTGCCCAGGCCATCCGCGCGGCGGCGGAGCGTGTGTATGGCGGCGGGGACTTCGCGGTCGTGGGCGCGGATCGTGAGAAGGGCGCGTTCTTCGCGCCCGAGCTGCTCTACTGCGCCGATCCGCTGACCCGACTTGAGCCGCACGACATCGAGGCGTTCGGTCCGGTCAATACGATCATGCCCTATCGTGATCTCGGCGAAGCCGTGCAGCTTGCGCGCCTTGGCCGCGGCTCACTGGTGGGATCGCTCATTACGCACGATCCCAAGGTTGCGCAGGAGGTCATCCTCGGCGCTGCCTGTTACCACGGCCGCATGCTGGTGCTCGACCGCACCAGTGCGAAGGAAAGCACCGGGCATGGCTCGCCGCTCCCCAATCTTGTGCATGGTGGTCCCGGCCGTGCTGGTGGCGGCGAAGAGATGGGCGGCGCGCGCGGCGTGACGCACTACCTGCAACGGGTGGCGCTGCAGGGGAGTCCCAGCATGATCACCGCAATCACACGCGAGTGGACCAAGGGGGCGGAGGAGCACACCGACGCCGTGCATCCGTTCCGCAAGACCTTCGATCAACTGCACGTTGGCGACACGATCATCACGAAGTCGCGCACCATCACGCTGGAGGACATCGAGGCGTTTGCGGCGTTGAGCGGCGATACCTTCTACGCCCACATGAACGACGAGCACGCGCGCAGTCATGGCGTGTTCGAGGGACGTGTGGCCCATGGCTACTTCGTGGTGTCGGCGGCGGCCGGACTCTTTGTGGATCCGGATCTCGGGCCCGTGCTTGCCAATTACGGAATGGAGAAGCTGCGCTTCACGCGCCCCGTGTACCCTGGCGACACGATTCATGTGCGGCTCACCGTGAAACAGAAGACGGCCAAGGACACGCCCGAGGGCACCATCCCGCAGGGGGTGGTGGAGTGGGACGTGGAGGTGATCAACCAGCACGACGAGCCGGTCGCGGTCTACTCGATCCTCACCTTGGTCAGGCGCGGTGACGGCTCACCAGCAACCACGGCCCCACAGGCTGCCTGAGGCGGCCCCGCCCTATTTGCGGCGTGGCTCGCGACCGGCCGTCGTCCAGATCACGATCACGCCGCAGCCAGAGTTACGTCCGGCGAACTCACCGGGAACGTCGCTCGCGCCCGAGTAAACCTCGAGCCCGACGATGTCGCGAATGGGAATGGTGGGGCCGAAGGCGTTGTCGACGCGCTCGTCCACGATGTACTCGGGGGAACACCCCAGGGGCGCTCGGACCATCTGCGCGCGGCAGGTACCGCCGGCGCAGCTGAAGCGCACGCCGCGCATGCTGCGCATGGCGTCCTGTAACGTGTAGGAGTTGGCCTTCTCCAGCTCCTCGCGGGTGCGGTACTGGCCGCGGCCGGTGGCGCGACGGCGCTCGAAGTCAGCGAAGCGGCGACCGAGGGACGGGTCGGCGGTGACCGGCACCGTGGGGAGCGCCTGGGCTTTCGACGTATCAGCGGCCGTGAGACCGCTGGCGGCGCTGGCGGCCGGGGTGCTGGCCGGCTCGAGTTCGAGATCGCGCTCCATCCGCTCCTTCGCCGCGAAAGCGAGGCTCACCGCTCCCCGGGCATAGCCGTCGGCCGACACCAAGAAGCGATGAATGCCGGGCCTCAGGCCATCGATTCGGAAGCGGCCGAGCGAATCGGTGCGGGCGCTGGCGCCGGAGGTGGTAACGGCAACGGTCGCGTTGGTGATCCCTTTTCCGGACACCGCATCGAGGATGCGCCCGCTCAACGCAGCCGCGTTCTGGGCCGCGAGGGCCGTCGGCGCTCCGGTGAGGAGCAGCGCGGCGGCGTACGGACCGAGTGGGCGCCACATCCCTGGCCGCCTACCGGCGGAGCGCCAGACGCGTGTGGTGCAACGTGCTTTCATGGTGACCGGCCGTAAATCGAAGGATACAGGATGAACTTTGTCGGATTTACACAATTGGGAAGAATATGGCTGAGATGATTGCAATCTTACCCGTCCGTAGGCAAACTGGGCTTGGTCGGTTCGGCGGGTCGTCGAGCCGCATTACCCCGGGACGAGCAACGTCCCAAAGAGCAAGGAGCATGAATGTTTCACCAGATGCGTCGGTTGCTCGCCGCCGCTGCGCTGGCCGTCATACCCGGAAGCGGGCTGGCGGCGCAACAGAACGCCACGGTTCAGGGCCGAGTGACTTCGGCCGGGGCCCCTCTTGGCGGTGCGCAGGTCGGCATTGTCGAGCTCGGTATCGGTAGCGTAACGGATGCCCAGGGTCGCTTCACCTTTACGGTGGACCCGTCGCGTGCCGGTGGCAAGCAGGTGACGGTCCTGGCCCGCACGATCGGGTATCGCCCTGTGAAGCGCCTGGTCACGCTCACGGCCGGTCGCATCGAGCAGAACTTCGAGCTCGAAAAGGACGTCCTGAATCTTGAAGCGGTCGTCACGACGGGCGTGTCTGACGCGACGTCGCAGAAGAAGACCACGTTCGCCGTGGCCGCGGTGAACAACCAGCAGATCAAGGAAGCGCCCGCGTCCTCGCCGCTCGGCACGCTCAACGGCCGCGTGGCTGGCGCGAGCGTGACGGCCGTGAACGGTGAGCCGGGCTCAGCGCCCCGCATCCGTCTACGCGGCCCCACGTCGCTGACCGGGTCGCAGGATCCGCTCATCATCGTCGACGGCACGATCTCCCGTATCTCCCTGGCCGACATCAATGCGCAGGACATTGAGCGCATCGAAGTGATCAAGGGCGCCGCGGCCAGCTCCCTGTACGGATCCGACGCCGCCAACGGGGTGGTGCAGATCTTCACGAAGCGCGGCGCGACGCTGGCCACCGGCCAGACACAGATCATGGTGCGCAACGAGTTCGGCTCCAACGACCTGCGCAAGACGATCCCGAACAACTTCTCGCACCCGTACAAGGTCAATGCGGCCGGCGAATTCCTGCGCGATGCCAACGGCAACCGCATTCAGGAAGACGACCGCATTTCCGACAACTCGTACAACAAGGTCTACGACCAGCTCGGTGAGGTGTTCCGCTCCGGCCAGTTCATGACCAACTACATCTCGGTCGGTCAGCGCAACGCCAACTCGAACTTCAACGCGTCGTTCGAGAACTCCAAGGATCAGGGTATCGCGAACCTGCTGAGCGGCTACAACCGCCAGAACTTCCGCCTCAACCTGGACATGGAGCTGCACCCGAAGCTCGACTTCCAGACCGGCGCGTTCTACGGCCAGTCGAAGGCCGACCAGGCCGACGACAGCTCCGGTGACGCCTTCTTCGGTCTCCGCTTCCTCGAGCCGAACATCGACCTGATGGGCACGAACCCGGACAAGACGCCGTACACGGCTGCCATCCGTCAGTCGCCCGCTTCCGGCAACGTGAGCAACCCGCTGTATCGCTGGAACACGATCAAGAACTCCAACGATCGCGCGCGCTTCACCGGCCTGCTCAAGGTCCGTTACCGGCCCACCACGTGGCTGACGGCCGAAGGCAATACGAACTTCGATCGCGGCTCACGCACCTTCCGCTCGTTCGTGCCGCTCGGCTACATCGGTTCGACGGGTACGGTCAGCAAGGGCTCGATCTCGAACTCCGAGAATGTCACCCGCGCCTACAACCTCGGCGCCACCCTGACGGCGGTGAAGAGCACGTCGTGGTTCACCAACACGACCAAGCTGGCCTGGGTATACGAAGACCAGGAGAACGCCGGCACATCGGTGTTTGCATCGGCCCTTACGGTGCCGCGCGTCACGGAATTCTCGGCGGCCTCGCGCGATCCCGAAAACCCGGTTATCCCGGGCTCGTTCTCGCAGCCGATTCGCAACCAGAACTTCTTCGCGATCACCACGTTCGACATCAAGGACAAGTACATCATCGATGGGCTGATCCGTCAGGACCAGTCGTCGTTGTTCGGTACCGACCAGCGCTCGAAGCTGTTCAAGCGTCTGTCGGGTGCCTGGCGCGTGTCGGAAGACATCGCGCTCCCCGGTGTTGACGAGTTCAAGCTCCGTGCCTCGTACGGTGAAGCCGGCCTCCGTCCGGTGTTCGATGCGCAGTACGAGCAGTTCTCGATTCAGGGCGGCAGCCCGGTCAAGATCACGCTCGGCAACCCGGACCTCCGTCCGGCGTTCTCGCGTGAAATCGAAGGCGGCTTCGACCTGACCTTCTTGAAGAACTTCAAGTTCGAGTACAGCTACTCGAGCAAGATCACCGACGACCAGATTCTGAACGTCCCGGTCTCGTCGGCAACCGGCTTCCGTAACCAGTGGATCAACGCCGGTTCGCTCGAAGGCAAGACGCACGAAGTGCTGCTCAGCGCGGTGCTCGCCTCCAAGAAGGACTTCCTCTGGAGCATGAACATCGCCGGCGACCGCACCCGTCAGAAGGTGCGCAGCCTCGCGGTGCCGCCCTTCCTCGTGGGCCCGGTGTCCAATACCACGATCTTCCGTCTCGCCCCCGGGCAGCCGTTCGGGATCGTCTACGGCAGCTCGTGGGTGCAGACGCAGGATCAGCTCACGTCGATGATCGCGGCCAAGCGCCTCACGGGCACCGCGGCGGACTATGTGCTCAATGAAGAAGGCTACTACGTGGCCAAGAGCGCGTGGCGCACGATCAACGAGAAGCCGATCAAGTTCCTCGACGCCAACGGCAACGCGCTTCGCCAGATCGCCGACGTCAACCCCGACTTCAACCTGAACTTCAACACCCAGATGAACTGGAAGAAGTTCTCGGTCACGGCGGTGGTGAACTGGGTGAAGGGCGGCGACATCTACAACTACACGCGTCAGTGGCCGTTCTTCGACCAGCGTGACCCCGCGTTCGACCAGCGTGGCAAGCCGGAAGTCGAGAAGAAGCCCACCACCTACTACGCCACGTTCTACAACAACTTCGACGCCAACACCTACTTCGTGGAAGACGGCTCGTATGTGCGTCTCCGCGAACTCGCGGTGAACTACGAGATCCCGCAGGCGGTGACGAAGCGCTTCGGCATGGGTGACGGTCGCACGGCCCGCTTCGGCGTGGTCGGCCGCAATCTCTTCACCAGCACGAAGTACAGTGGCTACGATCCGGATGTGTCGGGTGGCGGCAACAATCCGTTCGCCTACCGCGTGGACTACTTCACGTACCCGATCTTCAAGACGTTCACGTTCATGCTGGAGCTCGGTCTGTGAGCCCCCTCAATCCGAAGTTCGCCTTCAAGATCCGCAACGCCGCGGGCGTTGCGATGGGCGCGTTCCTCCTCACGGCGTGCAACTCGCTCGACGTGGAGAATCCGAATGCGCCAGACGCCACCCGCGCCCTCGCCGATCCGGCGGCTATTGAGGCGGTGGCCGGCGGCACCATGCGCTCCTGGTTCAACACCTGGGATGGCATGGAAGGTGGTGGCCCGTTGGTGACCATGGCGCAGACGTATTCGGCGTCGTGGAACAACTACAACATGAATTTCTACAGCTCGATCGATGCTGACGGCACGCGCAATGCGCGTGGCTACCAGAACGATCTGGCTTCGGCAGGCCGCACCACGATGATCGCGTACTGGGAGGGATACTACTCCACGATCTCCTCGGCAGTCGACGTGCTCACGGCCATCCGCAAGAACAACCTGGTCATCAGCAACGCCAGCAACACCAAGCGTGCGGAGACGGTCGCGCAGCTGATGCACGGTGCCGGGCTCATGGGCATCGCGCTCAACTACGACAAGGGCTACGTGATCGACGAAACGAGCGATCTCGCCGCCCTGGCGTACAAGAGCCGCAAGGAAGTGCGCGACGCGGCCGTGGCCTCGCTCGAGAAGGCGGCCACGCTGGCTGCGGCGAACACCTTCACCACGCCGACCGGCTGGACCAATGGCACGGCGTACACCAACGTCCAGATCGCGCAGCTCGCGCGCACGATGGCGGCGATGACCCTCGCCTACTATCCGCGTACGGCTGCCGAGAACGACGCGGTGGACTGGAACAAGGTGCAGCAGCTGGCGTCGCAGGGCATTTCGTCCACCGGGTCGGGCTTCGACTTCAACTTCTCGGGTGACGGCTGCTCCTCGTGGTGTCACGAGATCCTGTACTGGTTCAATTCGTTCGACGGTGGGCGCGTGAGCACGCGCGTTGGCGCGCTGCTCGATCCCGCCACGCAGCGCCATCCGTATCCATCGGGTGGCAATCCGCGTCCCAATTCACCGGACAAGCGTTTGGGCGACGGGTCGTTCGGACCGGATGATGAGGATTTCGCCGGCTACTTCGGCACCAACCCGAAGACGGCCCGCGCCGGTACCGACTTCGTGTACTCGCGTGAGGAAATCTTCCGTCCCGACCGCGGGATGTACCACCAGTCGAACATCGGTCACATTCGCTACGACCGTTCCGGGGAGCAGTCGCCGAACGGGATCTACGGTGGCTTCGGTGTGGCGCCGGTGATCTCGAAGCACCAGAACGACCTGCTTTGGGCCGAAGCTGAGCTGCGGCGTTCGGGCGGCAACCTTGCCTCCGCGGCGACGCTGATCAACAAGACCCGCGTGGATCGTGGCGGCCTGACGGCGGCGACTGCCGCTGAAGGGCAGGCTTCGCTCATCACGAAGCTGATCTACGAGCAGGAGATCGAGCTGCTCGGCCTTGGCCCGTCGTCGTACTACGCGCGTCGTCGGGTGCCGAACGGCCTCCTGGCCGGCACGCCGCGCGAAATGCCGGTTCCGGCCAAGGAACTTGGCGTGAAGGGCGATGCCTTCTACACGTTTGGTGGTGCGGCCGCGGCCAACAGCCCGACCCCGCCGTAATCGAACGGTTTGTGATGGACGCTCGTGGCCAGATGGAGTTCACTCCATCTGGCCACGTGTCGTTGGTGCTGTTTTCTTTGCGCCATGCGAAAGTTCTGGATTCCTGTGACGGGACTCGCGGCGTGCTTGGCCGGGTGCTCGAGTGAACCTGCCGTCACGCGCGACCTGACCGGTCAGCCCGCGGTGCTCCGCCTGTCTGGCGTGGTGCCCCTCGGTGTCGTGCTGGATGCGAAGGCGCCGATCCAGCGAGGCACCGTGCCCTCGGATACGGCGGTTCGGCTGATGGTGCGCGCGAGAGAACGGACCGATGCCGATGCGCGCCTCTGCGGCGTGATCGCCTCACGCAGCCGCGCGCAGGTGGTGCTGCCCTGGGGCTGGCCCGTCGACTCCGCCGCGCCGCGACTGGCGCTGCGATTCATCACCGAGGGCGACGTGCAGGGCGTACGCTTCGTCGTCCCCGGCGCGGATGCCCGCTATGTGTTCGAGGGGGTCACGCGCGATGGGGCCCGCCAGGTGAGCGTCGCGTGGCCGGTAACGGCCGGGCCGATCGCGGTGGGGGCCGCCGACTCGGTGATCGAGGCCGTGCTCATGCCGTCGCCGCTCACGCTCGATTCCATCGTACGGGCGCTCTCACTTGGCGACGCGGTGATCCCGCCGCTCCCCGCGGCGTCCGCGGACAGTGTCGTGGCGCCGCCGCAGGCCGTCCTCAACGTACGCCCCCTGCCGGTCTACGAGGCGCATCTGTCGCCTGCCTGCCCGGTGGCCACGATGGCCATCCCGAGTGTGGCACGCGTAGACCAGCTGGTGAAGATGCCGGTCGACTCTGGCGATGTGATCACGGCCGACGCACTCGTCACCGACGGGGCCGTGCGCCTCGGCTTCGACGAGGCCGGGCCCATGCCAGAGACGCGCGACCGCCAATCGTTTCCGCACGCCTCGATCGTCGCCACCACGACGGGCGTATTGACGCTGCGGGTGCGGGTGATCGTGCTGCCGAAAGTGCAGGCGTTTCAGCAGGTAGTGTACCTGAAGCTGCAGAAGTCGCGGTAAATCCGATGTCGTTTGGCGAGGCCCTTTACTCCCCCGCTCATGCTCTCTCGCGCCGCCTCCGCTGTTGCCCTCGTGTTCGCGCTGCCGGCCTTGGCCGTGGCACAGTCAGCCGTTCCCACGATCGAGCCGTGGATGTCACCGGCGTCGCCGCTCACGCTGGTGTCGGCGCGCAAGACGGACCGGCTGGCGTGGATGGTATACGATCGCGGGCTCCGCAACCTGTACACGGCGGTGGCCCCCGACTTTACGCCGCGCCGACTTACCAGCTTTCTGGCCGACGACGGGACTGACCTTACGGACGTGCGTCTCTCCGACGACGGCACGATCGCCGTGTTTGTGCGCGGCTCGGCGCCCAACCGCTTCGATTGGATCGCCAATCCGGCCCACGATCCGCGCGGCGCCGAGCGGGCGATCTGGGCGGTGCGGACCAGCGGCGGGCCGGCGTGGCGAGTGGCGCGCGGGGCGTCGCCAGAGCTGTCGCCCGACGGTCGCTGGGTACTGTTCACGCGCGACGGGCAGATTTTTCGTGCCCGCGTGACGCGTCCCGGCCCCGCGACGGCCATGGATACCGGTGGCGTGCCGTTCGTCTCGCTCTGGGGACGCAACGGATCACCGCGCTGGTCACCCGATGGCAAGCGTTTCGCCTTCGTCAGCGAGCGTGAGCACCACGCCTACATTGCCGTCTACGATATGGCATCGCGCGCGGTGCAGTACGTAGCGCCCGGCGTGGACTGCGATGGCACTCCCACATGGTCGGCCGATGGCCGGTATCTCGCGTTCTCGCGCCGCCCCGGTACGCCATTTGGGCTGCAGCGCCCAGTGCTCTCCGGGCCGCCGCCCGGCACCGATCGGATCAGCGCGGGCCCGCCGACGGGTGGCAATCCGAGTACGGGGTGCAGCGGCGGTTTCGGCGGCGTGGCCATAGGCAACGAGCGTACGTCACGCAGCAACATGATGGCATCGCCCGGCTTCTTCTCGGCCGCGTTCACCGGCGACTACACGCTCTCGCTCATGGTCGCGGATATCGGCGGCGCGAAGCACATCGCATCGCCGCTGGTGGCCGCCCAGATCCCGGCGCGCGAAGTGTGGCACAACGCGCCCAAGGACAGCCTGTTCACGTCGCTCGCCGGCATGACGTGGGCGGGTGATCACATTGCGTTTCCGGTGAACGTGCCCAAGGACGAATGGGAACGCTGGTACGCGGTGCCCGCGGCTGGCGGTACCCCAGTGCGGCTCACCACCACCGACGGTCTGATCGAAGATGCCACGTCGGTAAACTGGTCACGCGACGGTGGTCGCACCATGTATTACACCACCAATGCCGGAGACATCGAGCGGCGCCACATCTGGGCGGTGCCGTCGGCCGGCGGCACGCCGGTGCGCCTTTCGACCGGCAGGGGCATCGAGACGTATCCACAACCGCTCGCGAGCGGCCGACACGTCGCGGTGCTCTATTTCGACGCGCGCACGCCGGCGAGCGTGGCGCTCGTGCCGGCCACCGGCGGTGTGCCGCGCGTGATCTTCCCCACTCTGGGGGCGCGCTTCCCCACGGCGGCGCACGTGGAGCCGCAAGTCGTGAAGACCACGGCCGCCGACGGGCTCGAGATCAGCAACACGCTCTTCCTGCCGAAGGATCTGAAGCCAGGGGAGAAGCGCCCGGCTATCGTGTTCGTGCATGGTGGACCACGCCGACAGATGCTCCCGGGTTATCACTACATGCAGTTCTACCACTGGGCCTATGCGGCCAACCAGTGGCTGGCCGATCAGGGGTACGTGGTGTTGTCGATCAACTACCGCCGTGGGGTGGGCTACGGCAAGAGCTTCCGTGATGCACCGTTCGCTCAGGGAGCGGGCAACAGCGAGTACCAGGACGTCGTGGCCGGCGCGAAGTATCTGCAGCAGCACGCCAGCGTGGACGCGTCACGCATCGGCATCTGGGGGCTGTCGTACGGCGGGCTCCTTGCCTCGCAGGCACTGGCACGCAACAGCGACATCTTCGTGGCCGGCGTGGACATGGCTGGCGTGCACCTGTACGGCAACGTGATCGACTCCACCAACGTGGCCTTCAAGAGCTCAGCGGTTGGCGCAATCGATGGCTGGAAGAGCCCCGTGTTTCTCGTGCACGGCGACGACGACCGCAACGTGGACTTCGCGCAGACGATCGGCCTTGTGCAGCTGCTGCGCGCCCGTAACGTCTACCACGAGCTCATGGTGGTGCCCGACGATCTGCACGAGTCGATGCTGCACGCCAACTGGATCGACACCTTCGATCGCATGGGGGTGTTCCTCAAGCGGTTCGTGTGGAACCGCGAGCCGGTACCAATGGCCAAGTAGGAAACGTCCAAGAACGAACGGGGGCGTCCGAGGTTCGACCGTTTACTTGTTCGCCCCCGCCGCGCCGGCTCGCCGCGGATCGGCACCGGCCGTCACGCTCTTCGCATTGATGCGAATGGCCGCGCCGTATCCCTCACGGAGTTCCCCGCGCGCCGACACGAACGACAGATCGTAGCCCAGCGTCCGTAACCGCTCGATTACCGGCGGGGCGAAGCCATCCTCGAGTTGTAGCGAATAGCGCGTACCGGCGCCCGCGCCGCCGGGTGCGCCGCCGCCGGGCAGGAAACGCGGTAGTTCGAGCGTGGCCTGCGGACCGAGGTTATAGTCGAGCGCGCCGAGCAGCGTCTGGTACACCGCGCTCGTGATCCACGCGTTGCCCGCGGCGCCCACCGCAAATACCGGGCGATCGCCCTTGAAGGCGATCGTGGGCGCAAGTGTCGAGCCATGCCGCGCGAATGGCAGGCGCGAGCCGTACTGGGTGGGGTCGGTCCCGTACGACGTGAGCTTGTCGTTGCTCAGGAAGCCGAGTCCCGGGGTCACGTAGAAGTTGCCGCCCCAGGTGCCGAGTGTTTGCGTGACGGCGACCGCATTGCCGTCGGCATCGGCCACGGTGTAGGCCGTGGTGCCGGCGGCGTGGCATACGGTCATTTCGCGCGCGTGATCATCGCCGCAGGGGGCGTGCGTGTCGTCGTGAAGCGTGCTGGTATCTGGTCCCGCGGCGGGTACGTCGCGGTCGACCGTGTTGTCTGATGGCGACGCACTGCGTGGCGCCGCCGCGCGCGCTTTGAGGCAGGCGAGCGTATCGCCACGCACACTGGCCGGCGTGAGCGCGCTGTCGGCGCGGTAGCACTGCCAGCGCACCCTGGCCGTGTCCTTGTGCACGATACTCGCCACATCCACCGGCCACATGGCCGGATCGGCGATCTTGTTGCGCGACGACGGGGTGAGGAACCACGCCGAGAGCATGGCGTGCAGCGTGGGGGCGTGCTCGTCGTAACGCTGCGGGGCAGGGAACTGCTCGAGCAAGTTGAGCCGCGCCACGAGGTCCGCGCCACCGCTTACAGGGGGGGCCCCCGAGCAGAGACGATACCCGCGATAGGTGCCGCACACCGGTTCGCGTTCGTTGGCGAAGTAGCGCGCGAGGTCGCTGACCTTCATGGCGTTGCCCTTGGCACGCAGGTCGCCCGCATACTTCGCGGCCACCTCGCCCTTGTAGAAGCCGTCGGCCCCTTTCGTGGCGATCTGCTCGAGCACCCATGCGAGATCGGGGTTCTTGAGCGTATCGCCCGCCTGCAGCGGCTCTCCATTGCGGAAGAACAGGGTGCGACTCCCTTCGTACTTGGCAAAGTGCTCACGCTCCGTGGTGAGCGTGGTGGCGAGACCGTCGCTCACCGTGTAGCCGTTGCGCGCCGCGCGAATGGCGGGGGCTACGAGATCGGCCCAGGCGACCTTCTTGCTGCCGTGCCGCTGCCACGCGAGGTACATGCCAGCCACGGTGCCGGGTACGTTCACCAGCACCGGGCCGTCGCTGGGATACCGCCCGTTCACCAGCATCGACGTATTGGTGAGGCCACCCTCCTCGGGTACACGGCTCATGAATTCGATAAGCGTGGGTTGCTTGCCCTTGAGCGCGATCACCATCTCGCCGTACCCGCCAATACCACTGGCGTCAGGTTCCACCACGCCGAGGGCGAAGCTCACCGCCACCGCCGCATCGACGGCATTGCCGCCCTTGGCGAAGACCTCGAGGCCGGCCTGCGTGGCCACCGGATGGGCGCTCGACACCGCGGCCGTGCCAGTGGCCTCCGCACGAAGCGGCGGACGGCCGCGCAGCATGGTGTGAATGACCTGCTGAAGCGCGCTGTCCGACGGGGCCGATTCCGCGCTCGGGCGTAGCCGGTCGCGGACGCGCTGCCACGCCGCGCGCCGCGCGCTCGCCGACGGATCGCTGAAGTAGAGGCGATCGCTCCGGTCCCACACACGGTCGAAGGCCGCCACGTTGAGCGCCCTGCGGTCGCCCGTCACAGGGCCGGCCACCGTCAACAGCCCCGCATCGGGCGCGAGCGGGGCGGGGAGGCGGATCATGCGGGGCGCACTCCCTGCGCCCCCGACCAACACGCGCTCGTGGGCGGATCGATCCACACCGCGGTCGGGATCGCCGTTGTAGCTCATTGGCACCTCCCGGAACTCGGCGATGGTGATGAGCGCCCCATCGGGGGACCAATCGAGGTCCCCGTGGGTGCGGGACAACAGGTTGCTGTAGGGGGTGCCAGTCACGGGCACGATCACCACGCCAGCGCGCGTGGATACGGCCACTCGGTCTCCCGCGGGGGCGAGCGCGATGTCCTCAATCCCGGGGTCGGTGAAAACGGGACGATCGTTCACGATCACACGGCGGGTGGTCTCGGTGTGCACGATCCACGCGATTACCTTGCCGTCGGTCGAGAGGCGGGGGCGTCGCTCGGTCTCGCTGCCGGTGCTCAACCGCCGCTCGGGGGCGCCTCCGTCGCGGATCCAGATGCGAGATTCGTTACCGAGTCCGCGTTGCCACACCAGGACCCGTCCTGTGGCGGCGGGGGCTACGTCGTGCGCCGAATGCGTGGTGAGCCGGCGCGGTGGAGCGGCGGCCATTCCGGCGCCCGCCACATCGGCACCTGCCGACTCGTAGACGTACAGGTCGTAATTGCCGCCGCTGTCCGAGGCGTAGTACAGCGTGCTGCCGGCCCAGGTGGGGTCGCGATGATACGCGCTACCGGCGCTCACACGGCCGGCCCGCCCTCCCGCCCGCTGGACAAACAGCGTCCCCTCGCGCTGAAACGCGATTTGCCCATCAATCGCCGCCGCCGGGCGCCGGGCCCCAGTGATGACGGAATCAACCACTTGGCCCGTTACGGTGGACGCGTTGCGCGGCTGCGCCGGAAGGCGCCATGGTGCGGCGCACAGGAGGAGCACCACGGTCGCGAGCTGCCGCATCATCGCACTCCCGCGCGGGGGGCGCGCGTAATCGTGACCGACTCGATCACGTCCCCTTCCTGTACCCGATCCATCACGTCCAGCCCTCGCACGGTGTTGGCCATTACGGTGTAGTCGAAGTCGAGACGCACGTTATGGACATGATTGAAGTAGAGCTGTCCGTCGCCGGTGTCGCGGCCGCGTGTGGAGATGCCCACCGAGCCGCGCACGTTGGGCGCGCCCACTTCATCGCGCATGAAGTACGACGTGGCCGGGTCGTATTCGTCGGCCCCGGGGCTTCCCCCCTGAATCACGAAGTTGGGGACGATGCGATGGATGGTCCGTCCGTTGAAGTCACCACGCTCGGCCAGGGTCACGAACGTGTGCACCGCCATCGGCGCCTGGTCCTCGAGCAGGTCGAGTTCGATCACCCCTTTGCCGCGAATGGTCACGCGCGCCGATGCGCCCTGGAGTGCGCGCCACGCGGCCTCTGTCATGAACGCGGGCGGCGTGTACGGTGGTTGCGCCGCCACCAACGGATCGATCTGCAGGGCCGCCGCCGCAATCTTCTGTATGGCCGGATCGGCATCGCGCAGCCACTGCGTCATCCACAGGCCGCCGAAGCGTGCCTCGCGACGCGACCACTGCACGATCAGTTCAAGCAGCGCCACGCGCGGGTCGCGCCAGGTCACGCCGTGGGTGCGGCTGATGCGCTCGAAGGCCTGCACCGCCACCTGCACCTGCGTCGCCTTCACACTGTCGGCGCCACGATAGTCCTTGAGAACGGTGGCGGCCTGCATGAGCAGCCCGGCATGATCGGCGCTCAACGCCTTCACGGCTTCGGCCGGGGTGGTGATGGCGTCGATCCGTACGTTGGGGTCGACGTCGAGCGCGAGTCTATGCAACGTGACCGTGTCGCCCACCCGTCGCGCCGCCCGCGCCGCCCAGGCACGCGCCTGCCACGTCGTGCTCGTCGCGAGCGCACGGATGGCGGGCGTGGCCGACGCGGAGTCGGCGAGCGTGAGGGCGTATACGGCGTGTGCGCGGCGGCGCCAGTCGGTGTGGCGCAGCAGCGGCTGCAGCGCCACACCGCCGCAGCGCTTCTCGCCGAGGAGGTCGATCGCCAGCAGACGCACATGTTCGTCGGGGTCGTTGAGGTGCGCCGTAGCTCGCGCGCAATCGCCGGCCACGCGCAACGCCTGCCAGCGCACCATGGGCGCCGTATCGGTGACCCACACGCGCCCCAGCTGCACCGCGAGGCGCCGTACTTCCGCACTGCTGTCCGTCAGCCCCGCGCGCACCGCGCTGCTGTCGCGCGCCTGCGCCGAGGTGAGTGCCAGCAGGCCTGCGATGCGAACCGGCGAGTCGTTGGTGGCGAGGATCACGCCGCGAAGGGCGTCGATCGTGGGAGGTTGGGGCTTGTAGCTGCGCGCATGGCGCCGCAGGAACGATTCCAGCCCGCGCACCGCGCCGGCCCGCGCGACCGGGTGGGCGTCGGCGAGCCCCGCGCGTAGCGCGGCCTCCCATTCCGCGGCGGCGGGCGCCACGCGTCCCAGCCCGTGCAGCAGCGCTGCGCGCACCTCGGGGTTGGCTTCGCGAGCGACCGGCGTCACGGCCCCCTGCTGCCAGTAGGCCAGCGCCCCCATCTGTGCCGCCGCCAGCGCGGCTTCGCGGCGCACCGAGGCAGCCGGAGCACTCTGGAGGGGCATGAGCTCCGAGACCAGCGCGCTCCGCTCGCTGCGCCCGATCGCGCGGGTTGCGAGCCGCTGCAGGATCGAATCACCAGACGCCAGCGCGCGACGAAGCGTGAGCAGGTCGGTGCCGCGGGCATGTTCCGCCACCAGCACCTGGTAGGGGGTGGGTACAGCGAGCGGCGGGGGCTGAACGGCTGCCTGAAGCAGCAGGGCGGCAATGGGCCACATGGGGATGTCGGGCTGTGGGGAAGACGGTCGTGGCCAATATGCGTCGTCCGCCGAAAGCGCGTAACTTTGTCAGGTCCCCTCTGTCACCCTGGAGATCGCTCATGCGGCTCGTCCGCTTTCTCGCGCCTGCGGGCGCGTTCGTCCTGATGGCTGGCGCTTCGGCCACGCTGTCCGCGCAATCGGGCGCGAAGCTCAATCGCTTCGGTAACCCCGAAAAGCTCAAGCCTTCGCCAACGGCGCCCACGATTACGCCGCGCGATCTGCAGATTCGTCTGTACCAGTTCGCCGACGACTCGATGATGGGGCGCCAGGTGGGGCGCGTGGGCAATAGGAAGGGCACCGACTTCATCGCCGCCGAACTCAAGCGCCTGGGGCTCGTCCCCGGTGGTGTGAACGGTACGTACTTCCAGAATCTGCCCTTCCACCTCCGCCAGTACACCGCGCACTCGCGGGTAACGGTCGACGGCACCCCCGTGGCCTGGAACAGCGACATCGTGGGCGTGCCGGGGCAGCGCGCGCCGCGGCCGGTGAGCGGCGCCGAGGTCGTATTTGGCGGCACGCAGGGGGATACCTCCCTGCAGATCCCGGCCAGTGCCGCCGCGGGGAAGTTCGTGGTGTTGCTCCCCGCGCCTGGCGGCCGCGGCGGCCAGGGGCAGGCGTTCGCCGTGCGTCAGGGCTTTGCACCGCCGGCGTCGCGCTTTGCCGATGCGGCCGCGGTGGCCGTGGTGGATCTGGATAATCTGACCGCAGGACAGCGGGTGGCGATCAACGAGCCCATGGTGGCCTCGCAGGCGGCGCCCGCACGTGGCGGCGCGGCCAATGGCAACGCCGGTCCTGCCGATTCGATCACGCTGCTCAAGCGCGAACTCGCGGCGCTGCAGCCGCAGGCGAGTTTCCGCCTCACGAGGGCCGGCGCCCAGCAACTGTTCAAGGGGCAGGCGATCGAAGCGCTGTCGCCGGGCGCCAGAGGCGGCGTGGTAGAGGCTTCGCTCGACTACGTGGAGTTGCCCACCGACTGGGCGCGCAACGTCATCGGGATCATCCCCGGCAGCGATCCCAAGCTGCGGCACCAGTACGTGGCGGTGGGTGCGCATAACGACCACGTGGGCTTCACCACGCCGGTCGACAAGGACTCACTCAAGGCGTTCAACGACATCCGCAACCGGATGCTGCTCGCGAACGGCATGAAGCCACTTGGTCCGCAGGACATTGCGCAGATCCGCGTGAACATGGACAGCATCCGCACGCGGTATCCCACACCCCGCCTCGACTCGATCAACAACGGCGCCGACGACGACGGGTCGGGGTCGATGGCGGTGCTCGAGATTGCGGAGGCGATCATGGCGATGCCGGTCAAGCCCAAGCGCTCCGTGCTCTTCGTGTGGCATACCGGCGAAGAGGCTGGACTGCTCGGTGCCGCCCACTTCACGCGCAATCCCACGGTGCCGATCGACTCCGTGGTGGCGCAGCTGAACATCGACATGATCGGCCGCGGCCGCGCCGAGGATCTGCCGGGGGGCGGCGACGACTTCGTGGGAGTGATCGGCTCGCTCTTCGACTCGAAGGACCTTGGCGAAACCGTGGCCGCCGTGAACACGAAGCAGAGCAAGCCGCTCACGCTCGACTACAAGTTCGACCAGCCGATCGACTGGGCCGGCTACAACAACATCTACGCGCGCAGCGATCACTATCGCTATGCCCAGCAAGGCGTGCCCATCGCGTTCTTCTTCACTGGTCTGCACGGCGATTATCACCAGCGGACCGATGAGCCGGAGTGGATCGACTATCCGCACTACGCGCGCATCACGAACTACATTCGCGACATCACGGTGGACGTGGCCAACGGTCCGCGCCCGCGCCTCAACGGCACCAAGCCCGCGAAGCCCAAGGTGATCGTGCCCTGACGGGCGCGGGAGCGGTGCGCGCCGAGACTACGGCGCGCGCCGCTCCCAGCGCATGAACAGGAGGTGCGAATTCATCCCGGGGTTCGCCCCTCCCATGCTGGCGTTCGACAGGTGATGCAGGGCATACCCCACGGCGAGTGCGGCGCCCGACCCCACGGATCGCTCCACGCCTGCGCCGGGCGCCACGGTGAAGTTGGCCTGCGTCGCCTTGCCGTACGGCACCACCTGATTGAACCACGCGGCGCCCGCGGTCACGTTGAGCAGCAGTGTCGTGCGCCCCGCCACGGGCATGCTGGCTTCTGCACCGAACGGCGCGAGCCCCACACCGAATCCGCGACGCACCGCGTAGCGCGCCAGTCGCTCAGGATTGCTCGCTTCGGCCGGATCTGCGAGCGCGTTCCGCACCCGCTCCGGCGGCGCCCCGGACTGCCACCGCACAACCGGCAGCGCCTCGGCGAGCCAGCCGAAGGTCACGGTGCGCCAGCGGAAAAGCGGTTTGCCGGCCTGCACCGCCACCGTGCTGAAGTCGCCGTCGATTCGTTCGTTGTTCGACGCTGTGCGCGTGGAGACGGCATCGCTCACGGCGATCTGCCATTGCCATGGCGCCTGTCGCACGCGCGCCCATTGCCCGCTGGCGGAGGCGGGCAGGAGCAGGAGCAGGAGCGCGGCAAGTGTGGGAAGTGCGCGACGCATTCGGTTACATCGCTGCCGGCTTCTTGGGCGCGTTGGCGTTCTTCACGTACTTGTCGAGCCACGCCACCCATCGCGCCCACTGATCGAGCACCGTTTCCTGTGCGATCGGCCCATGATCCTCGTAGGGATACATGTAGAGCGACGTGGTCTTGCCGAGCCCCATAAGCGCATGGTAGAGGCGCGTAGAGTTGACCGGGTCGGTGCCCACGTTCTGGTCTTCGGTGCTGTGGTACATCAACAGTGCACCGTTGAGCTGATCGGCGTAGAGGAAGGGAGACATCTCGAGATACGTCTGCCGTCCCGCCCAGATGTCGCGCCGTTCCGACTGGAATCCGTTGGGCGTGAGGGTGCGGTTGTACGCGCCGTCGCCGGCAATGCCCGCCTTGAAGAACGGCGTGTGTACCATGGCGTTCACTGTACTGAAGGCGCCGTAGCTGTGCCCGCCCAGCCCGAGCCGATGACGGTCAATGATCGCAAGCGTATCGAGTGCGTCGATGACCGCCGACAGGTTGTTGCGGAGGTCGGCCACGTAGTTGTCGTTCGGCAGCTGCCCGTCGCTGGCGAAGATCGGCGCATCGGGTTCCACCACGGCATAGCCTTGGGTGACGAGGAACGCCATCGAGCGCGGGCCATACGTGGGATAGCGTCGTTCGCGCTGGGCATTCTGTGTGGCGGCCCGGTTGTAGGCCGCTTGATTCTCATACTCGTAGGGATAGAACCAGAACATCGCCGGCAGGCGCGTGCCCTCCTGGTAGCCGGCAGGGAGTGTGACCTTCACGTTGAACGTGTAGCCATCGGCCCGCTTGGCGACGACCGTCTTCTTCACCGCCGCCGACAGCTCGGGCATGAGGTCCACGTTCTGCGTGAGCTGCTTCGCCTCCTTCGTGGCCAGCGTCAGTACGAACGACTGCGGCACCAGCGTGGCTGCTTCGCGCTGGATCACCGCCTTCGAGAAGTCGTCATCGAGCGGCGCGGAGATGGTTTCCACGATGGCCCCGTCGCTTTCGTACACGCGCGCGATACTTCCCGTCTTGATCTCGATCTTCTCGACCCAGCTGTTCTGCACCTTCGCCGTATCCGCGGCTGTCCCCATCCGGAAGACGAACTTGCCGTCGGTGGAGACCATAACCACCGGCACGCCCTTGCGGCCGGGGCGCATCACGAGGGCGTCGGCTTGACGTCCACCGACCCCGCCGCGCACCTGCGTGGTGTCAGCGCCGCGGCGCGGCGTAACCACCGAGTACTTGGTGTTGTTCTCGGTGAGGAAGATCGCCTGTTCGAGAGTGCCGGCGGTGCTGCTCTCGCTCACGAACAGGATCGTGCCCGCATCGTTGAAGCGCGTGGCGGTGATGCGGTTGGGGGTCTCATACAGCACGGTGGCGCTCGTCGAGTCAAATGGCGCCTTCCAATGCATCACGCGGTCGCTCCGGCGCGCGGCGCCGGTACTGTCAGGACGCACGGCGCCGTTACCGCCCGCGGGAGCGCCGGTGCGCGCGCCAGTGCGGGCCGCCGGCGCCAGCTGCGTGTACAGCAGCCCGGGGGCGTAGGGGTGCCACTTGATGTCACGCTTGCTGGTGTCTGTCCCAGTCCGGGCGCGGCCACCCATCGGATCGGAGGGATCGTCGCTTTCACGCATGGGACGCTTCGCCACTTCGCGCACAAGGGTGCCCATGGAGTCGAGCACCACGTCGCGCGCGCCGTACGACACCACCGGAAGGGCATAGGAGAATGGCTTCTCGACCCACGTGATCTTGTGGTACAGCCCATCTGGAGACGGATCGATCGCGCGAATGAGGGCGGGGGCGCCGACCTTCCGCGTGGCCTTCGTCTTCGTGTTGATCACCGCCAGCTGCCCGGTGATGTGATACGCCAGCAGTTCCTTCTCGTAGGGTGACATCACGAGGTCGGCGTAGGTGCGCGTCTTGAGTTTGTTGTTCTCATTGAGCCGCACCATGGGGCCGGTCGCGAGTGCTGGTTCCTTCGGTTCGGGGCCGCGGCCCTCAGGCACGAGCACCGTCACGAGGGACACGCCGTCGGCGGTCCACTCGGGCTGCGTGACCGTGGTGGCCAGTACGTTGCGCCCACTGACGGCGCGGGCCTTGCCCGTCGCCGCGTCGGCCACCCAGAGCTGCGTGGCATCATCGAACAGCGCGAAGAAGGCGATCTGGCTGCCATCAGGCGACCAGGTGGGCGACGCCACGCGTGCACCGGGCGGCAGGGCGACAGTCACCTTGCGGCCCGTGGCCCATTCCGTCACCTCGATCCCGGCGGCGCTGCGCATGGTGAGGGCGCGTTCGCGATTGCCCTGCTGATCGATCTGCAACCCACCAAGATTGTGGTGCGCCTTGCCCACGTAGCGCAGCTGTGGTAGCCCGTCGCTCACGGCGCGCATGAAGAACGTGCGCGCGCCCGGGCTTGGCGTGGTATAGCTCGCATTGCGCTCACGCGGCGCGGCAACCAGTCGGGCGATCGCCTCGGGGGGTTTCACGTAGCCTTCGTCGGCGAGCGGATCCGCGGCGCGCGCGGCAGCCTGTGTACCAGGGGCCTGCGCAGTCTGTGCCTCGGCAGCGCTGGCACAAAGGGGAGTGAGGAGCAGCAGGCCGGCCAGTGTCGCGGCGCGGCGTGGGGCGGAGTGTGGGCGGAGTCGGTGCACGATCACGGCCTCTCGGGTTCGTGGGGAGGAGCAACGGCCATAACGTACTGAACAACGCAGCACCCCGCGCGAACGCGTGCCTGGCGACTAGATTTTCGTCCCAGCGGCCGTGGTCACGGCCGCCGAGCTACGAGTGCCGCACGAGGACACGATGACGGATCCGCAGGAGGGAGCCAGCGCCGCCGAGGGCGGCCGGCCGCAGGACGTGCACACCGCGGGGCCATCGGGGGGCGACGGGACGATGCCGCTCGAGCTGCCCCGTGCCACCGCCGACGAGCTGCAGCGGCTGGAGCTGGCCCGCACGCTGCTCCTCAAGGTCCATCGGGCGCTGTTGGAGGCCGAGCGGGTACGCTACGAAAAGGCCCGTGGTCGCATCGAGAACAACAGCGCGTTCCTGCAGCTCGTGATCAACGATCCGTGGTTCGACTGGCTGCGGCCCATGGCGCAGATGGTCCTGCTGATCGACGAGCGCACGTCGGACAAGAAGGCGCCCGTCGGCAGCGCCGAGGCGCGGTCGCTGTTCGCGCGCGCGCGGGACATGCTCAAGGCCGATCCCGACGGCGACGCGTCTCTGTGCCGACGCGCTGCAGCACTCGCCGACGCTGGCGGTGATCGCCCGACAGGTCTCGATGGTGCTGCACGGCTGATCGCGGCAGGGATGCCCGCGTGGGATCCCCGCGTGGGATCCCCGCCTGGGGGGGCGTCTGAACCGGTTGGTTGCCGAGTACTGGACCGGCGCTGGTCCGGTCTCCATCGTTCGGTATGCCTCGCACAGGGTACTCCCTGGCAGCGCTGGCCGCGCTGGCGGCCACGCTCGCAGCCTCGTGCGTGCGCTCGCCGCTGCCATCCCCTCCCGGCTCGGTAACGCACGCGACACCGTATGTCGCGCAGTTCGATTCCGTCTGGACCCGCTTCGACTCCGTGTACCCGTCGTTTGCCTACAAGCGGGTGGACTGGCGTGCGCAGCGGGCCCGGTATCGACCGCGCGCCGCGGGGGCGCGGTCGCAGGACGAGCTGGTGGCGGTGTTGCTCGAGATGCTCTCGCCGCTGCGCGACCGGCACGTGTGGCTCGTTGATCCGCGTGGGCAGGTGGTGCCGTCATACAAGCCAGGGACGGTGCTGAACTTCGATCCGGCCCGCTGGTCGGCTGCTCTGCACGGCGCCGCGCTCGTCACCCGCAGCGCCGGCGTGCACGAGGCGATGCTCGGTGGGTACGGCTATCTCTTTCTGGGCACGTGGAAGGCCCCGGTCGATGGCGAGCTCCTCGATGCGATGCTGTTGCGCCTGCGCGACACGCAGGGGCTGATCATCGACCTGCGCACGAATGCCGGGGGCAGTGATGCGGCGGCCCTCACCTTTGCGAGCCGGTTCACCCGCAAGCCCTTCACCGCCTCCTATGTGGAGATCCGCACCGATCCGCGCGTGACCGGCGTCGAGATGCCGCTGGCGCGGACGATCGCGCCTCGCGGGCCGTTCCAGTATACGCGTCCGGTGGTGCTTATCACCGGGCGCGGCGGGCTGAGCGCCACGGAAACGTTCGTCGCCGCGATGCGCACCCTGCCTCAGGTGACGGTGATCGGCGACACGACGGGCGGTGCGTCGGGGAACCCGGCCACCTTCTCGCTTGGCAATGGCTGGCAGTTCACCGTGCCCCGATGGCTCGAGTTTGGGCCTGATCGCCAGCCTATCGAAGGACGTGGCGTGGCGCCGCATCTCGCCATCGCCTGGACACCTGCCCGCTATGTGCGGGAGCGCGATCCGCTGATCGATGCGGCGGTGGGGCTGCTCGGGGAACGCACCGGTGTGTACCGCATGGCGCCGGCCATTACCTCCGACGCGCCCCCTCGCACGCCCGAGCCGGGCGCCTCGCCCCCACACCGCCAACGCTGACGTGCCGCAGACATGAAGACTGAGATGCCACAGCACCTCCCCGTCTGGGACGATGGGGAGTGGACGCCACTCCCGTCGCTGTCTGGGGAGGTGAGCGCCGATGCCTGCGTGATCGGGCTCGGTGGGAGCGGCCTGACACTGATCGAGGAGCTGCTGCATCGTCACGAGCGTGTCATCGGGCTCGATGCGCACGATGTGGGTGCCGGGGCGGCAGGACGAAACGGGGGCTTCCTTCTGGCGGGCACGTATGACTTCTATCACGACGCCATCCGTCGCCACGGGCACGCGCGCGCGCACGCGATCTACGGTGCGACGCTGATCGAGATGGGGCGCATCGCGCAGGCCGCGCCGGGCACCGTGCGCTTTGTGGGCTCCAAGCGCGTAGCCGCCTCCCCGCAGGAGGTGGAGGATTGTCGCCTGCAGTACGACGCGCTCACGGCCGATGGCTGGCCGTGCGAATGGTATGAGGGCGCCGATGGGACGGGGCTGCTCCTCCCCACCGATGGCGCGTTCGATCCGCTCACGCGCTGCCGGCTGCTCGCACAACGGGCGCGCGCCGATGGCGCCACCCTGTACGGCCACTCGCCGATCCTGGAGATCCGTGGTACCTGCGTGCACACCCCGCACGGCCGCGTGCACGCCGGGCGGGTGTTCGTGGCTGTCGACGGACGGCTCGAGCACCTCCTTCCCGAGCTCGATGGGCGCGTGCGCACGGCGCGGCTGCAGATGCTGGCTACCGCAGCCACCGGCGAGTTACAGGTCCCGTCGCCGATGTACTACCGCGACGGGTATGAGTACTGGCAGCAGTTACCCGATGGGCGCATCGCACTGGGCGGGTTTCGGGACAGGGGGGGCGACGGCGAGTGGACGCACGACGGCTCCCCATCGGCGGTCGTCCAACAGCATCTCGAGCGGTTCCTGCGCGAGCATCTTGGCGTGCAGGCCCCCATCACGCATCGCTGGGCCGCAAGCGCGGGGTACACCGAGACGGGACTGCCGGTGATCGCGCAGGTGCGCGAGCACGTCTGGGCGCTCGGCGGGTACTGTGGCACGGGCAACGTGATTGGCGCCCTCGCCGCCCGCGGTGTCGCGGCGGCCGCGCTCGACGGGGATCCCAGCGGCGTGCGGCTGTTGCTGGGGCCCGATTGGTCGCCCGCGGTCGCGGCCGGTGCACCGTTCACCCGCTAGATTGCACCCCTGTACCCCGACGGGGCGCGTCACCCGTCCCCTCTGTTCCCGTCGCCTCCCGGTGCCGTCGTGTTCGTGATCTCCCGCCTCCCCGCCCCCCGCCACGCGGGGACCTGCCGGCGCGCCATCTCGCTGGTCGCCGGCGTCTGCCTGGTGTCGGCGTCTGTTGTGCAAGCGCAGTCGTCACCGCCGCCCAAGCCGCCGCAGCTGCCTCCGGGCATGCAAGGCAAGGGCAAGCTGGTGCCGGCCACGGTGCCCGACAGCGTGATGGCGACGATGCCGCGAACGATCAAGATGCCCACCACCGATGCGGGCTTCTTCGAGCAGCGTGATGAACGGGCGCGCAA
>NZ_JBIJCN010000005.1:0-96202 GCF_044344655.1 Gemmatimonas sp.
TCGGGGCCGGATGTCCGGATTCTTCGCGATCTCCGCAAGAGTGCGGTACCGTCTCTCGACCGGTTCCTGACGGGCCGATCCGTGACGGTGCTGATCGAAACGGCCATCGAGCGCGCTGGCCTGCACTGGGCCGTCGGGGAGTTTGCGCTCGCGAGCGCGCTCCTCGCCTCCATGGGGCTCCTCGCAGGTCAATCATTCGGTCTCTTCGCGGCCCTTGGAGCGGCCACCGTGGGCTTGCTGCTGCCGACCGCGTTGCTCGTGGCGATGCGGCGCCGGCGGGTGCGGCGACTCGAGGAGCAGTTGCCGGAGGCGATCGACATGATCGTGAATGCGATGCGCGCCGGTTTTTCGTTCCAAGCCGCCATGAAGTTCGTGGGCGAGGAGATGACCGCACCGATCGGCGAAGAATTCGCCACCTTCTACGAGGAACAGCGGCTGGGGTTGGATGTGCGCGATGCGCTTCTTGATCTGCAGGAGCGTATCGACACGCTCGACATCAAGATGTTCGTTACGTCCCTGCTCATCCAGCGGGAAACCGGGGGTAATCTCAGTGAGGTTCTGACCGGGCTGTCCTCGCTGATCCGTGATCGTTCGGCGCTGCGCGACCAGATCGATACGCTGACCGCCGAACCAAAGCTGACGGGCAACGCGCTGTCGGCACTGCCGTTGCTGGCCTTTGCGGTGATCATGCTGCTGAACCGGCCCATGATGCAGCCGATGTTCGACGCGGACGCCGGACGCTATACCCTGGTGTTCGCAGCCGGTCTTCTGACAGTGGGATTTCTGGTGATGCGCCGGATTGCCCGCATTGACCTCTAGGGAACGATACCATGTCAACGTCACTCCTGATCTTCCTCGGCGTATTGCTCGTGGCGGCGTCCGTGTCGGTCTGGGCGCTGGTGGCCAACCATCGTCGCGCCGTGCTGATTGCGCGTGCCACCGAGCCCTCGGTAAACACGGGGCCTCGGCGACTGGTGTTGCACGGGGCCCGCAGCAGCTGGGGGGAGCGCTGGCACCACACGGCGGTCGCGCTGCTGCCGGCGTGGATGATCGGTGAATCCACCCCGTTGCGTCTCGTTCGGGCTGGGTTTGATGCCCCGAGTGCGCCATTGCTCTACCTGCTAATCCGCATTGCGGTGGCCGTGGCCAGCATCGGGTTGGGCGTCGCCTTCATCCCTCGGGAGTCGGAACTGCTGTACGTGGGCGGAGTGCTCGCCGCTGTGGCTTTCGGTCTGATGTTGCCGCCGTACCTCCTGCTCCGTTTCGAACGGGCGCGACAGCTGCAGATCCTTCGTGCGGTTCCGGACTGTCTTGACCTGCTGCTCGTCTGTGTTGAAGCCGGGGTCTCACTCGATGCGGCGATCCTGCGCGTCGGCCATGAGATGGAGCAGATGCATCCCGCACTCGCCCGCGAGTTGCTGGTGATCAATCGCAAGGGGAATGCGGGTGTTCGTCGGGACGATGCGTTGCGTGGGCTCTATGACCGTACCGGGGTAGAGCAGTTGCGCACGCTGGCCTCCACCATGATCCAAAGTGAACGGTGGGGCTCATCGATCGGCCGCGTATTGCGCGTGTACTCGGAGTCGCTGCGCCGTAAGCGTCGGCAATCGGCAGAGCGTCGAGCGGCCACCGCTGCGACCAAGATGATCTTTCCAATGGTGCTGTGCATCTTGCCCGCACTGTTCGTTGTGATTGGCGGCCCAATGGTAATCGGTCTCGGCCCAATCTTTGACGTCTTTGGTGGGCGGTGACACCAACGGCAGCCTCGCAGTGGAGGAACAATGTGCATGTTCAGGAATCGGCGCGGCGCCACGATGATTGTCGTCGGGGTGGCATTGACCGCCCTCATCGGCATCATGGCGCTGGCGATCGAGATGGGGCGCATGTACCTCTTCCGCGCGCAGGTGCATGTGTCGTCCGACGCGGCGGCCCTGGCCGGCGCCGAGCGTTTACTGCGTCAGGCGTATCAGGGTGCGGCCGACACAGCCGTCGCGTATGGACGGCTGAATCTCGTGGAGCGGACGATCCCCACCATCACCACGGCCGATGCGGTGCCAGGCGTCTGGAACTTCGCCAATGAGCGCTTCACGCCCGCCCCAAACGGCAGCTGGACCGCACCTTCCAACAATGCGGTGCAGGCCTCGGCACGCTACACGGCGCAATACCGTTTTGGTCGGCTCTTCGGACTCGCCACACGTGTGCGCTCCGCCACCAGCGTGGCGGCGATCGGTGGCGTGAGCGGGATCGCCTGTGTGCGTCCCTTGGCCGTGCCATACCAGCAGCTGCTCAATGCACGGTATGGCGAGGGCGGACGCGATGCGCGGACCTACGCGCTCACGGCCGACGACGTCAACTGGTACGCTGCCAACCACCCCATCATTCTGCTCAAATCGGGGAGTTCGAGTACAAACGTTGTCAGCGGCAACTTCTACGGCGTGCGCATGCCGCCGCTCGTGTACGCTGACGGCGCTATGGGTAATCCATGGAGCGGCGCCAACGATTTTTCGAATGCGCTCGGCAGTAACTGCGCTGGACTGGCCGCGCTGATCAGTGCAGCGGGGGGACGTCCCAATGTCTCTGCTGGTGACTGGTTACTGGCCGAGAATGGCAATATGGTCGGCAAGACCGGTGATGGGATTGCCGAGTTGTGCCGAGCTTCGGGGGGCATCACGCCTCCGAATGGCGGCGGCAACCGCTCGTTTGTGTGCAATGTCCCCACGCAGATGATCATCGCCATGTGGGCCGAGAGCGGCAACGCACCGGGGGCCTCCGGGTGCGGCGGTAAGTGCTTTCTGGTGAAGTACGTCGGTGTCTTTTACGTCACCGAATACCTGAAGGGAGAGGGTGTCCAAGGGTACTTCACGTCGCTGGCGACCCAGGGGCGGTTCTCTCCCCTCCCCAGTCTCATCAAGAAGATCGCCCTCGTGCAGTGATGCGAGCGCGCGGAGCACCGCCGCGAAGCAGGTTGCCCGTCGTTCCGTTTCCAGGAGAGCCTCATGACACAGGTCGTGCCATATGTCCATCGGGTGCGCGACGTGCTGCGGGACCGCTATCCCGAGCTGTCGCTCTTGCACGAAGGACGCTGCGGGCTCGTCTTCCTTGCTTCCCGTCCCGGCGCGTCTGGTGCCCCGGTTGTCGTGAAGGTGGCGTATCCCTTGGGTGCGGGAGAGGCTGATTCTACGCTCCTCGCGCGATTTCGCCGCGAGGCCGAGATCGGTGCGCGGTTGAACCACCCTCATATTCTGCGCAATGCTCGCCCTGAGATGATCCACGACGTGGCGTTCTACGAGATGCCGCAAGCGGGGCCGATACGGCTGGATCATCTCATCACCGCACCGAATCCACCGCAGTTCCCTCGCATTCTGACCATTCTCCAGCAGCTTGCCGATGCACTCGACTACGCGCATGCGCATGGGGTGGTACACGGTGCCTTGCGTCCGTCCGCGGTGCTGTTGGATATGGCGGGTAATGTCCTGCTGAAGGGCTTCTGCCTTCATCTGTCGGAGGCAGACGCACTATCGCCGCTGACCCCAGCCGTCGTGGGTGATCCGGCGTATATGGCGCCCGAGCAATGGCACGATCCAACGGTAGATCGCAGCCTCGATGTGTATGCCCTCGGCGTGCTGGCCTACGAACTGTGCACCAGTTCCGCCCGGGTCGGCTACGATGCGCAGGGGGTCCCGGAGATCCGACCCATTGAGCTGGCTCCGAACCATGCCCTCCGTGGCGATGTGCCCATGCATGCGACGGCCGCCATTCGGCGTGCCCTCAATAAGGACCCCGCCATGCGCTTCCCCACTGCTGGTCGGTTCGTGCGCGCGCTGACCGAACCTGAAGAGGCCCTCGGCCACAGTCTGCCAACGGTGAAGACTCCAGTGCCCACGCGGCGACACTCGCGGTGGATGCTTATCCTCCTGGTGCTGATTGTCGCGGTCACCCTCGCCAGTGCGGTCCCGTCTCCACTGCGTGATTGGCTGGTTTCACTTGTTCGCGTGACCGTGCGTTCGTAGGGGCGGCCGGTGGTCCGGCGCGCGGGGGGACCGTTAGCTTGCGCGGATGAATACGTTCCGGTTCGCATGCTTCTCGCCCGGTCTGCGCGTGCCTGTTCGATCTGCGCGGGGCGTATGACATCCGTCGCCTATCCCGTACCAGCCGAGGTGCATCGTGTTGCCACGGTCATCGATCGCAGCCGATTCATCTGCACGGTGACGCGAGTGGCCAGCGCCGACGAGGCGCAGGCGTTTCTCAGGACCCTGCATGGTGAGTTCCCCGACGCCACGCACCACTGCTGGGCGTACGTCGTGGGGAAACCCGGTAGCACCGATCGCATCGGTCTGAGCGACGATGGGGAACCTCATGGGACCGCCGGTCGTCCGATGCTCACGGTGCTTCTGCACAGTGGCATTGGCGAGATCATGGCCGTCGTGACCCGCTACTACGGCGGGACGAAGCTGGGCACGGGCGGGCTCGTGAAGGCCTACGGTGGCGCCGTTCAAGAGGCGCTCGCCTCGCTCCCGACGGAGCTGCGCGTAGATACCGTCACGGCCACGTTCGAGGTGGGCTATCACCTCGTGGGTGCGATCCAGCAGCTGTTGCCCACCGTGAAGGCAGAGGTCCTGACGCAGGACTTTGGCGTACATGCCACCTTCACGGTGAAGCTACCCCGGAGCGAGGCGTCGGCCCTCGAGGGGCAGATCGACAACCTCACACGGGGCAGCGGCGTGTTCCTCCTGAATGACTAGCCGTCGGTCTCAGCTCAACCCTTCGATCGTCCCGTCCGGGCGCAGGCGCATCCCTTCGGCTGCAGGCTTCTTCGACAGCCCGGGCATGGTCATGATGTCGCCGCACTTGGCGACCACGAAGCCCGCGCCGGCGCTGCCGTACACTTCGTTGACCGTGATGCGGAAGCCGGTGGGCACATTGAGGCGAGATGCATCGTCGGTGAGCGAGTACTGCGTCTTCGCCATGCACACCGGCGAGCGACCGAGGCCATTGGCCTCGAGCCAATCAATGCTCTTCTCCGCCGCACTCGAAAAATCCACGCCGTCGGCGCCGTAGACCTTCTGGGCGACCGTGCGGATCTTTTCGCGGATGGGCCGATCGCTTTCGTAGAGTGGATGGAACCTCGCGCGCTTGCTGTCGAGGAGAGCGAGCACCTCCGTCGCGAGCGCCTCGCCTCCGGCGCCGCCTTCCGCCCACACGTTGCAGAGCGCCACCGGTACGCCGAGCGTCTCGACATAGTCGCGCACCATCGCGAGCTCCGCATCACTGTCGCTCGTTCGACGATTGATCGCCACCACCACCGGCACGCCGTACTGCTGCACATTGCGCACGTGATGTGCCACATGCGGCAGGCCGCGCTCGAGGGCGTCCACGTCTTCGCGGTCGAGTTCCGACTTGGGCACGCCCCCCTGCATCTTGAGCGAGCGCACCGTGGCCACCAGCACGGCCGCTTCGGGGTTGAGACCACCGGCGCGGCACTTGATGTCGAAGAACTTCTCGGCGCCGAGGTCACTGCCGAAGCCTGCCTCGGTCACGACGATATCGCCGAGGGCGAGGCCGGTGCGTGTAGCCACGAGGGAGTTGCAGCCGTGCGCAATGTTGCCGAAGGGGCCCGCGTGCAGGATGGCGGGGCCACCCTCGAGGGTCTGCACGAGATTGGGGCGCAGCGCGTCTTTGAGCAGCAGGGTCATCGCACCGGTGGCGCCGAGATCGCGCGCGTACACCGGCTTCTTGTCCTTTCCGGCCGTGGTGCCCACGATGATGTTGCCGAGCCGCTGCTCGAGGTCCTCGGCGTCGGCCGCGAGTGCGACGATCGCCATGATCTCACTGGCGGGAATGATTACCCACCGTTCTTCACGCATGGTGCCGTTGCCGGTGCCTACGCCGATGATGGCGCTGCGTAGCGCACGATCGTTCATGTCGATCGTGCGCGGCCATGTGATGGCCTTGGGATTGATGCCGAGCGGGTTGCCGTGATACAGGTGGTTGTCGATCATCGCCGACAGCAGCGCATGCGCACTGGCGATCGCATGGAAATCGCCGGTGAAGTGCAGGTTGATGTCGTCCATGGGGAGCACCTGTGAGTAGCCGCCCCCTGCGGCGCCGCCCTTCACGCCGAATACCGGGCCAAGGCTCGGTTCGCGCATGCAGAGCACAGCGTTGTGCCCGAGCCGACGAAGCGCCTGAGAAAGGCCCACGCTCACGGTGCTCTTCCCTTCGCCTGCCGGCGTGGGGTTGATGGCGGTGACGAGCACCAGTCGACCCTTGGGCGGCGCGGCGGCCAGCGAGAGCGGCAGCTTCGCCTTGTATTTGCCGTACAGGTCGATGTCGTCCTCGCCGAGGCCAAGGTCGGCTGCCACATCGCGGATGGGGCGCATGACTGCCTGCTGGGCGATTGCGATGTCGCTGGGAACGGAAGCGGGCGTAACCGTCATGGCGAGGAGGTGGGTGCGGGTGCATGTTGTGGGCACGGCGTGTCTTCTCTATATAGATGCCGCGCGCGCCGTGCCACCGGCTGATCATGCTGCGGTCCCTCCCGTTGCACAACTCACGGCCGTCTCTGGCCACCAAGTACGTGCACGTCGACCGGGCCCTGCCCATGGGTGCTGGTAGACAGGTGTCACGAGGCACGCCGGCGCGGCTGCCCGAGCCGACGTTCACGAACCTCGGACGCTTCCGCCGCGTTCAACGCCCATGGAGACGTTCCTGAACCCCACGTTCCTGTTCGGCATCCTGGAGCCCATGGGCGCCGCTCTGGTGTTCTGTGCGTGGATGCTTTGGGATCTGCGCCGGGAGAATAAGGCGGCCGCGGCGCGCCAGGCGGCCGTTGCTGCTGGTTCAACGCCATCCCCCTAGCCGTCCGTAGCACCTCTGCCGGCGTTTTCGTCGGCTGCGTCCACCGGATCCTTTACGCCCGCCGCGGCGTTGCCCACCCTCCCCGCTTCCCTGCACATGACCGACGTTCGCAAACTCTCGTGGGACGACATGGCCGTTGAGGAGCTCACGCCGCTCATCGGCCGCCGCCTGATCTACACCGACAAGCAGATGCTTGCCCACGTGTATCTCAAGCAGGGCGCCCTCGTCCCCGCGCACGACCATATCAATGAGCAGATCACCTACGTTCTCTCGGGCGCTCTCCGCTTCTGGATCGGCGAGCACGCCGACAATCCGGGCGACACGTATGTGGATGTGCGCGCCGGCGATGTGCTCGTGATCCCCAGCATGGTGCGGCACCGGGCCGAGGCGCTCGAGGACACGCTCGACGTGGACATCTTCAATCCGCCGCGGCAGGACTGGATCGACAAATCCGACGACTACCTGCGTTCCGGCACGCCGATGCGCAACGGAGGACAGGGCTGATGGATCTCGGCATCAAGGGGAAGGTCGCCCTCGTCTGTGGCGCGAGCCGTGGCATCGCCTACGCTACCGCTGAGGAGCTCGCGCGCGAGGGGGTGGAGCTCGTGATCTGCTCGCGTGACGGGAGCTCGATCCGCGAGGCTCGGGCGCGGCTCGAAGCCTTCGGGGTCACGGTGACCGCGCTCGAGGCCGATCTCGCCACCGCCGAGGGGATCGCGCACGTGGTGCATCACACGAAGGCGGCGTATCCGAACGGCATCGACATCTTGGTGTGCAACACCGGGGGGCCGCCGACCGGCGCGCCGCTGGCGCACGACTGGGACACCTGGAGCAAGGCGACGGACCTGCTGCTGCGCAGTGTCGTGGAGCTCACGCGGGCGTTCGTGCCGGCGATGCAGGAGAAGAAGTGGGGGCGCGTCATCGCCATCACCTCCCTTGCGGTCAAACGGCCACAGGGCGCGCTGGTCCTGAGTAATGCCCTGCGCGCCGCCGTAACGGGCTTCCTCCGCACCCTCGCCGACGATGTGGGGAAGGACGGCGTGACGGTGAACACCGTCCTCCCCGGCTTTACGGCCACCGAGCGCCTCGACGCCCTGGCCGCGGCCACGTCGCAGCGCACGGGGCAGTCGTCGGAGGCGATTTTCGCCGGCTGGGCCAGCGAATCCCCGTTGGGGCGCGTGGGGCGTCCCGAGGAGCTGGCCGCGGTGATAGCTTTCCTTTGCTCGACGAAGGCCGGATTCATGACGGGGCAGGCCGTGCTGGTCGACGGCGGCGCCGTGAAGTCGCTGATCTGACCTCCTCCACGTTCCTTCAGCACCCCCGCACATGAGCCGCATCACCGAGACGCAGTGGATCTGGCGCGATGGCCATTTCATCCCATGGGCCGACGCCACGATTCACGTGCTCAGCCACTCCGTGCAGTTCGGATCGTCCGCTTTCGAGGGGATCCGCGCGTACAGCACGCCGCGCGGTCCGGCGATCTTCCGGCTCAAGGAGCACCTCGAGCGGCTGATGCACTCCTGCAAGATCTATCGCATGGAGGTGCCGTGGACGATCGAGCAGTTGACCGAGGCGTCTCGTGAACTGATCGTGCGCAACGGTGTGGAGAGCTGCTACCTGCGCCCCATGGTGGTGCGTGGCTACGGCACGGCCGGTATGGTACCGGTGGGCTCCCCGGTCGAGACCTACCTCCCCTGCTGGCCGTGGGGGGCGTACCTCGGCGACGAAGCGCTCGAGGCCGGGGTGGATGCGTGCATCTCCAGCTGGCATCGCGTGCAGCCCAACACGATCCCCGCCATGGCGAAGATCGCGGGCAACTACCTCAGCGGTCAGCTCATCAAGATGGAAGCGCTCGCCAACGGCTTCGCCGAAGGGATCGCGCTCAGTCCGAGCGGCATGGTCAGCGAGGGGTCGGGGCAGAACGTGTTCATCGTGTCGAATGGCACACTGATCACCACACCGCTGGACGGCAGTATCCTTGGCGGCATCACGCGCGCCACGATCATGCAGTTGGCCGCCGATGCGGGCATCCCCGTGCGAGAGCTGCACATCCCGCGCGAGATGCTGTATATGGCCGATGAGGTGTTCTTCACCGGTACTGCCGCCGAGCTGACACCGGTGCGCAGCGTCGACCGGATCACGATCGGCATTGGCAAGGTGGGGCCCATCACCAAGCAGCTGCAGCGCGAATACCTGGGGATCTGCAAGGGTCAGATCGAAGACCGGCACGGCTGGCTCACGCACTGCCGGTAACCACCGGACCATGAAATCCCGAAGTCCGGGGGCGCGCCGATTCGGGCGCTTCCCCGGACTTCACGTATCGGTCACCGTCCCACTCCTGATGCCCATCCTGCTCTCGTCGGCCCCATGGCGCTGACCTCCACCATGTACGCCATGCAGGTCGCGCTTGCCCACGTGGAGCGCGGCGTGTACGAGTCGCTCGACTTCCGCATGGCCATGCATCCTTCGGAGTCGCCGGAGTACTTCGTGGCGCGCCTGCTGGCGTATTGCCTCGAATACGCCGAGGGGATCGCTTTTTCGAAGGGGGTCTCCGATCCCGACGACCCCACGGTGAGCGTACGCGATCTGACCGGTACGATCACCACCTGGGTCGAGATCGGGCTGCCCGAGGCCGCGCGGCTGCACAAAGCCAGCAAGGCCAGTCCCCGCGTGGTGGTGTACACGCACAAGGATCCAACGGTGTGGCTGCGGCAGATCGCCGGCGAGCGAATTCACAAGGTGGAGCGGATCGAGTGCTGGATGTTTGATCGTGATCTGGTCGACGAACTCGTGGCGCGACTCGACCGTCGCATGTCCATCGAGCTGTCCGTCACCGATGGCGACCTCTTCCTAAATGTGGCGGGAGCGACACTCACCGGCAGTCTGCAGCGCATTCCCCTCGGCTAATTGACGTCCCGCGGTTTGGGCCCGAGCTTCTTCACATGCCGGTCACTGCCTCCTACCGGGCCTTCGTGCTCGAACGGCTGCAGCGCGCGCTGCCCGACGTCCGCACACGTGACATGTTCGGGGGCGTGGGCTTCTATGCGGGCGCCACGTTCTTCGCGCTCATCGGGAACGATGTGCTGTATTTCAAGGTCGACGACCATACGCGCCGGGACTACGAGGCGCGCGGGATGCGGGCGTTTCGCCCATTTGGTGAAGGCGGCGAGGTGATGCGGTACTTCGAAGTACCCGTCGAGGTGATCGAGGACGCCGACACCCTGCGGCAGTGGGCCGATGCGGCGGTGCAGGTGGGGCGGCGGTCGAAGCAGCGGCCAGGCAAACGCGCCGTCTGACGCCCCCGCGTCCAATCGGGTGGGAGTTGTCGCCCTATATTCGTGGTATGCGATTCTTTGGGGTTCTCGCGTCTCTGGGTCTCGGGCTCGCCGCCGGTGGCGGACTGGCTGCCTGTGCCGCTATCTCCCGGCCACCGGCCACACTGGCATCGCTCGAGCAGGATGCCGCACGGCTCGCGGACCGTGACCGCGTGACCCGCGATTCCGTTGTCGAGCGACTCGCCCGGCGGGCGGCCGCGCGCGGCGATCGCACGCTGGACCTCTTGCTGCTCTCGGGCGGCGGGCAGAATGGCGCGTTCGGCGCGGGCTTTCTGCGCGGCTGGCGTGCGCGCGCCGACGGGACCATGCCGACCTTCGATCTGGTGAGCGGCATCAGTACCGGTGCGTTGCAGGCGCCCTATGCGCTCCTCGGTACGACCGCGGCGCTCGACACGGTCACCGCCCTCTACGCGCGAGCGGCCACCAGCATTGCGCCCACCATCGACTGGTGGTTCTGGCTGCGGCGCACCGGGGGCCTGGTCAGCACGGCGCGATTCGACCACACCCTCGAGCGCGCCATCGATGGTCGCTTCCGCAATGAGCTGCGGACGGCATTCGGTGAAGATCGACAGATTGTATTTGCATCGGCCGATTTCGATCTGGGCATCGGGCGGCTCTGGTCGCTGGGCGACGAACTTGACACGACGGCGGCGGGACTCGTGCGGGCGCGTACGCTCTTGCGTGCCGCCACGGCTATCCCGGGGATCTTTCCGCCCGTCATCGTGGATGGGCACGTGCATGCCGACGGCGGCGTGGTGGAGAATGTGCTCCAGGTCCTCACGCTCGACGACTATCGCCGGCTGGCGCACCGTCTCGAGGCCAAGGGGATCACGGAGGTGACGGTGCGGGTCTGGGTGGTCATGAATCTCTGGAGCCATCCTGAACCCCGGGTGATCACGCCGTCGAGCCGGAGGCAGATCAGCACCCGCTCTACGGCGCTGCTTTTCTACCTCCACCAGCCATCCACGCTTACCGCGCTCGAGAATCTGGCGCGTGCCGTCAGCGCCGAGGTCCCCCGTCTGCGTATGCAGGTGCGGGTGGCGTCGCTACCGAATGAGGCGTCCGGTTTTCCCGGAGCGGAGAAGTTGTTCGAGCGCCACTTCATGCAACGGCTCGACTCGATCGGCTTTGCCAAAGCGGGCAGCCAGACGCCGTGGGACGTCGTCCCCTCTGCCTTCGCGCGGCCCGCTCGTCAGTAATGTCCCCATCATCGTTCGTCCCAATCGACGCTTCGTGACTACCTCCGTGAGTCCTCTCGACGTGGTGCGCGTTCACCCGCTCTGTGCCGAAACGCCCGTGGCTGCGCTGCAGTGCGCGACCACTCCGGCCGAGAGCGTGTATATACGGAGCAATTTCGAAACGCCGGACGCGCACGATGCCTGGACCGTTCGCGTGACCGGCGTGGTGCAGCGTCCCATCTCCCTCACGCTGGCTGACATCGCGGGCCTGCCCCAGCGTTCGGTGCACGTCACCATGGAGTGCGCCGGCAACTGGCGTCTAGGGATGGACCCCGTTCCCGAAGGTGAGCCGTGGCGGTACGGAGCCGTCAGCACTACCACATGGAGCGGCGTCTCCCTTTCCGGGCTACTCGAACTGGCTGGCGTACCGCCCGACGCCAGAGAGGTGGTGGCGGTCGGTGCCGACGCCGGCCCGCGCAGTGACGCCGCGGGGATCGTGCGCTTCGAGCGGTCGTTGCCGATCGACGTGGCCATGCATCCAGACACGCTGATCGCCACGCACATGGATGGCGCGCGGCTCACCCCTGATCATGGTGCGCCGCTGCGCGTGATCGTGCCGGGGTGGTACGGCATGGCGAGTGTGAAGTGGCTGGCCGGTCTCGAGGTGCGCACGGAGCCGTTCACCGGCTATTTCCAGCGGCAACGCTACGTGTACCACACCGGGGCCGGCACGATCCCGGTCACGCGTGCGCTTGTGAAGAGCATGATCGTGTCGCCACTGCCTGGTGCCAATTGCCCCACCGACGCGGACATCCGCGGGTGGGCGTGGTCCGGGCACGGGGCGATCACTCAGGTGGATGTCGCGGTGAATGATGCATGGCACCGTGCGGCGCTCGGCGTTCCTGCGTCGCCGTATGCCTGGACGCCGTTCTCGTTGCGCACGCAGCTGCCATCTGGTGATGTCATGCTGCGCAGTCGCGCCACCGATGCCTCGGGGGCGGTGCAACCCGATGTGATCGAGTGGAATTCGCTCGGCTATGGCAATAACGCGGTGCGAGCCATTCCGGTGCGCGTGGTGGGCGCTTCGCTTCCGGCGGCAGACGCATGACACCCGATGCCCGCGGTGGCGTTCACGCGTGATGCGGCCTCACATCCGTGCGGCGACGAGCGATGATGCCGTTGCGTTGAGCCGCTTCGCCCGCGATGCGTTTCACGACACCTTCGCGGCGGACAATGCGCCCGGTGACGTGGAGGCGTACCTGCGCGAGGCGTTCTCGCCGGAGAGGCAGGCGGCGGAGTTGGCCGATCCGCACCGCTGCTGTCTGCTCGCGACGGTCGGCGGTGACCTCGCCGGGTACGCATCGCTGATGCAGGACGCGGCGCATCCGTCGGTGGTCGCGGCGCATCCCGTGGAGCTCGAGCGGTTCTACGTGGCGCGCGCGTGGCACGGGCGCGGCCTGGCCGCCCTCCTCATGCAGACGGCGGTCGGGCAGGCGCGGGCCTGGGGCACCGATGTCGTGTGGCTCGGCGTTTGGGAGCGCAATGCGAGGGCGATCCGCTTCTACGAGAAGCAGGGTTACGAAACGGTCGGAGCCCAGACATTTCGCCTGGGCTCCGATCTGCAACGCGACTGCGTGATGCGCGTGCGGCTCGCCTGAGCCGTCAGCGCTTCCGTTGCGGTACTGGCGCCGTGGGCACATCCATGGTGTTGGGCATGTGCGGCGTTCCGCGATGGCACATGACGCAGGTTGTCTTTGGGCGCGGGTCATCGAGTTCCTTCACCTTCTCGATGTACTTGCTGTCGATGTCGCGCTGCATGCGTTCCATCTGACGGGCGATGACCTTGTTCTTGCGCTCGTCGCTGGCATAGTCGCCGTTGTCCATGTGGCAGTTCGTGCACGCGAAGCTCAGGCCGCGCCCGTACTGCTCGTCCATCATGGTGAGGAACTCCTTGACCGGCATGGCCTTGTGGAGCTTCACGTTCTTGAAGACGGCGCCGGCGGGCTCATTCTCGCGCCCCTTGAGGGTGGCCATGAGCGTGGCGATCGCCTCTTTGCGTACCGTATCGAGCTTCATGGGGCTCACCGGCTGACGGCGCGGGGTCGGCGCGGCGGGGGCGGCACCGGCGGGGGCGGCCACCGGTGTGGCGGTAGCCACGGCGACTTCCTGCTGCGAGCGGGCGCAGGCCAGCAGGGCACTGGTAGCCACGAGAGCGGCGGCGATAGACAGACGCATGGACGACGGGTCTCCGTAAGAGTACGGAGAACAATCTATAACATACTGGCCGCGGGCGACGACGTGGGGCGGTGGACCGGCGCCCTCTACCGCTTTTTCGCGAGGATCGTCCCGCGGCAGGTGATCGCCCCGCAGTGGCAGGGGAAGCGCCGCTTGGCCGCCGGGGTGTGCCGCTCCTCGAGCATGTAGGCGTAGTCGTACACCAGCTCCTCGCCCACCTCGATGTCATGGATCGATTCGATCCAAATGCGCCCATCTTCGATCACCGCATCGCAATTGGGGGCGCAGGAATGGTTGAGAAAGCGCGCCTCGTTGCCGTTCACCGCCGCGTCGACCACCACCTCGTCGTCGATCGCGAACAGATACGTGTGGTGCCGTTCCCCGGGCACGTCGGGATACCGCGCCTCCGCCTCGGCCGGTGTGAGCCGCTCTCCGGCGTACTCGACCAGGCGGGTCCCGGCGGCAATGGGACGAGTGGCAAAGCCCCCAGCCCCCTGAATTGGGCTGTGGCGGACCTCAAAAGGCAGGTCGGATGAGACTGACATTCCGGAATTTCACCACTCCGGCCTCGAATGTGCTAGCTTTCGGGACTTCAGGAGAACACCATGACCAAAACGGACGCGCGCTCGTCTGACGCGCCGATCCGCGCGGGCACCGAGCGCGACCAGCAGGATAACGAAGCCGGATCGAACGGCTTCGCGGCACTCGGTATCGACTCGCGTATCGCCGACGCCCTTTCGGCCCTCGGCTACGAAGAACCCACGCCCGTGCAGCGGGCCTCTATTCCCCCTCTGCTGGCCGGGCGCGACGTGCTCGCGCAGGCGGCGACGGGCACCGGCAAGACGGCCGCGTTCTCGCTGCCGCTGCTCACGCGCATCGGCGCCGGCCACAAGGCCGACGGCGGCGCTCCCTCGGTCCTCATTCTCGTGCCCACGCGCGAGCTTGCGATGCAGGTGGCCGAAGCGGTCCACCGCTACGGCAAGCCGCTGGGGCTCCACGCGCTCGCCGTGTACGGCGGCGCCAGCATGGAGCTGCAGATCCGCGCCCTCAAGCGCGGCGTGGATGTGGTGATCGCCACCCCCGGGCGCGCGCTCGATCACATCAAGCGCAACACGCTCCGCCTCGGTACGCTGCAGGCCGTGGTGCTCGACGAAGCCGACGAAATGCTCGACATGGGCTTCGCCGACGAGCTCGAGGCCATTCTCGACGCCACGCCCGACGGGAAGCAGACGGCGCTCTTTTCGGCGACGTTGCCGCCGCGCATTGCGGGCATTGCGCGCAAGTATCTGCGCAATCCGGAGCATGTCACGGTCGAACGCGAGGTCGTTGCCGAAGGCGAGACGGCGCGCGTGCGTCAGGTGGCGTACATCGTCTCGCGCGCCCACAAGATGCCGGCGCTCGCGCGCGTGCTCGACATCGAGCAGCCCACGAGCGCGATCGTCTTCTGCCGCACGCGCACCGAAGTGGACGAACTCAGCGAAACGCTCACGGCGCGCGGGCTGCGCGCCGAGTCGTTGCACGGCGGGTTGTCGCAGGACCAGCGTGATCGCGTGATGCAGAAGTTCCGCGCCAAGAAGGTGGACCTGCTCATTGCCACCGACGTGGCCGCGCGTGGCCTCGACGTGAAGCACGTGAGCCACGTGGTGAACTTCGATGTGCCCGCCGATGCGGAAACGTACGTGCATCGCATCGGGCGCACGGGTCGCGCCGGTCGTGAGGGGGTAGCGATCACGCTCGCCGAACCGCGCGAAAGCCGTTTGCTGCGCAACATCGAGCGGCAGACGAGCCAGAAGATCGACATGGCGCAGGTGCCCACGGTGGCCGACCTGCGCGCGCACCGTCAGGAGCTGGTGAAGGCCACCCTGCGCGAAGCGCTCGTGGAAGGGAACCTCGAGAGCTTCCGCGGCATGGTGGAAGCGCTCGCCGGCGAGTACGACCTGATGGAAGTGGCGGCTGCGGCGGTGAAGCTGGTGGCCGCGCGTCACGATGGCGAAGAAGCGGAGATTCCGGCGGTCACGCCGCGCGAACCGCGTGAGCGCTTCGATCGCGGAGAGCGCGCGGGTGGTGAGCGCTTCTCGCGTGATCGCCCCGAGCGCAGTGCGGGCTTCGACCGCGGCGAGCGTGGCGACAAGCGCGCGCCGCGTGAAGGGCCTCCGGCCAAGGGCAAGAAGGCCCGCCGCGAGACCGCCTGGACTGCGGCCACGCTGTGGATTGGCGCCGGCCGAAAGCTCAAGATGCGCCCGGGCGATCTCGTGGGCGCCATCGCGAACGAAGCGGGGCTCGACTCGAGTCACATCGGCTCGATCCAGATCGCCGACAACTTCAGCACGGTCGAAGTGCCGGAAGCGATGGCAGACGAGGTGATCTCGGCGCTCAAGAACACGAAGATCAAGGGATTGCGCGTGCAAGTGCGCCGCGACCGCCTGCGGGAGCGGTGAGCGCTGAGCGCTCTGGCGTGAGACGGAGAGCTGACGGGTGAGCTCGAGCCGTCAGCCCTGAGAGCAGCGAGCGGTGATCAACGCAGAAGGTGAGCGGTGAACCAGCGATGGTTCATTGCTCACCTTCTGCGTTCGTCACCTCCCATCACTATCCGGGCTCACATTGCACGCGGTTCCGGTCACGGCTGATTCTCGCGGCTCGGCAATGCGGCCGACGCGGTATCGGTGTAACCAGCGCGTCGGGTTGAGCGTCTGAGGACGGGGAACGCTTTCGGATTCGTCCCGTGTGCTATACCATGCAACGCACTCGACGTGCATCCGCACCGCGGACTGAGGATCGACTCACCGCCGACGGGCATACGGCCCTCGATCGGTATCTGGCCCAGATGGAAGTACTGACCAGGCGCGTGGGAGGCGCTGCGCAATGAACCTGCCTGCGAATGCCGGGGTGCCCGGTCACCTCGCCGTGATCATGGACGGCAATGGTCGCTGGGCGGCCAAGCGGGGGCGACCCCGCTGGATGGGCCATGCCCGCGGGGCGCAAACGGCGCGGGAAGTGGTGGCATACTGTGCGCGGCTCGGTGTGCAGCACCTCACCCTCTACGCCTTCTCCAGCGACAACTGGAAGCGCCCGCGTGAGGAGGTGGGGTTCCTCTTGGACCTCTTCGCCTCGCATCTCGACCGACAGCTCACCGAGTTGTGCGCGAACGGCATTCGCCTCTCGATCATCGGGCGTCGTGATCGCCTGCCCGCCACGCTCGTCGCCAAGATGGAAGACGCCGAGGCCCGTACGGCGCAGGGGACGCGCATGCACCTGCGCGTGGCGATCGACTACTCCAGCAAGGCGGCGCTACAGCAGGCCTTTGCACGAGTGAACGCGGGCGATGGCGAGTGGCCCGCCGAGCCGCTGCTCCCCAACGTGGATCTGCTGCTGCGCACCGGGGGGGAACGCCGCCTGTCAGACTTCCTGCTCTGGGAGTGCGCCTACGCGGAGCTCGCATTTCACGAGGCGCTCTTCCCCGACCTGACGACCGCGCACCTCGATGCGGTGTTCGCCGACTTCGCCGGTCGCGATCGCCGCTTCGGCGGCCTCGATTCGGCGCCGGCGCCGGTAGGAAGCGCGTAGGGCCCGGCCGGGGGCGCGCTTCGGTTGCAGTCAGGGGGATCCGGCGCGAAGTTCGTCGGCGTCGGATCGCTCCCTGTGGTGCCACCCCGCTCCTCCTTCCTGAGCCAGATGCGCCCCGTTCGCTCCCTACCGTTTTTGTTGTCGGCTGCCATCGGGCTGTCGATGGCATTTCCCGCGACGCTCTCCGCACAGAGCGCTCCGCCCGTCTTCATCGACGAACTCACCTGGACCGAAATCCGCGATCGCCAGCAGGCGGGTACGCGCTCGGTCATCATCGGCACCGCCGGGCAGGAGCAGAAGGGCCCGCATATGGTCGATGGTGAGCACAAGTGGGTGCTCACGCACACGACTGAACGCATTGCCCGCGCCCTTGGCGATGCGCTCGTGGCCCCGATCGTGACCTATGTGCCGGAGGGCAGCTGGGATCCGCCGCGCGGCCATATGACCAAGCCCGGCACGATCACGCTCCCCGAGGATCGCTTCGTAGAGCTGCTGCTGCACGCCGGTCGCTCGCTCAAGGCCGGTGGCTTCACCCAGATCATCTATATCGGTGACAGCGGTGGCAATCAGCGCGGCATGCAGAAGGCGGCCGAGCAGCTCAACGCCGAGTGGGCTGGCAGTGCCCGCGCCCTGTTCATCGGTGACTACTACACGAAAGCCGGCGAGGACATGCGCGTGATGCTGCGCGCGAAAGGCTACACCGACGATGACATCGGCAGCCACGCCGGCATGCTCGACACGTCGGAGCTGCTGTACGTGAATCCCAAGCTCGTACGCAAGGAACGCTTCGCGCGGAACGGTGGGGCGCCGGACAGCGGCGTGAACGGCGATCCCACCAAGGCGAGCGCCGAACTGGGCGCGGAGCTGTTGAAGATCAAGATCGACAATGCGCTGAACCAGGTTCGTACCCTGCGCACCGGAGGGAGCCGCTGATGGCCTACTCGATCATTCGTATGCTCGGCGTTGCGACCTTCGCCACGCTCGCGGTTGCATCTCCACTCGCCGCACAGGAGCGCCCCGATCCGTACGCGGCTCCATACATGGAGTCGATGACGTGGACGGAGATCCGCGACGCCATCGCCGGCGGCAAGAAGGTCGCGATCATCCCCACGGGCGGCACCGAGCAGAATGGGCCGCACATGGTGATGGGCAAGCACAACTACATCGTCACGTTTGCCGCTGGCCTGCTCGCGCAGCGGCTGGGCAACGCGCTGATCGCCCCGACGCTGCAGTACGTCCCGGAGGGTGACTACAATCGCCCTGGCTTCGGCGACAAACCCGGGGTGATCTCCCTGCTCGAGCCGGCGTACGAACAGGTGCTCGACGCTGCGGTGCGTTCCCTCAAGGTGCACGGCTTCACCGACATTATTCTGATCGGCGACAGCGGACCGAATCAGCGCGGCATGAGCAACATCGCGAAAGCGCTCAACGCCGAGTGGACAGGGAGTGGGGTGCGCGTACATGCCCTCACCGACTACTACGAGCAGGGACGCATCCTCATCCGCGATTACCTCAACAAGACGTACGGCTGGAGCGAGCAGGTGGTGGGCTCGCACGCCGGCACGAGTGACACGTCGCAGCTGCTGTACGTCTTCGCGCAGGGGATTCGCACCGACAAGCTCGCGCCGAATGGCGGCAGCCCCGATGCCGGTGTGCAGGGTGATCCCACCAAGGCTAGCGCGGCGATCGGCAAGATCGCGATTGACTTCAAGGTAAACTCCGCACTTTCGCAGTTCCGTAGCGGCACCAGCGCGAAATAGCGACGAGCAAGAGCGGTGCGGCGGTCCTGAACGCACGAGGGGCGCTCCGGTGCACGCCGGAACGCCCCTCGTCGTTTTTCTGCTGTCGCTCGCTTACGCGAGGTCGAAACGATCCGCGTTCATCACCTTGTTCCACGCGGCCACGAAGTCGTGCACGAACCGCTCGCCGCTGTCGCTCTGGCCGTATACCTCGGCCAGCGCGCGCAGTTCGGAGTGCGAACCGAAGATCAGGTCCACGCGCGTGGCGGTGTACTTCACGTCGCCGGTCACGCGGTCACGGCCTTCGAACACTTCCGTGCTGCCGTTCATCGGCGCCCACGTCGTGTCCATGCTGAGCAGGTTCACGAAGAAGTCGTTCGACAGCGTTTCCGGACGGTCGGTGAGCACGCCGTGCTTGGTGGCGCCGTAGTTGGCACCGAGGGCACGCATGCCACCCACCAGCACCGTCATCTCCGGCGCCGTGAGGCCAAGGAGCTGCGCCTTGTCCACGAGCAGCTCTTCGGCCGGCTTGCTGAACACGGTCTTCTGATAGTTGCGGAAGCCATCGGCCTGCGGCTCAAGCACCGCGTATGAGTGCGCGTCGGTGTGCGCCTGCGTCGCATCCATGCGGCCAGGCGTGAACGGCACCGAGATGTCGACGCCTGCCTTCTTTGCCGCCGCCTCGATGGCTGCGGCACCGCCGAGCACGATCAGATCGGCGATCGACACCTTCTTGCCACCCGTGGCCGAGGCGTTGAACTCCTTCTGGATCGTCTCGTAGATCTCGAGCACGCGGGCGAGCTTCGCGGGCTGGTTCACGTCCCACTGCTTCGCGGGCTCGAGACGGATACGCGCACCGTTGGCGCCACCGCGGCGATCACTGCCGCGGAAGGTGCTGGCCGACGACCAGGCCACGTACACGAGCTGGGCGATCGGCAGGCCAGCCGCGAGAATCTTGCCCTTGAGCGCGGTGATGTCGGCCGCGTTGATGACCGGGTGATCACAGGCCAGGATGGGATCCTGCCACAGCAGGTCTTCCTGCGGAATCCACGGTCCCACGTAACGCGTCTTGGGGCCCATGTCGCGGTGCGTGAGCTTGAACCACGCGCGCGCGAAGGCGTCGTGGAACGCCTGCGGATTCTGGTGGAAGCGCTTGGAGATCTCGAGGTAGCTCGGGTCGGTGCGCAGCGCGATGTCGGCGGTGCTCATGGCCGGACGCACCTTCTTGTTCGGCTCGTGCGCGTCGGGCACGACCAGCGACGCCGCCTTGTCGGTGGGCTCCCAGATGTTGGCGCCGGCGGGGCTCTTGGTGAGCTCCCACTCGAAGCCGAAGAGCGTGTCGAAGTAGCCGTTGTCCCACTTGGTGGGGTTGGGCGTCCAGGCGCCTTCGAGCCCCGACGTGGTGGTGTGCGCGCCCTTGCCGGTGCCGAAGCTGTTGGCCCAGCCGAGGCCCATCATTTCGATCGGCGCGCCTTCCGGCTCCGGACCCACGAGCGCCGGGTCGCCGGCGCCATGCATCTTGCCGAAGGTGTGACCGCCGGCAACGAGCGCCACGGTCTCCTCGTCGTTCATCGCCATGCGCGCGAAGGTCTCGCGGATGTCACGCGCCGAGGCCATCGGGTCGGGCTTGCCGTCCGGGCCTTCGGGGTTCACGTAGATGAGCCCCATCTGCACGGCGGCGAGCGGGTTTTCGAGCTCACGATCGCCGGTGTAGCGGCTGTTTTCCTTCTCGCTGGTGGCGAGCCACTCGCCTTCGCTCCCCCAGTAGATGTCCTGCTCGGGCTCCCACACATCTTCGCGGCCGAAGGAGAAGCCGAAGGGCTTGAAGCCCATGGTTTCCATGCCGATGTCGGCGGCGAGGATGAAGAGGTCGGCCCACGAGACCTTGTTGCCGTACTTCTGCTTGATCGGCCACAGGAGGCGGCGCGCCTTGTCGAGATTTCCGTTGTCGGGCCAGCTGTTGAGCGGGGCGAAGCGCTGCGTGCCGCTGCCGGCGCCGCCGCGGCCGTCGGCCGTGCGGTAGGTGCCCGCGCTGTGCCAGGCCATGCGCACGAAGAAGGGGCCGTAGTGGCCGTAGTCAGCCGGCCACCAGTCCTTCGAGTCCGTCTGGAGCGCGACGAGATCGGCCTTCAGCGCGGCCACGTCGAGCGTCTTGAGCGCGTCGGCATACTTGAAGCCCGGGAGCGGGTTCGAGAGCGACGAGTGCTGCCGGAGGATGCCCACATTGAGGGCATTGGGCCACCAGTCACGATTGGTGCGGCCGCGGGGCGCGGAGGTCGCGCCATGTGCCGCAGTCGCGCCGTGCATCACGGGGCACTTGCCCCCGTTTCCACCGGAATGTCCTTCCATCGTTCTCTCTCCAATCGGAGCGTCGTGGGTAGTCGTGCATCGGAACCGCGATGAAGCCGGCGCGGGTTCGCGCAGGGCCTCACAGAGCGGAATAGCTGACGAACGATATGAGGTCCCGGTATAGGCAGCAATGGGTCGCTTCCTATACAAGGCATAGGATGTCACTATATCTCAAATGGATACGACATTACTCCGCGCCTTCCTCGAGACGGCAGACGCTGGGAGTCAGAGCCGAGCGGCCGGGCAGCTGGGGTTGTCGCAGCCGTCGCTCTCGGCGCAGCTCCAGCGGTTGGAGCAGCAGCTGGGGGTTTCGCTCTTCGCGCGGCACGGGCGGGGGGTGACCATGACGGCGGCCGGGCGGGCGCTCTACCCGCGTGCCCGTGCCATCCTGGAGGAGCTGCGGGCCACGGAAACGGCCGTCCGCCGCGAGGGCGCGCTCGGGAGCGGGGGGCTCCGTGTGGGGGCGATCCCCACGATCGCGCCCTATGTGCTCCCGGCGGCGCTTCGCCGATTCACGGCTCTGCACGCCAATACGCGCGTGGAGCTTCGGGAGGATTACAGCGCCGTGCTCGCGAAGCTGCTGCTGGATGGTGAGTTGGACGTGGTCGTCGCGGCCGTCCCGTACAACTTCGAGCATCTCGACACCGAGATCCTCGGTCCCGACGCGCTCGTGGTGGCGGTGCCGGCTACGCATCCTGCGGCGCGCACCGGGCGCATCACCCTCGCGCAACTACACGATGCTCCGGCGGTCACGCTCGATCCGGCGCACTGTCTTGGCGAGCAGGTCGCGGGCTTCTGCTCGAGCCGGCAGGTGCTGCCGTCGGTGGTGTGCCGCAGCGCGCAGCTGGCCACGGTGCTCGAGCTCGTGGGCGCGGAGGTGGGGATCTCGATTGTGCCGGCCATGGCAGCGGCGCGGCACAACACCCCCCAGTGCACGTACGTGTCCCTGGCGGAGCACACGCTGCAGCGCGACATCGTGGCGGTGTGGCGTCGCGGCGCGGTGCCGACGCCCGAGGGGCGTGCCTTCGTGGACGCGGTGCGCGATGTGGTGCGGGGGTGGTGACCGGCACACGACGCACCGCGCGCTCGCGCGGTCCCGGACGCCCCACCTCACCGTCGCGCGGCAATTCGCGGGGGGACCCACCACCGCGTATCTTCGCCGCGATGAATCCCGTCCTGCGTCCTGCAATTCACGCAGCCGGCACCAGTCTCATGCTGCTGCTCACGGCATGCATGCCAGGGCGTGCCTCGGTGCCGACCACGCCGTCCGTGTCGGCGTCGACAACGCCCGAACCGCTGGGTCCTGGCATTGCGTGGTGGCAACGCGACGATCCACGCGGCCCTTGGCGGGCGATGATCGTGCGCATCGACCTCTCGCAGCGCGACCTCTCGCTCCGCGCCGTGCACGCGCGCGATTCGATCGCCGGCCGTGAGCTCACCTCGTCCATGGCGCAGCGTGTGGACCGCCGCGACGGTGCGCGCGTGCGGGTGGCGATCAATGCCGATTTTTTCGATCTCCGGACCGGGCAGAGCGAAAACAATCAGGTGACCGACGGTGAGTGGTGGGTGGGGCGCATGGTCACCGACTCGCCATTCGATACCTACGACAACGTGCACAGTCAGTTCGCGCTGTCACACGACGGGCGCGGCAGCATCGGGCGATTCCTGCTCGAGGCCCGCGTGTGGGGCCCTACGGGTGCGCTGCCCCTTCTGGGTGTCAACAGCATGCCGGCCGGTCTCTACGAAGGCACGGCCCTCTACACGCCACGTTTCGGCGCGCGCACGCCCTCGCCCTCGCCGCGCGACAGCACTCGGCGCATCGCCGAGCTCCCGCTGCGGGCCATCGCGGCGCACGGCGATACCCTGCGTTATGTGGTGCAGGGGGCAGTGCTTCCGCAGGGAGGTACGCCCATCCCTGCCGATGGTGCGGTGCTCTCCACCCACGGTGATCGTGTGCCGCCGGTTCAGCGCTGGCAGCCCGGCGATACGATTCGTGTGTGGATCGGCACGATGCCGCGTCTGACCGACGGGCGTCCGCCGCAGCAACTGATCGGCGGTTGGCCTCGCATCGTGGAAGGTGGCGTCAACGTGGCCGCCGATGCCCCCGTTCGCGAAGGGACCATCTCGCGCAATGCGGAGGCTCGGCATCCGCGCAGCGCCATCGGTGTGTCGAAGGACGGCCGCACGCTCTGGCTCTACGCGGTGAACGGCCGCAGTGCGTCGAGCGTGGGCATGACGCTCGTGGAGCTGGGTGACGCGATGCGTGCGCTCGGCGCGTGGGACGCGCTCAACTTCGATGGCGGAGGCAGTACCACGCTCGTGATCGACGGGCGCGTGGTCAACACGCCCACTGATGCGACCGGTGAGCGAGCCGTGGCTAACGCGCTGCTGGTGCTGCAGCGGCGGTGAACCCGTCGCTCGGCCGGCGCGCTACCTCACGGGGGGCCGGCCCCGATGTCCCGCTCCCACCGCATCATGCCGCCCGCGAGTGACAGCACCTGCTCGCATCCGTCGGCGAGCAACACCGTCGCGGCACGGGCACTGCGTCCGCCGCTTCGGCACACCACCACCACCGGCTTTGCCCGATCGAGCGTGTGCATGGCGTCCGGCAGCGTGGCCAACGGCATGAGGCGCGCGCCGTTCAGATAGCCGTCACGCGTTTCCTCGGGTTCGCGCACGTCCACCAATTCGAACGCCACGCCTCGAACCATCCATTCGAGCAGCCCCTCCGGCGTAATTTCCTGCACGTCCGGCGTGGTGCGCTGCCCGAGCGGTGGCGTACCACAGAACTGGTCGTAGTCGATGAGCTGGGTGATGGTGCGCGTGCCACACGCCGGGCACTGCGGATTCCGTGCAATGCGCAGGCTCCGGAATTCCATGCCGAGCGCATCGATCAGCAGCAGACGCCCGGCGAGCGTGTCGCCGATGCCGAGGATGATCTTGATCGCTTCGGTGGCTTGCACCGTGCCCACCAACCCGGGCAGCACGCCGAGTACGCCGCCTTCAGCGCAGTTGGGCACCGTGTCCGGCAGCGGGGGCTCGGGATACAGGCAGCGGTAGCAGGGACCATCGGCTGTGGCGAACACCGACGCTTGTCCGTCGAAGCGGAAGATGGCCCCATGCACATTGGGTCGCTGCAGCATCACGCAGGCATCATTCACCAGATACCGCGTGGCGAAGTTGTCGGTGCCGTCGATCACCACGTCGTAGCGCGCGATGATGTCGAGGGCGTTGGCGGCGGTGAGCCACGTGTCGTGCAGTTCGACCGCCACGTGCGGATTCGCGTCGTGCAGACGGTCGCGCGCGGACGCGAGCTTGGCGCGACCCACGTCGTCGGTGCCGTGCAGCAGTTGACGCTGCAGGTTCGTGGCGTCCACTACGTCGTGGTCAACGAGGCCGATTGTTCCCACGCCGGCGGCCGCGAGATACAGCGCCGCGGGCGAGCCCAGCCCGCCGGCCCCGACGATGAGCACCCGTGCCGCCTTGAGGCGCCGTTGCCCGGTCTCGCCCACCGTGGGCAGCACGAGATGCCGTCCATACCGCTGGTGCTCGGCCTGAGTGAGGGCCGGGAGCGCCTCGTCGTGCCGTCCGGATCTGGTCATGACGATTTCCTCGGAACGGGCCAGGCGCTGTTGCGCGCGCAACAGCGCCGCTGGCCGCGTGCTACCGGACGGGCGGTCGGGCTCAGTCGCCGAAGACTGCCGCGTCTGCTTCGGCCTGCTGGGTGCCGTACGCCACCGACTCTGGCGGCGTGGTGGCGCCGAGGCGGGTGCTGATGGCGATGCCACCGAACGTCAGGAACACCACGCCGATGACCATGATGACGCGGTTGATCAGCTTCAGCGAGTGCGCTTCGTGCGCATCATCGCACATATCGTTGAACATGAGCGGGGGTACTGTGGTGGGGTTTCAGGGGAACAGCCGAACAACTTTCTCCAATATCAGCAGCTGCACCGGCGTGGTGCAGCCCCGTCTTCCGGCGAAACGCGCGTTCGCTTGCTCCCGCTTGTCCCTGAAACCGCCCTGTTTGTCCCAATCCTTTCCGCCGGTTACCGGAAGGGCAGTGGCCCTTGCCCGTCGCGGAGCTCGCGGACCATGCGGTCGTCGCCGGTGAGCTCCCAGTAGATCATGGAGACCGGGATCATGCCGGCGCCATTCACCTCGTCGAAGAGGCGCTTCATGGTGAAGGCGTTGCCCAGCTGGCGAGCCCGTTCGGCGATCGTTTCCTCCATGAGACGGCCGCCGCTCACGTAGGTCGCGCCATACCCCGGCTGGCGCAGATAGAGGTGCTGCTCGAACCCGAGCAGCGGATCGCGCCGCATCCAGCCACGGGGGGTCCAGTCCACGTGCAGGGTACCCGCGCCTTCCATGGTGAGCTCGTTGCTGTGTGCGTACAGGTTCCCGAGGCCGCGCGCCGCGCGGGCCGCCAGCATGGCCCACACGATCTCACGCGAGCGCGGGCTGTCGTCGTACAACCCGGCGTGCATGGTCCACTCTTCCATCACGGTGGCCATGCCCTCGGCGCGGCTCATCCACACGTTGTAGCGCAGCGGTTCGCGGCGAATGGGGTTGGCGTGCGGCGCCACGCGAATGCGCATGTTGTCCCACCAGTGGAACAGGTGCGCCCACAGCGTGCGCGGATCGCGGTGCGTGGCCTGCGCGAAGAAGTTGCGAGAGGGTTCCGGCGAGAAGCCCATGAACCGCTCGCGCAGCGCCCGATCCATCCAGGGCTCCATGGTCATGAGCTGCTTGTCGCGCCAGAAGCCCAGATACTTGGGGAGCATGGTGTCCTGCAGCGCCGCGAACTCCGCGGCGTTGGCCGCGACCTTCATAGGCGGGAGCGCCGCATTGCGCGCCTCTTCGAGACGCAACGCCGCGTGTGACCGTGCGAGTTCACGACGGAGAATTGTGACTTCCTGGTCCCACGTGAGAGGCACGAGCAGCACGTTGCGCAGATACCACGTGTACTGCTCCTTGCCGATCCCCGATGGACCGGTGCGCTTGGGGGCCTCCGCCTCGAGCCAGGCCTTGAACTGCGTGGTGGCATCGGCCGCCTGACTGATCGCGGCGGCGAGCGCCGTTTCCTTCGGGTGCCGCTGGCGCACGCGTGTGAGCAGTGTGCTCAGAGCGTCGTGCTGTTCTTCGAAGGCACGCACGCCACCCACCCACAGGTCCCGCGCGTTGGCGTCGGCGAGGTTGGCGCGCGCCTGGGTGAGGAGTGGGGGGACTGCGCGCAGCGCCGTCGTGAGCTGCTGCACCTCGTCGCGGGTGAGATCACGCACGGTATCGAGCGCGGTGCGCGGCCAGATGCCGAAGCGCCAGAGGCGGATGGCCCCGTGGATGGTGGGCCCTTCCTCTGCGGGCGTGTCGCTCTCGTCGGTCCGAACGGAGGCGTAATAGGCCGGATCGCGCGCGAACGGCTGCAGTACGGTGAGGTGATACAGCATGCCGTTCATCTCGGCGCGCACCAGGTGCCAGTCCACCTGCTGACTGATCGACCAGCCCGTGGTATCGATGGCGGCGAGGCGCTGCTGGAGCGACCGCAGCTCAGCGAGTCGTCGGGCGTTGGTGGCCGGCGTGTAATCCGGTGCCCCCTGCACGCGTGGCGCCTCCTCGAAGGTGCGCCAGGTGGTGAACAGCGGGAGCAACTGTCCGTAGGTGGGTGTTGCCGCTGATTGGGCGTACCCCACCGCGCCGGGTACCGCCACGGCCGTCGCACCGAGTGTGACGGCGCAGGCGACTCGCCGCAGCGCCTTCGGAAGAATCTGGGATGATGGCATCATGCCCCGAAGCTGCTGCGCGAGAAACCGCCACGCCAGTACGCGGCGCGCGCGCCGCCCGACTTTCGGCGGAAAATCATGGCGCGGCGCCAACGGTCGAACTGGCCCGGATCCCGGCACCGCAAGATCGGTGTGGCGCTGTATCATTCGTCCCATGACCAACGCCTCGATATCGGACGGAGGTCCCGCTGCCGGCGGGACGGGATCACGCCCCGCCCTGCGCCGGGAGCTGGGGCTGCTCGGGTTGGCCGCTGCGGGCATCGGGTCCATGGTGGGGGCGGGCATCAACATCGTGCCCTTCGCGCTGCAGCGCACGGTGCCGGGGATCGGGCCGTGGGTGCTGACGGCCTATGCCATCGCCGCCGTGCCGGCGGTGCTCGCGGCACTCTGTTATGCCATGCTGGGGAGCGCCATGCCCCGCGCTGGTGGCTCCTACGTGTACGCCAGCCGCGCCATTGGACCGTACACCGGCTTTCTCGCGAGCTTTTCGCAGTGGTTTGGTCTCTGCATCGCGATCGGCGTGGTGTCGTACGTCATTCCGCCCTTTCTGCGGGACACCGCCATCGCGGCGCAGTGGACCGACGTGGCCGCGATGCTCGACCAGCGGCTGGTGCGTCTGGCGCTTGCCCTCGGGTTCCTCTGGACCTTCGTGCTGGTCAACCTCCGCGGCGTGAAGGCGGTGACCCGCACGCTGGTGCCCCTCGTGGCGCTGGTGTTCCTCTGCAGCGGGCTGGTGATCCTCACGGGCTACACCCACACGGCCGCCGACTATCAGGCGCTGCTGGCCGCCCGCGGCGACTCGGCGATGCTCGAGGGGAGCGCCGGGGAGTTCTGGCGCGTCGTGCCGCCGGCGGCGGCGGTGCTCTTTTCGAGCTTCATTGGTTTCGACGTGATCGCGCAGGCCGGCGGTGAGGCGAAGAACCCGTCGCGCACGCTGCCGCTGGCGATCGGCTTGGCGATCGGTGTGGTGGGGATCTTCTACTTCGCCTTCACCGGTGCCGTCTACCGTGCGGTCCCCTGGCAGTACGTGGCGGCGGCGAGTCAGCGCGGTGACGTGACGGCGCCCGGACTGCTTACCGCGCTGGTGAGCCCCGCCGTCGGCGTGCTCATGATGTCGGGCGCAGCACTCGCGCTCATCAAGGACCTGCCGGGGATGCTGCTCGGCGTGTCCCGCCTCTGCTTCGCGTGGGCTGAAGACGGCGTCTTTCCGCGGCAGATCGCCCGGGTCGATCCGGTCAACGGCACCCCGCGCACCGCCCTGTTTGCCTCCGCGATGCTCTCCACGCTGGGCATTCTTGGCGGCCACTTTGCCGGCGACTTCTTCCTCGGCGTGGATATTCTCGTCACGGCCATGCTGGTGAACTTCGTGATCATGGCGCTGTCGGTGTTGCGGTTACCGTCGCACAATCCGGCGATTGCCCGCGATGTGCGCGTGATCACCGCGCGGTGGGCGCAGGTACTGGTAGCGGTGCTGGCGCTCATCACCCTGCTCGCGCTGCTGGTGGTGCACAGCTGGCGCGACCTCACCGCTGACGTGGCGGGATGGTACGCGCGCTCCACGCTCGTGTGGGCCCTTGTGATGGCGATCGGTACCCTCGTGTACTGGCGCGAGACGCGTGCGCTGGCGGCGGCGGGGCGTGATCTGCGGGCGATCACGGCGGTGCTGCCGCCGGAATAAGGACGCGCGCCTGCTTCCTCCCTTGTACATCACCCCACTTCCCTTCTCCCGATGGGTATCCCCCGCATCCAGCTCGCCCCCGGTCTCGAGATTTCGCGTGTCCTCACCGGGTTGTGGCAGATCGCCGACCTCGAGCGCGATGGCCGCACGCTCGATCTCGACGCGGCCGCTGCCGCCATGGCGCCGTATGTGGACGCGGGGCTGACGACCTTCGACATGGCCGATCACTACGGGTCGGCCGAGGTGGTGGCAGGGCGGTTTGCTGCCGCGGTACGCCCGGGGGCTCCGGTGCAGCGGCTCACCAAGTGGGTGCCGGAGCCGGGTCCGGTGTCGGCTGCCGACGTGCGTGCGGCGGTGGATCGGGCCTGCTCGCGGCTGCAGACCGAGGTGATCGACCTGCTGCAATTCCACGCGTGGACCTTTGCCGATCCGCGCTGGCTCGACGCGATGTGGCTGCTCGAAGCGGCGCGCGACGCGGGGCGCATCCGGGCCATCGGCGTGACCAACTTCGATACCGCGCATCTGCGGGTAGCGATCGCGAGCGGCATCCGGGTGGTGAGCAATCAGATCAGCGGGAGCGTGATCGATCGGCGTTTCACCACCCGGCTCGGGCCCTATGCCCAGGCGCAGGGGGTGGGGCTCCTCTGCTACGGCACCGTGCTCGGCGGCTTCCTGAGCGAGAAATGGCTGGGGGCCCCCGAGCCGGACTGGGATCGGCTCGAGACGTGGTCGCAGATGAAGTACGGCCGCTTCATCCGCACGGCCGGCGGCTGGGAGCCGTTCCAGGGGGTGCTGCGGGCGCTGCACGCGGTGGCCACCAGACATGGCGTGCCGATCGCCACGGTGGCGAGCCGTTGGGTGCTCGATCAGCCCGGTGTGGCCGGCGTGATCGTGGGCGCACGCCTCAGTCACTCGGCGCACGTGGCCGATACTGCGCGCATGTTCGCGTTTTCGCTCGACGACAACGACCGGGCGTGCATCGCCGAGGCCCAGGCGGCGCTGCAGCCCATTCCCGGTGACTGCGGCGACGAGTACCGCACGCCCCCGTTTCTCACCGCAAGCGGTGATTTGTCGCATCACCTCTCGGGCTTTCCGGCGCCGTTCAACACGCGCCCCGGTAGCGACGGCCGCACCCTCGCCTTGAGCGGTACGGTGTGGGAGCCGATGGCTGGCTACAGCCGCGCCGTGCGCAAGGGCACTCGCATCCACGTGTCGGGCACCACGGCCACCCATGGCAGCCGTGCGATCGGCGGCGCCGACCCGGCGGCCCAGACGCACTTCTGCATCGACAAGATCGCCGGCGCCCTGCAGTCACTCGGCGGCTCGCTCGAGCACGTGGTGCGCACGCGTGTGTTCGTCTCCGACATCTCACAGTGGGAGCCGATCGCGCGCGCGCACGGTGAGCGCTTCGGCCACATCCTGCCCGCCAACACCATGGTGCAGGCGTCGCTGATCGGGGACGAGTACCTCGTGGAGATCGAGGCCGACGCGGAGCTCGACTGACGCGGCCGGTCGGACGGGGCAGGCTCGGTGACCGGGCCTGGGGCCGCTGATCACCGTGGCTCGGCACCGTGGCGCGGGGAACATGGTAGCTTTGGGCGGATCCCCAGCCCCTCCCGAACTTCAGGAGTCCGACCCCATGTCCCGACGCCGCTCGCCGCGTGCCACGCGCCCGGTCACCTTGGCCCTCGCTCTTTCGCTTCCACTGGCGCTGCCCGGCGATCGCTCGGGCGCCCTGCTGCATGCGCAGACCGCGGCCACGGCTGCGAAGAGCGCCCCCGCAAACGCCTTGTCGGCGTTCGATTCCACCACGTTCACGAGCCTCTCGTGGCGCAACGTGGGTCCGTGGCGCGGTGGCCGCTCGGTGGCGGCCGCCGGCCTGCCGTCGAACCCGATGACGTATTTCGCGGGATACACCGGCGGTGGGGTGTGGCGTACCGACGATGCGGGTCTGTCCTGGCGCAACATCTCCGATGGCTTCTTCCGCTCGGGATCGATCGGCGCGATCGCCGTGGCACCGAGCGACGAGAACGTGATCTACGTGGGCAGCGGTGAGCACGCCATTCGCGGTCAGTCGTCCACCTACGGCGACGGCATGTACAAGAGCACCGATCAGGGCCGCACCTGGACGCGGATCGGTCTCGAGACGTCGCGGCAGATCAGCGCCGTCCGCGTGCACCCAAACAATCCCGACGTGGTCTACGTCGCGGTGCAGGGTGACCGCTGGAAGGGCACGGCGGACCGCGGCATCTACCGCACCACGGACGGCGGCAAGACGTGGACGCAGCTGCTCAAGGGTGTGAACGCGACGAGCGGCGCCGGTGACCTCAGCATGGATGCCACCAACCCGCGCATCCTGTACGCGGCGTTCTGGGATCATCAGCGCATGCCCTGGACGGTGCGTTCCGGTGGCGCGGGCAGCGGCATCTGGAAGAGCACGGATGGCGGCGACAGCTGGACGCGTCTGGCTGAAGGTTTGCCCAAGCTCATGGGCAAGATCGGCGTGTCGGTGTCGCCCGCCAATCCGGATCGGGTGTACGCGATCGTGGAAGCGGAGAATGGTGGCCTGTTCCGCAGCGACGACGCCGGCAAGTCTTGGCGTCTCATGAGCGGCGACCGTCTCATCCAGACGCGCTCGTGGTACTACATGAACATCACCGCTGATCCCGCCAATGCCGACGTGGTGTGGGTGAGCAACGCGCCGTTGCTCAAGAGCATCGATGGCGGGCGCACCTTCGCGGTGAATCCGGCCACACACGGCGACAACCATGGCGTGTGGATCAATCCCAAGGATTCGCGCTACATGATCAACGCCAACGATGGTGGCGCGTCGATCTCCTTGAACGGTGGCAAGAGCTGGAGCACGCAGGACAATCAGCCCACGTCGCAGTTCTATCATGTGGCGGTCGATGACGACTTCCCCTACAAGCTCTACGGCGGACAGCAGGACAACTCGAGCGTGATTATCAAGTCGCGCAGCGATGGCGGCGCGATCGGTCTCCGCGACTGGACCGAGGGTCCGGGCTGTGAGAGCGCCAACATGGGCGTGAGTGCGAAGCATCCGCGCTACGTGTACGGCGGCTGCTATCAGGGGCTCATCGACGAGATGGACGCGCAGACGGGGCTCACGCGCACGATCATGCCGTGGCCCGAGATGAACCTCACCGAGCCCACCGACAAGACGAAGTATCGTTTCAACTGGACGGCGCCGATCGAGGTATCGCAGCACGACGACAAGGTCGTGTACCATGGTGGCAACGTGCTGTTCAAGACGACCAACCGCGGCCAGAACTGGACGCCCATCTCCGGTGATCTCACGCGGAACGACAGGTCGCGCCAGGGGTGGGGCGGTGGTCCGATCACCAACGAAGGCGCGGGTGGTGAGGTCTACGCCACGATCGTGGTGATCGAGGAGTCGTCGCACGACGCCAATACGATGTACGTGGGTACCGACGATGGACTCATCCAGCGCACGCGCGACGGCGGCAAGACGTGGACGAACGTCACGCCGGCGGTCTGGGGCGATGGTCTGGTGAACGAGATTGCCGTGTCGCCGCACGACGCGGGCACGATCTATGTGTCGTTCCGCAAGGATCGCGTGGGGGATCCCACGCCGCACATTTTCGTCTCCCGTGATTACGGCGCCACCTTCACGCGCATCGTGAACGGGCTGCGCGACGGCGAGCCGGTGCGCGTGGTGCGCGAGGATCCCGTTCGCAAAGGTCTGCTCTACGCCGGCACGGAAACGGGGGTGTACGTGTCGTACAACAGCGGCGCGCAGTGGCTCCCCTTCCGCGGCAACTTCCCCGTGGTGCCGGTGACCGACCTGCAGGTGAAGCACGGGGACCTCGTCGCCGCCACCGAAGGGCGTGCCTTCTGGATTCTCGACGATCTGTCGGTGTTGCGTCAGCGCAGCGATGCGGTCGAGAAGGCTGCGGCCCATCTCTATGCGCCGCGCGAGGCGATCCTGTTTGCGGGCAGCGGTGGTTTCGGCACGCCGCAGAACGCCGGGAAGAATCCGCCGAACGGCGCCACGATCAACTTCCGGCTCGCGGCAGCGCCCGACAGCGCCACCACCGTGCGCCTTGAGTTCCTCGATGCGAAGAACACCGTGGTGCGCGCGTTCGCCAGCAAGGGGGACAGCATCAACCGCCTTCCGGTCAAGGCTGGCCTCAACAGCATCACCTGGAACCTGCGCCGCGCCGCACCGGCGCGTGTGGGCAACGTGCTGCTCTTCGGTGCACCGGGCGACGGCGGGGCCCGCGTGTCCCCGGGCAATTACACGGTCCGGCTGTCAGTCGGTGCCACGGTGTTCACGCACCCGCTCGTGGTGAAGCAGGATCCGCGTCTCGACGCGCCGGCGGCCGTCATCGCCGAACGTGACTCGGTCGCCAACCTGCTCTCCACGCGCATCGATGAGATCCATCAGGCGGTACTCCGCCTCCGCGACGTGAAGACGCAGGTGCAGGGCTACGTGACGCGTGCGCGCGAAACCAGTGCCCCCGACACGATCGGCAAGGCCGGCCGTGTGCTCACCGGCAAGCTCGAGGCGATGGACCCGCGTCTCACCACCAAGGCGGCGAACGGGCAGGACATCATCAACTTCGCCAACGGCATCAACGGGCAGTACGGCTTTTTGCTCGGCCAGGTGGAAGGGAACACCGCCCTGACGCAGCCGGTAAAGGACCGTCTGCTGGAACTCGAGAAGGTGTGGCAGGCGATCCGCTCGGAAGTCGATGCGATCGAGAACGTGGACGTCCCCGCCTTCAACGCGTTGCTCAAGGCCAACAACGTGCCTGGCGTGATCGGCAAGGCGAAGCCGAAGGGACCGATTGCATGAGCGCCTGCCACACGGAGGCACGGCGGTTCGTGAGGCACGGTGGGGTGGGGCTGCTGCTCACGCTTGCGGCCCACCCGGTGCACGCGCAGAAGGCACGTGCGGCAGCCACGCCGTACGTACCGTTGGCCAGTAGCTGGGAACGGCGTTCACCGTCCGCCGTGGGGATGGACTCGGTCAAGCTGGCCGACGCGGTGACCTTTGCCGTCAGCAAGGAAAGTCGCACACCGCGCGATCTCGAGCTCAATCACCTGCAGTCCTTCGGACGTGAGCCGCTCGGCGATGCGATCGGTCCGCTGCCCCCGCGTGGCGGTGCCACGGGCATCGTGTTGCGTCGTGGCTACGTGGTGGCCACGTGGGGCACCCCTGATGCCGAGGAGATCACCAACAGCGTCACCAAGAGCTTCCTGAGCACCGTGGTGGGGCTCGCGGTGGACGACGGGCGCATTCGCAGCGTGCACGACACGGTGGCGCACTACATGCCGCCAATCGTGCGCGCGCGGCCCAACGGCACGGTGTACTCCCGTGACTGGCCGGGCACCGACAAGCTGCTCATGCCCTTCGATACGCCGCACAACCGCACCATCACCTGGGATCATCTGCTGCGTCAGGTGAGTGACTGGGAGGGCACGCTCTGGGGCAAACCGGAGTGGGCCGACCGTCCGGCCCAGGATGCGAGCACGTGGACGACGCGCGCCCGCAAGGCACCGGGGAGCGCCTACGAGTACAACGACACGCGTGTGAATGTGCTGGCGCTGGCGGCGCTGCAGGTGTGGCGCCGTCCGCTCCCCGAGGTGCTGAAGGAGCGCGTGATGGACCCCATCGGTGCGTCCAACACGTGGCGCTGGTACGGTTACGACAACTCGTGGATCGTGCTCGACGGTCGTGAGGTGCAGAGCGTGAGTGGCGGGGGCCACTGGGGGGGCGGGATGATCCTCAATGCGTGGGACATGGCGCGCTTCGGGTTGCTCACCCAGCGCCGCGGCAATTGGGGCGGCAAGCAGCTACTGAGCGATGCGTGGGTGAAGCAGGCGCTCACACCCACGTCGGTGGAGCCCACCTACGGCTACATGAACTGGTTCGTGAACACCGACCGCAAGTACGTCGCGTCGGCGCCCGCTGAAGCATTCGTCCATGTGGGCGCCGGGAACAACTACATCTACGTGGATCCCGTCAACGACGTGGTTGCGGTGATCCGCTGGATGGACAACGGCCAGAGCCTCAACGGCTTCGTGGAACGGCTGTTGGCGTCTCTGCGCTGAGCAATCCTTACCATTCCCATGGCTTCCAGTCTGTTGGTTCTACTCGACGACATTTCGTCCATGATGGACGACGTGGCGGTCCTCGCGAAGGTCGCGGCCCGCAAGACGAGCGGTGTGATGGGCGACGACCTGGCGCTCAACGCCGAGCAGGCCAGTGGGGTGCGGGTAGAGCGCGAGCTGCCGGTGGTCTGGGCGGTTGCCAAGGGGTCGTTGTGGAACAAGGTCATCCTCGTGCCGGTCGCGCTGCTCATCAGCGCCTTCGCCCCATGGATGGTGATGCCGCTCATGATGATCGGTGGCTTGTTCCTGTGCTTCGAAGGCGTGGAGAAGCTGGTGCACAAGTATCTGCACCGCGACGAGGCCGACACACACGCCGCGGTCGTGGCACACCCTGAGTACAGCGAGGAGCAGCTGCTCGCGGTGGAACAGGGGAAGATCACGGGCGCTATCCGCACCGACTTCGTGCTGTCGGCGGAGATCATCGTCATTGCGCTCGGCACCATGGCCACGGCGCCGCTGTCGCAGCAGGTGATGACGCTTTCCGTCGTGAGTGTCGCGGCGACGGTCCTAGTCTACGGTCTCGTGGCCGGCATCGTGAAGATCGATGATGCGGGGCTTGCGCTGCATCAGCGCGGGAACGCTCTGGGCGCCGTGCTGCTCACGGCGGCCCCGCTACTCATGAAGTCCCTTTCCGTACTGGGTACGGCCGCGATGTTCACGGTGGGCGGCGGTATCATCGCGCACGGCTGGCACGCCGCCGACGTGCTGTTGGAATCGTGGGCGCATGCCAGCGGACCCGCCGCCGGCGTGGTGAAGACCATGCTCGACGCGCTGCTGGGTGTGGCGAGCGGCGGTGTGCTGGTGGTGTGCTACTCGTTGGTGCAGAAGGTCCGCGGCTCGCGCGGGGACTGATCTCGAACGTCCAGAGGGTGGACGGTCCACGCGATGCGCGGCGGAGCTACGAGGTCAACGGGCGACGGAGCGGTACTCCGGGACGAAGAAGCGGCGCGCCGGCATCACCACACGCGGCAGTGACGTACGGGTGACAGAATCGGTGGGGGCGATGAGTCCGTTCGCCGCGAGCAGGTACGCCACGACGTCATACGTCTGCGCATTGCTCAATGAGCCCGGATTCTTGAGCGGCATGGCGCGGCGTACGTAGTCGAATACCGTGGTCGCATACGGCCAGTAGTTGCCGATCGTCTGCGGGGCCCCTGGGTCGAGGGCAAACACATGACCGGCCGCCGGCGTGCGCCCCACCAGCGCCGGTGAGGGACGGATTCCCTCGCCGTTGGCGCCATGACAGGAGGCGCACTGCTCGCGGTACACGATCTCACCACGCGCCGGTACGCCGGTCCCCTCGGGCAGGCCGTCCCCGTTTGGTGTCACGTCGATGTCGATCCGGGCCAGTTCGGCCGGCTCCGGTGCACGCCCCAGCCCAAACATGACCTCGTCCCTGGCGCGTTCGCCGGCGCATCCCGCAAGCATGAGCGGCAGTAGGAGCGCCAGCGGGAGCGCCAGCGGGAGCGCCAGCGGGAGCGCATGCAGTCGTCGCATGGTCAGCCTCCGAACGTGATGGAGCCGTCGCCCGCCACGTCCCACGTGCGGATGGCGTTGTAGTGGTATCCCGGCGCGGTGCCGCGCGCCTTGCGGAACGCGTCGAGGGTGGGCTGCACGGCGCCGGTTGAATCCACGGCGCGGCTCATGAGGCGCGCGGGCTTCCCGTCCCACTTCCAGAGATACTCGAAGCGGGTGTGCGCGAGCCGAGGGACGAGCGGCGGCAGCGTGGCCGCATGCCACGAGCGCCCGCCGTCAGGGCTTACGTCCACGCGCGCAATGTTACCACTGCCGGTCCACGCGATACCGCGTATGGGATACCATCCCGGCTCCGGGAGATGATGTGGCTGCGTGGGCGACGTAATCAGCGACTTCACGTCCATCACGAAGCTGAATTGCCGTGACGTGCCGTTCGGCATGGGGTCGGTGTACTTCGACGTTTCCTCGCGTGACATCGCCGGTGCATCCATCAACTCCAGCCGTCGCAGCCACTTCACGCACATGTTGCCTTCCCACCCAGGCAGCAGCAGGCGGATGGGATACCCGTTGGCCGGGCGCAGGGCCTCGCCGTTCTGGGCGTAGACGATCAGCGCATCGTCGAGCAGCTTGCGCACGGGCACGCTGCGCGTCATCACCGCGGCGTCACCGCCCTCGGCAAGCGCCCACGTGGCCGAGTCCTTCACGCCGACGGTGCGCAGCAGCGTGGCGAGTGTCACACCCGTCCACTCGGTATTGCTGGTGAGTCCGTCCACCACCTGTGGCGACATGTCGGGGCGTGGATTGTTGTAGGCCCGTCCACCATTTCCCGAGCACTCGATAAAGTGGGTGCGCGTGACGCTCGGGAAGCGCTGCAGTTCCGCCATCGTGAACACGAGCGGCCGTTCCACGAGACCGTGAATCGTGAGCGTGTGCGTGGTGGGATCGATCGACGGAATGCCGTTGTGGTGCCGGTGGAAATGCAGATCGGCTGGCGTGACGGTACCGTGCAGCAGATGGTGCGGCGTCCACGACGAGCCGCTGGTGACTCCCACCGGTGTGAGGCGCGGTGTTTCGAACGGCGATCGTGTGCCGAGCGAGTCGCTCGGGGCGCCTGGGGTGCGCGTGGGATCCGTCTGGGCGGCGGCCGATGTCGCCGGAAGCGGCTCCTGCGCCACCGCGCGCATCAGCGACGGCGTCAGTACGGCACCGGCGAGGAGTCCCCCCGACCGCACGACCGCGCGACGGGTGATCTTCTGGGTGGATCGCTGCGGTTCGTCATCAGGTACGGTATCCACGTACGGCCTCCAGCGGGGGAACGGGAGAACCTGCTTAACGCACATCAATGTACGGCACCGCTCGTCAGCGCGGGCGTCGCGATGATCAGAACGTGAGCGTCAGCCCGCTCGAAAAGAACGTATCGGTCGTGCGCAGCTGCACGCGGTTGCGGATGGGCGGCTCGCTGTTGTAGCGGATCACGTAGCCCACCTTGAGGCCCACACTCTTCGAGAGCGGGGCCACCACGGCGCTCTCGGTATTCACGAAGTACGATGCGGCGGTATCGCCGAGCGCGGGAAGATACTCCGCGGTCTGCTGCACGTAGGCGAGATCCGTGAGCTTGCGCCGGTAATCGAAGGCGGCGCGTGCAGCGGGGAAGGCCCGCGACACCTTGGCCACGCTTCCCGGCGTAAGCTGTTGCGAAAAGAGCGAGCCGCCGAGCGCCACGTTGAGTCTGTTGGCCCGATCGTCGACCGCCTTGACCGTTACGCCGAATCCCTGCTGAAAACGGTTGGCCACGCCCTGCACGACGTTGCGGTCATACCGCGACGCGAGAAACAGCGATACGCGTTCGGCCACCACGCGTTCGCCCCGTACACCACCGTTCCAGAAGTTCGTGTTGACCCGTTCGTTGGCTTCGCCGTAGAAGAACGCGAGGTCCTGCTGAAAGCTCCAACCCGCCAGCGTGTAGCGCAGCTTGTTGGTGACGTTGGTCGTCATCGCTTCGGCATTGCCGTTGGTCTGCGAGAAGCCCAGAGAGCCGGAGAACTCCAGCCGCTTCTTCGGCGGCGCCGCGGGTTTCGCCGGCGCTGCCACCGGGGCGGCCTTTGCGGGAGCAGCGGGTGACGATTGTGCCCGCAGCGCACACGGCATGAGGGCGAGGCCCAGGAGGCCTCGCCCCGTCGTCTTCAGTCGCCGCTCCAGAAACCCTGACAAACTGCTACGTGGCATGTGCCCATCGGCAAACGGTCAGTGCGTGATGAACGTCCCGGCGCGCAACTCGCTCACAGCCTGCTGCAACTCGGCTTGGGTATTCATCACAATCGGTCCGTACCACGCCACCGGCTCCTTGATGGGCGTGCCGCTCACGAGCAGAAAGCGGATGCCTTCGTCTCCCGCGCGCACGACCACCTCGTCACCCGTGTCGAAGAAGATGAGCGAACGATTCCCCGTGCGATCACGCACGAGATCATCGTCGTTGCCCGCCGTTCGTTCGGTGAGCACACCCATCGGATCCGACGCATGGCGGAACGAACCGCTTCCTTGGAAAATGTACGCGAAGGTGCTGCGGTACGCGTCGACAGGAAGCGACTTTTTCACGCCTGCCGGGACGGTCACGTCGAGGTAGCAGGGGTCCGCAGCGATGCCATCCACCGGCCCCCGCTTTCCCCAGAACTCGCCGCAGATCACGCGTACGGTGGTGCCGTCATCGTCGGTGATCTCGGCGATCTCCTTCGATTGCACATCCTGGTAGCGGGGGGCCGTCATCTTGAGCGATGACGGGAGGTTCGCCCACAACTGGAAGCCGTGCATGCGCCCCTGCGGATCACCGTGCGGCATCTCGTGGTGGATGATGCCGCGGCCGGCGGTCATCCACTGCACATCGCCGGCGCCAAGCATGCCGCGATTCCCGAGGGAATCGGCGTGCTCCACGTTGCCGGCGAGCACGTAGGTGATGGTCTCGATCCCCCGGTGCGGGTGCCAGGGGAAGCCGGCCTGATACTGGCGCGGGTCGTCGCCCCGGAAATCGTCGAAGAGGAGGAACGGATCGGTTTCGGCGGTCTCGCCGAAGCCGAACCCGCGGTGGAGATGCACGCCCGCGCCTTCCATGGTGGGCTGCGCGGAGACGATTCGCTTGACGGGACGGATGGACATACGGGACTCCAGCAGGGGTGTCGGTGAAAACTATCTTAGTGCTGAGAGAATGTCCAGCGCCTAGGGTCAGCTCACGATCGCGAGAAAGGCGCCGCCGTCGCCGGAAGCGGTCGGCGGGGGCGGCGGGGGTGGGTTGTCGCCGAAGATGTCGAGTGCCCGCATGGCGCCCTCGATCGCGGCGAGTGCCGCCCGCAGTTCGTCGCTCGTCTTGCGGACCTCCCACCGGTATATGGCGCCCGCCGACATGAGGAGCGCGATGCCGGTGGCGCCGGCGACGGCCACGGCCGGACCGGCGATGGCGGCCCCGGTGAGCAGCAGCGCCTTCTTCGCGATCGCCCCGGCAATGAGGCCCGCAAACCCGGCGCCGCCGGAGGAGACTATGCCATAGCCCCAGAGGTTCGGGCTGAGTCCGTTGCGAAGGTCGACGGTCATGGTGACTTCGCACGCCTGCGGATCGCCGGGGACTGCTGCCAGTGTCACCCGAATCTCCGGGGCGTACACGCCGTAGCGCGTCCACTGCCATCGGTACCCCGCGTCGGTCATCGGGGGCAGCCGAAAAACGAGCGTCCCCCCATCGAGCGGATGCCCGCCGAGGGTATCCTCGAGCGTGAGCAATCAGGGAGCGCCCTGCAGGGTTCGCCCAAGCGCCTGGAGGACGGTGCGAGGGGGCATGCGATACGTGCGCGAAACCGCGTGCGACCACTGGGTGACCCCGAAGACCCGTGTTGCCAGCCGCTCCGTGCGGGGCGACACGACGGCCGCGAGCGCCACGCCGTCCGGGTGCGCCCGCAACTCATCGAGGGCCAGCGCCACGTAGCGCTGCGAGATCCCCGCCTCCACCGCGGCCGCTTCCACGTCACGCAATCGGAAGGCGTCGGTGGGAAGTCCGCCGCTCCCCGACGTATTGGCGGGGGAGGTCGAAACCGGTGTGAGCGCCTGTGTGTCGTTCGCCCGGACGCGCGATTCGAGCCGTGCCGCAGCCTCCGCCTGCAACTCGGCGGCCCGGCGCCAGACGGCCATTGCCGCATCGCCGGAGAGCACGGCGGCCCCGGTCTGCTGATCGGCCGCCCGGTTCTGCTCCTCGGCCGCCTTGCCGATCGCATCGGCCAGCTCCTCGCCTGTCGCGTAGCGCTGGTCGGGCTGCTTGCGCAGGCAGCGGTCGATGACGGCCGCGAGTGCGGCCGGCACGTTCGGTGCAACGCTGCGGAGCGGCGGGGCTTCCCGTGTGGCGTGCGCCACCAGCACCGCCTGTGGCGACGTGCCTTCGAAGGGGAGCCGTCCGCTCAATGCCAGATACGCAATGCAGCCCAGGGCGTAGAGGTCACTGCGGCCGTCGAGCGCGTCGCCGGTGGCCTGCTCGGGACTCATGTAGTGGACGGTCCCCAGCACGAGCCCGTCCTGCGTGAGTGCGGGATTGAAGTCGGCGCGGGCGATGCCGAAGTCCGTCACGACGGCGCGGCCGCTCTGACGATCGAGCAGGATGTTGTCGGGCTTGATGTCGCGGTGCACGAGGCCGCGTGCGTGCGCGTAGGCGAGTGCCCAGGCCACTTCACGCAGGATGCGCACGGTGTCGGCGGCGGCGAGCGTACCGCGGTCGCGTATCCGGTCGCCCAGCGTTTCTCCTTCCACATAGCCCATGGCGAAGAAGGCGCACCCTCCGATCTCGTCGGCGCGATAGACCGGCACGATATTGGGGTGCGACAGCTGCGCCGCCATGCGCGCTTCGCGGAGAAAGCGTTCGCGGGTATCCCCGTCTACTGCGAGATGCGGCGGCAGCACCTTGAGGGCCACCGCACGATCGAGGCGTTCGTCGCGGGCGAGCAGTACGATGCCCATGCCGCCGCGACCGAGTTCCCGCTGGATATCGTACTGGCCGCGAAGGGCGGCGCGGAAAGCGGCGAGTTCACCGCCGGCGGAGGTCTTTTCACTCATGATCGGTAGGATACACTACGGGCGTGGCACACCGTAGTTGCAGCTCGTTGCGCCCATATCTCGAATCCCCGGATCTTATGCACTCAGCCCGTGTCTGGTTCGCCGTCGCACTCACGGTCGGCCTGTTTTCCGGTACGGTGAACGCACAGCCGATCACTCCCGAGCTTCCGCCGCTCGGTGGCGTGTGGCGTGGCACGCTCACGAACTATCCCGAACGGGCCAAGGCCGCGCTGGTCACGGTCACCATGGAAATCGGCGCCTTCCCTACTGCCGACAACCAGTGCGTGCCGTGGAAGACCACGTATAGCGAACGCGATACGGTGCGGGCGGTGAAGGACTATCGCATCTGCCGAGGGAGCGGTCCGCAGGACCTCGTGGTCGACGAGGGGGGCGGTGTCCGTCTCCAGGCGTCGCTGCTGGGCGGGGTTCTGGTGAGCGCGTTCAAGGCCGGCTCGATCCTGCTGGTCACGCACCTGCGCGTGACCGGGAACGTGCTGGAGGAGGAGATCCTCACCATCGACGACCAGCCGGCGAGCGAGGGGCTGGTGACCATGCGGACCCGCGCCGTGCAGCGGCTGCGGCTGGAGCGGGTGGTGGATCAACGGCTCTGACCCCTGAAAAGCCCCCAACGAACCGGTGGCTGAGGGGGCCGATCCATAGAATGCGCGATGGACAGACGTGTGTGGTAATGATACGTTGGAATCACTTATCGTTAACTCCTATCCCTCGCGTATGCCCATCACGCCCTCTCTCTGCGTGTTTCGTCGCTCGGCGCTCCTGTTCCTAGCCGTCTTCGCTGGCATTCGTCCCGCAGCACTCGCCGCGCAAAGCAGCGGTCCGGTGCTGCGTGGGCGTCTCGTCACGACTGCCGCTTCTGGCACCGAGACACCCGTTGCCGCCGCCTCGGTCCGGCTGTCGGACCCGAACGGCCGAGCCATTGTCGCGGCAAGTGACACCGAGGGCCGGTTCCTCGTCGCGGTGCCAGGCGCTGGTCGTTACTCGGTGCAGGTACGGGCGGTGGGCTTCGCCCCACGCAGCCTCGAGGTCACGGTGCGTGACGGCGACGCTGCGCCGATCACGATCGTGCTGGAGCGTCAGCGTCAGCTGGCCGCGCTGCAGATCATCGGCAACCGCGCCAATGGGACGGCGCTTCACCCCGGCGCCGATCCGCTAGCCGGTGCCGTCACGGTCATGGGTGGCGAGCAGATCGCACGCGAGAACGTGACGTTCGCGCAGGAACTGCTGCGCAAGGTCCCGGGCGTCTATCGGGCGGAATTCAACCAGGGGGTGGTGTCCGGTGACATCGGTATTCGCGGCTTCAACACGGAAAGCGAGATTGCCAGCACGAAGCTGCTGATCGATGGCATCCCCGCCAACATGAACAGCGGCGTGAGCGAAATGAATGCCCTCTTCCCGTTGGAGATTGCGCAGATGCAGGTGGTTCGTGGCACGAACGATCCGCGACACGGCCTGTTCAATCTGGCCGGCAACGTGTCGGTGGAGACGGCACAGGGCCGTGGCACCTATGTCACGTCGCGTCTGCAGGCGGGCTCCTTCGGTACCCAGGAGGCGCAGGTCCTTGGGAATGCGTCCGTTGGTGGCTTTTCGCAGACGATCTTTGCCGGTGCCCGGCGTAGTGATGGCTTCCGCGCCAACTCGGCGTCGGACAAGTGGACCGCCTCCGGCAAGTGGTTCTATACCAGCGACAGTGCCCGAGTACGGGTGGGCGTGATCGCTCGCATGCACCGGCTCGACACCGACGCCCCGGGATACCTGACGGAAGCGCAGTCGCGCACCACCCCGATGCTTTCGCCCACCTTCTCCGACAGCGACGGTGGGACGATCGACACCGATCATGGCAGCCTACATCTCGATGTGAAGCAGACGGCCACCCTCGCCTGGTCACTCAAGGCGTACACACAGCGTTTCGATCGCGTGCGTTTCGTGCGGTTTACCGCCGCTGGCGCGCAGCAGGAGCGTGTGGAGGACGAGCGGCAGAACGGCGCCCTCGCGGCTCTCACCTGGCGTCCGGCGGCGCTCGCCGAACGCGGGGTGGTGCTCACCGCCGGTGCCGATCTGCAGCAGCAGACCAACGAACAGCTGCGCTTCCGCACGCTCGAGCGCCAGCGACAGGCCACGCTCCGCGACCAGGACTTCACCCTGGATAACCGAGGGGGCTACGTGCAGGCGAGCGGTCGCCCGGTCTCGTGGTTGTCGCTGACGGCCGCGGTGCGCGCCGATCATTTCGACGGTGCCTTCACCAACAATCTGCCCTCGCCCACGTCGCTTCCCGTGCTCAACTACGGGTGGATCACGCAGCCCAAGGTGAGCGCCAGCGTACGGGTGAACGATCGCCTCAGCAGCTACGCCAACTTTGGTCGCGGCTTCCAGATCGGCACCGGGATCGCGGCCTACGGTCGTGCGCCGTTACGCGCGTCGATCAATGACGGCTTCGAGGTGGGCGTAGTGAGCAATCCGACGAACGCGTGGTCCGTGCGTGCGGGGTACTGGGAGCAGCGCGCCTCCGACGAAGTGCGTTTGCGTTTCGATAACTCCGGAGACTCCGAAAACATCGGCCGCACGCAGCGTCGCGGTGTCGATTTGGAGAGTGCCCTGCGGCTCCCGCGCGGTGTGCAGCTGTGGGCAGCGGGCACGTCGCAGCGGGCGGTCCTGGTCGAACCGGGCCGAACCAATGCCGCCGTGGCTGGCAATCTGCTCAACCACGTACCGACATGGACGGCAAAGTACGGCGCCGAGTGGTCGCCGCGTGTCGGGCTTACCGCCAGCGCGTGGGCGTACGCACAAGGCAACTATCACCTGACGCAGCAGAACAATCGCGGACGCTGGGGTGACATGCACACTGTGAATGCCGACGTGTCATGGCGCTGGCGCGTGGCTGCCATTGGCGTCGGTGTGACGAATCTCTTCGACCGCTACATGGAGTACGTGTGGTGGGACGGTGCACAAACGCTGCACTCGCCGGCCTCATCGCGTGCGCTCTTCCTCACCGTGACCTTCGATCGGTGATGGCGGCAGATCCACAGCAGGCCTCGACGCGTTCGCGCGTCGAGGCCTTCGACGTGCTGCGTGGTCTGGTCGTGGTGCTCATGACCATCGACCACGCACGCGAGTACAGCAATGGGCCCGGGAGCGTGACCGACCCGATGCAGCTCGATCAGGTGGAGCCGCTGCTCTTCTGGATGCGGTGGGTCACGCATTTCTGTGCCCCGGTGTTCACGCTGCTCGCGGGCGTGTCGTCAGGGCTGCAGGGCCACGGCGCCTCGACGGCCGGAACGGCGCCGTGGTCATGGCATCTGATCACGCGCGGCCTGATTCTGGTGCTGCTGGAATTCACCGTGGTGCATCTCGCCTGGACCTTCTCGCTGGTCTGGCCGATGCGCTACGCGCAGGTGATCTGGGGCATCGGCATGAGCCTGATCGTTCTCGGATGCCTGCAGCGGGTGCCCGTCACCGCACGGCTGGCCCTCGGGGTGCTGCTGGTCGCTGGTCACAATGCGCTCGATGGGTGGCATCCGACCAGCCCCACCTGGCTCCACTGGAGCTGGGCGGTGCTGCACGATCGCCAGGTGATGCCGCTGTGGGGAGATATCGTGGTGCGCACATCGTACCCGATCATGCCGATGATCGGCCTCGTGCTGCTGGGCGATGCGTTGGGGCGCTGGTATCGCGTGCGTGCCCACGTCACGCGCCCCCGCGTTCTTGCCGGGGCGGGTGTCCTCATGCTCTCGCTATTCGTTCTGTTGCGGGCCACAAACGTGTACGGAGATCCGCACGTGGCCGTATACAGCGATAGCGCGCTGCACACTGTGATGGCCGCCCTGAACGTGACGAAGTATCCGATGTCGCTCAGCTTCGTGCTGATGACGCTCGGGCCAGCGTTCCTGCTGCTGGCGGCCTGGGACGCCAAGGTTCCACGATGGACTGCGCCATTGGCCACGATGGGGCAGGTCCCGATGTTTCTCTACGTGGCGCACCTGTACCTGCTGCACGTCCTTGCGTTGCTGTGGGCGATGGCGTCGGGGCTCGCCTGGTCCACGTTTGACTTCCGCGCGACGATCACCGGATTGCCCAACACGTTCGGCTTTCCACTCTGGCAGACGTTTCCGTTCGTCGTGGTTACGCTGCTGCTGCTCTATCCCGCCGCGGTCTGGTACGCGCGGGTCCGTGCCGCTCGGCGATACCGCATCACGCGCTATCTCTGACCGGAGCGGTCATCCCGCCAACCGCGGCGGATCAACGACTCTGCCCCCTTGAATGCGGCAGGGGACGCGGGTCAGCGCTGCAGGGCGACGGCGGCGATAAGCGCGGCCAGCCGCTCCACATCGCGCAGGTCGAGGACCTCGGCGGGGGTGTGGCTGTAGCGCCCCGGCCACGACAGCCCCGTGTTGGGCGCCCCGTAGAAGGTGAACGCGGTACCGTCGGTGCCGCCCTGCGTGAGTCCCGTCTGGAGGGAAATGCCCGCCGAGCGCGCCGCGGCACGCACCTGTTCGCGGACCGCCGGTGGCGAGATGCTGCCGTTCTCGATGGCCCGCAGCACCGGGCCGTAACCCAGACGGACGAACGCGAAGTGCGGAGACTCGAGCGGCGTTTCGGAACTCACGAACGTGTCGATGCTGTAAATGCGCGAGGTGGTCGCCCCGTAGCGCTGCGCGGCCACCTGTGCGCCGACCAATCCGCCCTCTTCCTGCACCGACCACACGAACAACACGGCATGCGGGAGCGTCGCCGGATCGATACGCGTGACCGCCATGAGCAACGCCGTGGACCCGGCCCGATCGTCCATGCTGCGGCCCGTGAAGCGCGCGCCCGCGAGGCGCACGCTCACCTTGGGGGACGTGACCCCCTGACCAACGCGCACTCCACGCGCCACGAGTTGCGCGGAGTCCATGCCGAACCACGCGGTCACCGTACGCATCTGCCGTACGCGCGCACTGTCGCGTGGTACGAACACGCCGGCAACGGTATCCGCCTCACCGTTGGTCCCGCGCGGCAGGTGCAGCACGGCTGGCTGCCCCTCCCACGCTGAATGCACGGCGCCGCCGCGCGTGGCGAGCGATACCGTACCGTCGCGCGCGATCGACGCCACGTGGAAGCCCACTTCGTCCATGTGGGCCATGAACACGACGGTATCGCGTGCGGGGCCGGCACTCACGATGAGATTCCCCACGCTGTCCACCGTGGCCTGGGCGCGCGCCCACGATGGCAACTGCGCCATGATCGCCTCGCGCACGCGCCACTCGTGCGTGGGCGTGGCGGGGAGATCGGCGAGGCGCGCCAGCTGGGTCATGGTCGCGCCATACACATCGCTGCGCACCACCGGATCCATCGCGGCACTCGCACGGCGACGGACTGGTACGCTCACCCACGTGGGCGTAGGCGGGAGCGACACGCCGGCCCCCTGTGCGGCCTGGTCTAGCAACCACGCGGCCTCACTCGCCGCAATGCTCTCCACAAGCGTCCCTGCATGTCGCACCGCGGGTGCCGCGATGCGCACGGAGTCCAGCCCTCCCGCGCGCAGCACCGCCGCATTCACTCCCGGTACGCTGCGCACGTGGCGCTGTACCCGGTCGCTGCGACCGTTCATGAGCAGCGTGACCTGATCAGCGTGGAAGTCGGGCGTCTTGGCCAGTACCCCGCCCAACCCGGGCCAGCCGAATGCACCCTGCACCGACACCACGAACATGGTTTCGCCCTGCGACGGCGTACTCTGCGCCGCTGTCACCACCGCCGCGCATCCGGCGCGCTGCCCAGCAGCCGCCCCGGCCACATATGCGCCGTAGCTCCAGGCGGCGAGGCGCCGCTGCACCGGGTCGAGCAATGCGATCCCCAACGCGGCCACCTCGGCCGCCGAGGAGGCACCCACGTCCACCCACAGCTCGTCAGCGGTGACCACGAGCGAATCACGACGGTGCTGTTGCGCGAAATGCCCGTTGGCGATCGCCGAGACGGCGGGCACCGCACCGCGTGCCGTAAGCACCTCGAGCTGCTGCCCCTCGTGCGCCTGATCCCACAGCGCGTGCGACACGTTGCCGACCCTGTGGAGACGCAGCATCCCCTCTTTCGTGATCTGCGTGACCGCAAATCCGGGCTTGTCGACGGCGCAGGCTACTACGCGTTTCGGCACACCGGCGCCCTTGCGCAGCACGAGATTGCCGAGCGCATCGGCGCGCCACGTGCCGCCGGTCGCCGCAGAGAGCACCGGCGCGAGTCCGCGCGTGGTGCGCATCTCGAGACCCACGGGAGCATCGAACGACACCCATGAGGCTACGGCCTGTTGCTGGGCGTCGACCTGCGCGGGAAATGCGGCAACACAGATCACACTGGCCAGTGCGGCGGAGCGGGGCATACGAAGCATGGAGATCCCTGAGGAAGTGTGTTACGGCTTGCCGGGCGGTTTGCTCGTGCCGCGCGCGAGCGCGCGCACCTTCATGCCGTCGGCGATCGACTCGGCCGGGTTTACCACCAGCGCATCCCCAGCCTTCACGCCCTCGAGCGCCTCGACCGAGGTCCCGAAGTCGCGGCCGAGCGTGACCGGCGCGAGGTGCACGGTGCCGTTCTCGACCCGCGCCACCAGCGTGCCCTCTGCACGCACGATGAGCGCGATGGCGGGGATCCGCAGCGATGCTCCGGTCGAGGGGACCTTGATGGAGACCTGGGCATACATGCCGTGGAGCAACGTGCGTTCACGATTGGGCACGTGTACTTCGGTGAGCAGCGTGCGCGTAGTCTGATCGATGGCGCCCGCCGTGCGCACGACGGTGCCCCGGAACAGCGAGTCGCCGAGCTCCCGAACCAGCACGTCCGCCGTCATGCCGCTGCGCACGCGTGGCGCGGCGTTCTGCGGGATTTGCAGCATGACACGCAGCGTATCCGTCTGTACCAGCGTGAGGAGTGGCCGTGCCGTGGCCGCGGCCCCTGCCATCACCAGGGAGCCACGATCGACCGCGCGCGTCGTGACCACGCCGCTGAAGGGCGCCACGAGCGCGCCGAAGCGGAGCACTTCGCGGACGTTGGCCAGATTGGCCCGCGCGGCGCGCACGTTGGCCTCGGCCACGTTGAACTGAGCCTGCCGCTCGTCGAGCTCCTGTGGCGTGACCACGCCCTGCTCAGCCAATTGCTTCCATCGGTTCAGGGTGGCGCGGGTGAGGGTGGCGCTCGCCTCGGCCTGCTCGCGAAGCGCGGTGAGTTGCCGCGCTTGCTCGCGCACCTCGGGCATGTCGAGGACTAGCAGCGTATCGCCCGCGCGCACGACGGACCCGATGTCCACGCGCAGCGATCGCACGAACCCGTTGGCGCGCGCAAAGATCGGTGTTTCATGCAGCCCGGTGATCGTCCCGGGGAGCTCGAACGGGGTGCCGGCCGTGTCGCTCGATACCGTCTCGGTATAGACCGTGGGGGGCGCATTTACCTGTGCGCGTTCGGCGGTGCGGGCGCGTGACTGGGCCAGGCGGGGCAGGGTACCGGCCACCAACAGGCCGATGAACACGACCACCAGCACGATGGGCACCACCCGCCCGTCACGCCGGCGGCTGGTGGGCAGGGAGCAGGAGGGGGGCATCACGACGCCAATCCGGGCTGATGAGCGGAGCGCGCGTGGCCGGCGCGCAGGCGGCTGTAGACAAGGGGAAGTACGGTCAGCGTGGCGACGGTGGCGAAGCCCAGCCCGCCGATCACGGCGCGACCGAGTGGTGCGTTCTGTTCGCCGCCCTCTCCCACGCCGAGCGCCATGGGAATCATGCCCACGATCATTGCGGCGGCCGTCATGATCACGGGCCGAAGGCGCGTGCTGGCGGCATCGAGGGCTGCCTGAAGGGCATCGAGCCCTGCCTCCATGCGCTCATTGGCGAAGGCCACCACGAGAATGCCGTTCGCCGTGGCGACACCAACGCTCATGATGGCGCCCATGAATGCGGGTACGCTGATGGTGTTGCCGGCCGCGAAGAGCGCCCAGATCACGCCGGTGAGCGCGAGCGGCAGCGCACTGCTGATGATGAGCGGGTCGAGCCACGACTGGAAGTTGATCACCATGATGAGGTACACGAGCACCACGGCGAACACGAGGCCGGTCGCGAGGCCGCTGTACGACTCCCGCATGCTCGCCACCTGCCCGCGCATCACGAGGGACGTGCCCTTGGGCAGGGTGGGGCGGAGGGAATCGAGGACCGCATCGATCTCCCCCGCGACAGCACCGAGGTCGCGATGCTGCACGTTGGCGAATACATCGAACACCGGTGACACGTCGTAGTGGCTGGCCACCGCCATGCTGCTGCCGCGGGCGATGGTGGCGACGTTCTCGAGGAACTGCGGCGGGCTGTTGTTCGCGCCGGCAATGGGCGTGCGGGCGAGTGCTTCGAGCGAGGCGATGCGGTACTGCGGCGTCTGCACACTTACGTTGTACTGCACGCCATTCTGCGGATTGAGCCACACGTTGGGCTGCGACTGACCACTCGACGCCAAGGATACGAGCAGGTCGTTCGCCACTTCGCGCTGGGTGAGCGACAGGGCGCTAGCGCGCGTGCGGTCCACGTTCACGTTGAGCTGCGGTGCCTCGAGGCGCTGCTGCAGGTACACATCGACCGCGCCAGGGATCTGCCGGAGCCGGTGCTCGAGGGCGCGTGCCACCACGATGTTCTCAGCGCGGTTGGTGCCCGCGATCTGCACGTTGACGGGCGCCGGCAGGCCGGCATTGAGGATCTGCCCGATGATGTCGGCCGACTGGAAGAACACGAGCAGGTGCGGGAATTCTTCGCGGAGTACACGGCGGATCTCACTCACGTATCCTTTCGTGTCGCCCACTCGGTCATCGGTGAGCACGAGCAGAATGTCGGCGTCGGTCACCCCCGTGGTGGGGTTGTCGCTGAACGCCAGATTGGTGAGGCTCGTGGAGGCGATGCCCACGTTGTCGAGGATCGTCCCCAAATCGCCGGGTGGGATGATCGTGCGGATGCGTGCTTCCACATCCGCCACCATGCGGGCGGTTTCCTCGAGGCGGGTGCCTACGGGGGCGCGCAGGTGCAGTCGAATCTGCCCGGCATCGACCTGCGGGAAGAAGTCGCGCCCGAGCGTGGGAGCCAGCGCTCCCGCCGACAGCAGCATCAGCGCGGCGGTAGCGATGACCGCGGCCGGTTTCTCCAGCACCCGCGCGAGGGCGAGGCGGTAGCGTGCCCGCAGGCCCTCAAACGCGTGCTCGAAGCCGCGATGCATCCGGGCAAAGACGCCAGGCGCGTGCGGACGGTGCGCCCGCTGCGCCTCGAGGTCGCGCTCCCGCTGCATCGCAAACTTGACGAGGGTGGGTACCAGCGTGCGCGAGATCACGTACGACGCCATCATCGCGAATACCACCGCCATCGCCAGAGGCCGGAAGAGCGAACCGGCCGCCCCGCTCAGGAAGAAGATCGGCACGAAGACGATGCAGATCGCGAGTGTGGACACGAGGGTGGGCACGGCGATCTGTCCAGCGCCCTCGATGATCGCCTTCTCGATGTCGGGCTCGTGCTCCTGCATGCGGTGGATGTTCTCGATGCCTACGGTGGCATCGTCGACGAGCACGCCGACCGCCAGCGCCAGCCCGCCGAGGGTCATCACGTTGAGCGTCTGGCCGAGGGCCGCGAGTACGGTGACCGATGCGAGAATCGAGAGTGGAATCGAGAGCGCCACGATGAGCGTGCTGCGCCAGCTGCCGAGGAAGAGCAGGATCATGGCGGCGGTGAGACAGGCGGCGATGAGTGCCTCGAGGACCACGCCTTCCAGGGCGGCTTTCACAAACAGTGACTGATCGGCCAGCACGTCCACCTTGAGCGCTGCCGGGAGCGCGGCGAGGATCCCCGGCAGGGCCTCGCGCACGCGGTTCACGACGTCGATGGTGGAGGCGCCGCCGGACTTGAGCACCGTGACCAGTGCGCCACGCACCCCGTCGCGATGCACGATGTTGGTCTGCACCGCGTAGCCATCGCGCACCTGCGCCACATCGCGGATGCGAACGAGGGCGCCGTTGACCACGCGGATGGGGAGATCGTTGAGTGCGTCCACCGCACTCGGGCTGCCATTCAGGCGCACCGTATATTCGCGCTCGCCGATCTTGGCGGTGCCACCCGGGAGAACGAGGTTCTGTGCACTGATCGCGTCGCTCACGTCGGTGGGGGAGAGCCCGCGTGCCTGCAGCTGTGCGGGATCGAGGTCCACGTTGATCAGTCGCGAGCGCCCACCGTACGGCTGCGGCACGCTGGCGCCGCGCACGGTGGCGAGGCGGGTGCGGATGCCGTTGGTGCCGAGGTCATTGAGCTGCTGTTCGGAGAGGGAGTCACCGCCGAGCGCGAGTTGCAGTACCGGCACGTTGGCGGCGTTGTAGCGGATGATCAGGGGCGGCGTGGCGCCTGGCGGCATGACGCGCAGGACGGTTTGGGACTGCGCCGCGATCTGCGAGACGGCGGACTCCACGGAGGCATCGGGCTGAAAGAACACCTTCACCACCGTGATGCCGGCCAGTGACTGCGACTCGATGTGCTCGATGCCGGTGAGCGTGGTGGTGAGCGACCGCTCGAATGTCGTCGCGAAGCGTCGCTCCATCTCCTCGGGGGGCAGGCCGTTGTACGACCAGATCACCGACACCACCGGAACGTCGAGTTCCGGGAGAATGTCGGTCGGCATGCGCAGCGCCGAGAGCACCCCGAACAGAACCACCAGCAGCGCGCCGACGATGAACGTGTACGGGCGCCGCAGAGCCAGCGTGACAATCCACATGAGCGGGAGACAGGGGTCGCCTGAGGCCCGGGCGACGTGACCCGCCCGGCACACCCGATAGTACGTACCACGCCCCGGTTCCGCTTGCGTCCCGCTGGCGCGCGCCCGTCGGGCGTTGGGCGTTGGGCGTTGGCGCCTGCTGCGCCTATACTTGGCGTCATGCTGCCGTTTCGCCCCTTCCGCGCTGTCACGCGCCCGTTGACGGGACTGTTGGCGTGCGCCAGCGTGTTCGCCAGCGTGTTCGCCAGCGTGTTCGCCAGCGTGCTTGCCGGCGCGATCCCCCGGTCGCTGCTGGCCCAGCCGTGGACCACCCGGCATCAGGATGCCCTGTGGGTGGGGACGTTCGTGGATCAGCCGATCAGCAAGCGCACCGCCCTCTGGTTCGATGGGTCGTGGCGCCGGATGGGGATGGGGGCCGAGCCGCAGCAGCTGCTGGTACGTCCCGGGCTGCAGGTCACGCTGTCGCCGGGGGTGCGGGTGGCGGCGGGGTACGGCTACATCGCCACACAGCCGTACGGGGCGTTCCCCATTGCCAATCCCACCCGTGAGCACCGCACCTGGCAGCAGCTCACGGTGGCGCACACGGCCGGCGCCGTGAGCATCACGCACCGCTACCGGCTCGAGCAGCGCTGGCTACACCCGTTGCTTCGCGTGGCGGGGGAGGGCGCGGGGGAGGGGGACGATGCGCGGACGTCGGGGCCTACGACCTACCAGAATCGTCTGCGCTACATGCCGCGGGCGCAGGTTGCGCTCGGGTCCCTCACGGTGGGTGGGCGCCCGGTGATCGGGTATGTCTGGGACGAGCTGCTGATGCCCCTCGGCGGCCCCACGCAGACGTTCACGATCGGCCAAAATCGCGCGAGTGCCGGCGTGGGCATCCCGACTGGCGCGCGGACCCGCGTGGACGTGGGCTACATGAACCTGTACAACGCGTTCGTGCCGCGCCGTGCCAACGAGATCAATCACACGCTGTGGCTCTCGATGCACTGGACGGGGCGCTGGCCGTGACGTGAGCGGCCTCACTTGTAGAAATCAAAGTATGCGCATATACTCATATACAAACCTCAACCCCTGTGCGCATGCCCACCTTTCGCAATTCGCCCGTCGACGTCGTGATCGACGTCCGCTCGAAGGTCGAGTACTGGCTCGGTCACTTGCCGGGCGCTCACTGCGTGCCGGTGGATACCCTGCCTGACGGGCTCGACGGCGTTGCCGGTGTGTCGAAGAGCGCATCGCTCCTCGTGTACTGCGCGAGCGGCGGCCGCTCCGCGATGGCGGCGCAGATGCTCCGGCAGGCCGGCTATACCAACGTGGTGGACGGTGGTGGCATCGCGGCGGCCACGGCCGAATTCGACGCGTAGTCTCCCGCCTCGCCGTACAGGCAACGCGGCCCACTTCCCCGGGGGAAGTGGGCCGCGCGCGCTTGCCACCGACCGGTTACTTGTCGGTGTCGAGCATGGTCTTGATCTGATCGCGCGCGTCCTGCAGGTGCGCCCGTGTGGTCCGGTCGCCGGTGCGGCCGATCGCGCCAGCCAGCTCGCGGTCCAGCGTGCGCATTTCGTCCTTGAGGAGCGGACGGAAGTCGCGCGTGTTGACTACACCACCACCAAGGAACGCGGCAATGGCGGCATCCTGCGCGCTCGGCGGAGCCGGCTTGATCTTGCTCGCCATGGCTTCGAGATACGTGGTCTGCAGGCGGCGACGATACGCGTTCACCGGCTGACCGCCGTAGATCTCCTTCCACAGGCCGCGACGCAGGTCGGTGAGCATTTCCCCCAACGAGTAGACGTCGGACGTGTTCTGGGCCGTGGCTTCCGCCTCCACCATGCGCTGCAGCTTCGTGTTGTTCACGAGGCTGGAGAGCGAACGCGCCTGCGCATTGGTGATGCGATTGATGTTGCCGTCCGCTTCGAACTTGCGCAGCGTTTCCACGTTGATCAGATACGACGGCGTCGTGAACACCTGGTCGTTGAGGAACTTCACGGCCGCCTTCTGTCGTGCGCGTGGCACCGGCGTCCAGACGGCACCGCTCTGGCTCACGGCCTTTTCCTGCTTGTCCGAACCGCCCACGATCTTGGTCACGTGTGCTGCTTCGGTGGCCCACTGTCCCACCACTTCGCCATACGCCTGACGGAGCAGCGAGAAGTCGGCGAGTTTGTTGTTCGTCGCCGCACGTTCCACCAGCTTCATCACGCGGGCGATGTTCTTGAAGCCCAGCGTGGTGGCGCGTACGGCGTCGGCATCGCCAATGGCTTCTGACTGCTCGCCCGGGTCCGCACCGGCGGCACCCGCGTCACCGGCAAAGCGGTACCAGGGCACACTGTCCTGCATGCGCGCCCAGGCGTCGAGCGTGGCCTTCTCGTCTTCCGACGTCTTGGCTCCCGGGATGGGCTTGTAGCCCCACATCACGGCGTAGCGATCGTACGGGCCCACCTTGGGCACGAGATCCTGCAGGGCAATGCCATCTTCGGGCTGCGCGACGTAGTTGAAGCGCGCGTAGTCCATGATGGACGGCGAGTGACCCATCTTCGACACCCACGTCTTGCTGCGGATGGAGTCGAGCGGGTACATCGAGCTGCCCTTGAAGTTGTGTGGGAAGCCGAGCGTGTGTCCCACTTCGTGCGCCACGACGAACTGCACGAGGCGCCCCATCAGCGAATCGGGGAACGGGAACGTCTGGGCCCGCTTGTCGAGGTGCCCGACCTGCGTGAAGTACCAGTTGCGCTGGAGATCCATGATGTTGTGATACATCTGGACGTCGGCGTCGATGATTTCGCCGGTGCGCGGATCGGTGGTGCTGGGGCCGACGGCGTTGGCCACCGGCGACGGCAACCAGCGTACCATGGCGACACTCGCGTCTTCACCCGAGAAGTCGGGATCGTTGGGCGCGTCGGCCGACACGATGCCCTTCGCAAAGCCGGCCTGCTCGAACGCCGGCTGCCACTCTTCGATGCCCGCCTTCACGAAGGGGATGAGCCACTTCGGCGTGGCCGGATCGACGTAGTAGGTGATGGGCTTCTTGGGAGCGCAGAGGTTGCCGACCTTCTGGTCGGAGCACTCCAGGCGCCAGCGCGCGATGTAGCGACGCGGCAGCACACGCTGTTCGTTGGAGCCGAAATCGGTCTTGAACTCCCCGAAGTACCCGACGCGCGGATCGAGCAGGCGCGGCATCATGGGTTCGTCGGGCAGACGCACGATGGAGAAGGTGTACGCTTCCGTCGTGGCCTGAGCCGGACCACCCAACCCCGGAATGGGGAGGCCGGGAATCCCACCCGCACCGCCGATGGGCGTGAACGTCTGGATAGCGGTCACGTTCACGTTGCGCGAGAATGCCGAGAACTTCTCGATGTACGAACGCGAGGCGTCGACCGTGGCCCGACGGCCATTGGCGGTGAATTCCTGTACGCCACCGGTGAACATGCGCGTCACTTCCACCACGGACGCGCTGTCCTTCCCGTACGCTTCCACGTTGAGCGACGCAATGATCGGGTAGAACTCGATCAGCGACATCGCGCGGCGCGTCTGCTGCAGGCTGTCGGTGGCGATGCTGTTGTAGTTCACGTCGCGCACCAGAATACGATTGTCGCGACGTTCGAACCGAATGAGACGATCCGTGCCCAGCGTGCCACTGATACCGATGCCCGCTGGTGTCCCGGCCAGCACGCTGGTGATCACGAAGTCCTTCCCCATCTGCGACGCGGGGATCTCGAAGTAGAGGCGCGACCCCACCTGGTGCACGTCGAACACGCCCTTCTTGCTCTTGGCGCGCGGCGTGATGACGGTGGCGTACGGGCGCGGATTGGCCTCGGCCGCGCCACCCAAGGCGCCACCCAGGGCACCGGCGAGGCCGGGGATGTTGGGGAGGCCGGCGGGCGGCTGCGTGGGGGTCGGCTGTCCGGGCTGGCCGGGAGCCGTGGGCTGCCCCGGCGCCGTGGGCTGCCCCGGCGCCGTGGGGAGGGCGGCTGGACGGGCGGCCCCGCCGGTGGGGGGCGGCGTGGGAGCGGGCGCCGACACGAACTGCTTGGCCGGCTTGCAGGCGGCGAGAGCCAGCCCGGCCAGCACCAGCGGCATGGAACGGATGCGCATTGGACCTCGAGGAGGGAAGGAAATTCCCGCGCGGGCGGGACGCCTTGAGTTTATGGAAGGGGAGGGGACTCGGGAACCGACGGTGCCGTTAAACAGTGGGCAGCAGGGGCACCGAAGAAAGCAGAGGGCGGGATCCCTTTCGGCATCCCGCCCTCCCCAACTCTGGCCCGCGCCCTGTCAGGCGACGCCGGTCACTTGTCGTTGTCGAGCATCTTCCGGATTTGATCCCGCGCGTCCTCGAGGTGCGCCTTGGTCATGCGATCGCTCGTCTTGCCGAGCGCGCTCGCGAGGTCGGCGTCGAGGGTCCGCATTTCCGCCTTCAGGATGGGACGGAAATCGGCGGTGCCCACGGGCGCCTGGGCGCCACGGCCGCCCTGGCCCGGGAACGCCGCCGCGGCGGGCGTCGCGGGCGGGTTGATCTTCCCGGCCATCGCTTCGAGGTACACGCGCTGCAGGCGGCGGCGGAACGCGTCGATCGGGGCCCCGCTCTGGATTTCCTTCCAAAGCCCCGCGCGCAGGTCGGCGAGCATGTCGGCGACCGGGTACACCTCGGCCTTCGACGCGAGTGCCTCGAGCTCCAACATGCGCTGCATGCGGTCGTTGCTTACCACACTCGCCAACGAACGCGCCTGTGCGTTACCTACGCGATTGAGGCTGCCGCTCGGCTCGAGCTTGCGGAGGATGTTCTGGTCGAGCAGCCAGGTGGGCGTGGTGTACGCGTTGTCGAGCAGGAACTGCAGCGCGTCCTTCTGGCGCGCCGGCTCCACCGGGCGGTACACGGGGCCCTTCTGCCCCACATACTTCTCCTGCTTGTACTGCCCGCCGATCACGCGGGCCACGTGGCCCATCTCGGTGGCCCACTGGCCGATCAGACGGCCATAGAGTTCCTCGAGATCGTCGTAGGTCGTGCCGTCCTTCCACGCCGTCGCGCTCTCCAGCATGGCCATGGTGCGCTTGAGATTCTTCACGCCCAGCGTGGTGGCCTTCACGGCGTCGGCATCGCCGACCGCTTCCGACTGCTCACCCGGATCGGCGCCCTGTGCCCCACCGTCGCTCGCGAAGCGGTACCACGGCGTGTCGTCCTGCAGGCGCGTCCACTTCTCGAGCGTGGGCTTCTCGTCTTCCGGCGTCTTCGCGTTCGGAATGGGCGTGTAGCCCCACATCACGGCGTACTTGTCGTACGGGCCGACCTTCGGGATGAGATCATCGAGGTCGATGTTGTCTTCCGGCTGCGCCACGTAATTGAAGCGCGAGTAGTCCATGAGCGTGGGCGTGTGGCCCATCTTCTTCACCCACGTCTTCGAGCGCACCGAGTCCACGGGATACATGGAGCTCGCCTTGAAGTTGTGCGGGAAGCCGAGCGTGTGGCCCACCTCGTGTGCGGTCACGTACTCCACCAGACGGCCCATGAGGGTGTCGGGGAACGGCAGCTTCTGCGCGCGCTTGTCGAGGTGGCCGACCTGCGTGAAGTACCAGGAGCGATTGAGGTTCATCACGTTGAGGTACGTCTGCACGTCGGCGTCGAGGATCTCACCCGTACGCGGATCGCGCAGCGACGGGCCCACGGCGTTCTCGGTGGCGCTGGGGAGCCAGCGCACCATCGCCACGGTCGCGTCCTCGCCGGAGAAATCGGGATCGTTGGCGGGCGGCTCGGCGGCCACGATGCCCTTGTGGAAGCCGGCGGCTTCGAAGGCCACCTGCCAGTCTTCGATGCCCTTGCGGATCCACGGCTTGATCCACGCCGGCGTGGCGGGGTCGAGGTAGTACGTGATGGGCTTCTTGGGCACGCAGAGGTTGCCCACCTTCTTGTCGCTGCACTCGAGGCGCCAGCGACCGATGTAGCGCTTGCTCTCCACGCGCTGCGTGGCGCCGCTGAAGTCGCGCTGCGTGACGCCGAAGTAGCCCACGCGCTCATCGAGGAGCCGCGGCTTCATGGGGTCTTCCGGCAGCTTCGCGATGGAGAAGGTGTACTTCTCCGTGGTCGGCGCGTTGGCGTTGGCGGCCCCCGGTGCGCCCGGGAAGCCGGCGCCCGGCGCGCCGCCCTGCGGCGTGAAGCTCTGCACCGCGGTCACGTTCACATTCTTCGCATACGCCGAAAACTTCTCGATGTACGAGCGCTGCGCGTCGACCGTGGCGCGGCGGCCCAGCGCGGTGTACTCCGGCACCCCACCGGTGAACATGCGCGTGACTTCGACCACGACGGCGCTATCGGGGCCGTATGCTTCCACGTTGAGCGACGCGAGAATCTTGGTCACGCCGATCAGCTGCGCGGCGAGCTGCTGCGACGAGGCGGTGTCGGCGATGATGTCGCGGTAGTCGGCTTCGCGCACGAAGAGGCGGTTGTCGCGCCGCTCGAAGCGCACGAGGTTGTTGCCGCCCTGCGTGCCGCGGATGCCGATTTCGTCGGGGGTGCCGGCGAGGGTGGTGACCACCACGTAGTCCTTGCCGAGTTCCGCGCGCGGAATTTCGAAGTACAGGCGCCCACCTACCTGGTGCACCTTGAACACCCCGTTCTTGGTGGTGGCGCGCGGCGTGATGATCGCCGCGTAGGGGCGGGGCTGCGGATCCTGCTGGCCGCCGGCGCCACCCTGACCACCGGCACCGCCCTGACCGAAGCCGCCCGGCATTCCGCCCGGCATTCCGCCCGGCATCCCGCCCGGCATGCCGCCGGGGCGACCGGCGGCGGGGGTGGGTGCACCGCTGGGCGCGGCAGTCGGCGCTGGGGCCGGGGCGGGGGTCGGCGCCGGCTTCGTGCACGCGCCGAGGGCAAGCCCGGCGGTGGCGGCAAGCGTGAGGGAACGAGAGCGCATGATGGGATGGAGTCCTGCTGAGGGGGGAGCCGAGGTGTTTCGCGGCAGCATAGGGGCGCCATCGCTTCCGGCGCACGCCCTAGGTTTACGCACGGATTCCCTGCGGTGCTGGCATCCGCGCCACCAGCGCCGTCAGCGGCTCGGAGGCAGGGACATGACGCGGACCACCCGGAGCGCCTGCGATGGCACCTGCACCTCGACCAGCCTGCCATCGCTCCACGTGGAGATGATTTCCAGTCCGTCGACGCTGAGCAGGATCGTGTCACCTCGGACTTCGGCTACCACGGGCACCGTGCGGCCGGAGCCGGTCACGTACACGGGAAGGGTGTCACGCTTCGCCTGCTGTGCGTACCACGCCAGGATAGCCGTGTGCAGCACCGAGCGCGCAAGCAACGGGACGGCTCCCTTGGCGCTGCTCACCCGCTGATGCTGCGTCCCGTTCCAGGTCCGCGTGGTGACGAGCATGCTGTCGCCCACGCTGAGGATGTCGGTCTCCTGCAGCGGGACCACGTCGCCGGGCGCATTGGGCGGGTAGATGCTGATGGTGAGCAGCGCGGGGGCGCCGTCCGCGAGCAGGTGGTCCCAGTTTACGCGTGGCCGGTCCGGCTGTACGAACACGCCGCGAAGGACCGCCGAATCCTGACGAACCGCCTCGAAGGCGACCGTATCGCCGGCCTGGATGTACACATACACGGCGGCGAGGGTGTCGCTCTTCGCAGGCACCGCTGGTATGCCCTGCGCGTGGGCGCGCAGCGGTGCGAGGAGCGACGCGAGCAGGAGGACGCAGCGGAGCATGGGCATACGAAGCGATGCCGAGGGCCCAGGCGCAATAGCGGGACGCAGGGTGCGGACCTCCGAGGCGCTCGTCATCCGCCTATCGGAGAATCCGGACCGCCCATTCGGCCAGTGCGCCGCGTACGTCCTTACGCACGCGGGTATTCGTGAGTGACTGATATCCCGTGGGCGATCCGCTCGCGTCTTCGAGGAAGAGATGATTGGTCGCGGGGAAGTGTTGCACCGTGACCGCGCGGTTGCCGGCGGTGCGCAGGGCCGTGGCAAGTTGATCGGCCTGTTCGGGGGTGACCTGCATATCGGTGTCACCCTGCAGGATCAACACGGGTTGCTTCACGCTCTTCGCCATCACGAGCGGGTCAGTGGTCATGAAGTAGCGCATCCAGCGGTTGGTGCGCTGCAAGGAGTCGAGCGCTGCGGGGATGGTGCGCCGGAGCGAGTCGCGCTGGGATTCCGTGACTGGCGCCGCCTTGATGCCATTTTCGTTCTGGTACACAAGCACCTTCCGGCCGTCGATGGCCGGACCCGCAAGCAAGGCGATCGCCTTGATGCGTGGGTCTTTCACGGCGGCGATCGGGGCGATGAGTCCCCCCTCGCTGTGCCCTGCGAGTGCGATCCGATCGCCGTCCACGTCGGGCCGGTTCCGGAGGAAGGTCACCACGCTCAACACGTCGTCGGCGAAGTCCTCACTGGTGGCGCTGTCGCGGGAGGCTTTGCCGCCGCTCTGCCCCACGCCGCGGTCGTCGTAGCGCAACACGGCGATGCCGCGGCGGCCGAGGGTGTCGGCGAGGTCGCGGAAGATGGCGTAGTTCGTGATGCCCGGGAGACGTGAATCGCGATCCTGGGGGCCACTGCCGCTGATGGTGACGAGCACCGGTCCTTTGCCCGTGGCCCCCTTCGGCTTCGTGAACGTCCCGGCGAGCGTGTAGCCGCGCGGGGTGACGATGCTCACCGACTCGCTGGTGTACGGCGCATCGGCGGGCGCCTCGTAGCTCACCGGCGTGGCCGGCGGCAGGGATACGGCGCCTGCCGCCCGCACAGCCCGCAGGTTCTGCGCGGGCACGCGCACCTCGATGGGGACGCCGTCGCGCCAGATGGTAAGCATATCGAGCCCGCCCATGGTCATCCGCGTGGTGTCGCCACTCATGCTGACGGTGGCGTCCATCAGCTGTCCACCCTGCGTGAGAAACACCGGCAGGGTGGTGCGACCACGCTCACCCGAACGCTCGCGCGCCACGACGGTGAGCAGCGCGGAGTGCAGCAGCGAGTTGTTGATGAGCGCCACGGCCCCCGCGCGTGCGGGCACCACCTGCGGGCGCATGGCGCCGCGCATCCCCAGTTCGATCGCCATCGAATCACCGCGCGGGACGAAGCTGGCCGCCTGCAGGGGCGCGGCATCCGCGGCGCTTCCGGCGGCGAAGACGCTGAGCGTGAGACGGAGCGGTGTGCGCAGCTGCTCCCACTCGAGGCGCGGCTGCCCCGTGTACTGCAGCACGCCCTTCACGACGTCGTTGCCGGGGGTGACGGTTTCCGTGGCCAGTGTGTCGGTGCCGCGGAGATAGACGAAGGTGATCGGCCCCTGCTGGGCGCCGGCCACGCGCGCCACGATGCCGGCGAGCAGCAGGGCGACAACGACGGCCGTAACGATCCGACCGGCGCGGCGCGATCGTGCGAATACGAGATGCAGCATGTCCGGATCCTTGTGTACGCACCGCCAGCGGCGGTGGTTCAGGTTTCGTCCCCGTCGTCTTCACGGGGTGGCGTGAGGGGGGGCGCGAAGGCGCTCATGCCCGGCTTCGGCGCGCGCCCCGCCTCGCGAAGCGCGCGCCGCAGCAGAAACTCGATGTGGCCATTCAGGCTGCGCAGATCGTCTTCGGCCCAACGACTCACGGCGTCGTGGACCTCGCGATCGATGCGCAGCAGGAACGATTTGCGTTCAGCCACGAACGGGCGCCGTCAGGTGTAGAGGGAGCCGGCATTCACGACCGGCTGCGTGGAGCGCTCCGAACAGAGCACCACGAGCAGGTTGCTCACCATCGCCGCCTTGCGTTCGGCGTCGAGATCGACGATGTCGCGATCCTTGAGGGAGGCGAGCGCCAGCTCGACCATCCCCACGGCCCCTTCCACGATGGTCTGTCGCGCGGCCACGATGGCGCTGGCCTGCTGACGCTGCAGCATCGCCGCGGCGATCTCCGGGGAGTAGGCGAGGTGACTGATGCGTGCTTCGATCACCTCCACCCCCGCTGTGGCCAACCGGTCCACGAGCGCCTGCATCAGCCCGCGGTTGACCTCTTCCTGATGCGTGCTGAGCGCGATCTCGTGCGTGCCGTGGGCGTCGTAGGGATGCTCGCTGGCCAGCGCCCGCAGCGCCGACTCACTCTGCACCGCCACATACTGCACGTAGTCATTGACCTCGAAGAGCGCCTCGGCGGTGTCGGTCACCTTCCACACCACGATGGCCCCGATCTCGACGGGGTTGGAGCGGGCGTCGTTCACCTTGAGTTTGTTCGTCTCGAAGTTGCGCACGCGGAGCGACACGCCGGTCTTCTGCATGAACGGGTTCACCCACCAGAGCCCCGGCTCGCGCACGGTGCCCTTGTAGTTGCCGAACAGGGTCAGGACCTTGCCCTCGTTGGGCTGCACGGTGAAGAGCCCGGGCAGGCCGAGGCCGAGGAGGCCGCCGATCAGGATGCTGGGGATGGCGAGGCCGAAGTCGTTGGCCCGGGCCCCCAGGTAGAAGCCGTAGAGGCCGGCCAGCAGGCCGGCGGTCAGGAGGACGGCGACGATGAGGCCGGGGGCGGGGCGGACGCGGGTTTCGCGGAGCATTGTGGGGACTCGGTGTGGGTGGTCTTGAAGTGATATCATTTTGGTAGCGCATACGGGAGGGGGGGTGGGTTTCATGGAGCGGGGGCGGCAGGGCGCCGGCCCAGATGCTCTGACCGCCCAGCGTTTCCCCGCTTGCCAGCGTCACACACGCAGGCCATAGTCGCCACCATCCGCCCCTGCTCCATTCATTTCGGAGGTACGTCGTGAGTCGTTCCACCCCGCGCCTGGCGTTGCTCGTCGGCGCGCTTGCTCCTTTTGCCACGCTCGCGGCCCAGCCGGCCCGGACGGTGGCTCGCCCGGCTGCCCGCGCCGCTGCCCCGGCGATCGCGCCGTTGGCGGCCGGGTTCGACAGCGCCGCGCTGTCGGCTGTGCGCTGGCGTGAAGTTGGCCCCTATCGTGGCGGCCGTTCGGTGGCTGTGGCCGGATCGGCCGCCCGCCCCAAGGAATACTGGATGGGCACCGTCGGCAGCGGGGTCTTCAAGACCACCGACGGTGGCGACACGTGGGTGCCGATGACCGACAAGTACTTCGGCGGCACCATCGGTGGCATTGCGGTGTCGCCCAGCAATCCCGACATCGTCTACGTGGGCGGCGGCGAGTTCGCCATCCGCGGCAACGTGTCGCACGGCGATGGCATGTGGAAGACCACCGACGGCGGCAAGACGTGGGCGAACATCGGGTTGAATGACACGCGCCAGATCTCGAAGGTGCGCGTGCACCCCACCAACCCCGACCTCGTCTACGTGGCGGCGCAGGGGCACGTGTGGGGTCCCAACGCTGAGCGCGGCGTGTTCCGCTCGAAGGACGGTGGCAAGACCTGGGCGAAGATCCTCTTCCGCGACGACTCGACTGGCGCCGCCGATCTGGTGATGGATCCCACCAACCCCAGCGTGCTGTATGCCGGCTTCTGGCAGGCGCATCGCACGCCGTGGATGCTCGTCTCGGGCGGCACGGGCTCGGGGCTGTTCAAGAGCACCGACGGCGGTGACACGTGGACGGAGCTCACGAAGAACGCCGGCCTCCCCAGCGGCCTGTGGGGCAACATCGGCATCACCGTGAGTGCGGCCAATCCGCGCCGCGTGTACGCGCTGATCGAAGCGGACCAGGGCGGTGTGTACCGCTCCGACGACGCCGGCGCCACGTGGCAGCGCGTGAACGACGAGCGCAAGCTGCGCCAGCGCGCGTGGTACTACTCCAAGATCTACGCCGATCCGAAGAACCCGGACGTGGTGTACGCGTCGAACGTGCAGTTCCAGGTGTCGAAGGATGCGGGCAAGACGTGGAGCAACCTCAATCCGCCGCACGGCGACTCGCACGATCTGTGGATCGCTCCCGATGATCCGAGCCGTATGATCGAAGGGGACGACGGTGGCGCCAGCGTGAGCACCGATACCGGCAAGACGTGGACGGCGCAGGACTTCAACACGGCGCAGTTCTACCACGTGACCACCACGAACCACTTCCCGTACCAGATCTGCGGCGCGCAGCAGGACAACAGCACGCTCTGCGGTCCCTCGCGCGCGCGCGGTGGCATCACGATCGATATGTGGAAGGATGCCGGTGGCGGCGAGTCGGGCTTCATTGCGGCGCTCCCCAACAACCCCGACATCGTCTTCGCCGGCAGCTACGGCGGCTTCCTCACGCGCAAGGACATGCGCACCGGGCTCGAGCGCGACGTGAATCCGTGGCCGCTCAATCCCATGGGGCATGACGCGAAGGATGCGAAGTATCGCATGCAGTGGACCTTCCCCGTTGTCGTGAGCCCGCACGATCCGCGCACGTTGTACGTGGGCTCCAACGTGGTGTTCAAGACCACCAACGAAGGCGACAGCTACACCGCCATCTCTCCCGACCTGTCACGCAACGATCCGCGCACCCTCGGTCCGTCGGGCGGCCCCATCACCAAGGACCAGACGGGCGTGGAGACGTACGGCACCGCGTTCGCGATCGCCGAATCACCGGTGGCGAAGGGCACCATCTGGGCGGGCACCGACGACGGCCTCGTGCACGTGACGCGCAACGGTGGCGCCACCTGGACCAACGTGACGCCGCCGCTGCTCAAGGAACGGGAGTGGGCGCGTGTATCGATCATCGATCCGAGCCATTTCAATGCGGGCACGGCATACGTGGCGGCGAATCGTTTCCAGATGGACGACAACGAGCCGTACCTCTTCAAGACGACCGACTTCGGCAAGACGTGGACGCGCATCGACAACGGCATCACGCGCACGGAGTTCACGCGTGTGATCCGCGAAGACGATACGCGCCCCGGTCTGCTCTTCGCCGGCACCGAGCGTGGCGTGTGGGCCTCGCTTGATGATGGCGCCACCTGGTTCTCGCTCAAGCGCAACCTGCCGATCGTGCCGGTGCACGATCTCGCGATCAAGGAAGGCGATCTGATCGCCGCCACGCACGGTCGCTCGTTCTTCGTGATCGACGACATCGGCGTGCTGCGTCAGCTGTCGGCCACCACGCTGGCGAAGAAGGCGCATCTCTTCACGCCGCGTCCGTCGTACCGCATCAACTGGGGCGGCGGTTTCCAGATCGGCCAGTCATCGAGCCCGGTGGGGCAGAACCCGCCCAACGGCGCGATCGTGTACTACTGGCTCAAGGACAAGGCCAACAAAGTCACGATCGAATTCCGTGACAGCACCGGGCGCACGGTGCGGTCGTTCTCGAGCGACGAGGCCGCGCCCGCAGCGGGTGGTGCAGGCCGTCGCGCCGTGGCGGGTGACCGTCCCCCCACCAACGCCGTGGGGATGAACACCTTCTCGTGGAATCTGCGCGAAGCCGACGCCACGACCTTCCCGGGGATGATCCTGTGGGCGGGCGTGACCACCGGCCCGCTGGTGCTGCCGGGCACCTACACGGTGCGTCTGCTGGTGGATGGGGCGCCGGCCGGTGACGCGAAGCTGCTGGTGAAGAAGGATCCGCGCAGCGAGGCCACGCCGCTCGATCTCGTGGCGCAGTACAAGCTGCTCATGCAGATCCGCGACCGCACCACCGACGCCAACGACGCGGTGCGCACCGTGCGCAACGTGCGCAATCAGGCCAAGGCGCGCATGACGCAGGTGGCCGCCGATTCGGCGACGTACGCGCAGCTCGTGCAGGCGCTCGACGCCAAGATCAGCGCGATGGAAGCGGAGATCTATCAGGTGAAGAACCAGTCGGGGCAGGACCCGCTCAACTTCCCGATCAAGGTCAACAACCAGATCGCGGCGCTCGCCGGCGTGGTGGGGAGCACCGAAGCCCGTCCCACGCGGCAGTCGGCGGTGGTGTTCGATACGCTCACGAAGGAGCTCGAGGGCTACCTCGTGGAACTGCGCAAGGCGTACAAGGAACTCATTCCGCCGATCGATGCGATCCTGAAGAAGCACGGGCACCCCGCCCTCGAGGTGAAGCCCGCCGACGCCCCGCCGCCGCGCGGCTGATCGTCGCGAAGGTCGATCGCACACGTCCCCGGTCGAGACATTCCGTCTTGGCCGGGGACGTCGTCATGTCCCCGGGAGCGATCGGGCGGCACGCCGTTGCGCGGCCGTTACCGCAACCGCCGGATCGCGACGATGCCCGCCATCGGCCCCAGTGAGAGCAGCGCAAACGCCCACGCCCACCCCGCGCGCGCCTGCATCCACGGCACCAGCTGGATGGTGATCGTGGTGAGCAGGAACCCCAGCGACGTCTGCATCGTGAGCGCCGTACCCACCGCGTGGGGCGGCACGCTCTCGGTGACCAGCACCGAGAACTGCGCGCTGTCGGCGATCACGAAGAAGCCCCACACCAGCGCGAGGGGCGCGAGGATCCACCAACTCCCGCCGAACGCGAACCCGATCAGCGCCCCGCAGGCGCCGCTGATGGCCATGGCGATCACCACCAGCCGTTCGCGCCCGATGCGGTCGGCCACCACGCCACCCCACAGGCAGCCGGCGCCGCCCACCGCGATCACCGCGAACGACAGCGCACTCACCCTTGCTACTGTCCGCTCCGGATGCTGGCCCATGTCGCCATGCGCCATGTCGCCATGCGCCATGTCGCCATGCGCCGCCGCACTCGCCAGCAGGAACGCCGGAATCCACGTCCAGTACGAGTACAGCTCCGCCATGTGTCCGAGGTAGCCACCCATGGCCAGCCGCCAGCGACGGGTCCTCGTGACGGTGGTGATCAGCTGCCATGAAAAGCGGCGCGAGGGAAAGGCATACGGGCCGTCGCGATAGCCCAGCCACACCAGCGCGGCCGCGAGCGCCGTGGCGCCGCTCGTCACGGCCACCACCCCCGAGAGCGTGACGCCGGGGACCACGTAGGCGAGATACGGCCCCGCCTTGCCCACGGTCAACGCGCCGACCACCGCCCCAACCGCCATGCCGCGCCGCGCGCGGAACCAGGTGGCGGCCATCTTCATCGCCGGCGGGTACACCCCCGCGAGCGCCGCGCCGCACAGCGCGCGCGTGATCAGCGCCTGCGAAAACGACGGCACCACCGGCAGCAGCAGATTGATCGCCGCCGCCAGCAGCGCCGACACCGCAAACAGTCGCCGCGCGGCCACGATATCGGCCAGGTTGAGCAGCGCCGACAGCGCCGTGCCCCCCACGAATCCCAGCTGCACGGCGGTGGTGAGCCACCCCACCTGCGCGCTCGAAAGTGACCAGCGCTGTTGCAGCTCGGGGGCCACCGCGCTTCCCGCGAACCACACGCTCATCCCCAGCAATTCCGCGCAGGCCACCAGAAGCAGCATGCGCCAGCGATCCGGCGCCTCGTCGTCCGGTACGCCGTTAGCGGAAGGTCGCATCGTCAATGCTACGGGACACTGGTGACGATGGGCGCCCGGTCGAACTCGTCCAGCTGTTCGGCCAAGCTGCGCAGCGCCGCTTCCGCGTTGCCCCCCAGACCAATCACATGTGTGCGCAGAAAACGTCGCAGCGGGTCGCGCATCACGCCCTCCTCGGTGCAGTCCACCACCGTGCCAGTCTCCTCGCTTCGCACCGCAAACGCGAAGGATCCAACCGGCTGGCCATCGTCGCCGGTGATCACGAGACGATACGTATCGAGCGGGGCAGTGCACACCGAGACGTTGAGCGCACGTTCCGTCCACACGGGCCACGCCGTGGACTCGTGCAGCGCGCGGAGCACGTGCGGCGGTGCGGCGCGGAGTGCGATGCGGCGGTGCACCCGGAACCGGGCGGGCGTGACGAGACCGCCCACCACGATCGCCACGACGGCGGCGGCGATACCGGCCATGACCAGCAGGATCCAGTTCATCATCGCGGCGCCACCGGTGTGCCGTGCACGTGCGTGGTCGGGGACGGCGTGTCCGCCACGGTCAGCGCGCCGCGACGGATGGGGCAGGGTTACCGCGGGGTGCGGTCGGCATCCGGCGGCGCGACGGCCATGCCCATGGCATGGTAGCCCTTGTCCACGTACACCGTGGAGCCGGTGATGCCGCTGGCCAGCGGGCTGCAGAGGAACGCCGCCGTGGTCCCCACTTCGCGCGCCGACAGCTCTTCGGCGATCGGTGAGTTGGCGGTGCAGTACTTCACCATGTTCTCGATGATGCCGATGGCGCTCGCGGCACGCGAGGCGTAGGGACCGGCCGAGATGGTGTTCACCCGGTGGCCCCACTTCCGACCGGCTTCGAATGACAGCAGACGCGTGTCGCTCTCGAGCTGCGCCTTGGCCGACGACATCCCGCCACCGTAGCCCGGCACCGCCTTCTCGCTCGCCATGTACGTGAGCGAGCAGAAGGACCCGCCGGGACGCATGATCGGGCCGAAGCGCTGCACCATCGACACGAGGGAATAGGCGCTCGCACTCGAGGCGGCGAGGTAGCCAGTCCGGCTCACTTCGAGCAGCGGCTTCTTCACTTCCGGGCCATTGGCCAGCGAGTGGAAGACGATGTCGACCGGCTGCGCACCGAAGTCGGCGACGAGCCGTTCGGCGAGGCCGTTGATCGAGTAATCGCCGAGGTCCTTGTAGCGCTTGTTCTCGCGCACGTCTTCCGGAACATCGTCGAAGGTGTCGAACATCGCATCGAGCGGATAAATCCGATCGAAGGTGAGCTGGGAGCCGTCGGGCATCTGACGGCTCTCCTCGAGCTTCCCGCGCTCAAACAGGTTCAGGAAGATGTTGAGCGCCGGCGGCCATGTGGCGACACACACGCTGGCTCCTGCCTCGGCGAACGCCTTGGCGATGGCCCAGCCAAAGCCGTTGTCATCGGCGACACCCGCCACGAGGGCGCGTTTGCCGGTCAGGTCGATGGGTAGCATGCCCGAAACATAGCCTACCGGGCCGCGCGCGTGAGCCGATCACGCACACCGTCCCACGTCGGGTCGGCCGCCGGTGCCTCGATCAGCACCAGGGCGGCGTCGGCGCGATCGGCCTCGTGCAGCGCCGCATAGAGTGCACGGGCGTAGGGCGCCGGGTCGTCGGGCATGGGGACGACGTGCAGGCCGGGCAGGTCGAGGGCTCCCAACGTGGCCTGCAGGGTGCCGCTGCGCACGAGGGCGTGTACCGGCCGGGCTGCCACCGCCACGGGGGTGGCTCGCTGCCGCGTGGCCAGCGCCTCCAGCAGCTCCTGCGGCGCTCCGCCGTCGAACAACCACACGTCTCCACGGGGCGCGTAGTGGCGATCGGTCATACCCGGCGAGCGGGGGGCGCTCTCGGGGACGGCGTCGTGCGCCACGGCACGGGGCGGTGCGTCGGTGACCACCACGCCCGTGCCCGCGAGTGCCGACTCCAGCGCGGCCCGTCCCAACATCCCCGGGCGCAGGATCACCACCTCGGCGCCGGTGCAGTCCACCACGGTGCTCTCGATCCCCACGGCGCAGGGGCCGCCGTCGAGCACGAAGGGGGCGCGATCACCGAGGGAGTGGACGACATGCGCCGCCGTCGTGGGGCTGACCTGCGTAAAGCGGTTGGCGCTGGGGGCGGCGACGGGCACCTGGGCGGCACGCAACAGCGCGAGCGCGACGGGATGATCCGGCACGCGCAGCGCCACGGCGTCGAGTCCGGCCGTGATGACGTCCGGTACGTGCGCCGCCTTGGGGACGACCAGTGTGAGCGGTCCCGGCCAGAAGTGCTCCGCCAGGCATTGCGCGGCGACGGGCCACGCCCGCGCGAGCGCCCGCGCGGCATCCACGTCGGGCACGTGGGCGATCACGGGGTTCCAGGCCGGCCGTCCCTTGGCCGCGTAGATCTTCCGCACGGCCGCCTCATCGAGCGCATTGGCGCCAAGGCCGTAGACCGTTTCCGTGGGAAACGCGACGAGGTCGCCCGCCCGCAGCCGTTGGGCCGCGCGCGCGATGATGGTGACATCGGGATGTGCGGAATCGACCGGGACGACGGACATCCCGCAATCTAGCGGGACGGCGCCCGGAATGGCGCCGGCGCTCGCGTGTGATGCCTCAGGGGTCGAGTGTGTCGTCGAACGGGTGATCGAGCATCGCCGATGCGTCGCCTTCGAATGGGGCGTCGAGGATGCCGATCGCGTGCGAGGCATCGGCTTCGCGCACGGCCAAACGCACCGGATACAGCATGCGCATGGCGGGGAGCATGCCGCCCGCATCATCGAACAACAGCACGGCGGGAATTTCGTGGGCCTCGAGCACGCTTCGTGCCACGAGCGCTTCCATTTCGTTCACGTAGTCGCGGATGACGACCATGGCTTGTCCCATACGGCAAACGTATCACCTCGCCCCGCGCTTCGTGAGGTGGCTAGATTGCCGGTATGGCTGCTTCGTTCGGAATTTTCGTGCTCGCTGAGTTGCCCGGCGAAGCCGGTGCGGTCGTGCGCACCATTCAGCAGCAATACGATCCCAAGCTCGCACGGCTCACGCCGCCGCATGTGACGCTGGTCGGATCATCAGGGGTGGGCGCCATTCCCACCGACACACCGCTCGAGCGCATCCGCGAGGCACTCGCCCCGATCGCGGCGAGTACCGAACCGATGTCGCTGCCGTTTCTCGCGCCGCACCGCTTCATGCAGACCGAGATCATCTCGCTGCCGCTCGACCCGAACGGGCCGTTGCGCACGCTCCACGAACGGTTGGCGCGCAGCGGGCTGCCCTTCAAGCGATCCCGCTTCCTGTTCTCGCCGCATTGCACGCTGAGCTTCTATCCCACGCTCACGCCGAAGACCGAACGCGAGTTGCTCGCCATGCGCGTCACCGCGCCGGCGGTGATCGAGCGGCTCCAGGTCTACCTCACTCGCGATCCGCAACCGAGCACGTTGCTGTTCACGCTCGAGCTCGGTTCGGGGGTGGAGATCAACCGCGCGTTTCGGGGCGAAGCTTCTGGTACGCGGCCATCGCCTGCTTGAGGCCGAGCAGCGCCGAGGCCTCGAGTTCGTACTCCATCTGCAAATCCCCGAGGGTATCGGCATCACGCTGCGCGATCTGCCGCGAGGCCCGCTCCGCGATGCTGTGCCGCCGCAGGTATTCGCGGGCGGCGAGCCACATGCTGTTGGCGGCCATGCGCAGGTCGGCCTGATCGGTGATCTGCGCCGTGGCGCAGATCCGCTCGAAGTCGCGCACGACTTCGGCGAGCGCGAGGTCGATCGTGTCGACCATGGCATGCGCAGCGCCGAGTTCGGTGGTGGCCACGCCGAGATCCATCAGGCGCGCGAGACGCTCATGCTGCCGGCACGTTTCGGCTGCTGTGCGCGCGAGGGCATCGCAGCAGTCGAGTGGCGTCAGTGCGGCCACCGACGAATCGTCGGCAGCGGCAGCAGCGGCGGTGGAGCGGGAAGCAGCCATGGGGGAGATGGGTCGGGCGGGGCGATACGAACGGTGCAGGGAGTTCCCGTGATCTAGCGAGCCGACCCGTGCTGGTGGTAGTGGGGGGCAGATGATTGATTCGTGAGGGAGTCGCGGTGAATTCGTGATTGCGAACCACCGGCGCCCTTCGCTTGACGCAGGCCATACGGGCCGGGAGCACGCGCATGACCACCTATTCGCACTTGTTGATCGAGACGACCGCCGCCGGTGTGCGCACGATCACGCTCGATCGTCCTGATCGCCTCAATGCCGTCAATCCCGCGCTCGCCGATGAGTTGCCGCATGCGGTGCGGGAGGCCGCGCGCGATGATGTGGTGCGCGTGGTGGTGATTGCGGGCGCGGGCCGCGGCTTCTGCGCGGGGCTCGACCTCACCGAGCCGGCGCTGGCGGCGACGACGCGCACCGAGCAGCTCGATCCGTATCGCTGGGTGGGCGCCTGGGTGCATGCGCTCACGCAGTGTGAGAAACCGGTGATTGCCGCGATGCACGGCCCCGCGGCCGGCGCGGGGTTCGGTCTGGCGCTCGCCTGCGACCTGCGGGTCATGGCGCACACGGCCACCTGCACGGCGGGCTACGTGCGTCGCGGCCTGTCACCCGACGCCGGCGTCACGTGGTTGCTGCCACGCCTGATTGGCCAAGCGCGCGCCATGGACATCCTGCTCACCGGTCGCGAGGTGAATGCTGAGGAAGCGGAGCGCATCGGTTTGGTGAACGCGGTGTGGCCGGCCGAGTTCTTCGCCGGTCGAGTGGCCGATTACGCGCACGCGCTGGCGTCTGGCCCGCCGATCGCCTATGCGCTCACCAAGCGCCTCGTGCTGGGGAGCAGCGATGCGTCGCTCGACCAGCAGTTGCGCGAGGAGCTCACGCACATCAAGACCTGCTTCGCGAGTCGGGATGTGCGGGAAGCGATGACCAGCTTTCGCGAAAAACGGATGCCGGTGTTTCGCGGCGAGTAGGGCGGCGGGCGACGCACGTCTCGCGCGGCGGTCAGTGGCGACCCGGGTTGAAGCGTAGGCTTCCGGGCAGCGCGTTCAGCAGCGGCCCCAGTTCGGTCGCGCGATCCTGTGTGGTCACGAACGTGAGGCCGTCGATGCTCACCACGATCATGCCGCTGATGCCGTAGGCGACCACGCAGCCGCCATCGGCGTGGATGACATTGCCCGAGCAGTCCACGCAGTGCACCTGGCCCATCACGCCGTTGCCGGTGTCGTCGAGTTCGCGCACGCGGCGCAGCGAGGCCCACGTGCCCACGTCGTCCCACGCCATGTCGACCGGCAGCACCACCACCGTCCGCGCACGCTCCAGCAGGCCGCGGTCGATCGACACGCTCGTCACCAGCTCCGCGAACTGGTCCATCGCCCCCGCGGCCAGCGTGGGCAGCCCGTGCGCCACTTCGTGCGTGTGCGTGGCGAGTTCCTCGAGCACCACGCGCGCGCGCCACACGAAGATGCCCGTGTTCCAGAGTGCGCCTTTGTCGATCAGCACGTCGGCGAGCGCCGTGCCGGGCTTCTCCACGAAATGCTCCACGCGGCAGGCGCCACCCTCGGCGCGTGACTGCAGCGGATTGAGGGGTGCGCCCGGCTGCAGATAGCCGAACCCCCGCTCGGCGCGCGTGGGGCGGGCGCCAAGGGCCACGAGGTACGGCTCGGTTGCCGCGATCGCGGCGGCGCGGCGCAGGGAGTCGCGCAACACGTCGGGGTAGCCCACGGCGAGGTCGGCGTGCAGCGCCACGAACACCGTGTCGGGGCCGGCGCGGCGTGCCACTTCCTGTGCCCCCCAGGCCAGTGCGGCGGCGGTGCCCAGCGGGCGCGGTTCAACAAGCATGTTGGCCTGCGGCACCTCGGGAATCGCCGCGTGCAGCGTGTCGGCAATGTCGGCGCTGGTGACCACCAGCACGCGCTCCGGGGGCACCAGCGGCGACAGGCGCGCCACCGTGTCGGCGATCAGCGGCCGCTCATTCACCAGCGCCAGTACCTGCTTGGGGCGCCGTGGGGTGCTGAGCGGCCAGAAGCGCGTGCCGATACCGCCGGCAAAGACCACGGCCCACATGGCGGTGCCGGTCTCCAGCAGCGCCTCCAGCTCAACCTCCTCGAGCGTGCCTGCCGAAATGGCCAGATCGGCCGTGACGGAGGTCGGGGCGTTCGGACTGACGACACGGGTCTCGGACATCGGTCAGCGATTATCTCGTGGAAAAACCAGCCCCGGAGCGCTATCCGCCGGGTTGGACTCGCCTGCTCCGCCCTAGCGGAACGGGCCGGGTTCGGACAACATATGTCCCAACATACGTCAACCTATGCTTACACTGCACCTCACTAACGGCGATCACGCCGCGACGGCACTCGCCCGTTCAGGGCTTCCTGGCGACATCCTGTCCTGGCGGGATCTGCTGCACGACGGGCCGGTCCCGTCCGACCGGGATCCCCAGGCCTTCCGTCGCGCGCGTGGGGAGTTTCTCGCCAGTCGCGGCTGGCAGAGTCAGAGCGCGGCCATCGCCGACTTCACCGACCGCGATGCCCGGCTCGATGGAGTCGGGACCGGCGACGAGGTCGTGCTCTGGTTCGAACCCGATCTCTACGACCAGCTGCAGCTCCTTCAGGTGCTGTCGCGCCTCTCCGAGCGGGCCCCGGAGGCGCGGCCGACGGTGACCATCGTACCGGCTGACTGCTACCTTGGCGAGCTCAAGCCCGAGAAGTTCGGGCCGCTCTTCGACGCGCGTCGCCCGGTCACCCCCATGGATTACGGCAACGCCCGAGCCGCATGGGAGGCGTTCACGGCCGAATCGCCCGACGCGCTGCTGGCCGTGACCGATCGGATCGACCGCGACGTCAAGGCGCGGGCCTACGCCTACGATGACGGCGTGCGTCTGCCGCATCTCGCCGCCGCCCTGCGCCGCCAGCTGGAAGAGTACCCCGACACGCAGGCCGGCATGTCGCGCAGCGAGCGGCAGATCTGCGAGGCGCTCTCCCCCGGCGCCATGACGCTGTCCAAGCTGTTTGCCGCGCACCAGAGCGCGGAGTCGTGGGTGTGGCTTGGCGACTGGAGCTTCGCCTGGTACGTGCAGCGACTCAGCGACTGCCCGCATCCGCTGGTGGTGCATGTGAATGGCTCGCGCGTGATCGCGCCGCTGCGGGATTCCGACGGGAAGGCGTTTTGGGAGCGCCAGGTGCAGCTTACCCCCCTCGGTCAGGATGTGGTGTGCGACCGGGCCGACCTCGTGACGCTGAACGGCATCGACCGGTGGATCGGTGGGGTGTACAACAGCGGGTCGCGGCACTGGCGCTGGAATCCGAATACCTGCGAGCTGCTGCCGCGCGGGCACTGATCCCAACCTGCAGCGGGGGTGACTCGTGACGTTGGCCGGAGCCGTTCCATGAACGACCGCCCCACGGATCCGCTGGCGCTGCTCGAGGCGGACACCACGCTCGAGGCGGCGCAGCCGATTCTGGCGTTGGCCGCGCAATACCTAGCCGACACCCGAGCGGGTGAGGGGCCGGTCTCCACGTGGCACAGCGCCGAGGTCATCGCCGACCGGCTGGCGGAGCCGCTGCCGCGGCGTTCGCGCCCGCTTGCCGACGTGGCCCGCCGGCTCTCGTCGCTCCTGCTCGACGACGTGAACCGGCTGGCGCACCCCATGTACATCGGCCATCAGGTCTCGGCCCCGCTCCCGGCGGCGGTGTGGACCGATGCTCTGGTAAGTGCGCTCAACCAGAGCATGGCGGTGCGGGAGATGTCGCCGTCGTTCACGCCGCTCGAGCATCAAGTGGTGAGGTGGATGACCGATCTGGTGGGGTGGGATACCCGCGCCGGCGGTACGATGACCAGCGGTGGGACCGAGGCCACGTTCACCGCGCTGCTCGCGGCGCGCAGTCGCGCGATCCCCGATGTGTGGGCCAACGGCCTCGGGCCGAACCCGCCGGTGCTCCTCTGCGGTGAACATGCGCACTACGCGGTGGCGCGCGCGGCCGGTGCCATGGGGCTCGGCCTGTCCCGTGTGGTGGTGATCCCGGCAGACGACCATCGCCTGAGTGTGACGGCGTTGCGGGTGCAGCTCGAGCGGCTGCGTGCCGCAGGCACACGCGTCATGGCGGTCGTGGCGACGGCCGGCTGCACCGCCACGGGCACCTTCGACGATCTTCCCGCGATTGCCGATCTCTGCGACGAGTTTGCCGACGAGCGCGGGCCGCTCTGGCTGCACGTGGATGCCGCACACGGCGGCGCGGCGATGCTGAGCGCGTTCCATCGGCATCGCGTGACGGGGCTCGCGCGCGCCCGCAGCGTGGCGTGGGACCCGCACAAGACGCTGCTGTTGCCGCTGGCCGCCGGCCTGCTGCTCATGCGCGAGGAGGACGACCTCGAGCGCGCCTTCTCGCAGAAGGCACCCTACCTCTTTACGCCCAGCAACGAGGCACGCGCGTGGGACATGGGGCCGCGCTCGTTCCAGTGCTCACGCCGCGCCGACGTGCTGAAGTTGTGGGTGGCCTTCCAGCGCTACGGCGCCGAGGCGCTGGCGGCGTTGTACGAGCGGCTCTGCCAGATGGCGCAGACGCTCCACGGGCTGCTGCAGGGGCATGCGCAGTTCGCGCCGCTGCATGCACCAGAGAGCAACATCCTCTGCTTCGCGTGGAACCCGCCGGCTGTGGACCCGCGCGACCGTGATGCCCTCACCGATGCGCTGCGCGCGCGCTACAACCGCAGTGGGAGGGGCTGGATCACCGCCACCACACTCGACGGTCGTCGCGTGCTGCGCATCACCGTGATGAACGCGCGGACCGATGTGGCGCACATCGAGGCGCTGGTCCGGGGACTCGACGCCGAAGCGGCGTACGTGGTGCAGCACCACCGCTGACCATACGGCATGGCACGGGTTCGGGCGGTGCGCGCTACGGCACGAACCACGCCCGTTCCGCAGGCGTCGGCATCCGGCACGACGCCCGTGTGCCGAACCAGCGGTACCGGTTCCGCGCCACGATGGTGTACACCGCGTCACGCAGGAACGGCGGCACGAGACGGAGGATCGCGGCGGCCCGCCAGGCACCGCCGAGGCACGTGAGCGCCACGAGGGCAGCGGTGGAACGGAGATAGACCCGCCCCCCGTCCACCACGATGACCGAGTCGACACCTTGCACCGCCGCGGCCCACTGCGATCCCGTTGCGCCCTGCAGTGCGCCGAAGCGCAGCCGGCGTGCCCGGTCGTGGGAGAGCAGGAAATCCACGAACCCGTTGCACAGGCTGCATTCCCCATCGAACAGCACCAGGGTGTGTGGCGCGCCGGAACCGGATGCGGACTGCGATGTGGACACGGGGCCTCGGCGTGTGGGTGAAGCGACGCTGCAAGTTGCCCGCGAGGGAGGCCGCACTCAAGTTGCGGCATGTCGATCCACGTGGTGCTGGTCCACCCCGAAATACACTGGAACACCGGCAATGCGGGGCGCACCTGCCTCGCCACCGGTGCCACCCTGCATCTCATCGAGCCCCTTGGCTTTTCGCTGGGCGAGCGCGAAGTGAAGCGCGCCGGCCTCGATTACTGGGAGCACGTGGCCCTGCGCGTGTGGCCGGACTGGGACCACTTCGAGCGTGTCCTTCCCACGCTGGGTGAGCCGTGGTTCTTCTCCACGAAGGGTACGCGACGCTACTGGGACGCCCCGTTGGCATCCGAGCAGGGTACGGTGCTCGTGTTCGGATGCGAGACCGGTGGTCTCCCGGAGTTCCTGCACGAACGCTACCCCGACCGCTTCGTGCACCTGCCCATGCACTCGCCGCTGATCCGCTCCCTCAATCTCTCCACCAGCGTGGCGCTCGGCGTGTACGAGGTGCTGCGGCAGCAGACGGACGCGCCGTCAGCTGCCGGCCGCTTTCATCATCTTGTGGGCGGACCCGCAGCTGCTGCGGATGATCAGTTGGGCGGGAAGAATCTCGTGGGTGGCCGGCACGGCGGTGCCACCGGCGCGTAACGTTTCGATCAAGCGGAGCGCCGCCCGTTCGCCGAGGGCGAAGATCGGCATGCGCACGGTGGTGAGTGGCGGCGAGAGGAACCGCGTCATCGGCGTGTCGTCGAAGCCGGTCACGGCGACGTCGTCGGGCACCCGGAGGTCCGCGTCACGCACGGCAGCGATCGCGCCGGTCGCCATGGTGTCGTTGGCGGCGAAGATCGCGTCGGGGCGCAGACCGCTTTGCAGCACCTGCGACACCGCCTCGTAGGCGGTGTCCATGCGGAACTCGCCCGCCACTTCGGTGAGTTCGCAGTCGTCGTACCAGTTGGCCACTTCGCGGACGGCGTGCAGCCGTTCGCCGGCATCCACCTGACCGGCCGGGCCGCGCACGAACAGGATGCGGCGGTGCCCGAGCGAGAGCAGGTGCTTCATCATCGCCGCGGCGCCCTGGAAGTTGTTCACCGACAGCGCGGCGAACGCCCCCACGTCGCTGCCGGCGCCCACGAGGACGGTCGGATAACGCTCCGCCACTTCGGCCAGCGTGGCCCGTGCCGCGACCGAGGGCGACACCGCGAGGAAGCCGTCCACGCGGCCGCGCATCGTGCTCACCGCCCCGGCAATCTCGTGGGCCTCGCGCCGCGCGCTGGTCACGAGGGTGAGGAACCCGTGCTTCTTGGCGGTTTCGTCGATGCCGCGGATGAACTCGGAAAAGAACTCGCCATAGAGCTCCGGGAGCAGCACGCCGAGGGTGCGCGTGCGACGCACGACCACGCTGCGGGTCCCGCCGTGCGGGGCGTAGCCCATCTTGTCGACCACGGCCCGCACCCGATCGCGCGTGTCATCGGTGACGCGCGCGGCGTCATTGAGGACACGCGACACGGTGGCGATGGACACGCCAGCCGCCTTGGCGACGTCGCGGATGGTGGGAGTGGGGCGAGCAGTCACGCGGGTCTCGAACGGAAGAAGCGGCAAGAAGGCGGGGTGATGTCCCGGTCCAGCTCGGCTCGGACTGGCTTTCCAGTATCGGAGGAATGTAACGCGTTTCAGCGACGGGCTGCGCTGTTCCCCGCGCGTTACATCGCCCGAGGGCTCACTTTGCCTTCGCGATCGCGGCGTCGATGTTCTGGGTGCCGCCCACGCCGGTGTAGACGATCTTGCCGGTCTTGTCGGCGACGACCACGTAGCTGGTGGCGGGGACGTCGTAGGCGCCGCTCACGGTGCCCTTGCGGTCGTAGAGCATGTCGCCGGGCATCGTGTTGGCGCGCTGCCACGCCTTCACGCGCTGGATGGACTGGTTGACCGACACCGCGACCGTGACGAAGCGGACGGTCGTGCCGTACTTGGCGTGGGCGGCACGCAGGGCTGGCTCGAGTTGCTTGCAGTTACCGCACCAGGTGGCCCAGAACTCGATCACGGTGGGCTGTTTGCCGAGGTAGCTGGCGAGGTCGACGGTCTGGCCGGTCAGCGTTTCGAGCGGGCCACCCGGCGCTTTCTCGCCGACGGCAATGCCGAGATCCTGGGCGGCCGCGGGGGCGGCCGCGGGGGCGGCCGCGGGGGCGGCCGCGAGGGCCACGATGGCCGCGGCGCGGCGGAACGACGAGAACAATGCAGTCATGGGTCGTGAGGTCGGGTTAGAAGTACACCTGGCCCATCTTCACCAGATAGTACTCCGCCATACCCAGCATGATGAAGGCGAACCCCTTCTTCACCGTCAGCATCCAGGCGCCGGCGCGCGGCAAGCGCGACAGGGTGCCGGCAGACAGCCCCACCAGCACGAGCAACGTGCACATGCCGAGGGAGAAGGTGAAGAGGTAGGCGAAGCCGAGGAGAGCCGAGCCGGTGGTGGACACCCACGTGAGGACGGCGGCCATGACCGGGGCGGAGCAGGGGGCGGCCACGAGCCCCGAGGCGGCGCCCATGATGAAGGCGCCGGCCACGCGCCCGCCGGTCCCGGCGTTGGCGGCCCGTTGCATGAGGGCGGCCGGCACGCGCACCGGGAGCACGTCGAGCATGGACAGGGCCGCGATGAGCAGCAGGTTCGCCATCGTGAAGTAGGCCCACGGATTGGCCGACACCGTGCCGAACATCGTGCCGGTCAGGCCCGCCAGCAGCCCCAGCCCGGCATAGACGGTGGCCAACCCCACCACATAGGTGAGAGAAAGGCCTAGAGGGCGCCATCGTGACGCGGTAGTGGCGCCTAACTGTTCTGATGAAGACTGACCGCCGACGATCGCCGCGGTAATGGGGATCATCGGGTACACGCAGGGCGTGAGACTCGTGAGCACGCCGGCCCCGAAGAGCACGGGGAGCGCCGCAGCCGGATTGGCCGATAGCTGAGCCGACACGTCGGCGATCTGAAGAAGTGCGAGCATCGCTCAAGATACGGTCATGGGGCGGTGACCGTTCCCTGCGCCCCGACACGTTCTCACCGAAGCGGCATGGCGTGCCGCTGTTCGGCGCGGTCCAGCAGGTCGAAGAAGGCCAGCAGCAGGTCGTCGTCCAGTTCACGCCCGGCTTGCAGCCGCATGTGATGCAGGGTGCGCGCGCGCGGCCAGGGGTCACGGTAGGGGCGGAGGGTGCTGAGCGCGTCGTACACGTCGCACACCTGCACCAGCCGACTCACGTAGTGCGGCCGGCGCGGGAAAGCCAAGGCGGGATAGCCACCGGTCCCGTCGGCCCACACATGGTGCTCATAGGCCACGATCGCCGCCAGCGCGTTCCCCTCCCCGCGTTCGCCGAGCAGTCTGGCACCCTCGGTCGTATGGGTGCGCATCACGTCTCGCTCTGCATCGCTCAGTACACCCGCCTTGGTGAGCAGCGCCTGCGGCAGGCATACCTTCCCGATGTCGTGCAACAGCGCCGCCGTGCCCACCGCGCGTACGTCACGCGAGCCGAATCCCAGCTGCTCGGCCAGCCCCATCGACAGCATCGCCACATTGCAGGCGTGCACCGTGGTGTACTGGTCGACCGCCTTGAGCGACACGAGCGGCAGCAGCGTGCCCTGTTCCGCCTGCATCGCGAGCGCGAGGCCGCGGATGACCGCCTCGACCTCGGCCAGCGGCACCCGATGGGTCGCCGCCGTTTCCGCGGTGATCCAGGTGAGGGTGTCGAGCTCCTCCGACAGCCCGTCGGCGAGCAGCGCATCGAGCAGCGGCGTGGGGGCGCGATCGACGCCGTGGGGCGCCTGATGAACGTGATCGGCGGTGGCCTCGACAAGCACCGCCGGGCCCACCCGCACGCCGGGCAGCACCACGGCCTGCTCCACCGCATCGGCGCCTGGCACGAGCGCCCGGTGCAGGAGTTCGAGCAACGCGCCGTAGGCATCGGGGCGCATGGAGGGGGCGGTGAACTCGAGGCGTTGCATCCCTTGCCTCGACAGGCGACCGCCGAGCTCCCAGCCACGCAGGTCGTGTAGCAGGTGGGTGCCTACCACGAGCTCGTCGTCGAGGAGAGTGAGGCGCAGCGGCTGCATGGCATGCGGGATGGCACCGAGCAGGGCGTTCAGCTTGTCGTACGATCGCGCGCGGCTCGCCATGCACGACGGATGCGTGGCGCCGTAGAGCGTCATCGCCGACAGCGCCTGGCTGAGGCTCAGGAGCCAATCCGCCACCAGCCGATGCACGGCATGATGCATCGCCGACGGCATCGCGGCCGGCCCCGGGGGGCGGCTCGCGCTGCTCATGCTGCCCCGTCCACGATGCCGGCTTTCCGCCCCAGCGCGACCAGCGGCTGCACGCCCGGATCGTCGCCGGCGCGCGCCGCGAGGACCTGCACGGCGGCACGGACGGTGTCGGTGAGCGGCGCGAGCTTCACACTGCCCAGGAGACGTGTTTTGCGGGAGGCATGGTCCGTGAGCCACGCGCGCACCTCGGGGTACAGGGAGTGGCCCACCGCGCGCACCGCCTTGTCTCGGCTGCCCGTGTCGAGTGAGTCGTCGTCGGCGAGCGCCAGCAGTCGCAGGGCCAGATCCACGGGGTGTTCCTGCTGTCGTGCTGCATAGGCCACGTCGATGGCCGCCTGGCGCACGTCGTTCGCCGCGTCATGGAGTGCGCGACGCAGCGCAGGGATGCGCATGGTCGGGAACTGGGCGAGGAGACGGATCGCCTCGCGGCGCACGGCCACGTGTTCGTGCTTCTGAAAGAGCAGCAGCGTGCCCGGTACAAGCGTGGTGGCGAGGGACGGATCGGCCACGATCAGTTCGCGCAGCAACGCGAGCAGGTTGCGGGCAAGGTACCAGGGCATGGCGTGCGTGAGCCGTTCGCGTACGGTGCCTGCGATCGCGGAGGGCATGGCGCGGAGCCGATCGAAGATCAGGCGGCGGCCGGCGCGCGACTCGCACTGCTCGAGCGCGTCGATCAACACACCGGCCGACTCCGTCGAGGTGTTGTCGAGCAGGTGCCTGGCCTCGGCGGCATCGAGGGGCTCGGCGAGCAGCACGCGAAGCAGAGCGGCCGGCGTGAGCGTGAGGTCGCGCAGCGCGGTCCTCGTGCGCTCGCTGGGTGCGCGCGCGATCCACGACAGCACGACCGACGTGTGACCGAGATCGGCGAGGCGGCGAACGGCGTGGGCGGCGTCGACCGAGACCGTATCGAGTTCGACCGCCATGTGCAGCAGGCGCACCGCCTCCTGCGAGGCGGCATCGAACAGCTGCCCGCCGGCGGGGGCACTCCCCGCGCCGTCACGTGCCGTCCACGCGGCGAGGGTGTCGAGCAGCGTGGCGTGCTCCTCGGGGTTGGGCTCGGAGAGCTCCCATCCGTTCACCAGCGCCTTCGCCGTCTCGCGCAGCGCGTCCACCTCGGTGTCGGGGCGTCGGCCGCGGAAGTGCACGGACATCTTGCTGAGGACCCGCAGCAGGTGCGGCGACAGGTCGTGCCCCGAGGCCTGCGAGGCGGCGTGGAGCCAGCGCACCACCGCCGCTGCCGGCAGCACCTCCACCACGTTGCTCACCAGTCGCGCGCGCGCCCCGCGCGACGCGGAGCGGAGCGTGGCCACGATCGCGCCCTGGTCGGTGGCGGAGAGCAGCGCCTGCAGTCGCTCGCCGATCGTCTCGCGCACCGGGTGCGGCGCGAGCGTCACGCGGTCCGCAAGGCCGTCGAGGGCGTCGAACGCCTGCCGAGCCGCTGCCTCGCTGCGGGTGGCGTGTGAGAGGGCGGCTCCAAGTCGCGTGGGCGCACTGTCGTCGTCGCCGTCGGCCCCGCCGTCGGCCCCGCCGTCGGGGCTGACGGCCGCGAGCAGGCGCTGCGCGAGCGTCTGCCACAGCTGCGCCGTCTCGGTCCGCAGCGACCGCTCGTCGGCGAGCCCCAGTTCCGCGTACGTCAGGCGCCCCATGGCGATCCCCGTCAGCTCGGGGAGCGGCTGGTCGATGGTTGGATCGGCGGGGCGCCGGGCGAGCAGGCGGAGGAATTCGGTGACGGCCTCGCGCGTGACCCCGTGATGGAAGCGTACGGCGCCGATGCCTGCGCGGTGCAATCGGTTGGCGATTTGCTCTGCCACCGCGTTCGGTGGGGCCACGCGCTCGCCATTCACCAGCAAGTCGCGCTTGGCCACGGCCAGCGAGAGGGTGGGGTCTCCCGCGAGCCGCTCCTGCAGCGCGCTCGTGAGGGCGTGATCGGCCGCGGCCACCATGGGATGCGCGCTGGCGTACGCCCGGCGCCGTGCAATGGCGAGCGACAAGCGTGTGAGCAGGAGCGGGACGCCCTGCCCGGGGAGGGGCGGGCGCGACGCGTCCGGAGGACCGGCAGGCGAGAGTGACGACATGGCGCTGCTTTCATGTATCGGCCGCTCCTCGGACGAACCACACCGGCGGGCGCGCACCGACGCCGCCGCTCGACCGTTCCCGAATCAGGAAGTCGGCCCTCGGAGGGCCGCTCGTGGCTTCCCGCCGTCCCTAGATTACCCGCGGTCGTGCGCCGAGTGCTGGCGCGCCTGCGTCATTTCCTCAAGCCTCCCGGTATGGCTCCGCAATTCATCTACGTCATGAAGGCGCTGCGCAAGGTGGTTCCACCTTCGCGTATCATCCTCGACGATATCTGGCTGTCCTTCTATCCCGGCGCGAAGATCGGCGTGCTTGGTCCCAACGGCGCGGGTAAGTCGTCGCTGCTGCGCATCATGGCGGGTGTGGACACCGAGTTTCAGGGTGAGGCCTGGGCGCACAAGGGCACGCGCATCGGCTACCTGCCACAGGAGCCGGAGCTCGACGCCTCGCTCGACGTGCGTGGCAACGTGGAGCTGGCGGTGAAGGCGCAGCGGGATGCGTTGAACGAGTTCAACGAGATCTCGCTCAAGTTCGCCGAGCCCGATGCGGACTTCGACGCGCTGATGGCCCGCCAGGGGAAGCTGCAGGAGTACATCGATCAGCACGACCTCTGGAATCTGGACAACAAGATCGACGTGGCGATGGATGCGCTGCGGTTGCCGCCGGGCGACTGGTCGGTGACGAACCTGTCGGGTGGTGAGAAGCGTCGCGTAGCGCTGTGCAAGATCCTGCTGGAAGAGCCGGACATGCTGCTGCTCGACGAGCCCACCAACCACCTCGATGCGGAAAGCGTGGCGTGGCTGGAGCACTACCTCGAGAAGTTTGCGGGCACCGTGGTGGCCATCACGCACGACCGCTACTTCCTCGATAACGTGGCCAAGTGGATTCTCGAGCTCGATCGCGGCAAGGGCGTGCCGTACGAGGGGAACTACAGCGGCTGGCTGGAGCAGAAGCAGCAGCGCCTCGCCCTCGAAGAGAAGCAGGCGAGTGCGCGTCAGAAGACGCTGCAGAAGGAGCTCGAGTGGGTGCGCATGTCGCCGCGCGCGCGTCAGGCCAAGAACAAGGCGCGTCTGCAGGCGTACGAGGATCTAGCCAGCGAAGCGCAGAACGATCGGGTGATGAGCAACGAAATCGTCATCCCGCCGGCGCCGCGTCTCGGCAACGACGTGGTGCGCGCGAAGGGGCTGCGCAAGGCGTTCGGCGACAAGCTGCTGTTCGACGATCTCAACTTCGATCTGCCGCGCGCCGGGATCGTGGGCATCATCGGCCCCAACGGTGCCGGCAAGACCACGCTGTTCCGCATGATCAACGTCCTCGAGCAGCCCGATGCGGGCGAGCTCACGATCGGCGAGACGGTGCAGATCTCGTATCAGGACCAGCACCGCACGCTCGAAGGGAAGCGCACGCTGTGGGAGGAGATCTCGGGTGGGCGTGAGACGATTCCCGTGGGCAAGCGCGAGCTCAACTCACGCGCCTATGCCGCGAGCTTCAACTTCAAGGGCGCTGACCAGCAGAAGCTGGTGGCGAATCTGAGTGGTGGTGAGCGCAACCGGTTGCACCTGGCGAAGACGGTGATGCAGGGTGGCAACCTGCTGCTGCTCGACGAACCCACGAACGATCTCGACGTCGACACGCTGCGGGCGCTCGAAGACGCGGTGCTGGATTTCTCCGGCTGCGCGGTGATCATCTCCCACGATCGCTGGTTCCTGGACCGTGTGGCGACGCACATTCTGGCCTTCGAGGGTGACTCGGAGGTGGTGTGGTTCGAGGGCAACTACGGCGCGTACATCGAGGACTTGAAGCGTCGGAAGGGCCCGGATGCGGACCAGCCGCATCGGATCAAGTACAAGAAGTTGGTCAGGTGACGCTGACGTTCGTTGGGTTCGAGTGAACCACAAACCGGCGCCGCTCATGATGAGCGGCGCCGGTCTTTATTAATGCCGTCGCAGCGGATGTATGGACACATCCACCGGCTCCGCCGCCAGCACGGACACCGGCGCACCGGTCAGTGCAAACCCCGCCGCGTGGGCGGGGCCGGTGGTGTAGTCGCGCAGCTGCGGGGCGACGATCCGGTACGGCGGGTGTGACACCCGCCCCTGGTACAGCCGTCCGCGCCGGTCGGCGCTGTACAGCACGTACCGCTCGACGAGGAAATGCTCGAGCGACGCCGGCGCTGCCGGGGCACCGACACCCGCGGTGCTCCAGCCGAAGTGCCACGGTGGCGTCGCGATGCCGCGACGCACACAGTGGTAGTCCACCTCGCCGCCGCGCCGGTGCGCCTGCATGCGCGCATGCATGTACGGCAGATGAAAGCAACGGCGCGCGATCTCCACCGCCACAGGCTGATCACAGTCGAGCGAGTAGAACCACACGCCCGGCGTGCCATGCGCGTCGCGCACATAGGTGCGCACGTTGAGCTCGAGGAACCAGGAGAGCCACGGCACCGGCGGCAGGAAGGCGGGGCGCACGCGCGACATCGCGAAGGGAATGATGCCCACGTACGCGTTTCCCGCGTGCGTATCGACCTCGAGCCCCGGCGGGAGCGTGGCCTGTACGACGTGTGGTTCGACGGTCCAGTGCAGGAAGAGCAGGTCGCTCCAGCGCTGCCTGCCGACAGTCACCACGCCTTACCCCCGCGCCGCCATCGTGCGCAACGCCGCGGCCAGCTTGTCGAGCTGCGCCGGGGTATTGAACAGCGTCGGCGTCACACGCACGCAGTCGCCGTTGGCAAGACCGGTGCGCTGGAAGGTGAAGATGCCGAATTCATCGAGCAGCGTTTTCGCCGCAGCGTCGTTGGCCGCCCGGGTCCCACGCCCGTGCAACCGGAAGCTGGTGATGGCGCCCACCAGCGCAGGATCTTCGGGGGTGAGGATCTGCACCCCCGGGACGTCGCGTACCGCGTGTACCCAGCGGTCGCGCAGATACCGCAGGCGCGCGGCCTTTTGCGGCATGCCGATGGACTGCTGAAACGCGATCGCATCGGGGATCGCCATCACGGTCGCGAAGTTGGTGGTGCCGGTGTGCAGGCGGCTCTCGATACGCGTGAGGGGGGCTGCCTCATCGGCGTGCATGCGATCGATCGCATCGAGGCGACCCTCGCGGATGTACATGGCCCCCGCGCCCACCGGTGCGCCAATCCACTTGTGGAGGTTGAGCCCCACGAAGTCGGCGCCGAGGGCGTCCATGCTGAGTGGCACCTGCCCGAAGGAGTGCGCGGCGTCCACCACCACGTCGGCGCCGCGCGCCTTCGCCAGGGCGGCGATCTCCTTCACGGGGATGATGAGCCCCGTTTTGTTGTTGCAGTGGGTCAGCAACAGCAGCTTTGTCCGCGGGTGCGCGTCGAGTGCCTTGGCATACGCCGCGAGGATGTTCTCGCGCGTGGCCGGCTCGGGAATGGCCAGCCTGGCGACCTGCGCGCCGCGCGACGCGGCCAGCGCGTTCATGGCCCACTGCATCGCGTTGTAATCGAGATCGGCGTACATCACCGTGTCGCCCGCCTGCACCCCGCGATACTGCGTGATGAGCGCCTGCAACGTCTCGGTGGCGCCGCGTGAGAGCACGATCTCAGTGGGCATGGCGCCCACGAACTGCGCCACGGCGTCACGCGCTTGCATGAGGATGGGCGTGTAGGCGCGCCGCGCAAAGTACGAGCTCTCGCGGTTCACCCGGTCCACGTGGCGGTGATACGCCGCCAGCACCGGCGCCGCCATGATGCCGAAGTAGCCCGCCTCGAGATTGATCACCGCATCGGTCACGGGGTACTGGGCGGCCACCGTGGTCCAGTAGGCCTCGTCCTGCGCCACCTGCGCGAGCGGACCGGCGAGGGGGGCGGGGAGTGCGGGCGGTGCCGTGGCGGCGGGCGACGAGGCCGCCAAGAGCGGGGTGCCGAGGCCCACGGCGGCCGCCCCGATGGCGGTCGCACTCACAGTGGCCTGCTTGACGAAGTCACGACGAGGCTGGGTCATGCGAGACGCTACCGATCCGCGAGCTCGCAGACAAGCGTTGGCAGACAAAAGGGCGCCCCTCGTGAGAGGAGCGCCCTTCACCACACGCGGTCAGTCGGTCGTTACTTGGACACGGCCGCGAGGCGGCGGATTTCACCGGCCATCGCGCGCACGCGCGCCGGGTCCTTGGCGCCGGTGACGTCCTTGCCCACCTGCACGGTCAGCGCATTGAGCGCCGCCGCACGGGCCGCCCCGGTCTTCGCTTCGGCCGCGGTGAGCGCCGCATCGATCGCCGTCGTACGGGCCGCCGGCAGCCCCTGCCCACGCACCAGCTGGTCGAGGTACGAGCGCACCACCACGAAGGCGGCCGGCCACGTCATCTTGGGCTGGCTCTGCGGGTTGTACTCCTCGAAGCGCACCAGCTTGGCCGCCGCGATCTCGTTGGCCGACAGCTGATCGCTGGGGGTGAGCTCGAGGATGTCCATGCCGCGATCGAGCTCCGACGAGAACACGAGGCCGTTCCAGTAGTACGCGCCCCACGAGCCGCCGATGGTGCGGCCACCACCACGCTGGTTCGTCATGGCCGCGGCTGCGGCCTTGGGCACGTCCACCGGGCCCGGCGGATCGATGGAGCCACGGTCGAAGTAGCCCACTTCGAACGCCTTGTCGGCCTCAGTGAAGTCCATGATGCTCACGCCGCCCTGATACCACCCCTGCACGTACAGGTCACGCCCCGGCACCGGGATGATGCCACCGTTGTGCGACACGCAATTCTCTTCGGCCGCCTGCGCCGACGGCAGCTTGAAGTAGGCGCGCTGCGTCTGCTTCTTGCGACCGTCGAGCGTGATGACGGTGTTGCCACCCAGCTCGATCATGCTCGACGCCTGGCACATGGGGCCCGTGCCGCCGCCCCACTCATCGGTCTGGATGAGCTTCTTGCCGTCGTTGCTGAACGCCGCCGTGTGCCGCCCCTGGTAGTTGTTCGTGTCCGCGAGCGCATCGATGCGGAACGGCTTCTCGGGGTTCTTGATGTCGACGAGGATCGAGTGCGTGGAGCACGACGCGGCCAGCAGCCCCATCTCGGGATACGCGGTCACGTCGTGGCAGTTGCGCGGGCCATCCGACATGGCCTCACCTTCGGGCGCTGCCGCCGCGCGGGCGCCGCGGGCCGCCTGACGACGCGGATCGACCGGCACGCAGTACCGCCGGCACTCGGACGCACCGTCGAGCCCCGAGAAGATGCGTGCCCCCGGAATCACCTCGGCCTTCTCGGGATGATCGAGGTCCACCTTGATGATGTCGAGCTGGTAGAGCGAGTTGGCGGGATCGTCGGGGTTCGTGCCATTCTTGCACCCGGCGAGCTCCGTCTCCGGACGCGCCGCCTGCTGCCCCGACACGTACAGGTAGATGATGCGCTTGTTCGTGGGGCTCGGCACCAGCGTGTGCGTGTGCGAGCCTTTGCACGTCTGCACGTTCTTCACGAGCTTCGGCGCCTTCGGGTCGCTCACGTCGAAGATGCGCACGCCGGCCATGTGATCCTTGGGATCCTTCACGCCGCCATCGCCGCAGTCGTTGCGGTTGCCAGGCCCTTCGGCCGAGAGGAAGAGCAGCGTGCCGTAGATCGTGGGGTCACCCTGCGACGTGATGCAGCGGACGGCCGCCGTCATCACCGGCTTGGCGGGGTTGCTGATGTCCCAGATGGTGAAGCCGGCGAAGTTGGCCTGATAGACGTAGTTGCCGCGGAACGCCAGATCGGAGTTGATGAACGTGAGACCGCGTGCGGTGTCGAACTGCGCCGGCTTCGGCACCGTCGACACGAGTCGCATGTTCAGGGCGGCTTCGCCGGCGTCGTACCGACCCGACTTGAGGGTGGCACGCGGGTCCTTATTGGACGGATAGGTCTGCGCCGACAGCAGTGCAGGCGCGAGCATCGTCGCGGCACACAGCATCAGGCCACGCATCAACTGCATGGTGGTGCTCCAGTGGTGGGAGGGAAGGGAAACGGCGGGTTACTTCTTGACGGGCGGCTTCGCCGGCCGCTTCGCGGCGGCCTTCGGTGCGGCCTTGCCCGTGTTCGGCGCGGGCAGCTGCGCCAGCAGGCGGTTCATGATGCCGATCTCGGCGGTCTGCGCCACGACCACGTCGTTGGCGAAAACGTTCACATCGACTTCCTGGCCGGAGCCGGCGGAGGCGAAGAGATCGTCGACCATCTTGAGGGCGCCGGCGTGGTGCTTGATCATGCCGTCGAGGAAGAGGCGATCGAAGGCGGCGCCACGCGCCTTGCTCATGGCGGCGAGTTCGTCGTCGTTCAGCATGCCGTCCATCCGCATGCCGTGCCACGACGAGGTGTCCGGCGCGAACTGCTCGTGGCGGCGCAGCCAGTCCTGCATGATGAGGATCTCGGGCACCTGCGACTGGTCGATCTTGCGGGAGAGCTTGAGCAGCTGCGGATTGGTGCTGTTGGTCTCCGCCATGCGCGACATCACGATGGCCTGCGCGTGGTGCGCGATCATCCCCTGCATGAACTCCACGTCGGCCTTGGTATAGCGGGCCCCCTTGGGGATCACGATCTCCGGCCCCATGTGGTGCATGCTGTGATCGCCATGCTGCGCGCGTGCGGCCGACGGCGCGGCGAGCAGCAGGGACATGACCGAAAGGGCGACGACTGAACGACGGGGCATCATGGTGGGGCTCCGCTGGTGGCACGGCCGCCGGAGCGGCTGGATGGGGGCGTACTCAGTGAGAATACGCCCGAGTGGCGGGAGGCGTTAGGGAGCAAACGCCAACCCCGAGTCATTATGTTGGGTATCATGTCCATTCCTCCGTCATCGTTGCGGGTCGCGATCGTTGGGTCGGGCCCGGCCGGGTTTTATGCCGCCGAGGCGCTGCAGAAGGCCGCCCCGGGGATCAGCATCGATCTGATCGATCGTCTCCCCACGCCCTTCGGGCTCGTGCGCGGCGGCGTGGCCCCCGATCATCCGAAGATCAAGTCGGTCACGCGCATCTTCGATCGCATCGCCACCCACCCGGGCTTCCGGTACCTCGGCCATGTGCGCGTGGGGCAGGACGTGACCGTCGAGGAGCTCCGGGCCCGCTACCACATGCTGGTGCTCTGCTACGGCGCCGAAACGGACCGCGCCCTGGGCATCCCCGGCGAGCAGCTGGCTGGCAGCCATGCGGCCACGGAGTTCGTGGCCTGGTACAATGGGCACCCGGACTATGCGGCCACGCACTTCGACCTCACGCAGGGCGAGGTGGCGGTGGTGGGTATCGGCAACGTGGCCATGGACGTGGCGCGCATTCTGGCCAAGCCCACGAGCGTGCTCGCGGCGACCGATCTCGCCGACCATGCGCTGCAGGCCCTCGCGGCATCGCAGGTGCATACCATTCATCTGGTGGCGCGCCGGGGGCCAGTGCAGGCGGCGTGCACCACTCCCGAGCTTCGCGAACTGGGGGAGCTCGAGGGGGTGGAGGTGATCGTCGACCCGCGCGATCTCGAGCTCGACGCCGCCAGCGAGGCGCAGCTCGCGGCAATGGAGGATCGCAATCCCGCCAAGAATCTCGATGTGCTGCGCGAGTGGGCGTCTCGCCCGCGGACGGGCGCACCGCGCAAGGTGGTGCTGCACTTCAATGCCTCGCCGGTCGCCCTGTCGGGCAACGAGCGCGTGGAGGGGATGACCATCGTCCGCAATCGCCTCGAAAGCGACGGGCGTGGTGGGGTGCGCGCCGTTCCGACCGACGACACGCAGCAGCTCCCGGTGGGGCTCGTGTTCCGCTCGGTGGGCTACAAGGGCAAGGCGCTGCCAGGGGTGCCCTTCGACGAGCGCACCGGCGTGGTGCCCAACCTCCGCGGCCACGTGGTGGAGCAGGCAGGCAGCACGGCCACCGTGCCGGGCCTGTACGTGGCGGGGTGGATCAAGCGCGGGCCGCAGGGGATCATCGGCACCAACAAGCTGTGCGCCACCGATACGGTCACGCAGCTGTTAGCCGATGTGGCGGCGGGCGACGTGCCCGTCCTCCCCGAGGGGGTGTCGTCGATCGATCAGTTGCTCGCCGAGCGTGGGGTGACCGTCACCAGCTGGGCCGACTGGCAGACGCTCGACACGGCGGAGCAGGCGCGCGGGGCGGCGTCGGGGCGGCCGCGGCTCAAGATCACCAACGTGCAGGAGATGCTGGAGATCATCGCGGCGGGTCCGGCGTAGGACGGACTCACTCGGTGGACCGGATGTCGGACGGCGGGCCGCCATGTGCCGCCGATTCGCCGATCCATTGGAGGAAAGTGTGACGGAGTCGTTCGGCCAGCGGCGCCCCAAGGGCGGCGATCAGCGCCGATCGATCGCGCGGCAGGCGGTGCCACTCACGGAAGAGCGCCTCGATCGTGGGGTGTGCGGCGGCGGCCGCGGTGACGATGCCACGCTCGCCGCACGCGATGACGCCGGACTGCAGCACGCGCGCGTAGGCCCCCGGGCGGGCCGCATCGGCGAAGCGCTTCACGAAGCGGGGATCGCCCATGCGCATGGCCAGCGTGCTGCACGGAATGCGAGGGGCCGTGAGCTCGAGCAGTACCTCACCCCACTGCACCCGATCGCCCACGCGCGGCGACGGCCACCAGCGATCGATCGTGAGGTTCTCCCCGAACAGCCCCGGCGCACACGGCTGTCCCAGTGTCGTCGACCACCACTGGTAGTCTTCGGCGCTGTACAGGTAGACCGCTTGATCCTTGCCGCCATGGTGGGTGCGGTTGCCGATGGCATCGCCAATGAGTCCCTGCGCGTCGCACAGCACGGGGCCGCCCACCGGATACTTGCGAATGCCGCTCCGTTTGCGGGCGGACGCCAATGTCGCGGTGGAGACAAGCGGTTCCAGCTGCCCCACGTTCACCGACAGCAGCAGCGGCTGATCGGGAGGTACCGCGAGGCTCACCGGTCCGTGGCGCTGAGCGACTCGAGCATGGCGAGCGCATGGGCCCGCACGTCGTGCGGCCACTCGTGCATGTGCTGCCGCATCGCGGAGACCTGACCGGCGAACAACGCCCGGGTGACCTCCTCGTAGTCTGGGAGGTTGCCGCCGATCGCGTGCAGGAAGCGATACGTGGCTTCCCGCGCGAGACGAATACGCTCGTCGCCCGCTCCCTGCTTTCGGGCCAGCTCCACGAGCTTGCGCAGCGTGACCGATGCGCCGCCCGGCTGCGCGGCGAGCCACTCCCAGTGATGCGGCAGCAGCGTGACTTCGCGCGCGACAACACCCAGTCGCGGGCGCCCCGGTGAACGCGGGGGGGCGCTCGACGCCTCCGGGGGCACGTCGCCGGGGGGGGCGTCAACCGCCGTGGACGTCCCGCGGAGATCCACATCCACCACGCGCCCGGTGCGATCGTCGAACACCAGCAGCGGCTCCTGCTCCGACCCGTTCGCCTGCGCCTCGGCGACCATCCCCGTGATCGTTGCCAGCGGGCCCGTCGCGAGCCGCCGATGCCCAGCAAACACCGTGTACATCATGCTGTTTTGTCCGGATAAAAAGGATATTATCCGGATAATACTCGGCCAGAACAGTCTGTCAACGGCGGTGGGCCCTCAGACGAGGCGTCAAGCGAGGCGTCAGGCGAGCCGTCAGCTGGTGCCCATGAGACGGGCAATGGCCGCGAGCCCGTCGTCGCCTACGTCGAGGGTGCGGCCGTTCACGTAGAGCGCGATGTGCTGGGCGCACACCTCGGGCGCCATCTCCTGGGCGTGCGCCCGCACGTAGTCGCGGCTGGCGTCGGGGTGGTCAAACGCGTACTGCACCGAGGCACGAATGGCGCGTTCCGCTTCGGCGCGGGTGGCGGCATCCACGTCGTGGCGCACGCAGATCCCGGCGAGTGGCACGGGGAGCTGCGTGTCGCGCTCCCACCACTCGCCGAGGTCGATGAGCTTCGTGAGCCCGTGCGAGGCATACGTGAAGCGGCTCTCGTGAATGATCAGCCCTGCGTCGACCTCGCCGGTCGCCACCGCTTGCAGGATGCGGTCGTAGCGCAGTTCGACGATGTCGCCGAGTTGCGGTGCGGCGAGGCGCAGCAGACGGAAGGCAGTGGTCTCGCGACCGGGAATGGCCACACGGCCGTGCATGGCCTGCTCGAAGGGCGCGGCGTGGCGTGCCACCACGAGCGGGCCCACACCGTGTCCGAGTGCCGCTCCACTGCGCAGCATGGTGTAGCGATCGCCCACGGAGGCAAAGGCGCCCACACTGAGCTTCGTGAGGTCGAACTCCCCGGCGTGGGCGCGGCGATTGAGCTCCTCGATATCGAGCAACACCGGCCGGATCCGGAGTGACGTGTCGATCACGCCATAGGTGAGCGCGTGGAAGGCGAAGGTGTCGTTGGGGCAGGGGGAATAGCCGAACGTGAGCTCACGCATGGGCCGCGTAGTCCTCGAGGGCACTCACGAGATGCGGTGTGGCCGCGGTGATCGCGGTAAAGGCCGTGTCGAAGGCCCAGCGGGTGCGATCGACTTCCTCGATGTCGTTGGAGATGGCGCGCACCTCGATAGCGGGCACGCCCAGTCGCTCGGCGGCTCGCAGGACGCCGAAGCCTTCCATCGCTTCGACCGGGCAGGCCGTGGTACCTCCCACCCGCGCACTGGTCCCAATGGGCCGCGTGATGGCCAGCGGGAGTGCGCGCTGCACGGCGTGCAGGATCGCCATGGGCGGCACGACCACCCGTGACGCCCACGCTGCGGGGAGTTCGCCGAGGTCGACGTACTCTGCGCGGCTGCCAATCACGAGGGTGCCGGCGCTGAGCTGCTCTGTGCGGTGCGCGCCGGCAATGCCCACATGCAACACGAGCGTCGGGCGATGCTCGGCGATTGCCGCCGTCGTTGCGGCCGCCGCTTCGACCGGCCCCACGCCACAGAGCACGCCCACCGTGTGCGCGGGGGCGGCCAGCTCGCGGCCTGTGGCGGCGATGACGAGGATGCGTGGGGCGTGAGGCATTCCGAAAGGTATACGACGGGGGTGACGCCGTCTCGCTGCTGGCCCGCGGGGCGGCGCATGGTGGCAGGCCATGCCGGTCCAGACTAGCATTGGGCCATGTCTCTGACCGATTACCAACAGCGTGTCGATCGCTGGATCAGCCAGTTCGAGGAAGGCTATTTCCATCCGCTGACCAATCTGGCTCGTCTCACGGAGGAGGTCGGTGAGTTTGCGCGCGAGGTGAATCATCGGTTCGGCCAGAAGCCCAAGAAGGCGGACGAACCCGATGGCGAGATGGCGATGGAGATGGCCGATATTCTGTTCGTCCTCATCTGCATGGCCAATCGCGAGGGGATCGACCTCGACACCGCGTTCGCACGGATGATGGCCAAGGTGGAAACGCGTGATGCCAACCGGTGGACGCGCAAACCACCGGCGACGGATGCCCCACCGGTGCAGTCCGCATGCTGACCATCTGGGCCTACAGCATGGTCGTGCTCTTCATGGCGCTGATCATGACGAAGCGACTGTCGCCGCTGACGGCCCTCATTCTCGTGCCGATGGGGGTGGGCATTGCCGCCGGCTTCGGCCCGTCGCTTGGCGAGATGATGATCGCCGGCATCGGCAAGCTCGCGCCAACGGGCGTGATGCTCATGTTCGCCATTCTCTATTTCGCCGTGATGATCGACGCCGGGTTGTTCGCGCCGTTCGTTGCGCGGTTGGTGGCGATCGTGCACGGGGACCCCGTGAAGGTGGTGGTGGGAACGGCCGTCCTGGCCTTGCTGGTCTCGCTCGACGGGGACGGCTCCACCACGTACATGATCACCACGGCAGCGATGCTGCCGCTGTACCGGGCCCTCCATATTCGGCCACTCGTGCTGGCCTGTGTGACGATGCTGGCGGGTGGCGTCATGAACATCCTGCCGTGGGGCGGCCCCACGGCGCGCGCGGCGAGTGCGCTGGGTGTGGACGTGAGCGACGTCTTCGTCCCCATGCTGCCTGCCATGGCGGTGGGTGTGGTCTGGGTCCTGTTCGTATCGTACAGGCTGGGCGTGGCGGAGCGTGTGCGCCTGTCACAGGCGGCGGCCCGCAACCATGCGGACGGCGTGTTGGAGGAGGAGCTGGCCAACCCCGGCTACGAAGAGGACACTTCCCATCGCCGTCCCGACCGCCTGCTGGTGAATGCGTTGCTGACCGGTGTGCTGCTCGCGGCCCTCGTGATGGCCGTCCTGCCGCTTCCCGTGCTGTTCATGCTCGGGTTCGCGGTGGCCGTGCTGGTGAATTACCCGTCGATCGAGCAGCAGAAGGCGCTCCTCTCGCGCCACGCCGGCAACGTCCTGGCCGTGGTGGGGCTCATCTTCGCCGCGGGGGTGTTCACCGGCATCCTGTCGGGGACGAAGATGGTGGACGCCATGGCCGGTAGCGTGATCAACCTGGTGCCACCGGCACTGGGGCCGTACCTCGCGGTGGTGACCGGCGTGTTGAGTGTACCGTTCACCTTCTTCATTTCCAACGACGCCTTCTACTTCGGCGTGTTGCCCATTCTGGCCAAAGCCGGCGAGGCGTACGGCATCACGGCGGCCGAGATGGCTCGTGCCTCCTTGATCGGTCAGCCGGTGCATCTACTCAGCCCACTGGTGCCGTCCACCTTTCTGTTGGTGGGGCTCGCCGGCGTGGATTTCGACGACCATCAGCGCTTCACCCTCAAGTGGGCGCTGTTGTCGGCGTTGGTGCTGCTGACGGTGTCGCTGCTCGTGGCGGTGGTGCCGCTCGTCGGCTGACGAGCGGCCGAGCTGCTCCGGGCCGCCCGTCAGGCGAGCACCGGCAGCCCCTTCCGGATGTTGTCCTGCCAGACGGCGGGTCCGGTCTCGTGCACGTTGTTGCCCATGGCATCGACGGCGACGGTGACGGGCATGTCTTCCACGTCGAACTCGTAGATCGCTTCCATGCCAAGGTCCTCGAACGCCACCACGCGCGAGGAGCGGATGGCCTTCGACACGAGGTAGGCCGCGCCGCCGACGGCCATGAGATACGCCGCCTTGTGCTTGCGGATGGCTTCGAGACCGGCGGGACCGCGTTCGGCCTTGCCCACCATGGCGATGAGGCCCGTCTTCGCGAGCATCATCTCGGTGAACTTGTCCATGCGGGTGGCCGTCGT
>NZ_JBIJCN010000069.1:0-10055 GCF_044344655.1 Gemmatimonas sp.
GGAGGGCTGCGCGCTGGCCCGTCCTCGCCCGACCGTGATGCGGCGTGCCTCCCCGCCCTCGAGCGGCTGGGCATACAAGTCGGTGCCGTTCTCCGAACCGCGGGCGTACACCACCGTGCGCCCGTCCGGCGACACGGCCGGTGTGGTGTGCTCGATGCCGCGGGCACTGGCCACCGTCCGCTGGGCACCGGTGGCCAGATCGGTGAACATGATCGGATTGCGGACCCCGTCCAGCACGCTGTAGACGATGCCCCGCCCGCTCGGGAGCCACTGGGGCGACATCCCGTTGGGGGTCACCGGCGTCACGTTGGCCCCATCGCTGTCGACCGTCCACACACGTCCGCCGCGGGTGAAGGCAATGCGCGTCTGTGCAATCCCACGCTGCCCCGTGATCCACTCCTCGACGACGTCGGACACGCCGTGCACCGCGAGCCGCCACGAGGCCGAAAGCGCCGGCGCGGGCAGCGGGAAGTCTTTCTGGTTCCGCACGTTCTTGAGCCCCACATCGTGCAGCACCACCCTGAGCCAGCCGGAGGGGAGCACCGTGGCCTGCACGATACCGTCCACCCCGAGTTTGCTGAACAACGCCCAGTTGATGGCGCCCGTCACGGCCGGTGCGGCCGACGACCCTACGACCGTGAAACGATCGCTATAGTCGACATCCCGACTCAAGATCGCGGTGAGCGAGTCGCCGGCATTCCCGCGAATCGGCAGCACGATCAGCGTGGTCTTCTCCCCGGGGCGGTACTGCAGCCCGAGACTCACGCCGCGGGTGGGCTGGGCGTGCAACACCGGCGTGGTCGAAAGGACGAGTGCCGCCAGGGCGGCAGCCACTGGGCGCATGGCCGCTATGCGACGGAACGGGGCGAAACAGGCCATCAACCGAGGGAAAGAGAGTGACATGGCGCGGGGCTCACTTGGGGCGCAACGCGTAATCGAATGTGAAATACACGACCAGCACATCGTCGGACCACCCGCTTGGCAGCGCACCGAAGCTGCGCGACGACCCAACCGCCTCGATCGCCCCCATGGCATCCAGGTCGTAAAGCCGGTCACCGGACCGCGTCACTACCTCGATCCCCGCAACCGACCCGTCGCGACGGATCATGAACTTGAGCTCCGTAACGAGGGCAGCCGATGTCCGCCGCGGCGACCAGTTGAGCGCAATCTGCCGGACGATGTTCGACAGGTACCCGGGAAATGGGAAGGCGATCCCGTCCGTGCGCACGTTGGCCACGTCGGCGCCCTTGGTGCCCGTGGCACCGGCTCCCGACTTGGGCGCTGCCGTCGACGTCTTTGCGTTCGGCTTCGGCTCGGCCTTCGCGCCTCCCTTCTTGCTGCGATCAGTTGACGGCGTAGCCTTGGGCGAGGGCATGGCCTTCTTGGCCTTCGACGGCGCTGGCACGGTCTTCTCCTCGGCGACCCGCTCCGCACCGGCCACGGGGTCGGCCGAGGGCGCCGCCTCCTCCGTTGGCTTCTCCACGCCCGCCTGGCGCACGCCCGCCTGTCCGACCAGCTCCACGCGATAGACGGGGGGCCTCGCCGCCTCCGGCCGGTTGCCTACCCAGAGCACGAGCGCGAGCAGCGCACCGTGGACACCGGCCGACGCCACCATACCGCGCCCCAGTGGCGCGTGGCTCCCCGTCATGGACCCCGGGTGCGGGGGGCTCATGTCAGCGCGCGTCCTCGGGTTCCGCCACGAGTCCCACCTCGGTGATCCCCCTGGCCTTCATGGCGGCGACGAGTCGAACCACCACGCCGTACTCCACCCCCTGATCAGCGCGAAGAAAGACCCCCCCGCCTCCCTTCCGATCGGAAAGCGCCTTGATGCTGCCCGCGAATTCGTCGAAGGTGAGCTTGGTGTCGTCAACGAAGATCTGACCGGCGCGGTTCACCGTCACCACCAGTCCGTTCTTCGGCTCGAGCGGCTTCACTTCCGCCGAGGGGAGGGCAATGTCCACCCCGCCCTGCATCATGGGGGCCGTGATCATAAAGATGATCATGAGCAACATCATGACATCGATCAGCGAGACCACGTTGATCTCGCCGTTCACGCCCATGCGATCCCCCCGTCGTCCACGACGCATGTTCAGATCCGCCCTTCGCGGACCATGAGCGCCACAAGCTCGGAGCCAAAGCCCTCGAGTTCATTGTCGAACCGGTTGAGTCGTGCTGCAAATACGTTGTACGCGAAAGCGGCGGGGATGGCCACCGCGAGTGCCGCGGCGGTGGCGATCAGTGCCGTGGCGATGCCCGGCGCCACTGCCCCGATGTTTCCCGAGCCCTTCGTCGCGATCCCCTCGAACGCCTCGATCACTCCGAGCACGGTCCCGAAAAGACCGATTAGCGGACTCACGCTGCCCACCGTAGCGAGCCAGGGAATGAACCGGCCGAGCGCCTCACGCTCACGTCCGGATTGTGAATCCAGCACGAGGCGCAGCGCCTCGACCTGCGAGCCGGAGAGACGCGCGGTCCGCTCGGGGGTGGCCCCCAATGCCGGTTTGGTATCGTTGAGGAACTGTACCGCCCTCAAGAACACCACCGTAAACGGGCTGGGGTTCGCGCGCTGCGCCATCAGCATCGCGTCGTCGATGCCGCGTGCCCGCTCGAATTCGGCGACGAAGCGTGCGCCGCTCGACTCAACGGAGCTGAAGGTCCGCCACTTGGAGAACATGATCGCCCACGATAACAGCGACAGGACGATCAGCAGGCCGAGCACCGCCTTCGTGACCGGGTCACTACCCATGATCAGCGCCACGATGGAACGGGACGCCGTCGACCCGTCCTGTGTGGACAGCTGGAGGAGAAAGAGTGCAGCCATGCCGTTCATGAGTTGGCCTCCACGGCGAGCCGCGCGCGCCGATCAGCAAAGAACCGATACGTGCTGTGCAGGCCATCAGCCAGCGATACCTGCGGCGTCCATCCCAGAACGGAACGGGCCTTGTCCGTCTGCAGCGCCGAGCGGGCGAGTTCCCCCGCGCGTGGCGGCGCAAACTCGGTCGGAGTCGTGCCCCCGGACACCTGGCGCAGAGTTTCGGCGAGCGTGTTCACGCTCGTCTCGATGCCGGTACCGATGTTGAAGGCGCGTGCATCGAGGCGACCGCGAGCCGGCAGCGCGCAAGTGGCTGCGGCGAAATTGGCGCCAGCCACATCACCCGCGTACACATAGTCGCGCGTCTGCTCGCCGTCGCCAAACACCGTGAACGGCCGCCCGTCGAGAATCCGGTTGCAGAAGGCGGCCACCACACCGGCCTCTCCATGCGGATCCTGCCGCGGTCCGTACACGTTGCCATAACGCAGGGCTACCGTGTCGAGCCCATGCACACGCCCGTAGTATGCGAGGTAGTACTCAACCGAGAGCTTGGCGATGCCGTACGGCGCCTCGGGATCCTTGGCGAACGCTTCGGTGCTGGGTGGCGGATCGAAGTCGCCGTAGAGCGCACCACCGGTGCTGGAAAAGACGGTGCGCGTTGGATGACCCCCAGCGCGCACCGCCTCCATGAGGTTGAGTGTGCCGAGAATGTTGCGGGTGGCGTCGTAGACGGGATCAAGCACGCTCCGGCGCACGTCAATCTGCGCCGCGAGGTGACACATCACGTCGAATCGACCGGTTCGCACAAGGGTCGCGGCCTCAGGCGACGTGATGCATCCGTGCACGAAGCGCGCAGCCGCCGGGAGGTTCTCCTCTCGACCGCTCGACAGGTCGTCGAGAATGGTGACGTTCCAGCCTTCCGCCAGAAACCTGTCTGCCACATGGGAGCCGATGAAACCGGCGCCGCCCGTCACCAGGACCGAATTCGCCATGCCGTGCGCAACCTCTCAATCTGGGTGTGAGTGGTGAAGTGCTGAATGTAAACACGCGCCGGGTGGCGTGGGGCCCCCGGCGCGTGCCGAAACAGCGTTGACGTGGATTGTGCCAACCCGTCGGTGACGCACATCGCACGGCGTGCCACTGCCCGACCGGCCATCCCGAAACCACAACGGGCAGCCCCGGACCGCGCCGAGGCGGCATCGGGCCGCCGCCCACGGGGCTGTGCCGGTCAGGGGACCTTGGCGTACCGGCGCGCCACCATGCCAACCGTGACATCGGTGTCGTATTGCCGGGTAATGATCGCGGCAGCGTGATCGCATTCCACGCGCACCACGCGCACAGTGGCGGTCACATGCTCGGCGGTTCCCTTCGCGGCGGCGCGATAGAGCGCCACCTCGTCACCAGCCTTGAGGCCCTGCGCGGCCCCGGCCGCAAGGACCAGAAAGCTCTGCAGGGTGGGCAGGACCTCGTGGTCATCAAGCCATTTCACGGTGGTCGACACGTCGGGGGTCGCGAGCTTCTGCGTGGTCACCCATGCCCCACGGTCGGCGAGCGCCGGCACCAGCATCTGCCCCTGTTCGATCCGCCCGCTCTGGCGCCGCACGAGACCGAGCGCCGGCGCGCCAGGCTCTGCCTTCACCACGGCTATCACGCCGGTGGGCAGCAGCAAGCGCTGCCCGTCGGCGAAGGTCGTGGTCGCCACGACGGCAACGAGAACGTCCCCCACCTTGTAGCGCTGATTTCGTGCCGCTTCGATCTCCACCTGATCCGTCTTGATGGCGCGCTGCGGGTAGGCGTTGCCATTGGACACGGGAGACCCCACCCGCGCGATGATCCGGCCGGTGTGCGCCAGCGACGCCTCCGGCACGATCCAGGGTGCGGCATCGAACTCGGCCTGGCGAGGCGTGGGGGTGTTGGGGCGGAGTACCGCCCGGGTCCGGCGCTCGGCTTCTGCCGCATCGGGAAGGTCGCGATGGAAGACCGTAAGCGCATCGCTGGTGTCGCGCGCCTGCAGTTGATCCTCCTGCTGCACGAGCCCGGTGCGGCGCACAGCTCGATCGCTCAAGATCGGGCTGGCCGGCGGCAGGCGGTCGGCCAGCGAGGTGTCCGGAGCAACCACGCGCGTAGCGGGCGCGCGGATCGCCGAGACTTCGGCGGCCATCGTCCCGCGAATGGCGGGGCGGACGGGGACGGTGAGCTGCATGCCAACGCGGAGGAGCGGAGTCCCCGTGATGGCAATGCCGTTGCGGCGGGCGAGGTCTGGCCACTGCTGGCCGTCGCCGTAGTAGCGCGCAGCGAGCGACCAGAGCGTCTCCCCGGGTTTCACCGTGTGGGGCCTGACCGCAGCCGTGGCGGCCGGCTTGCCGACGGCCGAGTCCTGTGGCGACTGAGCGCGCAGGACCGAGGGACGCCAAACGAGCACCAAGGCCAGTGTGGCAATGACCGCCAGACCAAGGCGCAGGAGCAAGCCGGCGATGTGACCCATGGTGACGGCGGCGCAGGTTGGCGCCCGTTCAGCAGCGCACATTTGGAGACCTCGAGAGAGAAGAGTCGGGAGTGCTTACGAGGGAGACGCGCGCGCGGCGTGACGGTAACGGGAAGGCCGCCCCCCGCGGGTCTCGACTATCGGCGGCCTCACCGACGCGCCCGGAAACGAAGAACGGCCCGGCAAAGCCGGGCCGTTCAGGTGCTGCGGGATGTCCCGTCAGAACGGGAGGTCGTCGTCTTCGTCTTCGAGGGCGCCCGGGAAGTCATTGAAATCGTCACCACCGGCAGCTGGCGCAGCGGCCTTACGCGGTGCCGATGGCGCGGCCTGCCGACGCGGCGCGGCCTCCATGTCGTCGCCCATGCCGCCACCCTGACGACCGCCAAGGAGCATCAGCTCCTTGACCTTGATCTCGGTGGTGTAACGGGTCTGCCCTTCTTTGTCCTGCCACTGCCGGTACTCGATTTCGCCTTCCACGTACACCTTTTCACCCTTCTTGACGTACTTCTCCACCACGTCGGCAAGGCCGCTGCCGCGCGCGCTGTTCCACACGACACAGCGATGCCACTCGGTCTTCTCCTGCTTGTTCCCGCTCTGGTCGGTCCACTGCCGGCCCGTGGCCAGCGAGAACGTGGCCACGCGGCCGCCAGTGCCGACGGTGCGGATTTCGGGCTCTCCCCCGACGTTGCCAATGAGAATGGCCTTGTTCAGGCTGCGGCTCACGATGCCTCCTCGAATTGCTGATGAACTGCGAAGTGATGTCTAACGACGGGGAAGGTACAGAGGACGCCTGACAACTGCGTCATCACTTGCTCGGGCATTGGGCCATTCCTACGCGCCGGGCGCTGGCACCGGCTGAGGCCGAGCCCGGCGAAGCACGAGCGCGTCTTCGGTCGGTTGTTGATAGTAACCTCGGCGGCGCCCCGCGGGCGCAAATCCACGGCTTTCGTAGAGTCCGCGCGCGGCGGCGTTCGACACCCGCACCTCCAGGTACACCGACTCCGTCCCCCCGGCGTCGGCCGCTCCGAGCGCATCGTCCAGGAGGAGACCGCCGACCCCCGTACCGCGAACGGCTGGGGCCGTACAGATGTTGGCGATCTCCCCCTCGTCGGCCGCCCGGGTGAGCACGCAGTACCCCACGACCTCTCCGGAGGCGGACACCGCGACCCGCAGGCGCGCGTAGTCACAGCGCAGCAGCTCGTCGAACGCCGACCCCGGCCAGGCGTCGCTGAAGCTTGCCACCTCGATGGTGGCCACTGCCGGAACGTCCGCCTCCACCATCGTCCGCACCTGCATGCCGTCACCGCGGTCGACGGTCACCATCCCTCCCTGATCCGACCGGTCATCACCGGCTTGGGAGAGGTGTACCGTGCGTCGCCTCCCACTTCACCTGCGCTTCGGCCAGGCGGCCATAGGTGGGCTCCCACGTGGCAAGGTCGACCGGCTGGTACTGCCACTCACCGGTCGCGTTCGGCAGCATCGACACGTGTGGCGACACACTGACGTCGTCGGGACACGCGAGCGAGGCGCCCAGCGCCACCCGCTCCTCAGGTAGGAACTGCTGGCGTAGCGCGCTGCCCTGCAGACGGGCCAATGGGCCGACCGCGCGCACGACCCCGTCCCCCCCGCGTTCGACCGGCAGCACATAGCACTCGCCACGGAGGGCATCCGCATGCACCACCCCGCGAGCACCGGCGCCGAACGCCGGGGCTTCTGCCGGAACAGACGCAGCAGCGATCAGCAGCGAGGGGGCAGCGTACAGCGGACACTTCACGCCGTGGGCCAGCCCCTTGGCCAGCGCGCCAGCGATGCGCAGCGAGGTAAAGCTGCCGGGCCCTTCGCCGCACACAATCGCGCCGATCGCCGACGGATCGAGCGCGGCGTCGGCAAGCAGCGACTGGATGGCCGGGAAGAGACGATCCTCTCTCCCGACGCCCATGACGACGTCGCGCTCGCCGACCAGCACCCCATGCACCCACAATGCCACGGAGCCCGCGGCGGTGGACGCCTCGAGCGCGAGGACGACGGAGTTGGACCAGAGGTTCAGCACGCACGGATTCTACCAACTCCCCCTGCGCGATGCGACTGCCCACGGCACCGGACCACCCACCAGCCAGGGTCGCGCACGGCGGACGGTACCCCACTCGACGATCACGACGCCGACGCAGCGGTCAGGGCAGCACTGGTGCGATCACCTTGAGCCGTCGCCGTGCCGGATCGGCATTGTCGTGGGCGAGGGTGATGCGAATCGTATGCGCCGGGAGGGTCGCCAGTGCACGCTCCGGCCACTCGACCAGCAGCACGGAACTGGTGGCCACCAGTTCATCCCACCCCAGCGCCTCCAGCTCGGCATCGCTGCGGAGCCGGTACAGGTCCACATGGACCACCGCCCCGGCGGGGGCAGCGTACTGCTGCACCAGAGAAAACGTGGGACTGGTGACCGCCCGCAGATCAACGACACCGAGCCCCGCAGAGAGTGCACGTGCCAGCGTGGTCTTCCCGGCGCCGAGGTCCCCCTCAAGCGTCACGACTGCCGGTCGCTCGAGCGCCGCACCGACAGCGCGCCCCCATCGGTCGAGCGTGTCGCGGTCCGGGGTACTCGGCGCACCACGCGAGAGCAGGTACGCCAGTTCCCTGCCGTGATCAGCGCCCACGCTTGCCTCCCGAATGCCGCAGGGGCGCACTGCCGGGCGGTCGCTTGGGAGCAACGGCGTTCCCTCGGGCCTGCGCCGGTGCCTGACCAAGCGCCGTCCGCACTTCGAACAACTGGTCGCGCAAACGCGCCGCCGCTTCGAAGTCGAGGGCACCGGCCGCCTCGCGCATGGCCACCTCGAGTTCGCCCACCAACTGGTCGAGTTCCTCGCGCGACCGCGCCACCGCCTCCGCCGGCAACTTCTTCGGTGCCGGCACCTCACCCTCACGCTCCACGCGCGCATCCGCGACGCGCGTGATGAACTTCACCTCGTCGACGCTCTTGCTCACGCCTCTGGGAACGATCCCGTGCGCGAGGTTGAATTCGTGCTGGATGGTGCGACGACGGGTGGTCTCGTCAATGGCGCGCTGCATCGACCCGGTGATCCGATCCGCGTACAGGATGGCCATGCCATTCAGATTGCGCGCAGCGCGACCGATGGTCTGGATGAGCGACCGGTCACTCCGCAGGAACCCTTCCTGATCCGCATCGAGGATCGCGACCAGCGACACCTCAGGCATGTCGAGGCCTTCGCGAAGCAGGTTGATGCCCACCAGCACATCGAACTCTCCCAGCCGGAGTCCACGCACGATCTCCATGCGCTCGATGGCATCGATGTCGCTGTGCATGTAGCGCACCCGCACCCCCATCTGCTGGAGGTAGTCGGTGAGATCCTCCGACATGCGCTTCGTCAGTGTCGTAACGAGAACACGTTCACCCTTGCGCTCGCGCTGCCGGATTTCATGCAACAGGTCATCGACCTGTCCCTTGACCGGGCGAATCTCCAGGACCGGATCGAGCAGGCCGGTGGGGCGGATCACCTGCTCCACCACCACGCCCTCGCTGAGGGTGAGTTCGAGTTCCCCCGGCGTCGCCGACACGTTGATGAGATGAGGAACGAGCTGCATGAACTCGTCGAATACCAGCGGACGGTTGTCGAGGGCACTCGGCAGCCGGAATCCATAGTCCACCAGCGTGAGCTTGCGCGCGCGGTCGCCATTGTACATCGCTCGCACCTGGGGCAACGTCACGTGTGACTCGTCCACCACCACGAGGAAATCCTGGGGGAAGTAGTCGAGCAGGCAGGCAGGACGTTCGCCAGCCAGCCGACCGCTGATATGACGCGAGTAATTCTCGATGCCGGCGCAGGTGCCAATCTCGAACAGCATTTCGAGATCGAAATTGGTGCGCTGCTCGAGGCGCTGCGCCTCCACGAGCTTCCCCTGCATGCGCAGCTCCGCCAGACGCGTGGCCAGTTCGTCCTTGATGGCCGCCGCTGCGCGTTCGATGGTGGGTCGATTCGTGATGAAGTGCTTGGCGGGATAAATCGCCATACGCTCCAGCGTGGCGATGGTGTCCCCCGTGAGGGGATCAATCTTGGAGATGCGCTCGATCTCGTCGCCCCAGAGTTCGAGCCGCACCGCCTGCTCTTCGTAGGCCGGATAGATCTCCACGGTGTCGCCGCGCACGCGGAACGTGCCCCGATCGAATGCCACGTCGTTGCGCAGGTACTGGATCCCCACGAGCGCACGCAGGATCTCATCGCGAGGGATCTGCTGCCCCCGGGTGAGCGACACCATCCGCTCGCGATACGACACGGGATCCCCGAGGCCGTAGATCGCCGATACCGTCGACACGATCACCACGTCGTCGCGTTCCATGAGCGAACTGGTCGCACGCAGCCGCAGCCGATCGATATCCTCGTTGATGCTCGCGTCCTTCTCGATGTACGTGTCGCTCGAGGGGACGTAGGCCTCCGGCTGGTAATAGTCGTAGTACGAGATGAAGTACTCGACCGCGTTGTTCGGGAAGAACGACTTGAGTTCCCCGTACAACTGCGCCGCCAGGGTCTTGTTGTGCGACAGCACGAGGGTGGGGCGCCCCCACTCGGCGATGACGTTGGCGACGGTCATCGTCTTGCCGGACCCTGTGACGCCGAGCAGCGTCTGATGCCGGTCACCGCGGCGCAGTCCCGCCGAGAGTTCGCCGATGGCCCGCGGTTGGTCGCCGGCCGGGGCAAATGGAGCCTGCAATCGGAAGGGAGCGCTCATGGGCGCAATCTATCA
>NZ_JBIJCN010000007.1:0-90427 GCF_044344655.1 Gemmatimonas sp.
TTGCCTATGCCCATGCCCGTGGTGTCGTCCACCGCGACATCAAGCCCGATAACGTCCTCACCTCAGGGCTGCACGCGCTCGTCACCGACTTCGGCGTAGCCAAGGCACTGAGCGCGGCCAGCCCGACGAACGGCGGCACCGGCACCGGGATGGCAATCGGTACGCCGGCCTACATGGCACCCGAGCAGCTGGCAGCCGATCCGGCCGCCGACCACCGCGTGGATCTCTACGCCGTCGGTCTGCTCGCCTACGAGCTCCTGACCGGCAAAGGGCCGTTCGCCGGCCGGTCACCGCAGGCCACGCTCGCAGCGCAGCTCACCCATGTACCGGAGCCCCCGCACCGATCGCTCAGCGATGTGCCGGAGGCGCTGTCGCAGCTGGTCATGCGCTGCCTCGAGAAGGATGCGGCCCAACGCCCGCAGACGGCCGCCGCTCTGCTCGCCGATCTCGAGGCGGTCGCCTTCTCCGCCAACGGGTTGTCGCTGGTGCCGTATCGGCGACGCGTACCGCCGGCGCGTCTCGCTGGTGCCCTGATCGCCTTCGCCGCCGCGGGGTGGGCCGTCATGCACCGGCGTCCCGCCGCCGGCGACACACCCGCGACCCTCGATGCCCGTGATGCCGGGCCGGGGGGCGCCATCTCGCCGACCATGCGCGCCCCAAACGGGGCCGCATCTGGCGCGCCGGCATCCGCGGCGCGCGCGACCGACACGCTCACGACTGATGTGGACCGCGCCCTGTTGCTCGAAGAGCTGGGCCGTGTCTTTGCCGACTCGATGGCGCGCGCGATCCGGCACATGGACTCCGCCCTCGCCAATGCGCCACAGGTCGTTCGCCTGTCGCAGGCACCGGACACGCGTGCTGCGGCGCGCCCCCCCACCTTCGTGACGCCGCTACTCGCACCACCGAGCGACGCACGCCTGCGCGTGGTGGTTGCGAGCTTCACCAACGCGACCGGTCGCCGCGAGCTCAATCGCCTCGCGCGCGACGCGGCGACCCAGCTCCGCGCCTCCCTCTCGGCCGAACGCTTCGATGTCGTCTCTACAGAAGTGACCGCATCCGCATTGCGGGCGCTCCCCGACCGGATGAGCGTGGGCTGGGCCTTGCGCGCCGACTTCGTGGTGAGCGGGTGGATGATGCAGCGCGGTGACTCGGTGGCGATGGTGACGATGCTGACCGACGTGCGCACCGGTCGGTACTCGCGGGCCACGGAACACGTGGTCGCGGCGGGCGCGACGCTGCCGGTGGATCAGGCGGAGAAGCAGATGAGAGTGTGGCTGGATACGGCAGCGGCCATCGCCGCCCGCCGACGCGCCGCGGAGGCCGCGAGACGGTGAGACGGGTGAGACGGGTGAGCGGTGAAATGCAAAGCGGGGCGGGCCACCTGGCCCGCCCCGCTTTGCATCTCATTGCTTACTCGTCCGGCATCGTGAACGCCGACGGTTCGAAGCTCGGCAACAGTGCGTCGAAGTTCGGCTCGAGCGCTTCCGGCAGCGGCTCCGGCTCGGGGAGCGCATCGCTCTCGACATCCACTTCCTGGTAGCGGTACATACCCGTACCGGCCGGGATGAGGTGACCGATGATGATGTTCTCCTTGAGCCCCAGCAGGTCGTCGCGCGAGCCACGGATGGCCGCGTCGGTGAGGACGCGCGTGGTCTCCTGGAAGGAGGCCGCCGACACGAACGACTGCGTGGTGAGCGAGGCCTTCGTGATGCCGAGCAGCAGCGGCTCCGACGTGGCCGGCGTAATCTTCCGCTTCTTCGCCTCTTCGTTGACGTCGCGGAACTGCGAACGATCCACGTGCTCGCCTTCGAGCAGCTCGGTGTCGCCCGACTCCACGATGCGCACCTTCTGGAGCATCTGCTTGACGATCACGCCAATGTGCTTGTCGTTGATCTTCACGCCCTGCAGGCGGTACACCTCCTGCACTTCGTTCAGCAGATACTCCTGCACCGCGCGCGGGCCCTTGATCCGCAGAATGTCGTGCGGATTGACCGGGCCTTCGCTGATGCGGTCACCGGCGCGCACGCGGTCACCCTCGTGCACGCGGAGGTGCTTGCCCGACGGCACTTCGTACACCTGCTCCGCCTGGCTTTCGTCAACCTGCCACACCCCCTTGTCGATGACGGCGGGACGGACGAACACCTCGCGCTTGCCGCGCTTGATTTCGCCGAACCGCACGAAGCCGTCGACTTCGGAGATGGTGGCCGGATCCTTCGGACGGCGCGCTTCGAAGAGCTCGGCAACACGCGGCAGACCGCCGGTGATGTCGCGCGTCTTGTACGCTTCGCGGCTGATCTTGGCGAGGATCGTACCCGCCTTGATCTCCGTATCGTCCTCGATCGTGATCACGGCGCCCACGGGCAGGATGAAGTCGCGCACGCGCTTCTCCTTGCCGCCCTTGTTCTGCCAGATCTCGATGTGCGGGTGCAGCTTCTTCTCGCGGTCCTCGATCACCACGCGCTGACGGAGACCCGTCAGTTCGTCGAGCTCTTCGGCCAGCGACTCGTCTTCCACGAGGTCCACGAAGCGCAGCGTACCCTCGACGTCCGCGATGATCGGGTTCGAGTACGGGTCCCACGTGAACACCGTGTCTTCCTTCTTCACGGCCTGACCGTCTTCGACCATGAGGTACGCACCGAGCGGCACCTGGAGGCGCGCTTCGATCGACGCGTTCTTGTCGGCCGACGACTTGATGATCAGTTCACCCTCGTACGACGTCACGACCTTCTGACCGTCCGGGTTCACGACCGTCACGAGACGATCGCCGAACTCGATGACACCGGCCTTCTTGGTCTTGCGCGCCGTCTGCTCGGCGATACGCGCCGCGGTCCCACCCACGTGGAACGTGCGGAGCGTGAGCTGCGTACCCGGCTCGCCGATCGACTGCGCGGCGATGATGCCGACCGCTTCGCCGAGGTCCACCATCTGCATGGTGGCCAGGTTGCGGCCGTAGCACATGCGGCAGAGGCCACGCTTCGCTTCGCAGGTGAGCACCGAACGGATGCGCACAGTCTCGATGCCCGAATCCTCGATGCTCTGCGCCATCTCTTCCGAGATGAGCGAGCCCGCCTCGACCAGCAGACGCGGACGACCCGCTTCGTCGCGCTCCATGGGGTCGAAGACATCGTCGGCCGCCACGTTGCCCACGAGACGCTCGGCGAGCGGCTCGATCACGTCTTCGCCTTCCTTCAGCGCGGCCGTGTCGATACCGAGGATCGTACCGCAATCCTCCTCGGCGATCGTCATGTCCTGCGCCACGTCGACGAGACGACGCGTCAGGTAGCCGGCGTCGGCCGTCTTGAGCGCCGTGTCGGCCAGACCCTTACGGGCGCCGTGCGTCGACGAGAAGTACTCGAGAACCGAGAGGCCTTCGCGGAAATTCGACTTGATCGGGTTTTCGATGATTTCGCCGATACCACCGGTGAGCTTCTTCTGCGGCTTCGCCATGAGGCCGCGCATACCCGCCAGCTGGCGGATCTGGTCGCGGCTACCACGCGAGCCGGAGTCGAACATCATGAACACCGGATTGAAGCCACCCTGCGACTCGCGCATGGTCTTCACCATCGCGTCGGCGATGTCCGTGTTGGCGTGCGTCCAGGTGTCGATCACCTTGTTGTAGCGCTCGCCGTTCGTGATGTTGCCCGTCGCATAGGCGCGCTGGAAGCGCTCCACGCGCTCCGACGCTTCCTGCAGGAGGGTCTGCTTTTCCTTCGGGATGTGCAGATCCTCGATCCCGATCGACACCCCGCCACGCGTGGCGTTACGGAAGCCGAACTCCTTGAGGCGGTCGAGCATGGCGACCGTTTCCGCGAGCCCCGCCCAGCGGTAGCTCTGGAAGACGAGTTCACCGAGCGCCTTCTTCTTCATGTCCTTGTTCAGGAACGGCAGCGCCTTCGGGACGATGCCATTGAACATGACACGGCCCGCGGTCGTACCGATCCATTCCTTCCCGGACTCGGTCTCGAGCAGCCAGCGAATCGGCGTCTGGTAGTTGGCCCGACCGTTCGCGATGGCCATCTCCACTTCCGCCGCACTGGCGAACGCGGGGAGCGTGGCCACGAACTTCGGATCCGCCGTCTTCTTGTCGAAGTCGGCCGACGGCGCCTTGGTGGCGACGTAGCAGCCAAGCACGATGTCCTGCGACGGCTCGGCGACCGGACGACCGTCCGACGGCTTGAGGATGTTGTTCGAGGAGAGCATGAGCACGCGCGCCTCGATCTGCGCCTCGAACGAGAGCGGCACGTGCACGGCCATCTGGTCACCGTCGAAGTCGGCGTTGAACGCCGTCGTCACGAGCGGGTGAATACGAATGGCCTTGCCTTCCACGAGCACCGGCTCGAACGCCTGAATGCCGAGGCGGTGGAGCGTGGGCGCGCGGTTGAGCAGCACGGGGTGGTCCTTGATGATGCCTTCCAGCACCTCGTAGACCATCGCGTTCTCGCGCTCCACGATCTTCTTGGCGCGCTTCACCGTCTCTGCTTCGCCGCTCTCCACGAGCTTGTGGATGATGAACGGCTTGAAGAGCTCCAGGGCCATCGCCTTGGGGAGACCGCACTGGTGCAGCTTGAGCTCGGGGCCCACGACGATGACCGAACGGCCCGAGTAGTCCACGCGCTTGCCGAGCAGGTTCTGACGGAACCGGCCCTGCTTGCCCTTGAGCATGTCGGACAGCGACTTGAGCGGACGCTTGCCGCGGCCACGAATGGCCTTCGAGCGACGACCGTTGTCGAAGAGCGCGTCGACGGCTTCCTGCAGCATGCGCTTCTCGTTGCGCAGGATCACTTCCGGCGCACGGTGCGAGATGAGCTTCTGCAGGCGGTTGTTACGATTGATGACGCGACGATACAGGTCGTTCAGGTCGGACGTCGCGAAGCGGCCGCCATCAAGCGGCACGAGCGGACGCAGATCCGGCGGAATGACCGGGATCACGTCGAGGATCATCCACTCCGGGCGGTTGCGGATTTCGCCGCCCTCACCCGACGTACGGAAGGCGTCGACGATCTTGAGGCGCTTGAGCATCTGCTTCTTGCGATGCTGGCTCGTCTCGCCCACGACGGACGCGCGCAGCTCCTCGGCCGTCTTGTCGACGTCGAGGCGCTTGAGCAGTTCACGCACGGCCGGCGCGCCGATGTCGCACTGGAACGCCGTGTCGCCTTCGGCCTTCGCCTTCTGGCGCAGCGTGAGGTATTCGTCTTCGTCGAGCAGCTGGCGCTCGCGCACCTCCTGACTGCCCGGATCGATGACGATGTAGTTGCTGTAATAGATCACCTTCTCGAGGTCACGGAGCGTGACGTCGAGAAGATTGCCCATGGGCGACGGCAGGGTCTTGAAGAACCAGATGTGCGCGACCGGCACGGCCAGTTCGATGTGACCCATGCGCTCGCGACGCACCTTGCTGAGCGTGACTTCCACGCCGCACCGGTCGCAGATCACGCCACGGTAGCGGATGCGCTTGTACTTGCCGCAATGGCATTCCCAGTCCTTGACGGGACCGAAGATGCGCTCGCAGAACAGGCCGTCCTTCTCGGGCTTGAAGGAGCGGTAGTTGATGGTTTCGGGCTTGGTGACTTCGCCCCACGACCACCAGGTGCGCAGGCCGGCCATCTCCAGCCGCTCGCGCTCCTTGGGGTCCTTCGGGCCGCGGATCTCTTCCGGAGAAGCGATACGGACCGACATGTAGTCGAACGCCGACGCGCGGGCTTCGCGCGAGCTGCGGAAATCGATCATGGGTTACTCCTCCCCGCCGTTACCACCGTTGTTCCCGCCGGCATCGATGAGCTCCACGCCGGTTCCGTCGCTGGCACCGAGCGTGACCTTGATGCCGAGCGCCTGGAGTTCCTTCACGAGCACGTTGAACGACTCCGGAATGCCCGGTTCGGGCAGGTTCTGCCCCTTCACGATCGCCTCGTAGACACGGCTGCGGCCGTTCACGTCGTCGGACTTGACCGTGAGGATTTCCTGGAGCGTGTGCGCTGCGCCATACGCCTCCAGCGCCCACACTTCCATTTCGCCGAAGCGCTGACCGCCGAACTGCGCCTTGCCCGCGAGCGGCTGCTGCGTGACGAGGGAGTACGGTCCGATCGAGCGGGCGTGGATCTTGTCGTCGACGAGGTGCGACAGCTTGAGCATGTAGATCTCACCCACCGTGACCGGCGAGGTGAACTGCTCACCCGTGCGGCCGTCGCGCAAGCGCGCCTTGCCGGTCGGGGTGAGGCCTGCGAGTCGGATCAGCTCCGAGGCCGCGGCGTTGATGTCGCCGTCACCGGCGAGCAGGGCCGCCAGCGCCGGCTGGCCGATCCGCGCGAGCGTGGCCGAGGGCGACTGCGCCGCCTCGGTCTCGAGCACGTTGATCGCCGCTTCCGCATCGCCCGGGAGCTCTTCGCCGGCACGGTGCACGGCGATCGCCGCCTGCACCGCCGCCGTCTCGCGCTCGGCGAGCGTGCGCGCCGCTGTCGTGACGAACGACTTCACCTTCTGGTACAGCGCCTTCGTTTCGGCGCTCATGCCCTTGGCATTGAGATCGTTCAGGTTCGCGTCGGCGAGCAGCTCGACCTTGTCCGGCAGACGACGATCCGGCTTGATGTCGGCCAGCAGCACCTTCACTTCCGCCGGCGTGGTGTCGTGCGACGCCTCGCCCACGGCCAGCGTTTCGCGCACCCAGCGCAGGCCAGCCAGCTTCATGAGCAGGCCGATTTCGCGCTCGTTCGCGCCTTCGAACACCGGGGTCTTCGCGTAGAAGTTGAGCAGCTTCGCGGCCCACCCGAGGTGGGTCTCGAGGATCTGCCCCACGTTCATGCGCGAGGGCACGCCGAGCGGGTTGAGCACGATGTCCACCGGACGACCGTTCGGGAGGAACGGCATGTCTTCCTCGGGGACGATGCGCGCCACGATACCCTTGTTGCCGTGACGGCCGGCCATCTTGTCACCGACCGAGATCTTGCGCTTCTCGGCCAGGTACACCTTCACGAGCTGGATCACGCCCGGCGGCAGTTCGTCGGGCTGGAGGATGCGGTCGATGCGCTCTTCCGCGCGCTCCTCGATGCGGCTCTTCTCTTCGTTCGCGGCGTCGATGATCTCGCGCACGCGCTCGTTGGCGGCCTTCTTCTCCACGCGGAACGTCTTGAGGTCGAGCGTCGCGAAACGCAGCCCCTCGAGCATCTCCTTGGAGAGCGTGGTGCCGGCGGCCAGCGCCTCTTCGACCGTACCGGCCTTGAGCGCCAGCGCCACGGTCTCCCCTTCGAGCAGCGTGGCCAGTTCGGCGTCACGCACCTCGTTCACGCGGATCTTCTCCTCCCCCTCGAGGCGACGCACTTCACCGATGCGCTCACCACGATCCTTTTCGACGACCTGATCCTCGACACGCGAGAAGATCTTCACGTCGATGACGGTGCCTTCCATGCCGGGCGGCACCTTGAGCGACGAGTCCTTCACGTCCTTCGCCTTCTCGCCGAAGATGGCCGTAAGGAGCTTCTCTTCGGGCGAGAGCTCGGTCTCACCCTTCGGCGTGATCTTGCCGACGAGGATGTCGCCCGGCTTGACCTGCGCGCCGATGCGCACGATGCCACGCTCGTCGAGGTCGACGAGCGACTCCTCGGCGACGTTCGGGATTTCGCGCGTGATTTCTTCCTGGCCGCGCTTCGTGTCGCGGACGTGCAGCTCGAGCTCCTGGATGTGAATCGACGAGAACACGTCGAACTTCACCAGGCGCTCGGAGAGTACGATAGCGTCTTCGAAGTTGTGGCCGTACCAGGGCATGAAGGCCACGGTGACGTTGCGGCCGAGCGCCAGCTGCCCCATTTCGGTGGCGGCGCCGTCGGCGAGCACTTCCCCCTTGGCCACCTGCTGCCCCATGCGAACCAGCGGGCGCTGGTTGATGGCGGTGTCCTGGTTGGTACGCCAGTACTTCTTGAGCTTGTAGCGATCGAGCTGGCCGAGACGCGCCAGCGGGCGATCGGTGTCGAGGGCCCCGGCGATCAACCCGGCATCGACGATGATCTCGTCGGCGGTGACGCTGGTGACGATGCCCGCGCGGCGCGCGATGATGACCGCGCCCGAGTCCACGGCAACCGTGGCTTCGAGACCGGTCCCGACGAGCGGCGTGGCCGGATTGAGGAGCGGCACGGCCTGACGCTGCATGTTCGAGCCCATGAGGGCGCGGTTGGCGTCGTCGTGCTCGAGGAACGGAATGAGCGCGGCGGCGATGGAGACCAGCTGCTCCGGCGCCACGTCCATGTAGTCGATATCCGTCGGCGGGACGAGCGGGAGGTCGCCGCGCTTACGCGACAGGACCAGCCCGTCGACGAACGTGCCGTCGGGGTTGAGCTTCGAGTTGGCCTGCGCGATGATCGCGTCTTCCTCGCGGTTCGCGTCGAGCCACACGATCTCGCCGGTCACGCGCCCTTCCTTCACCACGCGGTACGGCGTCTCGATGAAGCCGAGGTCGTTGACGCGGGCGAAGCAGGCGAGCGACGTGATCAGGCCGATGTTCGGGCCTTCCGGCGTCTCGATGGGGCACATGCGGCCGTACTGCGAGTAGTGCACGTCACGGACTTCGAAGCCGGCACGCTCGCGCGTGAGGCCACCCGGTCCGAGCGCCGACAGACGACGCTTGTGCGTCAGTTCGGCGAGCGGATTGGTCTGGTCCATGAACTGAGACAGCTGCGAAGAACCGAAGAATGCCTGGATGACCGCGGACACCGTACGGGCGTTCACGAGGTCGTCGAGGGAGATCTTCTCCGGATCGGTGTTGATCGACATGCGCTCCTTGACCAGACGCGCCATGCGCGAGAGGCCCACGGAGAACTGGTTGGCGATCAGCTCACCGACCGAGCGGATACGGCGGTTGCCGAGCTGATCGATGTCGTCGATATCGCCGCGGCCTTCATGCAGTTCGACGAGCTGCCGCATGATCTCCACGAAGTCTTCCTTCGTGAGGACCGTGGTGCTCATCGCCGTGTTGAGGCGCAGGCGCTGGTTGATCTTGTAGCGTCCCACGCGGCCGAGGTCGTAGCGCTTGGGCGAGAAGAACAGGCGCTCGAGCGCCTGCTTGGCCGTCTCGCGGTTCGGGGCATCGCCCGGACGCAGCAGCGCATAGATCTGCTTGAGCGCCTCTTCCTCGTGCTTGGTCGGATCCTTCGCGAGGGTGTTCTTGATGAGCGTCGACTCGGCGCGGCCGGAGGCAACGAACACGAAGACCTTCACGATGTCGGCCTTGCGGATCTTCTTGATGACGGCGTCGGTGAGCGCCGTGTCCTTCTCGGCCACCACTTCGCCGGTGTCGAGATCGATCACGTCGCGCGCAAGGGTGCGGCGCGTTTCGCGTTCCCCGCGATCGATGGCGTCCTGCTCGTCGCGCAGGTCGATCTGCGTGTACGAGGCGAACACCTTGATGGTGTTGATGCCCTGCCGCACGAGGCGGTTGAGCACCTCTTCGGTGAGCTCGTCGCCCTCGCGGACCAGGAGCTCGGCTTCGGCGCGCTCGCGCTCGGCCTTGGCCTTCTTGGTCTTGGGCTTGGGGGCGTCGGCGGCGGTGACTTCGCCCTCGAGCGTGATGTCTTCGGCAATGATGGCGCCGAGGACTTCACGGATGTCGTTGCGCGTTTCGCGCTTCTTGAGGAGGTCGAGGTCCCGCTCGGCGAAGAAGAGGCGCAGGATATCGCGGTTCTCGCCGTAGCCGAAGGCGCGCAGGAGCGCCGTGGCGGGGAACTTCTTCTTCTTGTCGATGTGGACGTAGATCACGTCGTGGATGTCCACGGTGAACTCGACCCACGACCCGCGGAAGGGGATGATCCGCGACGAAAGGAGACGCTGGCCGTTGGGGTGCGTGCTCTCTTCGAACACGACGCCCGGCGAGCGGTGGAGCTGCGAGACGATCACGCGCTCCGCGCCATTGATGACGAAGGTGCCGAGCTCGGTGAGGAGCGGCAGTTCGCCGAGATAGACTTCCTTTTCGATGATGTTCCGGGGACGCTTGCCGTCGCCGGTATCCTCGAAGATGACCAACTGGAGGGTGGCCTTGAGCGGGGCCGAGTACGTCATGTCGCGCTCGATGCATTCGGCGACAGAGTACTTCGGTTCGCCCAGGCTGTACCGCACGAATTCCAGCGAGAAATTCTCGTGGACATCCGTGATGGGGAACAGGTCCTTGAAGACGCGCTCGAGGCCGACGTCCTCGCGCTCCTGCGAGGCGGCATCCAGTTGCAGCAGCGACTCAAAGGCGCGCGTCTGGATGTCCAGCAGGTGGGGCATATCCATGCCCGTCTCGAGCTTCGCGAACGAGATCTGGTTCATCATATCCTTAAGGGGCTCACCCTCTGGCGGGGTGCGCTGTCCCGAGGTGACCGTGCATCGGCCAGCCGGGGGCGCAAAGCGCTCCGTCCCCGACGGCACCGGTCAGCAAAAACTGACCGGTGCCCCCGGGGCGGAGCGTTCCAACGACGGAACTGCGATGTGTCTGCGTAGAGCCGGTGGCTTGAAGGCCGGTGGCTTTACTTGACTTCGACGCCAGCGCCTTCGGCCTCGAGCTTGGCCTTGATCTGCGCGGCCTCGTCCTTCGAGACATTTTCCTTCAGGGTCTTCGGCGCGCCGTCGACCAGGTCCTTGGCTTCCTTGAGGCCCAGGCCGGTGAGCTCGCGCACCACCTTGATGACCTGGATCTTCTTGGCGCCAGCATCCTTGAGGATGATGGTGAACTCGGTCTGCTCTTCGGCCGCGGCCGCCGGGGCCGCCGCGCCACCGCCGCCGCCCGCCGCAACCGCGGCGATCGTGACGTTGAACTTGGTCTTGAACGCTTCGATGAGATCGGAGAGCTCGATGACGCTCATCGCGCCGATCGCGTCGAGGATCTCGTCCTTGCTCAGGGTCGTGTTAGCCATGGTGGTACTTTCTCCGTGAATGTCCCCCAGGGGTCCTGGGGCGTGTAATCAGGCGTACGCCTGGGGAACTCAGTTGGAGCCTTCGAGCTGCGCCTTACGGGCGTCGAGGGCGAGGGCAAACATCATCGGGATGCTGTTGAGGTAGCCGGCGAAGATCGAGAGCGCCTCTTCGCGGTTCGGCAGCGCGGCCAACTTCTTGACCAACGCCTCGTCGACCGCATTGCCCTCGTAAATGCCGCCCTTCACTGCCGGCTTCTGGTCGTTCTCCTTGGCGAACTCGGAGAGGACCTTGGCCGCCGTGAGGGCATCCTTCGCCACCACCACCCCCGTCGGGCCCTTCAGACGCTGGGAAACCAACCCGCTCTCGTTGACCGCCCGGAGCGCCAGCGTGTTCTTGATCACGACGTACTCGACACCGGCCTTGCGGAAACGGCGGCGGAGTTCCGTCATGCGCTTCACGTTCAGCCCCGTGAAGTCGGTGTAGTAGAGCGCCTGGGCGCCTTCGAGCTGCGCCTTGAGGCTGTCCACCAGGATCTGCTTCTCGGCCTTCTTGGCCTTCGGCTTGGCTTTCATGGTTGCGTCTCCCTCTTACCGGAACGGCGTGGTGTCGATGGTGACGCCAGGACCCATGGAGCTCGAGATCGCGACGTTGCGGATGTACACGCCCTTCGCCGCGGCGGGCTTGGAGCGGACGATCGTATCCATCAGCGCGGCGAAGTTGGTCTCGAGCTGATCAGGGGTGAACGACACCTTGCCGATCGGGGCGTGCACGTTGCCACCCTTGTCGACACGGAATTCGATCTTGCCGCCCTTCGACTCCTTGACCGCCTTCGCTACGTCGAAGGTGACGGTGCCGGCCTTCGGGTTCGGCATGAGGCCACGCGGACCGAGGACGCGGCCGAGCTGGCCGATCTGTCCCATCTGGTCCGGCGTCGCGATCATGACGTCGAAGTCCAGCCAGCCTTCCTTGATCTTGGCGAGGTACTCGGTGCCGACGAAATCCGCGCCCGCGTCCTGGGCTTCCTGGATCTTCGCACCGGCGGCGATCACGAGCACGCGCATCGTCTTACCCGTACCAGCCGGGAGGACGACGGTGCCACGGACCACCTGATCGGCATGACGGGGATCGACGCCGAGGCGGATGGCCACTTCGACGCTCTCGTCGAACTTGGCAAACGCCATGTCCTTCACCAGCGCGATCGCCTGCTTGGCCTCATAGGCCTTCGCCTGGCTGCGACGCTCACTCGCGGCGCGGAACTTCTTTCCATGCGTCTTCATGAGGCTCACCCCTTCACCGTGATGCCCATGGAGCGAGCGGCGCCGGCGATCATCGCCACCGCGCTCTCCATGCTTTCACAGTTCAGGTCGGGCATCTTCGTGGTCGCAATCTTCTCGAGCTGCGCCCGCGTGATGGTGCCCACCTTCACCTTGTTCGGCTGACCCGAGCCCTTGTCCACGCCGATCTCCTTCTTGATGAGCTCCGCCGCCGGCGGAGTCTTCAGAATGAAGGTGAACGACTTGTCCGCGTAGATCGTGACCTCGACGGGGATGATCATATCCCCGCCCTGCGTGCGAGCGTTGAACTCCTTGCAGAACCCCATGATGTTGATACCCTGGGGACCGAGGGCCGTACCTACCGGGGGCGCCGGGTTCGCCTTGCCTGCAGGAATCTGCAGTTTGACGAATCCAGTGACCTTCTTGGCCATGCTACTTCCTCATCGCGAGTTCCGCCGCGGGACTATCCCGCACCGGTCTAGCTGCCACGTTGTTTTGCGCCGAGTGGTGGCGGCGGTCTGCCCTTCGCTCAGTAGCCGCGAAGCTGCAGGTAGTCCAACTCCACGCTCGTCGGCCGCCCGAACAGGCTCACCGACACGCGCACCTTGCCCTTGTCGGGCAGGATTTCCTCGACCGTGCCGTTGAAGTCGGCGAACGGGCCTTCCGTGATCGCCACCGCCTGCCCCACGAGGAAGGGAATCTCCTCGCGCACCGGCGCTTCGTCGGCCAGATCCGCCTGCCCGAGCAACCGACGCACTTCGTCGTCGCGCAGCGGCATCGGATCCTTGTCCTTCCCAACGAACTTGATCACGCCCTGAATGGCGTTGATCTCGTGCAAGGTGTCCTGCGAGGCCACCATCTCCACGAGCACGTAGCCCGGGAAGATCTTGCGCTCGACCGTGACCTTCTTGCCGTTCTTGATTTCGACGACTTCCTGGGTCGGCACGAGCGCCTGACGGATCAAGCGATCCTCGGGCTGCGCCGGATCCGTGTCGATCTTTCGCTGGATCAGGCGCTGCACCTTGTTCTCGTGGCCGGACGTCGTCTGAATGGCGTACCAGCGGTGCTCGAGCATCGACACGGACATGGATGTCACATCAGCGACCGAGAAGCATGGACGGCAGGCGGACGAGCGCGAACTGCAGCGCCACATCCACGAGGCCGATGAGCGCACCAAGCAGCAGCACGAAGACGATGATCTGGATGGTCGCCGACTGCAGCTGCGGGCGATCCGGCCACGTCACCTTCTTCATCTCGGCGAGCACGTCGTGATAGAACGTGACCAGCCGCGTCCCGAGCCCCGGACGGGAAACCTCGACGGGAGCCGTCATGGCTTACTTGGTTTCCTTATGGAGCTGGTGCTTGTTGCAGCGCGGGCAGTACTTCTTCCACTCCACGCGTTCCGGATGAAGACGCTTGTTCTTCATCGTGAAGTAGTTGCGGTTCTTACACTCGGTGCACCCGAGGATGATCTTCTCGCGCGGCATCTTCCGGCTCCGTCACCGCCCGTGCAGGGCGCGTGCTTGGTCTAGCTCGTCGTCTAGCTCGATATAGTTCGGACCCACCTCCGGCTTGACACCGGAGTGGGGTGAGCCTTGCAACGTAGCGGAGCCGAGCGACCCCCGCAAGTCACGCGCCCAAGCTGTCCACACGGGCCGCCCCCGAAGCGCAACTCCCGCTCCCACGGGGGGTTACTGCCACGCCCCCAGCCCCGAATTGTGGCCGAAGGTCCCGTCAAGACGGCCTCGGCCATACCCCGGGGCCGCACCCGGCCGCTAACGGAAACGCCCCCGCCGCCGGATCGGCGACAGGGGCGTTGCGTGTAGAGCTCACGACCGGGATCGAACCGGTGACCTCATCCTTACCAAGGATGTGCTCTGCCGACTGAGCTACGTGAGCGTCCTGCACCTGCATCACGGCGAGCGCGGGAGACGGGACTCGAACCCGCGACATCAAGCTTGGAAGGCTAGCGCTCTACCAACTGAGCTACTCCCGCATGGCCTTCGTGCTACCCGCCAGACCCAACGACGATCCAGCAGTCCTGCCGACTTACAGTGGTGGGGGAAGGATTCGAACCTTCGAAGGCTTGCGCCGTCAGATTTACAGTCTGATCTCGTTGGCCACTTGAGTACCCCACCCAAGACGCGCCGGCCGCCGCAATGCCGCCGCGTAAGCTGACGAGGGGGCTCGAACCCCTGACCTGCTGATTACAAATCAGCTGCTCTACCAACTGAGCTACGTCAGCAGAAAGGACCCGAACTCCCAGAGTCCCCAAGCATAATGGGGACCCTGCGCTTTGGGTAGCTCCCCCCTACGGGTCCGCATCAGAATCGCGCGACCGGTCGTCCTGGCCGACGCGCCACGCCTCCCCGCCACGCCTCCCCGCCACGCCTCCCCGCCACGCCTCCCCGCGGCGCCTCCCCGCGGCGCCTACCCGCGGCGCCTACCCGCGGCGCCAGCGGGTACCGCCCGGGCCATCCTCGATCAGGATGCCACGCGCCGTCAACTCGGCGCGCACCGCATCGGCAGCCGCAAAGTCCCGGCGCTCACGCGCCGCCCTGCGGGCCGCGAGCCGCTCCTCCACCCAGACCGCCAGTTCGCCCTCCATCTCCTGCTCGGGTACGAGATCCAGCACCGAGTCCATGAGCCGGAACGCCGCGCGCGCCCGCTCGAGCGCCGCCGCGTCGGTGCCGAGCGCATCGAGCTCACGGTTGGCGTCGGTGATGAAGGTGAAGAACGCCGCCATCGCCTCGGGGGCGTTGAGATCGTCGAACAGCGCCTCGAGGAAGGCCTGCTCCGCGCGGGTGGCCGCCTCGGCCAGCGCCGGCGTCCCCCCCGTCGCCTCGCCGAGGCGCCGCGCGAAGGCGCCGATGCGGTTCACCGCCGCGCGGGACTGCTCGAGCGAGTCCTCACCGAGGTTGAGCTGCTTGCGATAGTGCGCGTTGAAGACGAAGTGGCGATAGGCGGTGCCACTGATCCCCTGCTCGCGCAGCTCCACCACGTTGGCCACGTTGCCCACGCGCTTCGCCATCTTGGCGCCGTCGGTCAGCAGGAACTCCCCGTGGCACCAGCAGCGCGCGAACGGCTTGCCGGTCGCCGCCTCGCTCTGTGCGATCTCGTCTTCGTGATGCGGGAAGATCAGATCGATGCCGCCGGCGTGCAGGTCGAAGGTTTCGCCGAGGTACTTCATGGCCATCGCTGAGCACTCGAGGTGCCAGCCGGGGCGGCCACGCCCCCACGGCGAATCCCAGGCGGCGCCGGTGGCTTCGTCTTCGGGCTTGGCCGACTTCCAGAGGGCGAAGTCCTGCGCGTTCTCCTTGGCGTATTCGTCCTGCGCGACGCGCGCGCCGCTCTTGACCTCGCGTTTGTCGAGCTGCGAGAGCTTGCCGTAGTCGGCGAACTTGTCGATGGCGAAGTACACGGAGCCATCGTCGGCCACGTACGCCACGCCGTTGGCGACGAGCCGCTCCACGAGGGCGATCATCTCGGGGATGTGCTCGGTGGCCTTGGGATAGCGTTCGGCCTCCTCGATGCGGAGGTAGCGGCGGTCCGTGTGGAAGAGGGCCGTGTACGGCTCGGTGACCTCGAGAATGTGCTGGCCATTCGCCTGCGCCTTGCGGATGATCTTGTCATCCACGTCGGTGAGGTTCATGACCTGTTCGACGGACCATCCGGCGAGGCGGAAGGCACGGCGCAGCAGATCCTCGAAGAGGAAGGTGCGAAAATTCCCGAGGTGCGCCGCGTTGTAGACGGTGGGTCCGCACGTGTACATGCGCACCGTGTGCCCATCAACGGGTGCAAACGGCTCCACGCGTCGCGTGAGCGTGTTGTACAGGCGGAACTCGGGCATCGTGGGACCGGATTACAGGTGCTTGAATCACGCGGGATCTCTGCGCAAAGTAACGCGTTGAATTTATCGGGGGGCCGTCCCCCCTTGCCTCCCCACCCTTCTCCGGTACCGACCATGAGTGCAGCGCCGTCTCCGTCACCGCGTTCGTCCCGCGTCCGCAACGCCGCCGTGGTGGTGGCTCTGGCCGCCGTGGGCCTGGCTGCTCGCAGCGCCGATCAGCCCGCGCAGGCCGCCCCGCCGCAGCCCCCCGTCGCGGTGCCGATGGCGCCGGCGCCCGTGGCCGCCGACAGCGCCGCGCCGAAGGACAGCGCCGTCGCGGACTCGCTGGCCGCGCCGGACTCGCTGGCGCTGATGGCGACCGACTCGACGCAAGCGGATAGCGCCGCGGCCGTTGAAGCAGCCCCGGCGACGCCGGCGGCGTGGCCGGTGGACGCGGTGACTGGCCAGACCCTGATCAATGGCCGCCCGGTGGTGGGACGGGTGTTCATCATGCAGAAGACCGACGGCACCGTGAAGTACCCGAACGTGGCCGACGTGATCGCCCACGAGGCCCTGGAACCGCTCCCCGCCGTGGTAGGGACGAGCCACACCCCGGCGCCGCTCACGCACTCGCGGCGGATGCGCGGGATCATGATTCAGAGCACGCTCTGGGATCTCGACACCAAGCGTTCGGCGGTGGAGCGCCGCTACTATCGCGTGTCCACGCCGGCCCCGTCGAACGGGCAGTAAGCGCAGTTCCCGGCCCCCCGTCAGCCATGGGTTGGCGGGGCGTGCCCGTTACTGCCACGTGCGCACGTTGACGAGTTGCCCGTGGTGCAGCCGCAACGTGCGAGGCCGAGGTGCATCGTACGGATCGCCCCGCTCGCGCGCGTGGGTGGCGAGCGGGAGGTCCGCGTGGGAAGGCCGAGGCGGCTGGTCGTGGACCGCGAGTGCCCTGGGTGCACCGAAGGTGCGCGCGAACGCGTGCTCGGGGCGGGCCACGATCACGACGGCCCCGCCGGAGGCCCGCTCGCGTGCCGCCCACGCGCGCCACTGCCGCGCGTCCACCGGCTGCACGGGTCCCTCGCGCGACGCGCGCAGCAGATGCACCACCGGATGTGGTTGGTCGCGCGCCGGGATACGCGTAATGACGCGAGTGCTGCTCCCAGCGTCGTCTGCCTCGTGCCACCCATCGAGCATGGGGGCGATCACCTCGGTGCGAATACTGCTGCGCCGGATGCGCACGCGCGGCGCGCAGCGCCGCTCGCCGAACAATACCCGTCCGACGGGGAGTGCCGGATGACCGGCAAGCGCCGCGAGCAGCACACGGGCGGCGGCGGGATCCTCGTGGTGGACGATGACGCAGTCACCGCGGTGTACGGTGAAGTGCACGCGGTCCAGCAGACGCACACGCGCACTGCAACTGGGGGGCGTGCCGGCCGCCCATTCGGCCGTGGCGCCGACCAGCGCGAGGAGTGGATCATCGAATCGCATGGCGCGACGATGTCGCCGTGCGCGCCAACGGGTGTCACCGGAACATCGCGCGTTGGATCGTTCCGGTGCGGACGCCCGCGACGCCCGAGCGTTACGGCGCGAGCCGGTCGGTGTGAAACCGGGCGATGGCGTCGGCGATCGGCGCGGGGTCGAAGCGCACCGGATCGGTCACCGGAAGCCCCGTTTCGTCCTGGGCGCGCGCCACGGCCCGGCGCGCGGCGGTGTCGTCGAGATCGAAGGTATTGAGCGCAAGCGCGATCACCGTGGCGGGACGCAGCGGCGCCATGGCCTGGGCGTACAGCGCCATCACATCCCGGAGTGGCGGAATCGCGACCCACGGATTGCGAGTGATCGTGGTGCGTGACGGCTGGGCGCACAACACCATCGCGTGCGGCAACGCGCCGTGCATGAGGCCGAGCGTGACCCCGGAGTAGGCTGGGTGCAGGAGCGATCCCTGTCCTTCCACCAGCACGATGTCCGCGTCCTGTGCCGCCTCGATCGTGAGCGATTCGGCGGCCCCCGCAATGAAGTCGGCCACCACCGCGTCGACGGCGATGCCGCGCCCCTCGACGAGAATGCCCGTCTGCCCGGTGGCGGCGAAATGCACGCGGTGACCGTGTGCCTGCACGGCACGCTGTACCTGCAACTGCGTGGTCATCTTGCCGATGTTGCAGTCGGTCCCCACGGTGAGCACGATCGTGGCCTCGAGATCGCGCACCCGCCCGGAGCCCACATCGAGATCCGCCGGCGCGCGGCGCAGGTCCCGAATGGCGGCACCACTCACCTGGGCGATCGCCGCGAACTCCGGATCATCGCCGAGCATCGTGTGCAACCCGCTCCAGACATCGAGCCCCGCCCGCAGCGCATCGCAAACGATGGCGCGCCACGTGGACGGGAACTGTCCGCCGGCCGGGGCAATCCCGATCAGCAGCGCGCGCGGTGCGTGCGCCATCCCCTCGGCGAACGACGCCACCACGGGAATGGCGCCGCCGAACCCCAGGATCTCCTGCGCGGTATGGCCGGCCTGTGTGCTGTCCAGCACGGCCACGACCTCACCGGGGACGTAGCGGATGCAGGCGTTGGCGGTCTTGGACGTGAGCGGTCCGAAGTGGCCTTCGGCGAGGATCAGGAAGCGACGGGACATCGGCAGGCGGCGATGCGGGACCCAGCGGAGCCGGGTCCCGCTGGCCCGGCCTCAGGCGCGCGGGGTGTCCTGCCCCAGTCGCTCGATCTCCGCGATGAGGTCCACGTCGGCCGTCTTGTGCTCCGGCGCAGACGAGGGCGTGGAGGCCGGGAGCTGGGCCACCGGCGCCGCGGGGGTGGCGGCTTCGGTCGCGCCAGCCGCAAGCTGACGCGCCGCCTGCGGCGCGCCGGCGGAGAGCATGCCCATGCGCTGCTTGAGCTGCAACAGTTGCACATCGGCGCTGGCACCGCCCGAGGACCGTTCGAGCTGCTTGAATTCGCCGGCCAGGCGATCGCCGCTGAACTCCTCATCGATTTCCTGCGCGGCCTGCAGCTGCCGCTCGTTGGAGGTGATCTTCTCCTCCATGCGGGCGAAGGCCTCGAACGCCGAATTCTCCGAGAGCCCGGACATCGTTTGCGAGATGCGCGCCTGCGCTTCCGCGCGGCGCTGTCGGGCGAGCAGCAGATTCTTCTTGCGCTTGGCTTCCTCGATCTTGTCGTTGAGATCGCGCAGCGACTGCTTGAGCCGTTCCGTCTCGATCTTGTGCGCTTCCCAGGTCGTCGCAAGCTGCTGGCCATGCTCCAGATGTTCCTGGCCGCGCATGAGCGCCTGTCGCGCGAGATCGTCGCGCCCTTCCTGGACCGCCAGCATCGCGCGCTTCTCCCAGTCGTCGGCGAGCTTGAACTCGGCGTCGGCCTGGTCCTTGAGCCGCTTCTCATCGGCGATGGCCGCAGCGACCTGCTGCTTGGCCTTCGCCAACTGGTTGCGCATGTCGACGATGATCTGATTGAGCATCTTCTCGGGATCTTCGGCCGAGGAGATGAGGTCATTCAGGTTCGACTTGATGAGTGTCGAGAGCCGATCGAAGATGCCCATGAATCAACGAGCCTCGCGGAAGGCGGCCAGCTCACGCAGATGTCCGGTGAGCGAAAGTGTCATGCTTTCGAACGACGCGAGGAATTCTTCGAAGTCCAGGTGCGCGAGTTCGAGTGCTTCGGTGAGAACCACGGCATCGCCGTCGATGCCGTACGCGCCGTGGAGCAGATCGGTGGCATTGAGCTGCAGGAGGCGCGTGTTGAGCGCCGCGGCGTCGCCGGCATTCGCGGGAAGGGGCATGACCTTCACGCGCAGCAGTACGACCGGCGGATTGTGGGTGACCACAACGTCGAAGTCGAGCGCGCCGCCCGGCCTGACCACCCAGAGCCCTGGGTCAACTTCCCGATAGGTGGCGCCGTCGGCACTGAGCCGATCGAGAAACGCCTCGATGTCTTCACGCGTGACCATAAGCAGTTCCCTGTTGGTTCGGAGGCTGATCCGTACGGCAGGCCAAGGTGATTCGTTTCGACACGCGCCGGGAGCCGCCCAGCCGACGCTGGCAAGATACCGTCAGGGGCACCGGCCGGTATACAGGGCGCCCGCTTTCCCCTCGTTGACCAGCAGGATCCGGCCGTCCGGGAGCCACGACACCCCCTCGGCGGCGGTGTCGGCGATGGGCAGGGCGCAGCGGGCGAGGAGTGGGCCGGGCTTTCCAGTGACCGCATCCGCCGAGAACACGTGGACCGCCCCGTAGCTCAGCAATACCAGCCGGCGGGTGCCGTCCGGCTGGATGTCGGACAGGCTGCCGTCGGTGATCCAGTCGTGCGACGCCCCCGTCACCGGGGTAACGCTCACCGAGTCCGCGATGCGCGCCACGTACGGTCCACCAGCGCCCCAGGCGCTGGCGGGCACCTCGTAGACACGCGACGGGCGATACCGCCCGGATCCAGCGCGCTCGGGGCGCTTGGTGACCAGCCAGAGCGTGCCGTTGGGCCCTGCGTACATCGCTTCCACGTCGTGCGGCCCGTCGGCGTAGCGCACATCGAGTGTACGCAACGCGGACACCTGGCCAGACCGCTGCGACGGTTCACGAAGCGCATACAGCACCACCTTGTCGCGTCGCGCGCCGTTGTCGCCCACATCGCCGATGTAGAGGCATCGCGCGCCCGGATCATCCACACAGGGACCACCGGCGAGCGCTTCCCAGTCACGGTTCTGCACGTTGCGTACACGCACGTCGCCGAGGCGGCGCCCGGCGCGGTCGAACGCGAAGAGCCGTTCGTCGTTGCCGCTGTCGTTGTTGCCCCAGAAGACCCCGGGCTCGCTGAGCGACGGCGCCACGCCCGACGCTTCGTTGAAGGTGCGGTCCTCGAAGCTGCCGCTGGGCTGCACGTCACGCATGACGGTGTCGCCGTCGCGCACCCAGTGCCCCCGCCCAGCGACGCCGTCACGGCAGACCCTCAGCGCCATCGCCGCCACGAGGATCGTGACGACAGCGACGACCGAGCGGCGCCTCATCCGCCGGCGCGCTTGAGGTCGTAGAGGCGTTCACGCGCCAACCGTCGCCCGGTCGGCGTGGCCGCGAGCCCACCACCGGCCGTTTCGCGGTAGCGCACATCCATGCTCGCGCCGATCTCTCCCATGGTGTCGATCACTTCGTCGGCGGGAATCGCAAACTCGACACCGGCCATCGCCATTTCGATGGCCGCCAGGGCAATGGCCGCACCGGTGGCGTTGCGGAAGACACACGGCAGCTCGACCAGTCCGCCGAGGGGATCGCACACCAGCCCGAGCGTACCCTGCTGCGCCAGCGCGGTGGCATGCCCCACCTGACGCGGCGAGCCGCCGAGCATCTCCACCGCCGCCCCAGCGGCCATGCCTGCCGCCGCGCCGGTTTCCGCTTGGCAGCCGCCTTCGGCGCCCGAGAGCGACGCACGCTCGGCCACGACGGCACCAATCAGACCGGCCGTGGCGAGTGCGTCGATGACGCGCTCGTCGTCGATTTGCCTCGCGGCCGCGAGCCCGGTGAGCACGGCCGGCAACACGCCGGCACCACCGGCGGTAGGGGCCGCGACGATCACACCCATCGCCGCGTTCACTTCCTGCACGGCGAGCGCGCGGGCGAGGATATCGCGAAACGGGGTGCCGGCGAGCGGGCCATCCGGTCCGGTCCGGAGTTTCGCGGCATCGCCACCCACCAGTTCCGACGCGCTGCGCAGATCACCCACGAGGCCGCGTTCGACCGCCCCACGCATCACCGCCAACGCACGACGCAGGGCGTCGCGGATCTCCGACACGGGGCGTCCCTGATCCCGCGCTTCCGCGGCAAGCGCCACGGCACTGATGGTGGTGCCCTCTGCTTCCGCGTCGCGGATGGCTTCGGCAAGACTGCGATACATCAGGCACTCACCTTGTCGAGTCGGAACGCCCACGTGACCCACGGCAGCTGCCGGATGGCATCGCGCACGTCCTCGCCGGGCTGTTCGTCCACTTCGATCACCATGAAGGCGTCACCACCACGCTCCTTTCTCGACAACTTCAGCGTGGCGATGTTCACGTTCGCGTCGGCGAGGATGCCGGCGATACGGGCCACCGATCCCTTCACGTCGTTGGCCACGAGCACGATCGTGTGCAGGTTGCCCGACACCTCCACCGGATAGCCGTCGATCTCGGTAACGAGCACGCGTCCGGCACCGAGGGAGGCGCCCACCATCTGGGCGCGTCGATCGCCCCGCTCGAGGGAGATGCGCACGGTGTTCGGATGTGCGTCGTCGCCCAGCGACGTCTTTTCGAAGGTGTAGGCAAGGCCGTCGCGCTCCATGATGTCGAGCGCAGTGCGGAGGCGTTCATCATCGGGGCGGAATCCCATGAGGCCGCCCACGACAGCCTTGTCGGTGCCGTGCCCTTCACCGGTGCGCGCAAAACTGCCGTGCAGCTCGACCAGCGCCTTCTCCGGCGTACCACCCACCAGACAGCGCGCGAGGAGCCCCAGGCGACATGCGCCGGCGGTATGGCTGGAACTTGGCCCAACCATGACGGGGCCAATGATATCGAGGAGGGAGACCATGCTGGGAATGTATCCCGCGGGTAGCGCGAAGCGGGAGCAAGCGCCCCCCGGGTCCGCGTCAGATCGTCAACATGGGCTTGAGATAGCGGCCGGTGTGGCTCTGCTCCACGCGCGCGACCTCTTCCGGTGTGCCCTGGGCCACGATCGTTCCGCCGCGCACGCCCCCTTCAGGCCCGAGATCGACGATCCAGTCCGCCGTCTTGATGACATCGAGGTTGTGCTCGATCACGAGCACGGTATTGCCACGATCGACGAGCTTGTGCAGCACGCCGAGCAGCACGCGCACGTCCTCGAAGTGCAGCCCGGTCGTGGGTTCGTCGAGGATATACAACGTGCGCCCGGTATCACGCTTGGAGAGCTCGGTCGCGAGCTTCACGCGCTGCGCCTCCCCGCCGGACAGGGTCGTAGCGCTCTGCCCCAGGTGGATGTAGCCGAGCCCCACGTCACGCAGGGTTTCGAGCTTCTGCACGATGCGCGGCTGGTGCTCGAACACCCCGCACGCATCTTCCACCGTGAGGTCGAGCACCTCGGCGATGCTGAGCCCACGGAAGCGCACTTCGAGTGTTTCGCGGTTGAAGCGGCGGCCCTTGCACACATCGCAGGGGACGAACACGTCGGGGAGGAAGTGCATCTCGATCTTCACGAGCCCGTCGCCCTGACAGGCCTCACAACGACCACCCTTCACGTTGAACGAGAAGCGCCCCGGGCCGTAGCCGCGGATCTTCGCCTCGGGCAACTCGGCAAACAGCTCGCGCACGGGCGTGAAGACGCCGGTGTACGTGGCGGGATTGGATCGGGGCGTGCGGCCGATGGGGCTCTGGTCGATGTCGATGATCTTGTCGAGGTGCTCGAGCCCAGTGATCCGTGTATGCGCACCGGGGATGACGCGCGCCCGGAAGAAATGCCGCGACAGCGCCTTCTGCAGAATGTCGGTGACGAGCGTGGATTTGCCCGAACCGGACACGCCGGTGACCGCCACGAACATGCCGAGGGGGAACTCGGCGCTCACGTCCTTGAGATTGTGCTCGCGCGCGCCCTGTACCTTGAGGATGCGCGCGGCATCCGGCCGGCGCCGCTGCACCGGCACCTCAATGGAGCGGGTCCCACGCAGATAGGCCCCGGTGATGGAACCGGGCGTGTTCATCACATCGCTCACCGACCCGGCGGCAATGACTTCGCCGCCATGCTTGCCCGCGCCGGGACCGAGATCGATCAGGTAATCCGCGTCACGAATGGTCTCTTCGTCATGCTCGACCACAATCACGGTGTTGCCGAGGTCCCGCAGCTGTCTGAGCGTGTTGAGCAGTCGACCATTGTCGCGCTGATGCAGCCCGATACTGGGCTCATCGAGGATGTACAACACACCGACCAGTCGTGAGCCGATCTGCGTGGCGAGCCGGATACGCTGCGCCTCGCCGCCCGAGAGCGACTCGGCACTGCGATTGAGCGTGAGATAGTCGAGCCCCACATCGACGAGGAAGCGCAGGCGTTCGCGCACCTCTTTGAGGATCGGCCCGGCAATGCCGGGATCGAGCCCGGGATGCCCGGCACTGCGGACCGGCACCGTCTCGAAGAAGGCGAGTGCGTCGGCGACGCTCTGCTGCACCACCTCACCGATGTTGCGGCCGTGCACCGTGACGGCAAGTGACTCCGGACGGAGTCGCTGACCGGCACAGTCCGGACAGGGCGCCGCCACCATATACGCGTCGAGCTCGAGCCGCACGCCATCGGAGCTGCTCTCGTCATAGCGGCGCTGCACATGGGCCACGATTCCTTCCCACGCGGTATCCGCAGCCTTGGCCGCGGTCTTGGCCGCCGTCTTGGCCGCCGCGCCCTTGACGGCCTTCTTGACCGCCTTGCGTACACGCGCCGGGGTGTCGCCCATGCCGTACAGCAGCTGCTGACGCACCGTGGCGGGGATTTTCCCCCACGGGGCATTGATATCGAAGCCCAGATGCTTCGCCAGCCCCGGCAGAATGACCTTGCGCAGGTAGCCGTCGGGTTCGCCCCACGGGAGAATCACGCCTTCGAGGATCGAGATGCTCGGATCTCCGAGGATCAGCTCTTCACTCACGCTGCGCGTGGTGCCGAGCCCACTGCACATCTCGCACGCGCCGAACGGGGAATTGAACGAGAAGTGTCGGGGCTCGAGCTCGGGCATGCTGATGCCGCAGGTGGGACAGCCGTAGCGCTCCGAGAACATCTCGGTAATCGCCTCGGTGCCCTCGTAGCGCACCACCTCGGCCAGCCCCTCGGCAAGGCGCAACGCGGTTTCGACCGAATCGGTGATCCGCCCGCGATCGTCGGTGCGGACGACGAGGCGATCGACCACGATCGAGATGGAGTGATTGAGGCGCCGGTTGAGCTTCGGTGGATCGGCAAGCTCGATCAGCTCGCCATCAACGACCGCGCGCACGAAGCCCTGCTTGCGCGCTCCCTCGAAGAGCTCGCGGAACTCGCCCTTGCGCTCTTGCACCAGCGGCGCACGGATCTCGAGGCGCGTGCCCTCGGGCCAGGCGAGCACCTGCTCAGCGATCTGCGTGGGGCTCTGGCGCTGCACCGCGCGGCTGCAGCTGGGGCAGTGCGGCGTGCCGGTGCGCGCATAGAGCAGGCGCAGGTAATCGTAGATTTCGGTGACGGTACCGACGGTCGACCGGGGATTGTGGCCGGCCGCCTTTTGCTCGATCGAAATGGCCGGTGAGAGCCCCTCGATGGCATCCACGTCGGGTTTTTCCATCAGGCCGAGGAACTGCCGCGCGTACGCCGACAGCGACTCCACGTAGCGCCGCTGTCCCTCGGCGTAGATCGTGTCGAAGGCGAGCGACGATTTTCCCGATCCGGAGAGCCCGGTCACCACCGTGAGCTTGTCGCGCGGGATGGTGACGCTGATGTTGCGGAGGTTGTGCTCGCGGGCGCCGCGCACCACCAGTGCGTCGGGGTGCCCGGCAACGTCGGCAGGCGCTGCCCCGCGTGACGGATTCGTCGATTCGGCCATAGTCATTGAAGGTGCGAGGACCTGGAGATGGAAACAACCCCGCCGGAAGTGGTGGTCGCCATGACCTCCCTGCCCCCCGCTGCCAACGCCGCGGCTTTCGTGACGGCCCTGCTGGACGCGCGGCTGATCGCCTGCGGTACGCTGCTCCCCGGCGCACGGTCGCTGTACCGCTGGGAGGGACGGGTGGAGGATGCCGCAGAAACGCTGGTGCTGCTCAAGACGACGGCGGAGCAGCTGCCGTTGCTGCGCGCGCATTTTGCGTCACTGCACCCGTATGCGGTGCCGGAGCTTCTCATCTTCCCCAGCACCGGCGGACTGCCGGCCTACCTCGATTGGGTGCGCGGGGAAGTTGCCAAGGCGTAGCGATCGATCGCCTCCGTTGCAGGGACTGCAGTAGCTGGAGCGGGCCGAGGGGAGTCACTAGCTTCTCCGGCCATGGCCCGCCGCTCCCGCTCGCCCGCTCCGATCCAGGTGGATCGTGAGGCCGCGACGATCTTCCGTCGCCGTCTTCATTCGTGGTTCCGCAGGCATTCACGCGACCTGCCGTGGCGCCACACCCGCGATCCGTACCGCATCCTCGTGTCCGAGCTGATGCTGCAACAGACGCAGGTCTCGCGCGTGCTCGATTTCTACCGCCGCTTTCTGGAGCGTTTTCCCGATCTGCATGCGCTGGCCAAGGCCAAACCACAGCGCGTGCTGGAAGCGTGGGAAGGGCTTGGCTACTATGCGCGCGCGCGCAACCTCCACAAGCTGGCGCAGCATGTGACCACGGTGCGTGATGGTGTCATTCCGAGCGAACCGGCGCACCTGCGCGCGCTTCCCGGCGTGGGCGACTACACCGCCGGTGCGGTGGCGTCATTTGCGTACGAGAAGCGGGCCGCGCTGGTGGACACCAATGTGGCGCGCGTGCTCCACCGCGTATTTGCCCCCGCGCTCGATCCCAAGAGCGGCGCCGGCCTTCGGCAGCTGTGGAACATCGCCGAGCAGCTGCTCCCGCGCACCGGAAAGACCACCTGGACGCACAATCAGGCGCTCATGGAGCTGGGCGCTCTCGTCTGCTCGGCGCGGTCGCCCAAGTGCGGCGTGTGCCCGGTGAAAAAGGCATGTGCAAGCGTGGACCGGTACTCGGCGACGTCGTGATTCGCTGCGAGGTTGATGGCGTGCGGGCCCGCACGGCGCCGATGACGGACCGCGTCATGCACGCGGCGGCGGAGGCCCTTGGGCAGCACTACTTCGGTCCGAATTTCGACGAATCGCACTTCGATACGTGGGCGGCGAGCGTTGACGAGTTGCTCTTCGTGGCCGAGGATGCCGCGACCGGGGCATTCCTGGGCTACGCCGACCAGATGTTCCTTGCACCGCAGGTGGATGCCGCGCTGCGGGCGGGTACGATCAGTGAGGAGGACTTCGGTCCCGACGCCGTCCTGACGGACGACGCATTGCGGCGCATGCTCCCCGGCGCACGGGTAACGCTGTATCTGGCGGGGATGTGCGTGGTGGCCCCGGGTACCCCGCGCTGCCGGGCGGCCGCGCGGGCGTTGCGCGCCTGCCGCCGCAGCCTGCTCACGGCGTGGCGCGCGCAGGGGCTGCAGATCACGATGCTGCTGGCGGCGGCCACACCGGTTGGGCGTCGCATCGCGGAGCGTGCCGGCGGCACGCTCATTGGAGCGGCCGCCGCTCGAGTCGACGGCTACGATTTGTTCGAACTGTCGGACCTGCCCGGGGAATGATCCGTCCGTTCAGGCGGCTGCGAGATGGGTACCGCACCCGCTGCAGAATCGCGAGCCCACCAGATCGACGCGCGCCCCGCAGGTGCCGCACTGTTCCGGCAGATAGCGGCCGCAGCTCGAGCAATACGTGGCATCGGGCTCGGGGCGCGGACCGCAGACGCCACACTGCTTCTGCATGGTGCGTGCGCGCTGAATGGCCGCTTCCACCGCATCGTCCACCGCTGTGGCTGACGGCCGTACCGGTGCGCCTCCCGCACTGGTGGCTGCCGCCGCATCCGCCGCACGCAGCTCGGCGAGCGCTTCACGTGTATAGCGCTGCTTGAGCTCTGCGTAGTCCGTATCGCTCAACTTCCCGGTCTCGCGATCGAACTCGATCTCACGCAGGGCATCGACGGCCGTGTTGGCCAGTTCGCGTTCGCGCGCCTTGCGCGCGGCCGGTGTTTCCCGCGGGATCTCACGCGGGCTTTCATCGACAGCGCCGAGCAACGGTGAGAGCACCAGTGTGAGCGCGCCGAGTGCGAGCGCCGTGCCCACCACCAGAGGGACACCGCCTTCAGGGAGCGCCATCAACTGTCCTCTCGAAGCGCAGCCTCGAGGCGCGCAAGTTCTTCCGGGGTGGCATCACCACTACGGCCATCGACCGCCACGGCGGGTTGTACCGGGCGTGCCGCCGCGGCCGACGTGGCATTCACGCGCCAGCTGCGGAGCAAGGCCCCGATCCCCACCGCGCCGATCGCCACGGCGGCGAACGGCGCAAACCACGCCACGAGGCTGAAGCCTTCCTTGCGTGGGGCGTTGAGGATGAAGTCACCGTACGTGCCCGTGAGCGCTTCCATGATCTCGGCGCCGGTGTAGCCACCGTCGACGAGCCGCTGGATGTCGCCATGCACCGCCGGCGAGATGCCACAGGTGAAGTCGGTGGTGCGGCAGGTGTAGATGTCGAGCGTGCAGGGGCACGGGCACGCCAGTTCGCGTTCGAACGCTTCGAGCTGCTTGGCGTCCATCGCGGGCGTGGCCCCCGGCTTGGGTGGACGCGACACCGGCTTGTAGTTGTCCGACGTCATCTCCACGCCCCCCGCCGTGCTCTGCGTAGGCAGTGCGGCCGCGGAAGGATCCTGCGCCGTCGCGCGGCGCGTGAGCAGCGCCACACCCGAGACCACCGCGCTGGCCCGTACGAAGAACGCGCGGCGCGACTGCCCTACGGGCGAGGTGAGCGGATTGCGTGACGCCGTCATGCGCCGGCTCCCGCCGTCTCCATCTCGCGGCCCATGGGGATCTGCGCCACGTAGCCGCCCTCACGCTCTGCCTTCTGCGCCTGCGGCCACATCACGATCAGTCCGCCGAACGCCATGATGATGCCACCGAACCACACCCACCACACGAGCGGGTTGAAGTTGATGTGCACCGCGGCGGTATCGCGGTCCACGGCGCCGGTGAAGACGAGGTACACGTCCTGCTTCGGCGACTCGAGGATGCCGACTTCGGTCGACGGCTCGAAGGTGGGCTCGCCCTGCGAGTTCACGTGCTGGCGCTTCTCGCTCGAGAGGAGCCCCATGCGCTCGCCGTCGCGCGTAACGTCGAACGTGACCGACATGACACGGCGGTTGAGCTGCTCGAACTGGGAGATCCCCTGGCTCGTGAACACCCACTCGTGTCCATAGGCATCGACCTGCTTCACCGACTCACCGGTCTTGAGCGTGGCGGTCACGTCGCGCCGGAACATCAGCCCCGCGAACGCCGCGAAGAGAATCACCACACCGAAGTGCACGATGTACCCGCCGTAGCGGCGGCGATTGCGGCCGATGAGACGGAAGAACGCGGCGAACAGGCCTTCGCTGTACATGCGCCGACGGGCGCCCACGCCCTTCACGAACTCCTGGATGATCGTGCCGAACACGAAACCGGAGAGCAGGTACGAGATGAGCGCATAGGGGTCACGCATGCCGAGCGCGAAGAGCGTGACGAACACCGCCACGCCGGCCGTCGCCGGCCAGGTGAACTGGCGCTGGAGATTGGCGACCGACGCGCGCCGCCACGCGATCAGCGGACCGATGCCGGTGAGGGCCAGCAGCAGCAGGCCGAGCGGCCCGTTGACCGCATTGAAGAACGGCGGGCCCACGGTGATCTTGTCGCCCTTCACCCATTCCGAGAGGATGGGAAAGAGCGTGCCCCAGAGCGTGGCGAAGCAGATGCCCACCAGCACCAGGTTGTTGTAGAGGAAGGCCGCCTCCCGGCTGACCATGCTCTCCAGCTCAGCCTTGGCCTGCAGATCGTTGAGACGCGTGCTCACGAGGTACACCGTGAGCACGGTCGCGACGATCAGGAAGCCGAGGAACCAGTTGCCGATCGGCGAACGCGCGAAGGCGTGCACGCTTTCGATCACGCCCGATCGCGTAATGAACGTGCCGAGGATCGTGAGCAGGAACGAGAGCACCACCAGGGTCACGTTCCACTTGCGCAGCATGCCGCGCTTTTCCTGGATCATGATGCTGTGCAGGAACGCCGTCACCGTGAGCCACGGCAGGAACGACGAGTTCTCGACAGCGTCCCACGCCCAGTAGCCGGCCCAGCCGAGTTCCACGTAGGCCCACCACATGCCCAGCACGATACCGATCGTCAGGAAGAACCAGCTCACGAGGGCCCAGCGGCGCACGGCGCCGAGCCACTGCGCATCGAGCTGACGCGTGATGAGTGCACCGACGGCGAACGCGAACGGCACCACGGTCCCCACGTAGCCGAGATACAGCATGGGCGGATGCGCCGCCATGCCGGGGTTCTGGAGCTGCGGGTTCATGCCGCGGCCGTCGGCCGGGATCCAGTCGAGACGTTCGAAGGGATTCTCCGCGAACGCCATCGTCATGAGGAAGAACAACGACACGACGCCCAGCGTCCCCGTCACGTACGGCATCATGCCGCGATTCGTGTTGCGGTTCGTGAACACCGCCACGGCCGCATAGAACGTCATGATGAGCGCCCAGAAGAGCAGCGAGCCTTCCTGCCCCGCCCAGAACGCCGTGAAGAGATAGACGGTGGGGAGATTCGCGCTCGTGAACGAGGCGACGAATTTGAGCGAAAAATCGTGGGTGAAGAGGGCGGTCCACAGCCCCACGGAGGCCAGCAGCGTAAAGCCGAACGTGGCGTACATCGCCCGTTCACCACTCTTCACCAACTCGGGGCGGCCCTGCAGGCCACCGGCAAACGACACGGTGGTCGTCCAGGCCGCCATCAGCAGGGCGACCCAGAGCGACAGTTCACCAACCAGAATCATGACGCCTCGCGCAGTGCGCGCTGGCCGAGCGCGAGCACGCGCCCGGCGCGTGGGTTACGCCTTGGGAACCGAAGCGGGGTGCTGCCCGCCCGCAGGGGACTGACCGGGCTGTCCCGGCGCGTTCTCATACCGCGACGCGCACTTGGCCAGCAGCGTGGTAGCCTGGAAGACGCCGTTCGCATCAAGGCGCCCCTCCACGACGATGTCCACGCCGTCGGTAAACGTGTCCGGCGCGACGCCACGGTAGTGCACCGGATACGTCTGCGTGCCGTCCGTCATCTTGAACGTGAGCTCACGACCACCGGGCTCGCGCACGATGGTCCCGGACACCACGCGGGCGCCGATCTTCACACCGTTCTTGCTGAAGCGCGGATTGTCGGAAACCTTGGCCGCGAGCTCTGCCGGCGTGAGGTAGTAGGTGGCCGTCTCGTCGATCGAGCTGGCCATGAGGTAGGAAGCAGTGCCGATCACCAGCACGCCGCCGAGCAGGAACTTGTTGCGAGCTTTCACGGGGTCGCCGTCCTGTAGGGTCCGGATGGAATACCTAAAGATAGTACAGAAGGTGCCAAAGGGGACAGTTTCCGATAAGGATTGTCGGAAAAGCCCCGCCTGGCGCCGCCTTTGGATCGCGGGGACGGGTCATTCCCGGTCGCGCGCCCACCCCAGGGCCGCCCGGACCGCCCGGCGCCATCCACCGTACGCCACGGCGGTGGAGGCCGCGGCGGTTTCGGATGGGACGAACCGGGTGAATTGGCGGCTGGCCAGGAACTCGGCCCCGGAGGCCCAGACCCCGGCGGCCAGGCCGGCCAACCCGGCGGCACCCAAGGCGGTGGTCTCCACCATGTCGGGGCGATCAACGGGGACGCCCAGCACATCAGCCTGGAACTGCATCAGCCAATCGTTGGCACTGGCGCCACCGTCTACCCGCAGGCGCTCGAAGGCCACCTGCCCGTGGGTCCGCATGTCGCCCAGCACGTCGCGGGTGGCGTAGGCCATGGCCTCCAGCGCGGCGCGGGCCAGGTGCGCCCGGGTGGTCCCACGCGTCAGGCCGACGATGGTGCCGCGGGCATTGGGCTCCCAGTCGGGGGCCCCCAGTCCCACGAGTGCCGGGACGAAATACACGCCATCATTGGCGGCAAGCGATCGGGCGAGGGCCTCCGTCTCGGCGCTGGTCTCGATGAGCCCCAGTCCATCGCGCAGCCACTGCACGGCCGCCCCGGCGATGAAGATCGACGCCTCGAGCGCGTACACGGGGGCGCCTCGCTCGTCGCAGGCAATGGTCGTGAGCAGCCCGGAGCCCGGCGGCGGGCGATGCGTGCCCGTGTTGAGTAGCAGAAAGGCGCCGGTGCCGTAGGTGTTCTTGCCGTCGCCGGCGCTCCAGCCACCCTGTCCGAACAGGGCCGACTGCTGGTCGCCCGCTATGCCGGTAATGGGCAGCGACACGCCGAGGGTGGCCTTCGTGGAACGCCCAACCTCGCCGCTCGAGGCCACCACCGTGGGCAGCAATGCCGCCGGCACACCGAAGAGGGTACACAACTCCGGCGACCAGCCACGCGCGTGGATGTCGTACAGCATCGTGCGCGACGCATTCGTGTGGTCGGTCACGTGCGCCGCACCACCGGTGAGGTGCCACACGAGCCAGCTGTCGATGGTCCCGGCAGCGAGTTCACCACGCTCGGCCCGCGCCTGATTGTCACCCTGCGTCAGCAGCCATTCGAGCTTCGTGGCACTGAAGTACGGATCGGTGACAAGGCCGGTGAGTTCCCCGATGCGGGCGGCCTGCGACGCCAGCGCTGCACACCGTTCCGCCGTCCGACGATCCTGCCAGACGATCGCCCGGTGCACGGCACGCCCGGTGGCGCGCTCCCACAGCACGATCGTTTCGCGCTGGTTGGTAATGCCCACGGCCACCGGTGCCTCGGCGCCGGCGGCCGTGGCGTGCGCGATCGCCTCGCGCGCCGCATCGAGGGTGCGCTCGAGGATCTCGTGCGGATCGTGCTCCACCCATCCCGGCGCCGGATAGTACTGCGTGATTTCGCGATAGGCGCGTCCCGCCACGCGACCGTCGCGCGCGATGACGAGACAGGTGGTGCCAGTGGTCCCCTGATCAATGGCGAGAACGGACATACGCGCTGTTCCGGTGAAGGGCTACGACAAAAAGGGAGGCGTGACGAATCCGCGGTCGGTGAGATAGCCGTGCACGAGCGCGCGCGGCGTCACGTCGAACGCCGGATTCCACGCCGGAACGCCGGCCGGCAGCTCGCCAAGTTCCTCGGCGTGCCGATGTTCAATGACGATGTCGCGCCCGGTGGCGGTGGCGGGATCGATCGTGCTCCACGGCGCCGCCACGTACAGCGGAATGCCGTGCGCGCGGGCGGCCAGGGCCACACCGTACGTGCCCACCTTGTTCGCCACGTCGCCGTTGGCCGTGATGCGGTCGGCGCCCACGAGCACGAGATCGACCTGCTGCTGCGCCATGAGTGACGCGGCGGCCCCGTCGGGGAGCACGGTCACGTTGATGCCCGCGCGCGACAACTCCCAGGCGGTGAGCCGCGCGCCTTGGCGCAGCGGACGGGTTTCGTCGGCATAGACCGTCACGAGCCGCCCCGCGGCGTGCGCCGTGTAAATGGGCGCGAGTGCCGTGCCGATGCCCGCCGTGGCGAGGGCCCCGGCATTGCAGTGCGTCAGCACGCGCGCGCCGTCGGGGATGATGCTCAGCCCGTGCCGGCCAATGGCGGCGCACATCGCCACGTCTTCGTGACGAATGGATTCGGCTTCGAGCCGCAGCGTGTGGAGCAACTGGACGTCGGTCGTGTCGGCGGCCACCCGACGCATGCGCTCGACGGCCCACGCGAGATTCACCGCGGTTGGGCGCGACGCGATGAGCGCGCTGGCGTACGAGGGCAGCAACGCCCGGGCCCGCGCCCCGTCGCTGCGGCTGTCGGCGTCGAGGGCGACAGCCAGCCCGATCGCTGCCGCGACGCCGATGGCTGGCGCGCCCCGCACCGCCAGCGAGCGAATGGCCGCGATGGTGTCGGTGAGTGTCACGAGGTCGCACACCACCTCCTGTGCCGGCAGGAGGCGTTGATCGATGATGCGCAGGGCGCGGGTGTCGGGAGACCAGCCGACCGCAGGTATGGCAAGCACCCGTATATACTAGCCCGGTGACTAGATTTCCGCCGTCGCCACCGTCACTCCCGGAGATCCTCTCATGGCCTATCAGTTTCTCACGTTCGACGTCGTTGATCGCATTGCAACGATCACCGTGAACCGCCCCGACAAGCTCAATGCGCTGAACGACGCGACGATTGCCGAACTCGGGGTGGCCATCGACGAGGCGATCGCGCGTGACGACGTGGCGGGGGTGATCCTGACCGGCGCGGGCCGCTCGTTCGTGGCGGGCGCCGACATCTCCGAACTCGCAAGCCAGTCGCCACTCGAGGCACAGCGTCGGGCGCGCGCCGGCCAAGCGATCTTCCGTCGTTTCGAAACCAGCCCCAAGCCCACGATCGCCGCGATCAACGGCTTCGCCTTGGGTGGCGGCTGCGAACTCGCCATGGCGTGCCATCTGCGCGTGGCCAACGACAAGGCCAAGCTAGGGCAGCCGGAAGCGAAGCTTGGCATTGTGCCGGGGTATGGCGGTACCCAGCGCCTGCCCCGGCTGATCGGACGCGGCGCGGCGCTCAAGCTGCTGCTCACCGGCGACATGATCGACGCTGCCGAAGCGTACCGCCTTGGTCTGGTGGATCAGGTCACGACGCCCGAGGCGCTGATTGATACCACGCGCGCGCTGCTCACCAGCATGATCGCGAATGCGCCGTTGGCGCTCGCCGGGTGCATCGAGGCGGTGGACCGCGGTCTTGGTGTGACGATCGAGGAAGGATGCACCATCGAGTCCGACTTCTTCGGCCTGCTGAGCGCGACGGCCGACATGAAGGAGGGGATGCGCGCCTTCCTCGAGAAGCGTGCCCCGATGTTTCACGGTCGCTGAGCGCCGGGTCGCCACCGTTTCGTGCTCGTCCATCTCGCCGCCCGCGACTATCGCAACTTCGCCAGTCTCGACGTGGACATTCCCGCGTCGGGGCTGGTGATTGTGGGTGAGAACGGGCACGGCAAGACCAATCTGCTCGAGGCCGCGGCCTATCTCGCACTGCTCCGGTCTTTCCGCGGCGCGCGCGATGCCGACGTGATCCGCTTCGGCGCGCCGGCGTTCCATGTGCGCGCCACGCTGTCGGCGCCCAGCGCCTGGCACACCGTGAGCGTGGGCTATGAGCGGGCCACCAAGCGCAAGCGGGCCACGTTGGACGGCGTCGAGCAGCCGCGTCTCACCAGCGCCCTCGGCGCCGTGCCGTCGGTCGAATTCTCTCCGGCCGACGTGTCGCTGGTGGCGGGCGCACCGGGTGAGCGGCGACGCTATCTCGACGTGATGCTGGCGCTGTCGTCGCCCGCGTATCTCCAGGCCCTGCAGCAGTACCGGGCTGCGCTGCTCCGCCGCAATGCCGCCTTGCGCACGGCGCAGCGTGACATGGCACGCGGGGCTGGGCGTGGCGGTGATCACGAGGCGCGCGTGAGCGTGTGGGAACCGGCGCTGGCCGAGCACGGCGGCTTCGTGGTGGCCGCGCGTCACGCGTTCGTGCAGGAACAGGCGGAGCGCTACCTGCAGCTGTGCACCGCGATCGGCGAACAACAGGGCGCGGTGCTGCGGTACACGAGCGTGGGCGGTGACAACGGCGATGCCGTGGCCACCAGCAGCGCGGCGCAGGGCGAATCGCTCACGCGCGCACTCGCGCAGCAGCGCGCGACAGAGCTGCGTCGCGGCGTGACCTTGGTGGGCCCGCATCGCGACGAGTTGCACCTGCAGCTCGGCGGGCGCGACCTGCGTACGTTCGGCTCGGCTGGGCAGCAGCGCAGCGCGGCGATCGCCCTGCGGCTGCTGGAGCTGGCAACACTGCGAGGGGCGATCGGGTATGCGCCGCTGCTGCTGCTCGATGACCCATTTGCGGAGCTCGATCTGGGGCGGGCGCAGCGCGTCCTGGCACTGCTCGACGATGCGGGCGCGGCGCAGGTGCTGCTGGCGGTACCGCGCGAGGAAGACATTCCGGACGCATTCACGCGGCTCGAGCGCCGCACGATGCACAACGGCGCGCTGACGAATTGAGCCCGTGACCCAACCGAAGCGTACTCCGCAAAAGCTCGGCGACGTGGTGGCCTCGGTGCTTAAGCACGCGGGGCTGAGCGATCGTGTGGCTCAAGCCTCCGTGATCCCTGAGTGGCCATCGCTGGTGGGGCCGCAGATCGCCGAGGTGACCGAGCCGCTGTTGCTGCAGCAGGACGGTACGCTGGTGGTGATGGTGAAGACGCACGCGTGGATGCAGGAGCTCACGCTGCTCGAGCCGTCGCTGTTGACGGCACTCAACCGGGACGCCTCCCGCCCACCGATCACGAAGCTGCGGTGGATGCTGAGGCGCTAGCGCCTCCGGCTCCCGCGGCCACGGCCCACCGCGGCCTGAACGACCTTCTGTAAGTCATTATCCAGCAACAACTTGAAAAGGGGCCCGGCAGTTGCTTGCGGACCCCCGTCTTGGGTATATTTGGGGGTTGTGTTTCCGGGCCAGTTTTTGCCCTTCAAACCCTCCGGCAGCTCCTCATCACAATGGCCAACAGCAGCGCAGAGTCCGACAAGGAGTACGGCGCAGGACAGATCACCGTACTCAAGGGACTCGAAGCGGTCCGCAAGCGCCCCGGCATGTACATCGGCTCGACGTCGGCGCGCGGTCTGCACCATCTCGTGTACGAGGTCGTGGACAACTCGATCGACGAAGCGATGGCAGGCCATGCCAAGCGCATCTTCGTGACGATCCACGAGGACAACTCCATCAGCGTCGAGGACGACGGGCGCGGCATCCCCGTCGACGTGCACCCTGTCGAGAAGATGCCGGGCGTGGAGATCGCGCTCACGGTGCTGCATGCCGGCGGCAAGTTCGAGAAGGATGCCTATGCCGTCTCGGGCGGTCTCCATGGCGTGGGCGTGTCGGTGGTGAATGCGCTGTCGGACAACCTCAAGGTGTGGGTGAAGCGCGAAGGGAAGGAGCACTACATGGACTTCGCGCGTGGCGTGACCACCACGAAGCTCAAGGTGCTGCGCAGTGTGCCGGCGAAGGAGACGGGCACCAAGGTGTGGTTCAAGCCCGACGGCACGATCTTCCAGGAAACCACCCGCTACGAGTGGGCCACGCTGGCCAACCGCCTGCGCGAGCTGTCGTATCTCAACAAGGGCATTCAGATCACGCTCCGTGACGAACGCCCCGATGAGCTCAAGGACGGCCAGCCGCGCGAGGAGCTGTTCTGGGCCACGGGTGGCCTCAAGGACATGGTCATGTACCTCAACGGCAGCAAGAAGCCGTTGCACCCCGACGTGGTGTACCTCGACACGATGCGCGACGGGATCGCGATCGAGGTGGCACTGCAGTACAACGACAGCTACGCCGATACCACGTTCTCCTTCGTCAACAACATCAACACGCACGAAGGCGGCACGCACCTCACGGGCTTCAAGAGCGCGCTCACCTCGGTGATCAACAAGTACATCGAGCGGTCGAGCAATCTCAACAAGAAGGACAAGGAGATCCGGCTCTCCGGCGACGACGTGCGCGAAGGCATCACCGCCGTGCTGTCGGTGAAGGTCCGTGAGCCACAGTTCGAAGGGCAGACGAAGACCAAGCTGGGCAACTCCGAAGCCGAAGGGGCGGTGCGCAGCGTGATGAACGAGCTGCTGTCGCAGTACCTCGACGAACATCCCAAGACGGCCAACGCGATCATCGACAAGGCGATCTCGGCGGCCCGTGCACGCGAAGCGGCCCGCAAGGCGCGCGACCTCACGCGCAAGAAGTCGGCGCTCGACGTGGCCAACCTGCCCGGCAAGCTCGCCGACTGCTCGCTCTCCGACCCCGCCCTCTGCGAGATCTACCTCGTGGAAGGTGACTCGGCCGGCGGCTCGGCCAAGCAGGGACGCAAGCGTGACTTCCAGGCGATTTTGCCGCTCCGCGGCAAGATCATCAACGTGGAGAAGGCCCGCTTCGACAAGGTCCTCTCCAACGAGGAAATCCGCACGATCATCACCGCGATCGGCACCGGCATCAAGGACGAGTTTGACCTCGCCAAGACGCGGTACCACAAGATCATCATCATGACCGACGCCGACGTGGACGGCGCGCATATCCGCACGCTGCTGCTCACGTTCTTCTTCCGGCAGATGCCGGAGCTGATCGACGCCGGGTACATGTACATCGCCCAGCCGCCGCTCTACCGCGTGGCGAAGGGGAAGGAAGAGTTCTACGCCTACTCCGAGAAGGAGCGCGACGGCTACGCCGAGCGTCTGGGTGGGCCGGAAGGACGCGGCAACATCATGATCCAGCGCTACAAGGGTCTTGGCGAAATGAACCCGGAACAGCTCTGGAAGACCACGATGGACCCCGAAACGCGCACGATGCTGCGAGTGACGATGGAAGACGCGGTGCTGGCCGACCAGACGTTCCAGACCCTCATGGGCGACGAGGTGGAGCCGCGGCGTCTGTTCATCGAGAGCAACGCGCGCTTCGTGTCGAATCTCGACATCTGACCGCGTTGGCGGCGCACAGCACAAGCGGCCCCGGTTCGATGAACCGGGGCCGCTTTTCCGTTTGACGCGCTATCGCGCGAACGGATTCGCGAAGCGCGGATCGGTGAGGACGGTGACGTCGGTGAAGGTCTTCATGAACGCCACCAGCGCATTGCGCTCCTCGGCCGTGAGGTTGAGGCGCAGCGGCTGGCCTTGTGGCCCGCCCGGCCCACCCGGCGGTACGCGCAGGCGGGGATCGAGCCCCGGGTTGTCCTGCACACCGCGATCGTAGAAGTCCACCACTTGCTCGAGCGTGCGGAAGCGCCCGTCGTGCATGTACGGCGCGCGCACCTCCACGTTGCGGAGCGACGGCGCCTTGAAGCGGCCGTTCCCTGCCCCGACGTCGGTGATGGTGGCATCGAGGCCGGTGTTGTGCACGGCGTCACTGATGTGCGCGTTGGTGCCATGGCAGCGCGCGCAGCCGGCGCGACCGCTGTAGAGCTGCTGCCCGAGCAGCTCCTGAGCCGTGAAGGTACCCGCGAAGTCCGGGATGCCCGCCGGCGAGAAGGCGCGATCGAACTTCGCGTCGGTGCTCACCAGCGACCGGACGAATTGGGCGAGGGCGAGCCCCACCCGCTCGGTCGTGATGGTGCGCGACCCGAACGCGGCCTCGAAGAGCGCGGGATAGTACGGCGTGAGCGACAGCTTGGTCTGCAGTTGCTCGAGGGTGAGTCCCATCTCCGTCACGTCCTGGATGGGCTGCAGCACCTGCTGTTCGAGTGTGGCGGCGCGCTCATCCCAGAAAAAGCGACCGCTCACGTAGAAGCGGGCATTCACGAGCCCCATGCTGTGGCGCCCGGTCAGCCCGCCCTGAAAGCCACGACTGAGCCGCGCAGTATCGCTAAAGGCGAACGCCTGCTGATGGCACGACGAGCACGACACCCGATCGTTCGACGAGAGGCGACGGTCGTAGAAGAGCACACGTCCAAGCGTGGCGCCGGCATCGGTGATGGCGTTGCCCGCGGGCGTGTTGTCGGCGCCGATGGCGGACCCCGCCCCACCCGCCGCGTTTTGCGCGAAGTGCCGCGGCAAGGGCCGGCGCGCATCGCTGTAGGCGGCCAACGCTACCGGCAGCGTGGGGGTGGTGAGATCGGCGCCGAACACCACGATCGTGAACGACTGCGAGGCCGTGCGCCCGGTGGTGTCGCGCGCGGTCACGGTGACGGTCTGAAGACCCGCCGCCGCCGGCACGCCGCTAATCTCGCCGCCGCTGGCGCTCAGGCCGTTGCTGCTCCCGACGAACGTGACCACGTAGGTGAGCCCCGTGCGCCGCGGATCGCTGAATACGGCGCCGCCCCTGCTGGCGTCATAGCGGAAGGGCACCCCCACCATCGCGGCCTGGGACGCATTGGGCGCCAGCACGGTGATCGCTTCGGTGTTCACCACGGGCGTGGTGGGCGTGGTCACCGGGGGCGTCACGATGGGCGTGGTGGCCGCATCGCCGGCACACGCCGATGCGGCGAGTGCGATGGCCGTGCAACGCAACGTGAAGCGGACGCGGAGCATCATCGGTAGACCCTCAGGCGGGAGCCGTTCGGCCCGGATGCTCCGGTTGCCGTTCGGCTGGTTGTGACGGGCGACACGTAACTGCCGTGGAGACCCTACCTCTGCGGGCGCTTCACCTGTCGGTCGGGCGCGCGGGACAATGAAAAACCCGGTCGCTGGCAGAGGCCAACGACCGGGCAATCACCGCAGCGGGTGCCACTCACGGCGTGGTGAACTGCCCCTTGGCCTGACGGCTCAACTGGCGCGAGAAATTCAGCACGACGGTGATGAGCGCACCAAAGAGCGCGGTAAACGCGACGTAGCAGATGGTCGTCACCGTGGGCTCCATGCCACCCGTGGGGCTGGGCGTGGCGACGGACATCAGCAGGCCGTACAGGCCGATCAGCGGCAGCGCGGCAGCCGCGAGCACGAGGCTGAGGAGCTTGTTGGTGGATGCGGGGACGGACGCAGGCATCGCGAAGCGGACAGGGGCGCCGAGGCACCGGTGAACGTGGCGCGGCCGGAGGGGCCGCCGACTCTTCGAAACTAGACGGTCTGGTGGAGAACAGGGAGTGGGGGGCACCGGTTCCGCTCCCCGCCCGGGCCGATCAGCGTCCGTCGTCCCAGCACTCCACGCCCGCGCCGGTCACCCGGTGGGAGATGAGGGGGAGCGGCGGGTCGGCGTCGTCAACGTCGTCGGCCAGCCGAATGGCGAGGTCGAGCGCGGCGCGTCCCGCGTCCAACCCGTTCTGGTCCTGCGCCAGGATCGTGGCCAGCGGATCACCTTCCCGAACGATGTCGCCCGGACGGGCGGTGATCACGAACCCCACGGCGGGATGGACCGTGTCTTCTACGCGCGTGCGGCCGCCGCCAAGGGCGGTGATGCCGCGCCCCACCGCCCGCGGCTCCACCTGCGCGATCGTCCCGGATCGTGGGGCGCGGTACAGCGCGCGCGCGGGGGCCTGGGGAAGCAGTCCGGGGTCGTCCACGACCGCGGGGTTGCCCCCCTGCGCCTCGATGATCGCCTGGAACAGGCGGGCCGCGCGGCCGCTGGCGATGGCCTCCTCCATCCGCGTGCGAGCGTCGTCGCGGTCGCGGGCGGCGCCCCCCAGCACCAGCATGTCGGCGCCCAGCGCGTAGGTGACGGCCATCAGATCGGCGGGGCCGGTGCCGCGGAGCGCCATGATGGCCTCCTCGACCTCAACGGCGTTACCGCAGGCGCGCCCCAGCGGGCGGTCCATGGCGGTGAGCAGCGCCACCACGGGACACCCGTGATCGGCACCGAGGGCGATCATGGTCTTCGCCAACTCGAGGCCACGATCGAGTTCGGGCAGAAAGGCGCCGGAGCCGCGCTTCACATCGAGGACCAGCCCGGTGAGCCCTTCGGCGAGCTTCTTCGACATGATGCTGGCCGCGATGAGTGGAATGCTTTCCACGGTGGCGGTGGCATCGCGCAACGCGTACAGCTTGCGGTCGGCGGGAGCGATCTCCGACGTCTGGCCGAGCATCGCGCATTGGTGCCGCACCAACAGCGCCTCCGCCTCCTGGATCGAGATCCCGGTGCGGAACCCTGGGATCGCCTCGAGCTTGTCGAGGGTACCACCGGTGTGTCCGAGGCCGCGCCCCGACATCATGGGGACGGCCACGCCGCATGCGGCCACCAGCGGTGCGAGCACGAGCGAGACCTTGTCACCCACCCCACCGGTGGAATGCTTGTCCACCCGGCCCACGGCGAGGTGGTCGAGATGGAGTCTGGCCCCACTCTCGAGCATCGCGTTGGTGAGCTGCCCGATTTCGTCGCGATCGAGCCCCACGAAGAAGATGGCCATCGCCAGGGCGGCCATCTGGTAGTCGGGCACCTCGCCCGCCGCATACTGATTCATCAGCACGCGCCATTCGCCGGCAGAAAGACGTCCGCCGTTCCGCTTCCGTTCGATCAGTGTCCGTACTTCCATACGTCATGCCAACCTACACCGACTTCCGTTCCGCCGCACGGGACGCACTGACGCGGATCGCGGCGCCCGCTCGGCGGTTCACCGTACCGTCGTGGGCACTCCTGCTGTGTGCGGCGATGTGCACCGCCGCGGGGCGCACGGCAGGGGCGCAGCCGGCGCCGTCGGCGGAACCGCGCAGCTACGCGGCCCTGTGGCAGGCGGCGATGGTGGCGGTAGACGCCGGGGAGTTCGAACGCAACGAGGCGAAACGCAAGGCGCTCTATGCCAGCGCGACCGACTACGCGAAGCAGGCGATCGCGCTCAATCCCGGCGATGCGGAGGGGCACTTTCACCTGAGCCGCGCGCTTGGCCGGACGGCACTGGCCCTCGGGCCGCGTGAGCGTGTGACGTACGGCATCGCGGTGCGCGAGCATGCGCTCGAGGCGCTGCGTCTCGCGCCGCGTCATCCAGGGGCGCTGCACGTGATGGGCGTGTGGCACACCCAAGTGATGCGCCTTAACGGGCTGTCGCGTACGGTGGCGAAGGCGTTCCTCGGCGGGCAGGTGTTCGGCAGCGCCAGCTGGACCGAGGCGGTGCGGTATCTCGAACAGGCGGTGCAGATCGAACCATCCCGGCTGGTGCACCGGCTGGATCTGGCGCGTGTGTACCGCGACGTGGGGCGGACGGCCGACGCGAAAGCGGCGTATCGCGCCGCGATCGCGTGTCCGACGACCGACGTGAACGACGCCACCTACCGGGCGCAGGCCGAAGCCGAGTTGCGCGCATTGCGCTGAGGCGCATTGCGCTGAGGCGCGCTGCGCTGAGGCGCATTGCGCTGAGGCGCGCTGCGCTGAGGCTTACCGGGCGAGTCCCGCGCGCGCGTCGGCCACTGCTTGGCGACTGCGCTTGAGACCACGGCGGGCTAAACGGCGCGCCAAGCGATCGGTGTCGTGCCTGAGGTCGGCCACAGCATCGGCGCCGCGCGTGTAGAGGCGCCGCGCCCCGCGCGTGAGCTGACGGCGGGTGTCTTCCCCGCTGGCGGGCGCCAGGAGCAGCGCGGCGCCGGCCCCGATCGCGGCGCCGATGAGCATCCCGAGCCCGAGGGTCCGGCGATCCATGCGACGCGTGTCCTGCTCCATCTCCTCGTCCCACTCCTGGTCGTGCGTTGGCTGGTACATACCACCTCCCGCGCCATGGCGCGCTAGCGTTGGTGAATCGGGCACCTCCACGCTCGGTTGCCATGAGGCGGCGCGCCAGCGGTAAATTCCCGACATGTCTGCCGTCCCTTCTGCCATTGCCTCGCGGGCAGCCGAGCTCCGCGATGAGCTCGCCCGCGCGCAGCACGCGTACTACGTGCTCGATCACCCCGCGCTCTCGGATCAGACGTACGATCGCCTGTTCCGTGAACTGCAGGGCCTCGAGCGGGAATACCCCGGCCTGCAGACGGACGATTCACCGACCCAGCGCGTGGGCGCGCCCGTACAGTCGGCGTTCCAGTCGCATCGGCACCTCGTACGCATGCTGTCGCTCGACAATGCGTTCGACCAGGCTGAGCTCCAGGCGTGGGAGCAATCGATCGAGCGGGTGGTCGGTGACGCGATTCACCGGAGCGGCTACACGGTGGAGCTCAAGATCGACGGGGCGGCGGTGGCACTCACCTATCGTGACGGCGTGTTGGTGACCGCGGCCACGCGCGGCGACGGCACTGCGGGTGAAGACGTGACGCTCAATATCCGCACGATCCGCGGCGTGCCGCTGCGACTGCAGGGCGAGGGGCATCCGCCGCTGCTCGAGATCCGCGGCGAGGTGTACCTGCCGTTTGCGGGGTTCGAGCAGATGAACGCGGCGCGTGTGGCGGCGGGCGAACCGGTGTACGTGAACCCGCGCAATGCCGCGGCGGGCTCGATGCGTCAGCTGGACCCCAACATCACGGCGCAGCGTCCGCTGCGGTTCTTCGGCTACGCGGCGGTCCTGCCCGACGGTAGCGCGCCGGTGCGCACGCAGTGGGCCTTGCTGGAAACGCTCGCCGGCTGGGGCATTCCGGTGGCGCCGCATCGCCAGCGCTGCCATACGATCGAGGAGGTGAGCGCCTGGGCTCACACCATCGAGCACGACACACGCGCGGTGCTCGGCTTCGCGATCGACGGCGGTGTGGTGAAGGTGAACGACATGGCGCTGCAGGACGAGCTGGGGATTCGCAACGACCGCACGCCGCGCTGGGCGGTCGCGCGCAAGTTCGCGCCCGACATGGCCGTCACGACGCTGCTGAAGATCGACGTGAACGTGGGACGCACGGGGGTGCTCACGCCGTTCGCGGTGCTCGATCCCGTCGAGGTGGGCGGTGCGACGGTCACGTACGCCTCGCTGCACAACGCCGACCAGATCGCGGCGAAAGACTTGCGTGAGGGCGACCTGGTGCAGGTGGTACGCGCCGGCGACGTGATTCCCTATGTGCTGGGGCCGGTCCCGGAGAAGCGCACGGGCGATGAAGTCCCATGGCAGCTCCCCACGGTGTGCCCGCGTTGCAGCGGCCCGGTCGTGCGTTTCGGCGACGACGTGGCGAGCTACTGCACCAACGTGTCGTGCCCCGGCCGTCAGCTCGAGGGGCTGGTGCACTTCGCGAGCAAGGAAGCGATGGACATCGATGGCCTGTCGTACGCGCGCATTCAGCAACTGCTGGATGCGGCCTACGTGCACGACGTCGCTGACCTGTTCGACGTGACGGTGGAGCAGCTGGTGGCGCTCGAGCGATTCGGTGCGAAGAGTGCCGAACAGCTTGTGGCGGCCATCGCGACGGCGAAACAGCAGCCGTTGTCGCGCCTGCTCTTTGCGCTCGGCATTCGCCACGTAGGCGCGCAGGCGGCGCAATTGCTGGCGCGGCAGTTCGGCTCCCTCGATGCGATGCGGGCCGCAAGCCCGGAGCAGCTGGGCATGGTGCGCGGCATCGGCGACACGATCGCCGAGAGCGTGGCGGAGTACTTCGCTGACCCCACGGCGCGCGCCCTGCTGGACCGGTTGCGCGCGCGCGGGGTGCGCACCGACGAACCGCACGCGGTGCAGGCGGAGGGGCCGCTCACGGGGGCGACGATCGTGCTCACGGGCACGCTGCCGACGCTGAGCCGCGGCGAAGCGACGGCGCTGATCGAGCGCGCAGGTGGGCGCGTGACGAGCAGCGTGTCGAAGAAGACCACGTTCGTGGTGGCCGGCGACGAGGCCGGCAGTAAACTTGACAAGGCTCGTGAGCTCGGCGTGCCGGTACTCGACGAGGCTGAGCTGCTCGTACGGGCCGGCGCGGTCTAGGGCGTGATGGCGGCGGAGGCCCGACCCACGCGGAACCGCTTGACGTGACGGCGCGAGATGGCGAGCGTCACCGTGGTATGAGCTCAGCCACGCCATCGCCCCGCACCGTCGCCCTCCCTGTCGCGTTCTTCGCGGGGTTGGGCCAGTCCACCCTCGCCGGGAGTGGCAGCGCCGGCGCGCTGCCCGCCGACGCGATCCGCGACGCCGGGTACGCTGCCGGAACGGCGCTCTTCGACCACTTCGCGCAGTGGCTCGCCGAGCATGGTGAGGCGCGCCCCGCCGAACTCGCCGACGAACGCTTCCCGTGGCTGCTCGAAGCGTTCTTCCGCCACATCGGCTGGGGGCGCGTGCAGCTTCACCCCCTCACCGACGCCGTGCTGGCGCTCGACGCGAGCGACTGGAGCGAGAGCTCCAACGGACCGAGCGGCTGTCTCGTGAGCACCGGCCTCTTTGCCGGCTTCTTCGGTCGCCTAGCCGACGCGCCCATCAGCGTGCTCGAAGTGGGACACCCGGTGGCCGATCCAAGCCGTGCCCGCTTTCTCCTCGGCTCCGTCGAGGTGATGGGCTACGTGTGGGACGCCATGGAACGTGGTATGCCGTACGACCGGGCCGTGGCGAGCGTCTGACCCCTGGCTGGCCGGCGCCGGCGCGACAGCGACAGCGACAGCGACAGCGACAGCGACAGCTACAGCTACAGCAACGGGTCCGGCAGCAGCCCCGCGTACTTCGGATTGGGCCGCAGTTCGCCGTCCAGGAACACTTCCCGATCCCACGGCAGCACGATCATCGCCTGCGTGGCCAACGCGTGGTAGTCCGGGGCATAGCTTCCGGTGCGGATGCTGACCGCCGTGCGCACCTCACGGGCCCCCGCGTTCACGATCGCGCCCACGGCGAGACGGAGCGTGGCGCCGGACTCGCAGGTTTCGTCGACCAGCAGCACCCGCTGACCGCGCACGTCGGCAGGAGCGGCGCCGAAGACCGCCGGCGTGTCCCGCACCGACTCGGCGTGATACCGCCTCGAAATCAGAATCGAGTGAAACGGCAGGTCGAGCATGGCCGCCACCGCCGCCCCCGGCACCACGCCGGCGGTGGCCACCCCCACCACCACATCGGGCATCCACTCGCGCGCGACCCGAATCGCCAACGCGCGCGAGAGTTCGCCGAACAGCGGCCAATCGACCATCAGCACCCCCTTGGAGGGATCGGGGGCGTACGGCTGCGGTGCAGGCATGGGCTGGCTCCGGTAAGGGCTCTCTGAGTCTACCCCCGGCCCGGTGGACGCGCCAATCAGGGGACGTCCGCCGGGTACCGCGGCTTGTAGGCGACCCGCCCCGCCGATAGGTTTGCGACGTTGGCTCCGTGCGGACGAAACAATCAGGCTCGTGCTTCGCCGCATCCCTTTCCCTCACGATTCACCGCGCGCGCATGACTTGGTGGCGCCGCCTCGTGGGCGGCTCGTCCCGACGTGATTCGAAGCGGCCGGACTTTCTGGCCGAAGCGCTCGATCTTGAGGCGCGTGGCGATTACGCCAACGCGCTCACGTCGTATCGCCTCGCGTTGCGCGAGCACCCCGAAGATTTGCGGGTGCTGCAAAACATCGCGATCGCGTTCTCCAAGACGGGCCAGCCGGAAGAGGCCATCCGCACGTATCGTCGTGCGCTGCAGATCGATCCCGATCTCGCCGGCGCGCACTACGGGCTCGCCTTCCTGCTGCTCAAGCGCAGCGACACCGCGCACACCGGCATGCACCTCGAGGCGTTCCTGCGCACCACCAGCCCCACCGATGCCGCGTCGGCCAAGTTCCGCGCACACGCGGAGCGTACGCTGACCGAACTCGCGAACCTGTCCAACACCCCCCCGGACGCAGTGCCACCGGCGGCCCATGACGGCAGCGGCGCACACACGCCGCAGGACGAGGGCTGACGTGGGACGCGTCCTTTCGATCGTGAGCCAGAAGGGCGGCGTGGGCAAGACCACCACCGCCGTGAACCTCGCTGTCGCCTTCGCACGGCGCGGGCTGAAGACGCTCCTCGTGGACGTCGACCCGCAGGGCGCGGTGCGCTACGGCGTGGGGCTGCGTCGCGGCCATCCCACCGCGGGCTTCGATGACTACCTGCGCGGCGAGCGGGCGCTCCGCGAGGTGATCCTGCCCACCGCCTTGCCGTGGCTGCGCGTGATTCTCGCCGGCAGCGTGAGCGACGCCGCCGATCATTCGGACTTCCAGAAGGCCGTGGGCGAAACCACCGTGCTCGGCGATCTGCTGGCCATGGCGCGCGAACGCTGTCACGTGGTGCTGGTCGACACTCCGCCAGGTCTCGGTGCCGTCACGCGACGCGTGCTCGCCGCCAGCCAGCATGTGGTGGTGCCACTCCAATGTGAACCGCTCGCGCTGCAGACGACGCCGCAGATCCTCCGCGCCATTCAGGATATGGTGAGCGAGAATGAGGAGCTCACCCTCGAGGGCATCCTGCTCACGATGTACGAGGAAGGGAACCCGGCGACGGAGCGGGTGGTGCACTACGTCCGTCGGCACCTGCCGCAGCATCTGGTGTTCGACGTGCCGGTGCCACGCACGCCGGCCACGGCCGACGCGTTCGCCGCCGGCCAGCCGGTGGTGCTGCGCGCGCCTGCCGATCCGGCCAGTCAGGCGTATGTGAACATCGCGACGCGTCTCGCCGAACGCTTCACGTGACGCCGAGCCACACGCACCGCGCCGCAGCACGTGCCCGCGGCGCCCGCCTCATGCTTGGGACCCTCGTCGCGGTGGTGACGGGCACCGCGTGTGCGGAAGTCGGCACCGCCCCCGACGTGCCCGCCGCGATCGAGCTGCCCCCGTTTGCCTACCCCAGCGTGGTCGTGGGCGACACCATGCGCGACGAACTCGGCAAGGCGGTCCCCATCCGCGCCATCGTGCGCAACTCCGCCGGCGCGGAGATCGTCGGTGCCCCCGCGCGGTTTCTGTATGCCGACTTCAATCGCGATTCCGCCTTCCGCGTGGACTCGGCGAGCGGCTTCATCGTGGCCCGCAAGACACTCACCGAAGGGCGCATCGCCGCGCGGATCGGGGCGTCGTTGCAGGTCCTGCGCCCCCTCACCGCGACCATCCGCCCCGACACCGCCTCCGCGGGCGGCGTCCCCGCGGCGCTCGTGACCATCCAGCCCGACACCGGGAAAGCGCGCGCGCAGTCCAACACCACCGGCGATCTGTCGGTGATCGTGCGCAACCGCACCGGCGCGGAGCTGACGGGCGTTCAGGGCTGGTTGGTACGCTTTCAAATCCTCCGGCCGGCCAATCTGCCCAACGATACCGCCGCCGCCGTCTATCTCGTGGACGACCAGCAGCGGGCCTCCACGCTCGATACCACCAACTCGAGCGGTCAGGCCGCGCGTCGGGTGCGCGTGCGGGCCGCGCTCTTTCCCGCGGCACAAGGCACGAGCCGCGTGACTGATACCGTGGTGGTGCAGGCCACGGTGCTCTACAAGGGGCGGCCCGTCCCGGGCGCCCCCATTCGCCTCGCGGCGCCCGTGGTGCGGCCAGCGACCGGCGGAAGCAACTAACACCGCCCTGATCCACCCGCCCTGATCCACCCGCGCATTCCACGGGGTGAGAACAGGCCGGCGGCACGGCGTGGGGAAGTCAACGCACTCGCGCGCGTCGTGCCCCGCCACCAAGTTTCCGGTGCCTACCCCGGGGTTCAGGTAGCGTGCGTCCTCCGACGCGCCCCTGCCCCAGATCAGACACGTTGGAGAAGGCGATGACTTCGCTGCCGTCCTCAGCCGTTCCGTCCCTCAGCAACACCCTCGTGGGTATCCCGTCACCGCTCACGTCGGTCGTTGGCGGCCCGCGTCTCGCGCCGGGAACCATCAACGCGCTCTTCTTCGATGCCGTCGAGCGGTTCGATCGCGCCGACGCCCTGATGTACAAGGTGGACGGCGTCTGGGAGCCCACCAGCCATCGCACCATCCTCGAACGCGTGCGACGGACCGCACTGGGCCTCGCGCGTCTTGGCATCGTGGCGCAGGATCGGGTGGGGCTGCTGTCGGAAAATCGCCCGGAGTGGCTGATCGCAGACTACGCATGCCTGCTGAGCTCTGTCACCGACGTCCCGATCTATCCCACGCTCCCCGGCGAGCAGATCCCGTACATCCTGAACAACTCGGGCGCACGCGCGATCTTCGTGTCCACCCCCGAGCAGGCGCGCAAGGTGGCGCAGGTGCGCGCCGAGGCGCCCGCGTTGCAGTGGATCATCGGGTTCGCGGCCACCAAGGCCGACGGCTGTGATCTCACCCTCGCCGAACTCGAGGCGCTCGGCGCCCAGGACGATTCGCCGGAGCGTGCAACCACGTTCAAGCAGGCGGCACTCGAGGTATTGCCCGAGCAGCTTGTCACGCTGATCTACACATCGGGCACCACGGGCAATCCCAAGGGCGTGATGCTCACGCAGGACAACCTGTACTCCAATGTGCAGGCCACGAAGAATACGATGCCGGTGACCACCGCCGACACCGCGCTCAGCTTCCTGCCCCTGAGCCACATCTTCGAGCGCACCGGCGACTACTTCCTCTTTGCCAACGGGGTACGGATCGCCTACGCCGAGTCGGTGGATACGGTCCCGGTCAACATGAGCGAAGTGAAGCCGTCGCTCATGATGAGCGTGCCGCGCCTGTACGAGAAGATCTATGCGCGCGTGCTCGACAATGCGCTCTCCTCGGGCGGCCTCAAAACGCAGATCTTCTTCTGGGCCAAGGGTGTGGGTGACCGCTGGGCGACGGCAACACTGGCCGGGCGCCAACCGGGCGGCCTGCTTGGCCTGCAGTACCGCATTGCCGACAAGCTGGTGTTCTCGAAGCTGCGCGAACGCACGGGCGGCAACATCCGCTACTTCATCTCCGGCGGCGCACCGCTCTCACCCGAAATCGCCAAGTTCTTCTACTCGGCGGGGCTCATCATCCTCGAGGGATACGGGCTCACCGAGACCTCACCCGTCATCTCGGCCAACAACCTCAAGGACTATCGCCTCGGCAGTGTGGGTAAGCCGATCGCCGGCGTGGAAGTGCGGATTGCAGCGGACGGTGAGATTCTCACGCGCGGACCGCACGTGATGCGCGGCTACTACAACAACGCGCAGGCCACCGCCGACGCCATCACGAGCGACGGCTGGTTCCTCACCGGCGACATCGGCGTGATCGAGGACGGGTTTCTGCGCATCACCGATCGCAAGAAAGACATCATCGTGACGGCCGGCGGCAAGAACATCGCACCGCAGCCGATCGAGAACATGCTCAAGACCAACAAGTATGTCTCGCAGGCGGTGATGATCGGCGACAAGCGCAAGTTCCCCATCGTGCTGATCGTGCCCGACTGGGATCAGCTGGAGAAATGGGCCGCGCACAAGCAGATCGTATGGACGTCGCGCGCCGAACTGATGGCGATGCCGACGGTCCAGGCCAAGATCGAGAAGGAAGTCAAGGAGCAGCTCAAGGGGCTCGCCAGCTTCGAAATGCCCAAGAAGGTGAAGCTGATCGAACATGACTTCAGCATCGAGCGTGGCGAGCTCACGCCGACCCTCAAGGTGAAGCGCCGCGTGATCGACCAAACGTACAAGGCACAGATCGACGAACTGTACGTGGGCGCTGACTGACTTCGGTCAGCCCACCGCGTCCGGCGCGCGTCGGCGGAGCTCTACGAGCCCGCTGGCGCGCGTTGTCACTTCTGCGACCCACTCGTGCGCGTCGCGCGCGAGTTCCTTCACGCCCGCCGGCACCGGCGTGTCGACCGGCGCCATGATGCGCCCGCCCGTCCGCACGGCGCGCACGATGCTGTCGAGCATGTCGGGCGCCGCGTGCGCCGCATCGATGGCCGCCCCGGCCAGCGTCTCCACACCGAGCGGCACACGACCCGTCACTTCAATGGCACTGTACGCCGCGGCTGGCACCGCGGCATCACGCGGGGCATTCACCCACACCTGCGGCCCCGACACCACATCAGCGAGTCTGGCGCCAGCCGCGGCATACACACCGGCGAGCAGGACTGGGAACGCGCCGTCCGTGATGTGCAGCAGCGCGGCGACCCGCATCGCATCCGGGGACGTCGCCTGTTCGAGCACGGTGACCGTGTCGAATTGCGCGACACCACCGGCGACCACGAACTCGGCGCCGCAGCTGGGACAGGCGAGATCCGCTTCGATGAGATAGGGCCCGTCTGCACGATGGACCATGGCCACCAGCCATGCTTCCTCATGGGCCCGCGGGCAACGCAGCGAGTCGAGCAAATCGCGGAGCATGCCTGAAGAGTGACGTGCTGCCGCAGCGTAGGGAAGGCACGCGATATCGATCCGCGCGTGCCCGCGGCATCCGCATGTTGCCGTGCCGGGCCGTTACGCCCGACTGATCCGCAATTCGTCCACGTTCACGTGCGGGGGGCGCGTCACGGCCCAGAGCACGGCGTCGGCCACGTCCTCGGCGCGCAGCATGCTGGCGCGGGGCGGGAAGCCCGGGGTGTTATCGGGGTCGACCGGGTCCCAGATCGGCGTGTCCGTGGCGGCCGGCGATACGAGTGTGGTGCGCACGCCGGTCCTGGCACATTCCTCACGCAGCACTTCGTGCAGCGCGCGTGCGCCGAACTTGCTGGCGGAGTAGGCGCCGTTGCCGCCGAAGATGCGGCGGTCGGCCACGGAGCCGATCGTCACCACGTGCCCACGGCCGCGCGCGCGCATGCCGGGGAGCACGCCGTGCAACACCCGGAATGGGGCACTCAGATTGGCCGCCAACGTGCGTTCGAAGGAGTCGGGCGTGGTGTCCAGCACGGGGGCCAGCGGAAACACGCCGGCGTTGTTGACGAGGATGTCGATCGCCCCGCCGGCGGTCGCCACGACTTCGCCGAGCAGCGCCTGCAGCGCCGCGGCGTCGGTCACGTCACACACGTGGGCGCTGGCCAGCCCCCCACACTCGGCGGCGGCCGTTTCGAGATCGGCACGCGTACGCGCCAGCAGAAACACGCGCGCCCCCGCCATGGCGAGGGCGCGTGCCGTCGCGCGGCCGATGCCGCGCGAGGCGCCTGTCACGAGAGCCGTCTGTCCGCTCAGCGACATGGAGGACCGTGGCCCGTCAGTATTGCGTGGGCGCGTGGGCGAGGCGCAGGAACTCACTGCGCGTCTTGGCGTCATCGCGGAAGAGCCCGCGCATCGACGACGTGATCGTCCGCGAGCTCTGCTTCTCCACGCCCCGCATCATCATGCAGAGATGCACGGCTTCGATGACGACGCCCACGCCCTTGGGCTGGAGCGTCTCCTCGAGCGCGTCGGCGATCTGCTCACCAAGCCGCTCCTGCACCTGCAACCGGCGGGCGAACACTTCCACCACGCGCGGCAGCTTGGACAGCCCCACGATCTTGCCGTTGGGGATGTAGGCGATGTGCACCTTGCCAAAGAACGGCAGCATGTGATGTTCGCACATCGAGTACATCTCGATATCACGCACCATCACCATGTTGTGGTGGTTCTCGTCGAACAACGCGTCGCCGATGACCTCGGCCGCCGTCTGGTTGTAGCCGCGCGTGAGCCACATCATCGCCTTCGCCACACGACTCGGCGTTTTCAGCAGCCCATCGCGATCGGGATCCTCTCCCATCAGCTCGAGCTGGCGACGCACCATCGTTTCGTATTCGACGAGGTTGCCGTCGACGGCAAAGTCGTCCGGATCCACCACGTTGACGGCCGCTCGGCCCGACGACACCCCGGTCACAGGTCGGATCACGTCCTTACTCCCCTTCGTAGTCGACATAGTTGTTCTCGGTTTCCCAGAGGCGCAGGCGAACCAGCTGTGCAGGCGCGATCGCCGGAGCGAGCACACTCCACATGGCCACAACCACATTCTCCGTGGTCGGGTTGATTCCCTGCATATACGGAACGTCGATGTTGAAGTTGCGATGATCGGTTTGGTCGATCACCTCGCGTTCGACGACGTCGCGCAACTGCCCCAGGTCGATCACGTAGCCCGTCCGCTCGTCCACCGGTCCCCGGACCGACACTTCCAACTCGTAGTTGTGGCCGTGCCAGTTGGGATTGTTGCACTTGCCGAACAGACGGGTGTTCTCGCTGTCGGGGAGGGCGGGATTGTGGACGCGGTGTGCCGCATTGAAGCGGAGACGGCGCGTCACGGTGACGATTGGCATGGGGGGTAAAGCCGCCGGACAGGGAAATGGTTCCGTCGGCACCCGAAATATGCCCGAAACACGGAAGCCCCGCCACAGGGGCGGGGCTCCGCGACAATACGGGAACGAAGAGGGTGATCTTGAAGCCCAAAGAAAAAAGTAAGACTCTCACCGCGCTACCGCCTTCCCCGCACTGGGGCATGACGTTTACTCGTGTGTTGAATCCCTTCCAAGGACTTATCGGCTCAAGAAGTAAAGCCTCTCCGCCCCGCGCCAGCGCAACGGCTCTGGGAACGACGCATATAGTAGGAGGGTGTCACGGAACGCGCAATGCGAACCTGTTGTACATTTCGCGCATGGACCTCACTCTGATTCTCGGTGGCCTGTTGCTGCTCGTCTGGGGCGGCCTGACCGTCACCACCGACGCGCCCGGCTGGGTACATCTGCTCCTCACCGCTGGTGTCTTCCTGATCATCTGGCGCATCGTGGTGCGCGGCACGCCATCAGGCCCCACCCGCAAGTAACGGCAACGGCGGCGCGCCCGTCAGATCTCCCAGTTGGAGAGCACCATCCCCTCCACGGGGGCCACCTCGCTCCAGCCGTGCGCACACATGCGCAAATCGGTCCACCGCACGCGGGCACCGAGCGACACCAGCGTTCGATACGCGTCGGGGTAGTCACCCTGTAGACGCACCGCCAACCGCCGCGCGCCCGATCGGTGTGCGCAGGTGGTGAGCGCCCCCAGCATCCGGGGCAGATCGGCGCGATGCGCCAGCACGAGCTTGAGCACCCGCAACTCGTCGCGTGAGCGCCCCTCCACCAACGGCGTGATGTGGCAGAGCGCGAACCCCACGAGGCTGCCGTCCCGCTCAAGCAGGATCGTGTCGCCCAGCGCGAGGCGGTCGGTGAGTTCGAGTTCACGCGTGAAGTCGTAACCCGGCGCCACGCGCGTGGTGAGCGCCAGGCACGAGGCGATCATCGTCCGCTTCTCGTCTTGGGGCAGCGCCGCCAAGGTGCGGGGCGGACGGTCGCCCGAGGCAGCGTCGAGCGTGAGCGTAACGGTGAGCGGTCCCGGCACGAAGCCGAGGTTCGAATAGAAGCCGATGTTGTCCATCGTGCGCGGCATCGTCTCGAGCCCAATCACCTTGGCGTGCTGCAGGCGCAGCCAGCGCAGCCCCGCCTGCACGATCACCTTCCCCAGCCCCATCCCCTGTTGGTCCGGGCGCACGCACAGCGGACCCATCCACCCTTCGGTGCCGGAGTGATGCACCATGTTGAACGCCACGATGCGCGCACGCTCGTCACGCCAGTACAGGGCGCCGTCTCCGGCATCCTCGATCGCGTACTGCCAGATGGACGGATGCAGCGGCGGCACGCGCACCCCCGTCATGCCGTCCTTCCGGTAGCGCTCCGTGAACGCCTCCGTAAACACCTCGTTGAGCTGCACGATGTCGCCCACGGTCGCCACGAACGGACCCTCCACCGGGCGCGCACGGCGAAACGGTCGCGACGTGACGGTCATCGCCTCAGGCTCCGGTGAGCGAAAGCGCATCGGCGGCCGGATCCGCCGCCTCGAACGCCGCGTTGTTCGCCGCGTCGCTCGCCGCGTCGCTCGCCGCGTCGTCCTCGGCCAGCATCGACGTCCCGCTGGTCACGACACTGCAGCCGGTCGTTTCGTCGAAGCGCACCAGCAACAGCCGATCGAGCCCTTCACGGACCTGCTCGATGTGGGTGATCACAATCACCTGCTCGAACCGGTCATTCAGCCGCCGCAGCAGTTCCACCACGTTCGCGCGGCGGGTTTCGTCGAGCGAGCCAAACACCTCGTCGAGAATCAGCAGCGAGAAGGCTTGCCCGGCCCGCTCGGCGATCATCTGTGAAATCGCCAGGCGCAGCACGAGGTTGCAGAGGTCTTCCTCACCGCCGGAAATCACGGGCTTGGGCAGCCCGTCTTCGAGCACCTGCAGCCGATATTCCTCGTCGAACTCGAGCTGCGTATATCGCCCGTCGGTGAGATCGTCGAGGAAGCGGCTGGCGATCTCCGCGAGCTCGGGACGCAGCTGGAAGTTGAGATCGGTGCGAATGTCGGTGAGCGCGCGGTCGAGCTCATCGTGCAGCCGCTTCTCGGTTTCGAGCGTTTCGAGGCGGCCCTGCAGGCGCGCCAGCTCCCGACGACCCTGCTCGGCACTTTCCAGCGCGGCCCGCGCGCGCTCCGCCTCGCCGCTCGCCGACACCGCCTCGAGCTCCGCCCGGCGCGCCTCGCCGGACAGGGCCTCGTACGCCTCTCGCACAGTGACATAGGCGCCGTCGTCCATGCCGAGCGCGGCGCACTGTTCCTCGAGCGCCATCATGCGCGCACGGGCGTCGTCACGCGCCCCCAGCACGCGGGTGCGCTCGGTGCGGGTGGCGAGTTCGCGATCCACGAGCCCGCTTACGCGGGCCACACGCGTTTCGAGCTCCACGAGCTGCGCCACGCCATCGCGCAGCGCCGCGTGTGCGGCTGCGTCGTACCCGGTAGGGATGGCTGCGAGGGCCACCGTGGTGTCTTCGAGGCGCGCCGCCAGCTGCGTGCGCTGGTCGGTCACCTGCACCACTTCCGCCAGCGCAGCCTGAATGCGCGCCAACCGACGCTCTGCCGCTGCGACCTCCTGCTGGGTACCGCGGCGGGTCTCCTCGAGCGTCTCGATCACCGCCGGGGCCTGCGCCAGCTGCTCGGCCCGTTGCCGGTAGTAGTTGCCGTCCACGCGCACCGTTTCGATCTGCTCACTGAGCTGCTCGAGCACCGTACGCACGTTTGCCCCAAGCGGGCGTCCGCAGGTGGGACACGGGCTCTCCTCCCCCAGTCCCTCGAGCGTCTCGCGCTGCTGCGTGAGCTCGGTGTACTGAACCCGCAGGGCGTCGAGACGCGTCTCGGCCTCCTGACGGTCCCGTGCCCACGCGGTGCGCTCCTGGTCGAGCGTGCGCTCCGATTCCGCGAGGCTCTGGCGCAACGTGGCGAGTTGGCCGGTGGTCTCCTTCTCGAGGGTCGGCGCCGTATCGAGCCGCGCCGCACGCTCGGTCAGCTTGGCCTCTTCCTCGGCGTAGGCCTTCACGCGCTCCATGAGCGCCTGACGGCGCGCATCCGCGATGGCCAGCTGCTCCTGCGCGGCCAGGTCAGCGCGCACGGTGTGCCGCACGGCGATCTGGTCGCGCAGCGGGACCAGCTCCGCGTGGGCCTGGGCGACGGCATCGAGTTCGCGATCGAGCCGCTCCACATCCCGCGCGAAGCTCGCCGCTTCGCTTTCCGCCACCCGCAGCTCCGAGACGAGCTGTTGGCGCCGTTCACGTTGCGCCTGGGCATCCTGCCAGCGCGGTGTAATGCCCGCGAGCTTCTCGGCCGCCGTCTGCTGCGCCACCTCGGCTTCCGCCGCCCGCGTTTTTGCCACGGCCACCCGCGCTTCCGCATCGGACACCGCACGCCAGATGGCATCCGGGTCGGGCATCCCCTGCTTGAGCCCATTGATCTCGGCGAGCAGCGCGCGGCGGCGCTCGCGGGTGAGCTCCTGGGCCCCGCTGAGGCGATCATACCCGAGGACGCGCGAAAGAAACCGGGCGCGCTCGGCCGGGCCGAGCGCGGCCATCACATCGAGTTCCTTCTGCCCCGTGAAGTAGGTGTGAAAGAACTCGGCGCGCGTCATCCCCACGCGGCGCTGCAGGAGTTCGGTGGCCCCGGTGATGGTGTTCGCGATCGGCGTGTCACCGTCGTCGAGAAACACTTCGGCATTGGTGAGCCCGCGGACCACCCGATACCGATGTCGGGCCAGTTCGAAGGCCAGCTCCACCTTGACGGCGGCGCGTGGCGCGGCCCGGGTGAAACGAATGCCGTCACGCGTGCCGCGAGCGGCGGGGTTGCCGTAAAGCGCCCAGGCGATCGCCTCGAGCAGGGTGGACTTGCCAGACCCGTTGGGGCCGATGATGCCTGTCAGCCCGCGATCGAAAGTGATCCGTGTGTCGGCGTGCTGTCGGAAATTCTGGAGCCGCAGCGAAAGGAGTCGCATGTCAGCCCTCCAGCACGGGCAGCGCGGCCATCGCGGCGTCTTCGGCCTGCTGCAGATAGCGCAGGCCAAGCGCGACGAACTGCTCACGCTCAACGTCGGCGGGGATCGCGCGTTCGCGCAGCCGCTCCGTCACGATTTCCGGGAGCGTGGCGCGGCGGGCGCCGCCGCCGCCACCCGCCCCGCTTCGCCGCGGGATCGGCTCCGGACGTCGCGTATCGAGATGGAAGTGCATGGCGCGCTTGCGGTATTCGCGCAGGGCGGCGTGATCGAGCTCGCGCACCACGTGGCGCGCCACGTGGTGCACCGTCACGCGGATCACGCGATCGTCGATGCCGCCGGGGGCGGTCTCCACGCGGGCGCGGATCGCCCGGTCGAGATCCGGCGCGCTCATGCCGCTGGCGTCGATCGGCTCGAGGTCGAGCAGGGGGCGCGACGGGGCGACCGGATGAAAGCGGTGCGCACCGCTCACGAGGTCGTGTTCCACGAACCCCTTGCCCGGGATCTTCCGCTCGCGCTCTTCGTGCAGCTCGCCCCACGGATTGCTGCTCGTGTAATCGAGCGAGCCGCTGTAGTAGGCGCGCGGCGCGACTTCGCGATACACGTGGTAGTGACCGAGCGCCACGTAGCTCCACTGATCGGCGTGCAGCTCCGCAGGCTGAATCTCGATCGCCGCGCGATCGGCCGAGGCGGCGTGGGCCGGGAGCATGCCGGCGATCTCGCCGTGCAGCAGCAGCACGCGATGCGTGTAGCCGGCGGGCGGTACGAGCGGCGGGCGTTCGATACCCGGCACGTCGGGCACGGCGAGCACGGCGAGTGAGCGATCCGCAAAGGTAAACAGCTCAGCCTTCGCGTCGGCGACGAACACGCCGATCTCGCGAAAGAGCCGGAGAATGCACCCGGTTTCGGCGGTGCGTGGTGCGTCATGATTGCCCGCCACCATGACGATGGGCGTCTCGGGCAGCCGATCGCGCAGCTGCATGAACACCCGATAGGCGTGCAGGATAGCGGGATTGGAGGGGCGCACCGTGTGAAAGATGTCGCCGCCAATCACGATCAAGTCGGGAGCGAGGTCCACGATCTGCGCCGCTGCGCGCTGGGCGGTGGCCGCCACGTCGGCTTCACGCTGGTTGATCCCACCGGGCGTGAGGCGCTGATATTGACGGAAACCGAGGTGCAGGTCGGCGAGGTGGACGAGACGCATGCCCAAAGCTAATCGGCAGGCGCCCCGGCGAACGGCCGGTTCAGCGAACGCGCATGCGTTGGACGATGCGGACCTCGAGCCGCATCGGGCGTCCGCTCCCGGTCGGCCCGGACGCCACCTCCGACTGCAGCTCCATGACGGTGCGTGCGTCGGTGATCCACGCCCGGGTGCGATCCACCGTGAGCGTCCCACGGATGGTACCGGCGCTCACGAGCCGGGTGCCCGCCGGGAGCTCGCGTGCGGCCCCGTCGCGACGCAGCACGCCCGTGAGGGACATCCAGGCCTGACGCCCCCCGCGGGAGAGCGAATCGAGGCGCAGGCGCACCTGTACCACGCCATCCACACGGTAGGCATTGACCGGCAATGAGGGCAGCGTCATGTCGCGCTGCCACGTACGGCCCACCGTCACCGGCTCCTCAGGGAGCAGTCCCGGCATGGAGGCGAGCGTGACGCCCAGCGGGATAGCCGACGGCGGCGGATCGCTCATCCGCATGGCCCCGTTGGGGAGCACGGCAACGCGCACCTGCCGGGCCTCATCGCCCAGAGGTATGCGGACGGGACGCGGCGTTTCGCGGGCCATGCCAGTCCACATGACGATCGAATCCGTGGTGGCCAGCAACGTACTGGACGAGAGATCGCTTGCCTCCACCAGCGAATGGGCAAACAGCTGCACCCGCGTGACGCGCGTGTTGGTGCGGTCGGCGCGCGGACCGTACGCCGGCGCAGGGGTGCCCCCCCGCGTGTCCGCCAGCAGCGGGGGGACGCTGGAGCGCTCGCCATCCACGCGACGCCCACGGATGGCCACGGTCTGTTCCACCTGCAGCCGCAGCGTGTCGCCCACGCGCGGCCGCACCAGCAGCAGCACGGCGTCACCGCGCCGCTGGCCGTTCAGTACCGCGCCCTGCGGCGCAGTCACGTGTGCACGTGGTTGAGCCACCAGCGGCGACGGCCACGTGGTCACCAGTGGCGCGCACCACACGGCCAGCGCCAACGCACGCGGCGTTCCGGGCGGGATCGAGCGGGCGCGGACCCCGAACATCAGCCGCCGTATTCGTCAGACGCGAAGGGGCGCAGCGCGCGCGGACGCGGCGTCACCGCCTCCACCGCGGTGGCCGTGGGAACGGCACGCCGCTGCAGCTCACGTTGGAACGCGGCCTTCACGTTGTCGGGGCGAAGACGCAGCACCGCGTGACGCGCCGCCAATACCACGTGCTCGTCGTACAGGAGAATGGTTTGCTGCACCCAGCCCAACTCGATGCTGTCGTCGAGCTGACGGAGGTCGCGCGTGACGGCCTGCGCAGCGGTCGGTTCGGGGGCCTGCGGAAAGCGCTCCACCCCTTCGCGTCCCGTCATGACCGCGGGGCGCGGGAATCGCACGAACACCGGCTGCGCAAAGTGCGGATGCCGCACCATGAGCTGCCCCTTATCGAGCGTCGCGAGGCGTGCCTTCACCGCCGGACTGAGCACTTGGTACCCCGGTGTAGCAAGCTCATCCGCGTCCATGCGCCCGTACACCGTGGTACCGGCGTTCCCCACCACCCGGCGGTGCACCTGCGAGCGGAACTGCTCGGCACCGAACAGCACTAGTCCGAGATAGCGCCCGCGCTCAGCGATGTCGAGCAGCATCTTGCGCACGTAGGTATCGGCCCCGTCGTGCGGGGCGTACTTGTTGAGCTCGTCTACGAACACGACGACATGGTCCACGCCGAGGTCCCGCCGCTCGAGGTGCTCGCGCAGCTTGGAGACCACGCGGGCGAAGACGAGGTCCTGCGCGTCTTCCTCCACGTTGGCGATATCCACCACGTACACCGTGCGGTCCTCGAAGCTCCCGAAGGGGAGATCGGAGGCCAGCCCGTCGTCAGTCACGAGGCCGGCGCAACGGGTGGAGAGGTTGGAGAGCCGGTTGCGTACCTTGCGAATGGTGGCCGCGTGGTGCGTACGCCACGTATCGCCGTTGGACTCTTCGAGCTTCCGCAACACCTCCCGGAACCAGGCGTCGAGATCCGCGAACGACTGCACGCGGTGCGTGCGCGTGAATCCCGGGTCCTCGAAGCTCTTGCCCACCACGCGTTCGCGGATGAAGTCGATGAGCGCATCGGCCTTGGCGTCCACGTCATCCTTGTTGAGCAGCACTTCAGCGAACTGCAACACCTCGCCGAGCCCCCACGTGAGCGGTGTCACGGTGTGTGCGAGATCGGGGTGCGAGCGGAGCGTGTTGAGGGCGTATCCGCGCGGCGTATAGGGGGCGAAGTAACGCACCTGCTCGAAGGGCGCGGCGGGCACGTCCAGCAGGTCGTAGATCGCCCGGTCGGCGTCGTCGAGGCGCCCCGGCTGATCGAGGAAGCAAAGATCGGGCCCCTTCACGTTGAAGCAGACCGCCGCCACGCTGCCGCGATGTGCGGGAAAGTGCGTGAACAACGACTGCAGCAGCCACTCGATCGCGCTGGTCTTGGTGGCCAGTCCCGACACGCCGGAGATATTGAGATGCGCGGCTTCCGGCCCCACGAGGAAATCCGCATCGAGATACACGGGCGATCGCAGGCCACCGGCCCGGTACACGCCGATAGGAATGCCGGTGGCGTGCGCACCGCGGATGTAGCCATCCATGCGGAGTGCCATCGCCACGTCATCGTCGTTGGCGAGATACACGGCGCCCATGGGCACCGGCTGCAGCGGCTCTTCGGGAATGTGGCGCAGGACCTGCGCCGTATAGAGCCGGACTTCGGTGCGGTCGGTGGGTACCGGGATCTCCCCCGCCGGCTGCCCATCGTACCCCAACACCTCGTGCAACGGCGACTGCAGATCGGAGTAGCTGAAGCCCTCCATCACCACACCGTACACGTGTGGAATGACCGCCTCGACCGGGGTGCGCCCCTCCACCCGCACGATCGTGCCGATGCCGATCGGGGCATCGAGTGCCGTCCAGAAATGAAATTCGTGCGGGGTATTGGGACGGCGCTCGGTGGCGACCACCCGTCCCACCGGCGGGCCGGCGACCGGCTGCGGCGCGATATGCGATTGAGTCACGGACCCACCAGGGACTGCAAATAGGTTTCGACGGCATGCACGCCGTACGTGAGCGTGTCCCAGCGGGCATCGGGGAGCGAAACCGGGGCACGTTCGAGCAGGATCGCGGAAGACAGCAGGTTGCAGAGCGCGGTGATCGCGCGCCGCCCATCGGGATGATCGGCATCATCGAGCAACGCGGGCGGTGACACCACCTCGACCCGCACGAGTCCGAAGAGCGGATCCCCATGGGCGGGTGCCCGCACGCGCAGGTACCAACTCGCCACGGCGCGTCGCGGGCGGTGCCCCACGAGGAATGCCGGCGAACGTTCTCCTTCACGCAGCGCGAGAACCGTGCGCACGGCGGCGGCATCACCGTACAGGGTGGTGTGCGACTTGACCACGCCGAAGACCGGCGCCTGCGCCGTCAACGCGAGATTGCCCGACACCCCGCCATCGATCCAGAGCCAGCGCGTTTCTCCGGCGCACCACTCCGCCGCGAGCTGGCGTTCGAGCTGCTCGCGCTCGAGGGCCACCGCATCGAGCGCCCGACTGCGCAGAGCGTGCGGATGCAGCGCCGCGTCACCAGGCGCGACGTCCGCGTCGGTGATGTCCACCAGCGGCACGCCGTCGTCGCGCAGCTGTTGCCACGCCGCGTCACCAAGCGCGGCGCGCGACGCCAGCAGCAGCCGCTGAACGACGGGACGCCGCCAGGTGCGGAGCTGCCGCGCCTCGCGCTCACGCACGGCCGCCGCCACCGCGCCCCACACCAGCGGCGTGCCCTCCACATGCGCCACGATGCGACTGCGCTGCACCCCGTCCAGAAAGGCGGCGACCAGCGGCGCCTCGGCGACCGACACCGTGACCGGCCCCGCTGCCTCCACCGGCACACACGATGCCACCACCGGCAGGTCGGCGCGCATGACCAGCCGCTCGAGCGGCGTACCCTCCGTGGTCGCGGCCACCGACACCGGCCCCAGCAGCGGCCTGAGCGCCCGGAGCGCGGCCTGAAGCGTGACCGGAGCGGGCGGGAGCGAGGTACCGGTCGCGGCGACCGCGGCAGGGATCGACGAGGAGGAGGGCACGAGGACAGGCTAGCTCGCCGCGAGGGCGGACACAACAGCAAGGGAAACGGATCCCCATTGAACTTCCGGCCGCTATCGGCCGAAACTGCGAGCGTGATCCATTTTCTCGGACGGCTCCGACAGTGTGCCCGCATGGGCCCCGCGATCGCCCTGGTGGCCGCCACCACGCTGAGCAGCTGCGATCGGGTGCAGTCCGCGCTCAATCCACCAGTGGTGGACCTCGGATGGCAGGCGGACAGCACGCTGCTCGCCGCCAATCCAACGCTGCTGCTCCGCGTGGTACGCGACGACAAGGGCGTGCGCGCTGTCCCCATTGGTACGGTGGGGGCCCGCGGCCTGCGCCCGCTCGGGATGACGCCACGCGGATGGCGCGCGCTCGACGTACGCCTGCTCCATTCCGGCAACAGCGTGGTGCCCTACCGAGGCAGTGATCCGCTGGCCCCGGTGCCGATCGCGCGCGGCATGTGGGAAGGCGCGCCACTCGACACCCTGCCCGGCTGCCGCGTGCCCGTGCCGGCCATCGCGATCGACGTGCCCGACGGGGTGCACCTGCTCACCAGCGGGTCAACACCGCTGCGCTCCACGTCACGCGCGATCGCCCGTGGCGAACTGCAGGATGTCCTGACCGTGGTGAATACCCTCGTGGCGCCTGCGGCCGGGGTCGCGCTGTCGCAGATGGCGAGGTACACGCGCTCGGTGTCGGTGGTCGCCACCAACGCGACGGCGCGTCCCACGATCGTGGTCACCTACGAGGACCCGACCGAACTGCCGGATTCGGCCACGCGGATCGCGGAACGTCCGCGCCAGCTGATCGTGGTGCTCGACAAGGGCGTGTACGGCTACAAGCCGTCGCTCACCTTCACCGACGTGAGTGCGAGCCGCGTGGCCCCCCGTCGCCGGTTCCTCGGCGCGCTCGACACGGACCATGATGGCAAGGCCGAGCTGTATTTCGGTCTCGGGGAGCGGATCGCGCAGGGGGCGCTGGTGACCTACGGCTACCAGTACGAGGGCGATGCGTGGCTCGAGCGTTTCAGCTACGAGCGCACGCGCTGTCAGGGGTGAGCCGACGGCGCGACGCGCGCATCATTCCACGCCGATGTCCCACGCCTGCTCCATGTCGCCCTTGCTGTAGGTGCGGAATGCCGTGAGCGTCTGGGTGCGCTGAATGCCGGGCACACGCGCGAAGGTCTGCGTGACGACCGTGGCGATTTGCTCAAGATCGGGGACGCGCACGATGACCACGAGGTCCCACGCGCCCGAGACACTGTACACTTCGGCCACGCCGGGGATGCCGGCCAGCGCGCTCGCGCACTCGGGGATGCCCTTGGGGTCAGCCTGCACCAGCACGATGGAGGTGATCATGACGACAATGCTCCGGGTCAGGCGGTGAGGCACGTGGCGATGCGCGTGAGTCCTTCCACGGCAATCGATTCGGTGGTGGCGTAGCTCGCACGGATCCAGTTGGGTGTCCCGAAGGCGCTCCCGGGGACGATCGCCACCTGGTACTCCTCGAGCACAGCGGCCGCGAACGCGGCGCCGGGATCAGCGGCACCGCGGAAGCCCTCCACGTTCACATAGATGTAGAACGCGCCGGCCGGATGCACGTACTGCACCGACGGGAATGCCGACAGGGCCGCCACCACCGCATCGCGGCGCTTTCGGAAGGCGGCCACCATCGCCTCGACTTCCACGTTCGCGCGCTCGTGCTGCGCGATGGCGGCGAGCGCCGCGTGTTGCGACACGGCGGCGGCGTTCGACGTGGTGTGTCCCTGGAAGTTGGTCATCGCCTTGGACACGGCCACCGGAGCGATCGACCAGCCGATACGCCAGCCGGTCATGGCGTAGGCCTTGGCCACGCCGTTGATCACAATCAGGTTGTCGCGCGACGGCGCGATCTCCAGCACCGACTGCGCGCGCTCCTCGTAGGCGATGCGCATGTAGATCTCATCGGCGATCACCCACCACCCCTTGGCCGATGCCAGCGCGAGAATGGCCGCGAGTTCGTCCCGTGAGTATACGGCGCCGGTGGGGTTGCTCGGCGAGTTGAGCATCAGTCCCTTCGTGGCAGGCGTGGCCGCCGCCTCGAGCATGTCAGCCGTCACCTTGAGCGAGTTGGCGGCATCACCGAGCACCGGCACGGCGTTGGCGCGCGCCAGTTCGACCATCTCGAAGTAGCTCGTCCACGACGGGATGGGGATGAGCACGTCGTCGCCGGGGCCGAAACAGCACACCACCGCGTTGTACAGCGATTGCTTCGAGCCGTTCGAAACCACCACCTCGGCGGGCGTGACCGGCACCCCCTGCACCTGGACCCGGTTAGCGTCGGCGGCGATCGCCTCGCGCAGCGGCAGGATCCCCTCCGTGTTGGTGTACCGGGTGGCGCCCGCCTCGATGGCCGCCGCCGCGGCGTCGCGAATGAACGCCGGCGTGTCGAAGTCGGGCTCCCCCGCACCGAGATCGATGACCGGGATCCCCTGCGCCTTGAGCGCCCGGGCCTTGGCGGCCACGGCGAGCGTCGCGGACTCCTTCAATCGGGCGATGTTCGGGGACGGCTGGAAGTGCAGCGGCATCTCGGGGCGCTGGTTCGGAGTGGTGTTGGGTCCGGAACCGACTATGTTCCGGGGACCGGAGGCCGACGCTACGGCCGGCGCTCCGGGGTGGACCGTCGACTTCGCTGTGTGGCGGGTGCCATGTCGGATCGTGCGGCAGGCCGTACGGTAGCATGGCAGCGAGCCGGTTGGCTCGGCTGCAGGGCAATTAAGCGTGCTCCGGGAGCACGCGCCATGACGGTCACGACGCGCCAGCGGGGCGCACCATACACCGATGGTTGGACCATCGGGCTGACTAACAACTGAAGGGGTGGGGTTGTGAGCGAGCAGGAACGGGAAGAGACGTCGCCAGGGGCGACGCGGAGCCAGCACGTGGTGCTGGAAGGGCCGGCGGATTTGCGTACCATGACCACGGCCATGCGCCCCGGCATCGAACGGAGCCGCGAAGGCGGCCAGACTGGCGCCCCCCGGTGCCTCGTCATCACCCCCACCATCGAACAGGCGATGGCCGCGGCCGATCAGGCCCGCCGTCTGCTCGGCACCCCCGACGCGCGTGTGGTGCCCGTGTCCGGTGTGGTGCGTGCCCGCCGCGTGCTGGGCGCGGCCCCGGTGGCCGTCGCCACCGGCACCCCGGCCGACCTGCTGGCGTTGCGCCGCGACGCCGCGCTCGATCTCGAGCAGTTGCAGACGGTCGTCATCGTCGGTCTCGACGAAATCCTCGCCGCGAGCGGCGGTGACACGCTGCAGGCGCTGCTGAGCGATGCCCCGGCCGACGTGTCGCGCGTGGCCACGCTCGAAACCGAAAATGAACAGACCGAGGCGTTCCTCGAGGCGCAGCTGCGCCGCGCGCGCCGCATGTCACCGCTGGTGATCGGTGATGCGGCGCTGGCGGTCACGCCACGGTTCTTCCTGACCTCGGCCTCCGGCCGCGCCGACGCGCTGCGGTTAGTGCTCGATGAAACCGATCCGCCATCACTGGTGATCGTGACGGCGACCGACACCGGTGCCGAAGACGCCACGGCGGCACTGGCCCGCCTTGGCATCACGGTGGACGGCCTCGCCGTGCAGGTCACCCGCACGCCCACGGCGCAGCACGTGGCGCTGGCGGTCCTTTGGGAAGCCCCGGCGTCGCACGACGCGCTCGTAGAGGCGCTCGCGATGCGTCCGGTGGACGCCGTCGCGCTGCTGCTCCCCGATGAGCTCCCGACCTTCCGTCGCATGACGCAGAACCTCGCGGAGGCGTGGACGCCCGCGCCCCGCAAGGCAAGCGCCGAGGATCGCGTGGCGCAGGTACGCACCGCGCTCCGCAACGCGCTCTCCAGCGGTGGGGCGACGGCCAGCGAACTCGCGCTGCTCGCGCCGCTGCTCGACACGCACGACGCCGTCGAAGTGGCCGCGGCCGCACTGCGCCTCTACGAGGCCACGCGTCGCGATGTGGCCGTTATCAAGGCGAAAGCGGCGGCCGCCGGCGCCAAGGCCAGCGCGCCGCGCGAGCCGCAGCGTGCGGCCGATGCGCCCGCGCCGGCTGCCGCTGGGCGCCAGCGCGTGTTCCTCGCCGCCGGCAAGCGTGACAACGTGCGGGTGGGCGACATCGTGGGGGCAATCGCCAACGAAGCCGGCGTGCCCGGCGACAAGATCGGCCAGGTCGATCTCTACGAATCGCACTCCACGGTGGAGCTGGCGGCGGAGGATGCGGCCAAGGTGGTAGCGGCGCTCTCCAGCGCCACGCTGCGTGGCCGTCGTCTGAGCGCGCGCATCGACGAGCGCGGCGACGGTCCGCCGCGCGGTGGATTCGGTGACCGCGGACCGCGCCGCGAGTTCGGTGGTGGGGATCGTGGCCCGCGCCGTGATTTCGGCGGTGACCGCGGCCCGCGTCGTGACTTCGGGGGCGACCGTGGACCGCGCCGCGAGTTCGGCAGCCGTCCGGCGCGCAGCTTCGACCGCGGAGAGCGTGGCGCCGGGGGTGGTGGCGAGCGTGGGCCGCGTCGTGACTTCGGGGGCAGCCGCGACGGCGGCCGCGACGGCGGCCGCGACGGCGGCCGTGAAGGCGGCCGTGGTGGATTCGGCGGCGGGTTCGGTGGCGGACGGCCACCGCGCGCCTCCGACGAGCGTCGCGCCTTCGGTGATCGTCCGCCGCGCGAACGCGCCGAGGGGCGTCAGGAGTGGTCGGAACGTGCGGAGCGCATGAAGCATGCGAAGCGCGAGCGTCCGGCGCGTCCGCCCATCGAGCGCAACGACGAGGCCTAAACGATGAGTGGCGGCTTTCAGGCATCCGGTGGATGGATGGAGGTCATCGCGGGCTCGATGTTCAGCGGCAAGACGGAGGAGCTGCTGCGTCGAGTCCGCCGCGCCACCATCGCACGCAAGCGGGTGCAGGTGTTCAAGTCGCATCTCGACGATCGCTACGCCGGACTGTGGGCCGTCTCGAGCCACGACCGGCGCACCTTCGATGCCACGCCGGTGGATTCGTCGTCGCAGATCATGCTGCGGCTCGATCCGATGGCGCAGGTGATTGCGATCGACGAAGTGCAGTTCCTCGATGCGGCGATCGTGAACGTGGTCTCGGCGCTCGCCAATCGCGGCCGTCGCGTGATCATGGCCGGGATCGACACGGACTTCCGCGGTGAACCCTTCGGCCCCATGCCGCAGCTCATGGCGGTGGCCGAGGTGGTGGACAAGCTGCACGCGATCTGCGTGCTGTGCGGGTCACCGGCCAGCCGCACCCAGCGGCTGCTCGAGGGCAAGCCGGCGCACTACGACTCCCCCACGATCATGGTCGGCGCGGCGGATTCGTACGAGGCCCGGTGTCGCGCCTGCCATGCGGTACCGAGGAAAGACGAGATACAGCAAACGCTGCTGTGAAGAAACGGGGTGCGTCGTCGACGCGCCCCGTTTTTTTGTCCCGGGGGAGACCGGGCGCCGGCGCCCCCGTGTGACGCTTCCCGCCGGTGCGGCGTCTTGAGGGTGATACGTCAGTCCACCTCCTCACTTCACCGGACGGATCGTCGCATGGGCGTAATCGCGACGTTGCTCGCGCACGAACCACGACTGTCCCGCCTGCGCGCAGCGGCGCGGGAGCGCTATCGCTTCGTGCCGTGCGATGACTGGACCTCGCTGACCCGGGCGTGCGAGCGTGGCCCGATCAATGTGGTGGTGTTCGACCTGTACGTGGATGGCCGCGCCGATTTCGAGCGGGTCCGTCAGCTGCGTGTGCGGGTGCCGCGTGCCGCCCTCGTCGCGTATGTGGACCTCACGCGTGAACGCGCCAAGGACATGTTCGACGCCGGGCGCTGCGGCATCGACGTGCTGATCGTGGCTGACGAAACGGACACGCCGCAGCTGCTCACGGCGTTGCTCGACCAGGCCGAGGCGCGCAGCGTGTCGAGTCTGTTGAAGCAGCATCTGGCGGGGCTCCGCAGCGTGGTGCGCGACGCAGTGATGCTGTCGGTCACGCGGGCGCACGAGCGCCTCACGCCGGACGGCCTGGCGCGTCTGATCGCGGTGTCGCGTCGCCTGCTGTCCAAGCGTCTCGAAGGGGCCGAGCTGCCACCGCCGCATCAGCTGATCACGTGGGGGCGTCTGATCGTCGCTGCGAGTATGCTGGAAGACGGCTCGCGCAGCGCCGATGGTGTGGCGAGCGCGCTCGACTTTCCGTCGGGCTCCGCCTTCCGCAACACCTGCCAGCGCTACCTGGGGTGCACGCCGCACCAGATCCGTCTGCGCGGTGGACCCCAGTGGGTGATTCAGGAGCTGCTGGTGAACCGCGAGAAGCGGCGCCGGGTGAGTGACCACGACGACGACCTGCACGACTCGGCTGCGGCCTGAGGGTCGGGGGGGGAGGGCGCACGGTGCCGGTGCGTCGTGCGCCGGGGCCCTAGATTCCCCGCATGGTCCATTTCGCACTCACCGGCAACATCGCCGCGGGCAAGTCCGCCGTCGCCGCGCTCCTCGCGCGGCACGGGGCGACGATCATCGACGCCGATGTCCTCGCGCGCGAGGCGGTGGCGCCGGGCACGCCGGGGCTTGCGGCCGTGGTCGATCGCTTCGGGGACGGCGTTCTTGTAGCCGACGGCTCGCTCGACCGCGCAGCGCTCCGCGCCCGCGTCTTCCGCGACCCCGTGGCGCGCGATGCCCTCAATGCGATCGTGCATCCGGCCGTGCGCCGACTGCGCGACGAGGCGGTGGCCGCAGCGCGCACGCGGGGCGACCGCATCGTGATCTCGGATATCCCGCTGCTGTTCGAGGTCGGGCTCGAGCAGGCGTTCGACGGCGTGATCCTCGTCGACGCCCCCGAAGCGGTGCGGCTGGAGCGACTCGTCCGCGACCGCCACCTTCCGCCCACCGACGCGCACGCAATGATCGCTGCGCAGTGGCCATCGGCACGGAAGCGCGCCGGCGCGACCTGGATCATCGACAATGATGGGGACCGCGCCGCGCTGGCGGCCCGCGTGGAGGCCGTGTGGGAGGCGATCGACGCACGTGCCGCCGGACGATCGGCAAACCCGTAGCCGGGCCCCGCTTCCCCTCCGGTCCCCGAACGCGGATACTTCGCCTGTTCGGTTTTTCCTTCCCATCTGGAGCCTTTCGTGTCGAACATTCCCGCCGATCTGCGCTATACCAAGGAGCATGAGTACGTCCGTGCCACGTCGGACGCCGATGTGGTGTACATCGGCATCACCGACTACGCGCAGGGCGAGCTGGGCGACATCGTGTACGTGGAGCTCCCCAAGGTGGGACAGACGTACGGCTCGCACGACGTGTTCGGCACCGTCGAAGCGGTGAAGGCCGTATCGGAGCTGTTCATGCCGGTCGCCGGCGAAGTGCTCGAGGTGAACGGCCGCCTCGACGGCGAGCCGGCGCTCATCAACAACGATCCGTATGGCGATGGCTGGATGATCAAGGTGCGCGTGGCCGCCGGCGGCGACGCGGGCCTCATGACGCCCGACGCCTATCGCGCCCAGCTCGGCGAGTAACGTCCGCTCGAGCGACTGAGGGCCCCGGTGCGTTGCGCGCCGGGGTGCACGGATCCTCGGCAGGCGGGGGATACACAAGCAAAACGGCGCGCCCACCGAAGCAGGCGCGCCGTTCTCACGTCTCACCGCTTACTTCACGCCGACGCCGGCGCGTAGGACTCGATCGGCGGGCAGGCGCACACCAGGTTGCGGTCCCCGAACGCGCTTTCGACTCGCCGCACCGTGGGCCAGAACTTCCGGTCGCGGGTCCACTGCGTGGGATACGCCGCCTGCTGACGCGTGTACGGATGCGTCCACGCATCGGCGGTGCAGTGCGATGCCGTGTGCGGCGCGTTCTTGAGCACGTTGTCCTCGCGGTCCGCTTCGCCGCACTCGATCGCCGCGATCTCCTCGCGCATGCCGATCATCGCTTCGATGAAGCGATCCAGCTCCGCCTTGCTCTCGCTCTCCGTGGGCTCCACCATGAGCGTGCCCGCCACCGGGAACGACAGCGTGGGCGCGTGGAAGCCGTAGTCCATGAGGCGCTTGGCCAGATCTTCCGCCTCGATCCCCGCTGCCGTCTTGAGCGACCGCGTATCGAGGATGCACTCGTGCGCCACCAGACCGTTCTGGCCGCGGTACAGCACCGGGTAATGCGCCTCGAGCTTCTTCGCGATGTAATTCGCGCTGAGAATCGCCACCTTCGTCGCGAGAGCGAGCCCCTCCCCGCCCATCATCTTGATGTACATGTACGAGATGGGCAGGATGCTCGCGCTGCCCCACGGCGCCGCCGAGATCGGGCCGATCGCGGTGCTCACGTCGTGCGACGCGACCACCGGGTGCGTGGGGAGATACGGCACCAGCTGCGTCGCCACGCCGATGGGACCCATGCCCGGGCCACCGCCGCCGTGCGGGATGCAGAACGTCTTGTGCAGGTTGAGGTGGCACACGTCGGCGCCGAGATCACCCGGACGTGACACCCCCACCATGGCGTTCATGTTCGCCCCGTCCATGTACACCTGACCACCGTGCGCATGGATGATGGCCGTGATCTCCTTGATACGCGCTTCGAACACACCGTGCGTGCTCGGGTACGTGACCATCAGCGCGCCGAGATTCGCCGCATGCTGTTCGGCCTTCTCGCGCAGATCGTCCACGTCGATGTTGCCATCGGCATCCGTCTTCACCACCACCACGCCGAAGCCGGCCATCACCGCCGACGCCGGGTTGGTGCCGTGCGCCGACTGCGGGATGAGGCACACCGTGCGGTGCGCGTCACCGCGTGCCTGGTGGTACGCCCGGATCACCAGCAACCCGGCATACTCCCCCTGCGAACCGGCATTGGGCTGCAGCGACACGCCCGCGAATCCGGTCACCTCGGCCAGATCGTGCTCGAGCTCACGGAACATCTGCGCGTAGCCTTCTGCCTGCTCGCGCGGGGCGAACGGATGCAGCTGCCCGAACTCCGGCCACGTGACCGGGATCATCTCGGCCGTCGCATTGAGCTTCATCGTGCACGATCCCAGCGGGATCATGCCATGCACGAGGGAGAAATCCTTGGCCTGCAGCGAGTAGAGATAGCGCAGCATCTCCGTCTCGCTGTGGTACTTGTGGAACGTGGGATGTGTCAGGAACGGCGTCACGCGACGGAAGCGCTCGTCGTAGCGCGTGTCGGCACCGCCGGCCACGCTGGCGTAGCCGAAGTCCACCGCGGCGTTGTTATTGAACACCGTCCACAGATCCACGATGTCCTGCTCGGTCGTGGTCTCGTCGACGGAGAGCGTGATCGTGCCGGGTTCCAGCACACGCAGATTCATGCGGTGCGCCTTCGCTGCCGCCAGGATGTCATCCTGACCATGCGCCCCCACTTCCACGCGCACCGTGTCGAAGTAGTTCTCGTGCGTGATCGAGAAGCCCAGCTTCTCGAGCCCCGCCGCCAGCGTCGTGGCGCGGCCGTGCACGCGCTCGGCGATCTGCATGAGACCCGCCGGGCCGTGATACACGGCGTACATGCTCGCCATCACCGCCAGCAACACCTGCGCCGTGCACACATTGCTCGTGGCCTTCTCGCGGCGGATGTGCTGCTCCCGCGTCTGCAGCGCCATGCGCAGGGCCGGCGCGCCTTCCGCGTCGCGCGAAAGCCCGATGATGCGGCCGGGCAGCAGGCGCTTGTAGTCGTCCTTGGTGGCGAAGAACGCGGCGTGCGGACCGCCGTAGCCCATGGGCACGCCGAAACGCTGCGTGTTGCCCACGACGATGTCGGCCCCCCATTCGCCCGGCGGCGTGAGCAGGCACAGTGCCAGCAGGTCACTCGCCACGATCACCATCGCCCCGGTCGCATGGGCCTGCTCCGTCAGCGCCCGGTAGTCCACCACGGCGCCGTCGGTGCCCGGGTACTGCAGCAGCACGCCAAACACGGTGTCGTCGAACGCGAAGTCGCGCGCATCGGCGACCTTCACCGTCACGCCGCGCGCTTCAGCGCGCGCCTGCACCACCGCGATCGTCTGCGGATGGCAATCGGCCGCCACCAGCATCACGTTCTTCGTGGCGTTGCCCTTGGCCGCGAAGGCCAGCGCCATCGCTTCCGCGGCGGCCGTGCCCTCGTCGAGCAGCGACGCATTGGCGATCTCCAGTCCGGTGAGATCGATCACCATGGTCTGGTAGTTGAGCAGCGCCTCGAGTCGCCCCTGCGCGATCTCGGCCTGGTACGGCGTATACGCCGTGTACCACGCCGGATTCTCCATCACGTTGCGCAGAATGACGTGCGGCGTGTGCGTGCCGTAGTAGCCCATGCCGATGAACGAGCGGAACACGGCATTCTTCGATGCGATCTGCTTGAGCGAGGCGAGCACCTGCGCTTCGCTCTGCTCGGGCCCGGTATCGAGCGTGCCGCGGAAGCGGATCTGCTCGGGCACGACGGCGTCGATGAAGGCGTCGAGCGAGCCGTAGCCGAGCGCGGCGAGCATCACCTGCTGCTCAGCGGCGCTGGGACCGAGATGACGCGGAATGAACGAATCGACCGCGGCGGGCGCGGGCGAGATGGTGCGCGTGGCCATGACCATCCTCAGAGAGAAACGGGCAGCGCCCGTGAAGGCGGCGAAAATGCAGCGCGGGGCGAGATACCGACGCCCCGCAGCTCCGATAATTTAATGGCAATGCCCCGCCACCCAACCGCTCGCACTGCGCGTCCGTGCACGCCCCGCCACGAGGCGTGGCCGGCGTGACGCACGCCGGTCGGTTCGGACCCGGCGATCGGACCGCGGCCCCGCCGCGCGGGGTGTTGCCGCGCGCATGGTCGTGGTGGGTCGATGGCGCGCGCGACGGCGTCACCAACATGGCCGCCGATCAGGCGCTCCTCGAGACGGTCCGTCCTGGCCATGGCACCTGGCGATGGTACGGGTGGGAGCGCCCGACGGTGTCGTTCGGGCGCAACGAGCGGCTCGCCGGTCGCATCGATGCCGACACGGTGGCCCAGGCGGCGCTGGCGGCGGTGCGCCGCCCCACGGGGGGGCGGGCCCTCCTGCACGGGCGGGAGCTGACCTACAGCGTCACCATGCCCCTCGACGAGGCGCTCCCGTGGCGCGCCGCCTACGCCGCCGTCAACCAGCTCCTGCTGCTGATGCTGCATCGCCTGCGTGTGCCCGCGGTGCTGGCCGGCGGCGGCGCCCCGGTGGCCCCTGAGGGCCCCGTCTGCTTCGAGGAGCCCGCGAGCGGCGAGATTACCGTGGCGGGGCGCAAGCTCGTGGGGAGCGCCGTCTGGCGTCAGGGCGGTGCCTACCTGCAGCACGGCAGCATCTTGCTCCACGACGACCAATCGCTCCTGCGCTCGCTCACCCCGCACGCCCCCCCGCCCCCGCCGGCCGCCTCGCTTGCCCATTGGTGCCCCACCCGGTCCGACGGGGACCTCACCCACGACGCGCACGCGGCGTTGCAGGGGCTGCTCACCGAGGCCGCCGGGCCGGATGGGGACATGGCGCCGTTCGTTCCGGATGCGGCCTTCGACCGGGCCCAGGCTCGGCAGCGCGCCCACTTCGCCGACAGCGCATGGCTCTGGCGCCGGTAGTCCGCCGCATTGCGGCGCTGCTCGCGGCGGGGCTGAGCACGTGGGCCGCAGGGTGCGGCGGCGAGGCCGCGCCGCGCGCGCCAGACGACGTGGGTGGCACGGTGGTGATCGTGAGCCCGGTGGAGCCCACCACGCTCTTCCCCCCACACGCCACCGGCACGCCGGCGGTCGCCATAGTGGCCGCCCTCTTCGACCGCCTCGCCGACATCGGCCCATCCCTCGAAACCGTGGGTGACGTGGGCGTCCGCCCGCGGCTCGCGTCGTCGTGGCAGTGGGCCCCCGACTCGCTCTCCCTCGCGTTCACGCTCGATCCCGCCGCGCACTGGCACGACGGCGCCCCGGTGCGTGCCGCCGATGTGGCCTACACGTTCCGCGCCTACACCGACGACGCGGTCGACGCCGAGCGGCGCTCCCTGCTAGGCAACATCGATTCCGTCACCGCCGCCGACGGGCGCACCGCCGTGTTCTGGTTCAAGCGCCGCACGCCGCAACAGTTCTACGACGCCACGTACCACATGCACGTGCTGCCGTCGCACCTGCTCGACTCCATTCCCATGGCGCGCGTGGGACAATCTCCCTTCGCGCGCCATCCGGTGGGCACGGGGCGTTTCCGCTTCGTGAATTGGGCAGCGCGGCAGCGCATCGAGATCGTGGCCGACACCACCAATGCGCGCGGCCGCGCGACGCTGGACCGCGTGATCTGGAGCATCGCCCCCGACCTCGGTGCCGCCACCGTCACGCTGTTCGCCGGCGAAGCGGACGTCTTGGAGGGCCTCGCTCCCGATCAACTCGCAGAGATCGGGCAGGCGCCCAGTCTGCGCCTCGTCGTGCAGCCGTCGCTCGCCTACCATTTTCTGGGCCTCAACCAGCGGGCGCCGTTCGACGGCAGTCAGCCGCATCCCGTCTTCGGCGACGCGCTGGTACGGCGCGCGCTGGCCATGGCGGTGGACCGCGAGCGCCTGGTGCGCACGGTGCTCGACTCGATCGGCACCGTGGCACTGGGCCCCGCCCCCCGCGCGCTGATCGCCGATACGGCCGCCATCAGGCAGATCGCCTACGATCCCGCAGCGGCGCGCGCGTTGCTCGATTCGGCCGGGTGGGTGGATACCAACAACGATGCCGTGCGTGAACGCCACGACGTACCGCTCGCCTTCGACATGCTGGTCCCCAACAGCAGCCCCACACGCCAGCGCATTGCCGTGCTGCTGCAGGAGCAGCTGCGCGCCATCGGCGTGCAGGTCACACCGGTGCCGCTCGAGATCGACGTGCTCAACGCGCGCATCCTCGGCAAAGCGTTCGACAGCTATCTGGGAGGCTGGATCATGAGCCCGGGGCTCGTGGGGATGCGGCAAACCTGGATGTCTACCGGCGCAAGCAACACAGTGTCGTATCGCAGCCCGGTCTTCGATGCCTGGGTCGACAGCGCCCTGTCGTCCTTTGATGCGGGCGCGTCGCGCCGCTATTGGACGCGCGCCCTCCAGCAAGCGGTGAACGACGTCCCGGCCCTCTGGTTGTACGAGCAGCGTGCGCCCATGGTGATGCACACGCGCCTGATCGTGCCCGCGCTGCGCGCCGATGGCTGGTGGGTTGATCTGGCCGATTGGCGGGTGGATCCGCGGCGGCGGATCGACCGTGACCGTATCGGTCTCGGCACGCCCGCTGGGGCGGCGCGCTGAACCACCTCACTCGGCGCATGAAGGCCCGACGGCGGCGGCGCTTCACCGCGACCCTCGCCTTGCGCGAGCGCTTTGCGGCGGTCCAGTTTGCGGGAGCGCCTGCGGAAGCGCATGCGGGAGTGCATGTGCTGCGTCTGGCGTCTGCTCCACTCCGACCGGAACGCGCCACCACCGGTTCGCCCACCACTGTCCCGCTACCGTGACCGCTACGCCCCAGACGCTGCTCGACGTGCAGTCGCTGCAGGTGGCCTTTCCCGGCGCCGGCGGCGACGTGTACGCGGTCGATGGCGTGAGCTTTCAGGTGGCCAACGGGGAGACGGTGTGCCTCGTGGGCGAGTCGGGGTGCGGCAAATCGCTCACGGCGCTCGCGCTGCTGCGGCTGGTCCCGCCGCCCGGGCGCATCACGGGGCCGGCGCACATCGTGTTCGACGGGCGCGACATCCTCTCGCTCGACGAGCGCGCGCTGCGCTCCATCCGCGGCCGCGAGATGGCGATGATCTTTCAGGAACCCACGACGGCACTCAACCCCGTGCTGACCGTGGGTGACCAGATCGCCGAAGTCGTGCGCGTCCACACCACGTGCAGCGCGCGCGAGGCATGGGACCAGGCCGTCGCGATGCTCGCACGGGTGGGCATTGCCGATGCGCCGGCGCGCGCGACGCAGTATCCGCACGAGCTGTCGGGCGGCATGCGCCAGCGCGTGATGATCGCCATGGCGCTCGTGCTCTCCCCGCGACTGGTCATTGCCGACGAGCCCACCACGGCGCTCGACGTGACCATCCAGGCGCAGATTCTCGAACTGCTGCGCGATCTGCGCACCCGCACCGGCATGGCGCTGCTGCTCATCACCCACGACCTCGGGGTGGTGGCCGAAATGGCATCGCGCGTGATTGTGATGTACGCCGGCCGCGTGGTTGAGGAAGCGCCCGTCGAGGCGCTGTTCGCCACCCCCTCGCATCCCTATACCCAAGGGTTGCTGTCGGCCATGCCGCGGCTTGGCGACGAGCAGGCACGCCTCACCACCATCCGCGGCAGCGTGCCGCCCCTTGGCGCGCTGCCGAGTGGGTGCGCCTTCCGTGACCGGTGCCCGTATGCCGTCGACCGGTGTGCCGTGGAGGAGCCGCGGCTCCAGTCGGTGGGCGCATCGCATCAGGCACGGTGTCATCTGGTGCAGGAGCCGGCGCGTCGCGTCGCGCCGGCCGGAGCCCCGCGGTCATGACGGCCAGCACGCATGTTCACGCGCCCGACGCGCCGCTACTCGCGGTGCGCGGACTGACCAAGCACTTCCCCATCCGCACCGGGATCTTGCAGCGGGTGACCGGCGCCGTGAAGGCGGTGGAACAGGTGTCGTTCGACGTGGGGCGCGGGGAAACGCTCGCGCTCGTTGGCGAGTCGGGGTGTGGCAAGACCACCACGGGGCGCGCGCTGCTGCGGTTGATCGAGCCCACGGCCGGCTCCGTGCACTTTGGCGGCACCGATGTCCTGCAGCTCAGGGGCGAAGCGCTCCGCCAGATGCGCCGCCGCATGCAGATCGTTTTTCAGGATCCGTACGGCTCGCTCAACCCCCGCATGACGGTCGGCAACGCGATCAAGGAAGGGTTGCTGGTCCATGACCTCGCCGAGGGCGCGGCCGCCAACCGGCGCGTGGCGCAGTTGCTCGACGAAGTGGGACTGCGGGCCGAGTATGCGGCGCGCTACCCCCACGAATTCTCCGGCGGACAGCGCCAGCGTATCGGGATCGCGCGGGCTCTCGCCGTGGAGCCGCAGTTCATCGTGTGCGATGAACCGGTGTCGGCGCTCGATGTGAGCGTACAGGCCCAAGTGGTCAACCTGCTGCGTGACCTGCAGCGTGAGCGCGGGCTGTCGTATCTGTTCATCGCGCACGATCTGGCCGTCGTGTCGCACATGGCCGATCGGGTGGCGGTGATGTATCTCGGACGCATCGTCGAGCTCACCACACGGGCGCAGCTGTTCAGCCGTCCGCGCATGCCGTACACCAAGGCGCTGTTGTCGGCGGTCCCCGTGCCGGAGCCGGGCGCACGCCGGGAGCGCGTCTTGCTGCAAGGGGACCCGCCGTCACCGGCCAACCCGCCGAGTGGGTGCGTGTTCCACCCCCGGTGCCCGCATCCCCTCAAGGACGCCGCGTGCACCCGCACCGTACCGCTGCTGGAAGAGAAGGCCCCCGGCCACTTCGTGGCCTGTATCAAGGAACCTCCCACCTCAGTCCCCACCCCGTGAGCACCGCCGTCACCACCGACCGATCCTTCTTTGGGCATCCCAAGGGACTCGGACTGCTGTTTACCACCGAGATGTGGGAGCGCTTCTCCTACTATGGTCTGCGCCCCCTGCTCGTCCTGTTCATGGCGGCCGCGCTCGAGGCGGGCGGCTTCGGGTTCGAGCGCACCCAAGCGTCGGCCATCGTGGGCATCTACGCGGCGAGCGTGTATCTCGCCTCGCTCCCCGGCGGCTGGATCGCCGATCGCTGGTTGGGACTGCGCCGCGCCATCCTGATCGGCGCGGTGCTCATCACCGGCGGCCACCTCGCGATCGGCGTCTCCGGCTTCGCCGGTGCCGACGTAGGCAAGTCGTTCTTCTTCCTCGGCCTCGTGCTGATCGTGCTGGGGACCGGGCTGCTCAAGCCCAACATCTCGGCGATCGTCGGTGACCTGTATCCCGAGGGCGGCGCCCGTCGCGACGCCGGCTTCTCGATCTTCTACATGGGCATCAACACCGGGGCCTTCGTGGGACAGCTCGTCACCGGGTATCTCGGCGAGCGGGTGAGCTGGCACTGGGGCTTCGGCGCGGCTGGTATCGGCATGGCCCTGGGGCTGGTGAGCTTCTGGCTCTTCGCCGGCAAGCTGCTGGGCCCGATCGGGCAGGACATCGTGCGTGATCCCGATCCCGCCGTGCAGGCACGCCGCGAGGCGAGCGTGCGCAACAGCACCCTGATCGGCCTCGCAGTGCTGGCGCTCGTGTTCGTGCTGGCGTCGAGCGGAGTGCTGGCGCTCGATCCGCAGGCGATCGGCGGCGCGATGACGTTCGTGCTGGTCGGCATCGCGGTGGCGTTCTTCGCCTACATCTTCGCCTTCGGCGGCCTCACGGGCGACGAGAAGAAGCGCAGCGCGGTGATCTTCGTGCTGTTCGTGTTCGCGGCGATCTTCTGGGCGGCGTTCGAGCAGGCGCCCACGTCGCTGCAGCTCTTCGCCAATGATTTCACCGACCGCAACCTCTTCGGCTTCAGCATCCCGGCCACGTGGTTCCAGTCGGTGAACTCGCTGTTCATCATCATCTTCTCCCCCGTGTTCGCGGCGTTGTGGGTGTGGATGGCGAAGCGCAACGTGGAGTTCTCGAGCCCCACCAAGTTTGCCCTCGGCCTCGCCCTCGCGGGCATCGGCTTCCAGCTCATGGTCTTTGCCGCCAACAAGGTGGTGGCCGGCGGCGGCAGCGTGCTCGTATCGCCGTGGTGGCTGATCGTCAGCTACCTGTTCCAGACGCTCGGCGAGTTGTGCCTGAGCCCTGTCGGCCTGTCGTCGATGACGAAGCTCGCGCCGCGGCGCTACGTGGGACAGATGATGGGCATCTGGTTCCTTGCTGCGTCGGTGGGCAACCTCGTGGCCGGTCTCGTGGGCGGCCATGTGGATCCCACGAAGCTCGAGCAGACCCCGGCGGTGTTCAGCGGCACGGCGATCGCCCTGTTCGTGTCGACGGCCATCCTGCTCGCGATGGTCGTGCCGATCCGCAAGATGATGGCGAACGTGAAGTAACGGCGCGATCGGGGCGGTGGCCCCGACGCCCGCTACGGCCAGTTGAAGAGCGAGGTGGGCGCCGTGCGCTCCCGGCTCCGCTCCACATCACGCGTGTCGCGCCAGAACGTGCGACTGCGATCGATCCCCGTGAGGCGCACCTCGAAGCGCGCACGGGGATCTTTGCTGACCGGCACCGCGAAGTCCACGCGCCACAAGCGCCGTGAGCGCGGCGGCACGGCCGCCAGGAGCGACACGCCGACCACGCCGCGCCACGGGGTGTCGACCGTATAGGGCACGCTGCTCTCCGTCCACAGACGCCCCGCCTCCACGAAGCCGGCGAGCCCCACATCGGCCACGTTGAGGCGCGTGGGGACCACGAGACGCTGTTCGCCACGCAGCACCAGGCGACGGGCGCCCGGCTCGCGCGACTGCCGGTGCCCCAGCAGCCCGCCTTCGCGATCCGCCAGCGACAGTTGAAACGGGGCGCGCATGCGACGCCCCGTCGCCCACTCGGCCTGCAGCACCGTGGTCTGTCGCACCGCCGGCCGGAAGTACCACGCGGCACGGCCACTGCCGATCACGTTGTCCCACTGCCGGCGCGTGAGATCGTAGCGCGCTTCCGTGATCCCCTGCGCCCCGGCGAACCACTTCTCGCCACCCCAGCCGAGGTACACGTTGGTGGACAGGAAGCGATCGCGATCGACCGCCGGCCCCACCACGATCGACTGACCGAGCGAGACGCCCGCCTGCGCGCCCACCCGGATGTCCTGCGCACCGGTGAGGGCGTCGAACCCCTGCACGCGCACGAAGCGGATGGCGCGCACGCCAAGCAGCAGATTGGCGCGCAACACATTCTGACGGCGGAACAGGAGGGCCGCTTCGCCGAGCGTGTCGGGGCGCACCCCGAGTGGCGTGAGCAGGAAGGGCAACGAATCCACCCGCTCTTCCTCACGCGTGATCGAGGCGCCGATCAGCCTGAGGCGCCCGACCGGCCCCACACGCGCCAAGCCACCCACGTTGCTGAACGCCCGCCGCACGTTGACGGCATTCGTCTCGATATCGCCGCGCAGGAACTGATGCGGCTCGCGACGCCCGCCCACCGACGCCACCCAGGCGAAACGCTGCAGATCCGTGTAGAAGGGGCGCACCGCTTCGAGGTTGAGCCGCTGCCCGAACGGCTCGCGGCGCGCTTCCAGCCGCAGCTCATCGCGCTGCCCGAGGAACTGGAAGTCCGTGAACTGCACGCCCAGCACGTCGTTGTAGGCCATGCCGTTGCGCCACTCGACGACCGCCTGCTTGGCGAAGCCCGCGAGATTGGATTCGCCCAGACGCAGCCCGCGGAACTGCGGCGACGAGCCGCGCAACATCGGCTCGACCATCAGGCTGAAATCGTCGCGCGTTTCCACTTCGAGACGCACCCCGCCGTTCTCGTCATCGTACACGCGGATGCGCGCATCAACGAGATAGGGCTGCGCGCGAAGAATGCGCTCGGACTCCGCGCGTTTGATCTGGTTGCACGGTTCCCCCACCTTGAGGAAGAGGAACTGGCGCACGACATCATCCCTGGTGTTCGCGTGCGTCGCGCGCACCGCGCGCCGCACCCATTCGAGATCGCGCGGCAGCCGGTCGGTGAATGGCGGCTGGGTGATCACGACGATGTCGCTGATCGGCTGCCCGGAACAGCCGGTGACCGGCAGACGCCCCTGGCTCGACACGGGCGGGCGCACCTGTTCGACGCGCGTCTGCTGCGCCGCCAACGAGAAAGGACGCAGCGCACTGCCTATCGTGCACAGGCCGATCGTCAGTGCCGCGAGCTGCCCGCGGCGCCCGCCGCAGGTCATCGCCCCATCTGCCGCTTGAGATCGGCGAGGCGCGCCTCGGCATCGCTCTCGCGCCCCGCGCGCGCCGCGCCACGGTCCGGCGTGGACGACCGCGGGTCCATCCCTGACACCACGCGACGCAACTCGTCGCTCATGGTGTCGTACTCGCGCTCGGCCAGCGTGAGCTCCTGCTGCTGCACCATGTGCTTGCTCTCGAGCATCGCCACCCGCTCGGCGTGCTGCAGGGCAAAGCGCTCGGCGATGTCCACCGTCTCGGTGTCGCCGATGTCGGCGGCAAAGCCCTGACGACGACGGATCGTGTCGAGCTCCGCACGCTCCACCGACAGCCGGGCCTCCGTGGCGGCAACCGCGGCCCGCATCTCGTTGACCGCCAGCTTGGCGTGTACGAGCGCCTCCCGCATGCCGTGGGACAGGCGGCGACGCTCGTACGGGTCGAGGCGGGACGTGAACGTGCGCAGCGTGTCGCGGAGCTCGTCGAACATGCGGGAAAGCTAGGGCGTGACGGCGAGCCGCGCGATACGGGGCGCATGTCGTACCGGGCCCCGCGCCGCCCGTCCGGATCGGGGCGAGCCGTCCCGGCCAGCCGTCCGGGCCAGTCAGGTACGCCCGTTCCCCGACCCCGGCCTCACTTCTCCCTGTGGTGGGCCTTCCAGCCCCATACCTGTTATCTTCGGACGCAGCCTCATACGTCAGGGTTCCGCGGCACGCGTGCCGCGCTACCGGCGCCGTTCGTCCCTTTGACCGTTCCCGTGCTCTACCTCGCCATCCCCGCGCACAATGAGGTGGCCACCATCGGCGTGCTGCTCTGGCGGCTGCGTACGGTGCTGGCCGAGTTCCCGCGCGAATACGAAGTCGTGGTGTACGACGACGCGAGCACGGACGACACCGCCACGGTGGCCGAGCAGTACGAGCGCGCGATGCCCGTCTCGGTCTTGCGCGGGACGTCACGACTGGGCTACGCCGGTGCCGTCGACGCCCTGCTCCGCCACATCGCCGCGCAGACGCGCTATCCGCGTCGCGACGCCGTGTTGCTGCTGCAGGGCGACTTCACCGACCCGCCGGGCATCGTGCCCGAGTTCGCGCGTCGCTTCGAAGGGGGCGCCGACTTGGTGGTGGGGGAACGCCTCACGGTGGCCGATGCCCCCAAGGCGGTGAAGCGCCTGTTCACGTATGCGCACTGGGCCATGCGGGCGTTCGTGAAGGTCGAGGGCGTGAAGGATCTGACCGCGTCGATGCGCCTCGTGCGTATCTCGGCGCTGCGCGAAGCGATCCGGGAGGCCGGAAGCGCGCCGCTCGTGAGCGGCGACAGCTGGACCGCCAACACGGATCTGCTGCTCCGGCTCGCGCCGCACGCGCGTCGCGTGGAGTCGGTCCCCATGGAGCCGACGTTCGGTGTGCGCATGCGCGATACCCGTCGCGTGGCCCTGTCGGATACGATGGGCGCCCTCAAGTGGGCGTGGGGCGCGCGTGGCCGCCGAGCGGTGGTGGGGTCCTCCTCCACGGAGCCGGCCGGCGACGAACGCCGTCCCCGCAACGGGTCGCGCCGCCGCGACGAGCCGGAGCTGTCAGTGGAGCGGCTCCGCGAGAAGGTGCGCGATCGCGACGGCTCCAGCGGGATCGACGGCGAGCCACAGGACGCCCGTCGCCGGCGCGGCCGCGACAATGGCCGTGACGGTGGGCGTGACCAGGAGCGCGGCCGCGGGGAGCGTGGCGCCCGTACAGAGACGCGAAGCGATGCGCGAAGCGATGCGCGAAGCGATGCGCGAAGCGAGACGCGGCATGATCGGGCGGAACGCGGCGAGCGGGTGGAGCCGTCACGCGAGCCCCGTGAGGGTCGTGAGCCGCGTGACGGACGCGAAGGGCGCACGCCACGCGAGCCGCGGGAGTCTCGGGAGAAGCGCGCCCCCCGTGCTGAGCGATCGGCGGAGCGATCGGCGGAGCCGCGGTCGGGGCGTCGCCGTGGGGAGCCGCGGCCGTCGGCCGCCGACGCCGCCATGGAGCTGATCGATCCGTTCGCGGCGCCGGGCGCGCGTGATGAGCGCCGCGTGGACGCGCCGACGAGTGCGGCCGACACCCCGATGCTCGGGGAGTCGGCGGGGGATCAGCCGCTCGCCGGTGCGTTCCCTGCGAGCGAGGCGGGGATGTCCGCGCCGTCGGCCGGGCGTGAGCGGTCGCCGTATCGGAGCCCTGACGCGTCCGACGCAGAGGGCCACGACGCGGATCGTCGCGACGAGGGGATGGACGACGGCGACGATGGTGAGGAGACGGGCGCCGAGTCTGGCGGCGACGGTGAGGACGGGGGCGTGGACGCCGACGGGACCCCGCGGAAGCGCCGCCGCAACCGTCGCAGTCGCCGTGGCCGTCGCCGGAAGGGCGCGCGCGGAGAGGATGGCGCGGAGAACGGCGCGGAGAACGGCGCGGAGAACGGCGCGGAGGATGGCGGCGCGTCTGGCGAGGCAGCTGACGGCGCCGATTCGCCCGACGACCGTGGTGCCGGGGCCGAGGGAGCAGCGCCTCGGGCGCGACGCGAGCGCGTGCGCTTCACCCCCGGCGACCATATCGACGGCGAGCCGGTGCGCGTGTCCGGTCAGGATGACGCGGACGATGACGGCGCTGGCGACGACGCTGGGGACGACACCGGGGACGACACCGGGGACGACGAGATGGGCGGTGTGGAGAGCATGAGCGACAGCGCCGCTCGTCCCCGCCGCCGCGGGCGCCGTGGACGCCGTGGGGGCGCCCGCCGCTCGCGCGGGCGGAAGGATCAGGGCGAGGCCGGCGACGCGCCGGCGGCGGAGTAAGCGGCGGAGTAAGCGGCGGGCTGCGCCAGCGCCGGTCAGCCCCCGCCTGCTCCTCTTAGCCCCGGATGGCCCGCTCGATGCGCGCCGCGGTGGCCGGGCTTACCACCCGGAGCACCAGGTAGACCACCGCGCCCAGCATCAGGACCCGGAACGCCAGCCCCACCAGCCAGAAGAGCAAGCTCACCAGCGGCCCCAGCAGCCCGAAGACGAGCTTGAGCGCCACCAGCCCCAGCAGGGCCACAATGCCAACGGTAAACAGGGTGCGGAGCACAGGTTGCCTCGACTCGGAAAAAGGGTCGCTCCCCCTACGAACGCCTCGGCCTGAGGTTTCATCCCGAGGGAAAACCCGGCTATTTTAGGTTAGGGGGTTACGCTGGTTTGCGCGAATCGTGCACAGGGCTACCTTCCCCTGTTCACGTCCCGGAGCCACCGCCCGGGCAACACCGTGCCGGATTATGGCTGAGCAGCTGGTTCAAATCATGGGGCGACACCGCCGCGACCCGCTCCCCGAGCGGAAACCGTCGTGGCTCAAGGTCAAGGCGCCCGGCGGCGACAACTACATCCGCCTCAAGCACATGATGAAGGAGCTCAACCTCCATTCCGTGTGCGAAGAAGCGCATTGTCCCAACATCGGCGAGTGCTGGCAGCACGGCACCGCCACCTTCATGATCCTCGGCAGCGTCTGCACCCGCAACTGCGCCTACTGCGCCGTCGCCCACGGACGCCCCCCCGAGTACGACATCGAAGAGCCCAACCGCGTGGGCGAAGCCATCGCCCGCATGCAGCTCCGCCACGCCGTCATCACCTCCGTCGACCGCGACGACCTCCCGGACTTCGGCGCCTACATCTTCGCCGAAACCATCCGGCAGATCCACACGCGCCTCCCGGAGTGCAGCGTGGAAGTCCTCGTCCCCGACTTCCAGGGTAACGAAGACGCCATCCGCGCCGTCCTCGAGGCCCGGCCGGAGATCTACAACCACAACACCGAAACGGTGCCGCGCCTCTTCAAGAAGGCGCGCCCGGGCGGACGCTACGAGCGCGTGCTGGAGATCTTCCGCATCGCCAAGCGCATCGCCCCCGATATCCCCACCAAGACCGGCATCATTCTCGGGCTCGGGGAAACCAACGAAGAAGTCGTCGAAGTCATGAAGGATCTCCGCCGCGTCAACGTGGACATCCTCACCCTTGGCCAGTACCTCCGCCCCTCCGACGCCCACATCGAACTCGATCGGTACGTCACTCCGGAGGAGTTCCGCTGGTTCTACGACACCGGCATGGCCATGGGCTTCAAGCACGTTGAAAGTGGTCCGCTGGTCCGCTCGAGTTACCACGCCTGGGAACAGGTCCAGGCCGCGTCGCTCGCCTGACGCGCTCAGAACTCCCCACCCGACACTCCCCACTGTCGTTCTGATGCCTCCCAAGAAGAAATCTGACGCGAAATCCGACCACCAGGTGACCGTGAAGCCGGACCACACCGCTGCGCTGAACCGCGAGCTGCTGTACTCGATGCTCCTCCAGCGCCGTTTCGAAGAGCGTTGCGCCGAGATGTACGCGATCGGGCGCATCGGCGGCTTCTGCCACCTCTATATCGGACAGGAAGCCGTCTCCACCGGCATCATCTCGCTGCTCCGGCCCGACGACTACATCATCACCACCTACCGTGACCACGGACAGGCACTCGCGCGCGGCATGACCCCGCGCGCCGTCATGTCCGAACTCTTCGGCCGCCAGGACGGCTGCGCGAAGGGCAAGGGTGGCTCGATGCACATGTTCGACAAGCAGCTCGGCTTCCTCGGCGGGCACGGCATCGTGGGTGGCCACGTCCCCATCGCCGCCGGCGTGGGCTTCGCCATCCGCTACCGCGGCGGCGATCAGGTGATCGCCTGCTTCATGGGCGAGTCGGTGGTCAACACCGGGGCCTTCCACGAGGCGCTTAACATGGCCGCGCTCTGGAAGCTCCCCTGCGTGTTCATCATCGAGAACAACCGGTATGGCATGGGCACCGCACTCGAGCGCGCCTCGTCGATCCACGACATCTACAAGCGCGGCGCGTCGTACGACATGCCGCGTGACGTGGTGGACGGCCAAGACGTCCTCGCCGTCCGCAAGGCCATGACGGAAGCGATCGACCGCGCCCGCAAGGAGAGCATGCCCACGCTGCTCGAAGTGCGCACCTACCGCTTCATGGGCCACTCCATGTCCGACGCGGTCAGCGGCACCTACCGCACCAAGGAAGAACTCGAGCAGTACCTCAAGCGCGACCCCATCGCGCTGCACCGCCAGCGCATGGAAGAGGCGGGCGAGATCAGCGCCGCCGAAGTGACCGCGATGGACGAAGAGATCAAGAAGCTCGTGCAGGACAGCATCGACTTCGCTGAAGCCAGCCCGGAGTTGCCCCTCGAGGCGCTCATGGAAGACATCCTCGTCGAAACCACGAGCTGAGAGCGCACGCAACCATGGCCATCATCACGTACCGCGACGCCCTCAATCAGGCGCTCCGCGAAGAAATGCACCGCGACGACCGCGTCTTCCTCATGGGTGAGGAGGTCGCCGTGTATCAGGGCGCCTACAAGGTGTCGAAGGGACTGCTGCAGGAGTTCGGCGAGATGCGCGTGGTCGACACGCCCATCACCGAACTCGGATTCGCCGGTGTGGGCGTGGGCGCCGCCATGTGCGGCCTCCGCCCGATCATCGAGTTCATGACCTGGAACTTTGCGCTGCTCGCGATCGACCAGGTGGTCAACGTGGCCGCCAAGATGCTGTACATGTCGGGCGGCCAGTTCCCCATGCCGATGGTGTTCCGCGGCCCCAACGGCGCGGCGCTGCAGCTTGCGGCGCAGCACTCGCAGGCGTTCGAGTCGTGGCTCGCCCACATCCCCGGCCTCAAGGTGGTCGCGCCGGGCACGCCGTACGACGCCAAGGGGCTGCTGAAGGCCGCCATCCGCGACGACAACCCGGTGTGCTTCCTCGAAGGCGAGATGCTGTACAACACGAAGGGCGAAGTGCCCGACGAGGACTACGTGATCCCGCTCGGCAAGGCCGACCTCAAGCGCGAAGGCGATCACTGCACGCTCATCACGCACGGCAAGATGGTGCTGGTGGCCATGCAGGCCGCCGATCAGCTCGCGAAGGAAGGGATCCGCTGCGACGTGGTGGACCTCCGCACGATCCGCCCCATGGACGTGGACGCGATCGCCGAGTCGGTGCGCAAGACGAATCGCGCCGTGGTGGTGGAAGAAGGGTGGGAGCTGTGCGGCGTGGGCGCGCAGGTGGTGGACTACGTGCAGCGCTACTGCTTCGATCACCTCGATGCGCCGGTCCTCCGCGTGCATCAGGCGGACGCTCCCATGCCGTACACGAAGAGCCTCGAGAAGGCCGCCAAGCCCGACGTCCCCAAGACGATCGCGGCGGTGAAGCAGGTTCTCTACATCGACTGACCAGGCGATCCCTCAAGGCGACCACAAGGCATTCACATGGCGACGAAAGTAATGATGGAGGCGCTCTCTCCGACGATGGAGGAAGGGCGCCTGGTGAAGTGGACGAAGAACGTAGGCGACGCGGTGAAGAGCGGCGACACGCTCGCGGAAGTCGAAACCGACAAGGCGATCATGGAACTCGTCGCGCGCGGCGACGGCATCCTGCGCGCGCGCCTGATCGACGAAGGGCAGACCAGCACGGTCGGCGTGACGATCGGCGTGATCGCCGCAGCCGACGAGGACATCTCGGCCTTCACCGGCGGTGCGGCCCCAGCCAGCGCACCGGCCAACACGCCCGCCGCGGCGCCAGCCGATGTGCCGGCCCCGACGCAATCGACGCCACCCGCCGAAGCGCACGCGCCTGCGGCAGCAGCAACGGCAGCAGCAACGGCAGCGGCAGCGGCAGCGGCAGCGGCAGCGGCAGCGCCGAGTGGCCCGGTGCGATCGTCGCCGCTCGCGCGTCGCATTGCCGCCGAGAAGGGGCTCACGCTCGCCGGCATTCAGGGCAGCGGCCCCGGTGGCCGCGTGATCAAGCGCGACATCGAGCAGGCGGCGGCCAGCGCCCCCGCACCGCGCCTCGGTGCGGCCGTGCCGACCAGTCCCGCGCCGACCACGATCGAGATCGAAGGCGCCTACCGGGACGTGCCGCTCACGCAGATGCGCAAGACCATCGCGCGGCGCCTCGGCGAGTCGATCGGCCCCATCCCCACCTTCTTCCTCACGTCGGAGATCGACATGACGAATGTGGGCAAGCTGCGCGAGCAGATGGTGGCCGCCGGCGACGCGTTCAAGGTGTCGGTCAACGACATCGTCATTAAGGCGGTCGCGATCGCGCTCACGCGGCACCCGGAAGTGAACGCGCACTGGATGGGCGAGAGCATCCGGTACTTCAGCGCGGCCCACGTGGGCATGGCCGTCGCCACCGACGACGGCCTCATCGTGCCGGTCATCCGCGACGCGCACCTCAAGGGCCTGGGGGCGATCGGCAAGGAAGCGCGCGACCTCGCGAAGAAGGCGCGCGAGCGCAAGCTCACGCCGGCCGAGTACAGCGGCGGCACGTTCAGCGTGTCGAACCTCGGCATGTTCGGCATCGATCAGTTTACGGCGATCATCAATCCGCCCGAAGCGGCGATCCTCGCCGTGGGCGCCACGGAAACGAAGCCCGTGTGGGAGAACGGCCAGTTCGTGCCGCGCCAGAAGATGCGCGTGACGATGAGCTGCGATCACCGCATCATCGACGGCGCCGTGGGCGCGAAATTCCTGCAGACGCTGCGGCAGCTGCTGGAAGCCCCGATGATGATGTTGTTCTAAGCGGTCACAGCTACCCGCGCCCCCCCAACACCACGCCCCGAGGGAGACCTCGGGGCGTGGTGTGTTTCAGGCCCGCCGCGCCGACCCGCCGGCGGAGGCGCCGACGCATGAACGGCCGTACATCTGAACGACATTCCCTGTCGGGAACTCGGCGGGCTCGGGCGTGTTATCTTTCGCACTTCCCATGACGGCACACTCTTCCACGCGGCGGCGGTTTCCCCGTGGGCTGCTGGCCGCGTTCGTCGGGTGCCTCGCTGCGGTCGGCGCCTGCGCTGGCGGCGATGCCGGCTCGCCCACGTCGCCTGGCCGTCCGGCGCCCGTACCGCCCGGCATCGTGACCGTGGCCAGCAGCGGCGTGCCCGCCGGTGCCAGCGCCGACCTGCTCATCACCGGGGCCTCGGCCGGCGCCAGCTTTTCGCGCAACGCCGCCGACGGCACCAATTGGAACGACGTGCCCCCCGGCCGCTACACGGTGACCGTGCGCCCCATCCGCACCCCGCTCGGCACGTGGGTGGGGGTGCCCCCCTCGTTCGAGGTGACCGTGGCCTCCGGCCTGCCCCTGCAGGTCGCAGCCGCCTACCGGCCTGCCCCGTCGGCGATGGCGGTGACCGTGAGCGGGCTGCCCGCCAATACCGGCGCCGCGATCAGTGTCACGGCGCCCGGGGCCACGCCCACCGCTGTCCCCCAGAGTGCGGTGCTGGCGGCCGCGCCGGTTTCGGGGCAGCCCACCGAGCTCGAACGGTGGGCGTTCCGCGCCGGTCCCGTGACCGCGGAGGGCGCGCGCTTCGCGCCCTCGCGCACCACGCTCGACACCGCCGTGAGCTTCGGCGACACCGCCCGCGTGGCCGTGCAGTACACCGTGGCCACCGGCAGCCTGGCCGTGGCCGTCACGGGGCTCCCCGCCGGACTGGCGGGCCAGGTGAAGGTGCTGGGCCCCGGGACCGACAGCACCGCCCGCCCCGTCACCGCCACCACCACGCTCACCGGGCTCGAGCCCGGGCGCTACCGCGTGATCAGCAGCGCCGTGGGCCGGAACGGCGTGACGTTCAGACCCGCAACCGACACGCTGACGGTCGAGGTGCTGGCCTCCCTCACCGCCAGCCCCGCGCCCGTGCTGTACGTGGCCCAGGTGGGGCGGCTGGTGCTGCAGGCCACCGGGCTCCCCGACGGCACCAGTCCGTCACTGCGCCTCGTGGGTCAGGGGATCGACCGCGTCTTCACCAGCGGCGGCACGGTGGACTCGCTGCCCGTGGGGCCCTACACCGTGAGCGCCGCCACCGTGCTGGTGGGCCCCGATCGCTTCGCCCCCAGCCCGGCGTCGACCGCGTTCAGCCTGACCACCGGCGGCAGCGTGTCGGCCGCGTTCACCTACGCGCTGGCCTCGGGGTCGCTCACCGTGACGCTCACCGGGCTCCCCGTCGGCTTGGCCGGCGATGTGCGCCTGACCGGCCCCAACGGCTACGCACGTACGATCGGCGCCACCGAGACCATCCGCGGCCTCGACCCCGGGCGCTACACCCTCGCGCCGCGCGTGGTACGCAACGCCACCGAGGCGTTCGGCGTGCCGGGCGGCGCCGGCACCACGACCGGGACCACCACCGTCGACGTCACCGCCGGCACCACC
>NZ_JBIJCN010000070.1:0-9788 GCF_044344655.1 Gemmatimonas sp.
AATCCCGTCATCCCATGGCGCACAGCCCGGGATTCCGCGAGCTTTCACGTACACACATATCCCAGACCATTACGTGACTGCTGCACTGACTTTCGCTTCGCTCCAGCTCCACCCGAGTCTCCTTCAGGGCCTGAAGGAGCTCGGCTTCGCCAGGCCGACCCCCATTCAGGGCGAGGCCATTCCGCCCGCGCTCGAAGGGCGCGACGTGCTTGCCTGCGCCATGACCGGCAGCGGCAAGACCTACGCGTTCCTGTTGCCCATTCTGCACCAGCTCATGGAGCGCCCGCGCGGCAAGACGCGCGCGCTGGTACTCACGCCCACGCGCGAACTGGCGGCGCAGATTCTCGACAGCCTCAACGACGTGTGCACGCACACGCCGCTCACGGGGGCCGCCGTGTTCGGCGGCGTGGGGATGGGACCGCAGGAACACGCCTTCCGGAGCGGCGCCGATGTGATCATCGCCACCCCGGGTCGGCTGCTCGACCACTTCCGTCAGCCCTACGCGAAGCTCGAGCACCTCGAGTACCTCGTGCTCGACGAAGCCGACCGCATGCTCGACATGGGCTTCCTGCCCGAAATCAAGAAGATTCTGCGACATCTCCCCACGAAGAAGCGGCAGACGCTCTTCTTCAGTGCCACCATGCCGGCGCCGATCGCGGCGCTGACCAAGGAGATGCTCCACAATCCTGCCACGCTCAACCTCCAGCGTCAGGCCGCGCCGGCCAAGGGGATCACGCAGGCGGTGTATCCCGTGTCGCAGGACCTCAAGAGTGCGCTGCTCGTGGCCCTGCTCAAGCGTGGCGACATGCCGCAGGCGCTCGTGTTCACGCGCACCAAGCATCGCGCCAATCGTCTGGCGAGTCAGCTCGTGACGGCCGGCATCAAGGCCGAGCGCATTCACGGCAACCGTTCGCAGGCACAGCGCACCCAGGCGCTCGCCGGCTTCAAGGACGGGGCGTATCAGGTGCTCGTGGCCACTGACATCGCCGCACGCGGCATCGACGTGGAAGCCCTCGGCCACGTGGTCAACTTCGACGTGCCGGTGGCGTCGGAAGACTACATCCATCGCGTGGGGCGCACCGCACGCGCCGAAGCGACCGGTGAAGCCTTCACCTTCGTGAGCCCCGAGGAAGAGGGCGAGCTCAAGGCGATCGAGCGCGCCATCAAGAAGACGCTGCCGCGCGTGACCGTCCCCGACTTCGACTACAGCGCCAAGCCCCAGGCCAAGCTCGAAGTTCCGATCGCCGAGCGCATCGCGGAGATCCGGAAGAAGAAGGCGGAGGATCGTGCGCGGGCGGCCGAGAAGGCGTCGCGCCGGGTGGCCGCGCAGGAAGCGGAGGCCGCGCGTCGCGCGGCCAAGGCGGCCAAGCCGGAGCGGGGCCCGCGCGGACCGCAGGGAGGAAGCAGACCAACAGCCCAAGCCGGTGACGCCGTGCAGAGCGGCGGTGCGCGCCGCCGTCGTGGCGGATCGCGCCGTCCCGGCGGTCGAGGCGGTGCAGGTGCAAACGGCGCAGGCGCACACGGGGCGGGCGGCAACGGTCCACGAGCCAACGGGCCCGGGCGCGCTGGTGGCAGCGACGCCTCACGTGATCGCCGAAACGACAGCCCTTACAAGTGATCGGGGGCCGAACGGCGACGACAGATCGTCGCCGTTCGGTCGTGGTACCAGCAGTCCCAGGCGTGATCATCCGCCAATGCCAGCGCCAACGCTGAGCGCCTTGGCATCAGCACGGTGCCAATGGCTGCACGGTCGAGCAGCCCGCGCCACCCGGCGCGGAGTGTCAACAATGTCCCGAGCTGCTGCATCCGTTCTGGGGTGAAGTGCAGCGGATCGAACCATGCCTGGTGCCCGCGCCATGCATAGGGGACGTATCCGCTCCAGGCCCACGTTGTCAGGACGTGACCAGGCGGCGGCGCCTGCTGCAGCGCGTCGACGGCCGCCACAGGGAACCGGGTGGCATCAATTGGTACGGCGAGCATCTCCCGCTGCCACAACTGCCCGCCCTGCGCACCGAGCAGGAGGACGCCTGCGGCCACGAGGCCCCCAGGCCACCAGACTGTCTGCGTGATCGTGAGGTTCCCGACGGATGGTACGGATGGTGTTGGATGTCGTCTGGCGGCCTGCATGACGAGCAGGGGCCAGCCCGTGAACGCAAAGAGCGCGATGTTCCGACTGGCCCTCAGCGACACCACGATGCTGAGCAGCACGATCAGTGTCGTCGAGGGTGACCACGCGGCGCGTGTGGCGATGAGGATTGGCAGCGCTCCCAGAGCGATCAGCAGGAAGAGGACATCAACCGGTGACGTCAGGGCCGGTGGCTGATATTCCGTGACCGTGGCGGCGAGTGCGCCATCCTGCAGGGTGTGAAGAATGGTACGCTGGAGCGCGATACCGTATGGCGTGGCGAGCGTGGCAACGCACGCGAGGCCGGTGACGGCGATCAGGATGGTTGATCGCTGCCGATGACTGTGCTGCTGCCGGGGTGCGATCACCTCGCCGATGGTATGGGACACCAAAACCATCAGTCCGAAGGTCCAGCCGCCGTGGAGATTGGCCCAGATCGCGAAGAGCGGAATGAGCCAACGGATGGTGCGCGCGTCACGACCGCGGAGGAGGAGCATGAGGATGGCGAGCAGCAGTAGCGTTGCTGCGTGCGGGCGAGCCAGCCAGTGTGATGATGCGAGCGCCACGGATACGACGCCCCCAAGCAGCGCCGTCAGTGGTGCGACGCCACTGCGCAGCAGCAGGTGAGTAACGAGCGCGTGCGCGAGGCCGGCCATGACCGCCACGACGCAGACAATGGCCGGCAGTCCACCCAGCGCGTGTAGCCATGCAAGCAGCACGGCACTGCCCCATGCCGGTGAGACCGGTGCCGAGCATCCGTGGTGCAGGATGTCGCGGCCGAAGGCGATGTGGGCGAAGAGATCCCCATCGCTTTGCGTGAGTGGCACCGCTGAGTACAGCAGCAGCGCGATGGCTGCACTGCCCAGCAGGCTTGGCAGGAAGACGCTCAGCCGCTGCATGGGGAATACAGAGGGCATGCGGCAACATCAGACATGCGACAACATTGGCCGCGGGTGCCAACCGCCTGCCGGATCGCGACTGACACGGCTGTCGCTGTTCTCACTGATTTCGCACGGCACACCGATCGCTATGCTGTGCCCAGCGTCACGCCCCATGGGTTTGCGGCCTTTATCGCCTTCTTCCCAACGACTGGCGCCCGACGGTGTGGTCACGGAGCCTGCACTGTCGCTCCCATTCGGCTCCGATCATTCACTCGCGGTCAGGAGGATACATCCATGCGATCGATCACCACGCTATCGAAGCGCTTCATTGCAGACGAGGACGGCGCGACTCTGCTCGAGTACGGCATGCTGACCCTGCTGATCACCGTGCTGTCGATCGTGGCCGTGAAGGCCATCGGTCTCAAGGTCAGCACAGGCTTTGACACCGTGAACACCAATCTGCCGTAACGCCGTCGTGATCATCGCAGACCATGCGCCATGCCGCTTCTGGCGGGACGAGAGCGGTGCCACGCTCCTCGAGTATGGCATGCTCAGCCTGTTGATCACGGCGTTGGCCATCGTAGCGGTGACTGCCATCGGGGCCAAGGTCAGCAACGGGTTCGTGCTCGCGAATGCGGGACTGCCGTAGGGCATCGGGCGCGCCATGTCGATCGCGTTCGGGGGGGCATTGCTGCCTCAGGTTGAGGCTGTCACCCTGGTGGTCGTGCTCCTCACGGCCTGTGTGATGGACCTGCGAACGCGTCGCATTCCGAATGGGCTGGTGGTGGTGGGCGCGCTGGCGGGGGTGGGTTTCGCCCTGCTCGACGGGGGGCTCGGTGGCGGAGTTCACGCCGTGGCTGGGCTGACCGTCGGGCTGCTGGTGTGGTTGCCGTTCTGGCTCCTGCGCATGCTGGGTGGCGGTGACGTGAAACTCTTCGCCGCGGGTGCCGCGTGGCTCGGCCCCACCGGGGCCATCGAGGCGGCGATGATTGCCGGCCTCAGTGGTGGCATCCTGTCGTTGCTCTATCTCGCGCAGCGTCACGGGCTTCGTCACACGCTCTTTCGGTTGGTGCATGGTGTTCAACATCCCGCCCTCCTGCGGGAGCCTACGCCGTCGGCGTGGGATCACCGCATGCCGTACGCGCTCGCCATGGCGGCGGGCCTGGCAGGGGCGGCACACTGGCCAGGACTCATCCGGTGAGGCAGACGCATCATGTTCCCATCGTGGGCGAGTCGATCTCGCATCCTTCGACGCGACGAGTCGGGCGTTGCTCTTCTCGAGTTCGCGATCTTCGTGTCGCTCCTGCTCGTGCTCGTGTTTGGCACCATCGACTTCGGTCGGGCGATGTTCACGGCCAACAATCTCACGGCCGCCGCGAGAGAAGGCGCGCGCTATGGCGCGCGGCACACCAATCCCGGTGCCGCATTGAATGCCATCCGGGATACGGCCGCCTCGAAGATGTCGCCGTTCGGCAACACGCCGGTGAATGCCGCGTCGCAAGTGGTCGTCACCTGTCTGCCGAGTTGTTCCACCGGTCAGCTGCAGGCCGTGCAGGTCCAGATCAACTACCCCTTTACGTGGCTCACCCCGTTGCCGGCACTGATGCGACAGCCGCTGACGCCGGTGCTCCACGCTCGGGCCACGTTCCGGTGGGAAGGCTCATGAGCACCCGGAGCACGACACCCGAGTCCCCGTCGCTGCATCGAACGGTGCTGTCATGACTCTCAATCGCTACTCCGTCGTCCTCGTTGCCACCGTCATCACGGCCGGGATGGCCACGTTTGGCGTGTATCGGGTCATCGAGACGACCCGAACGCAGAACCGCGTGCTGTTACGCCCCGTGCTCGTGGCCACGAAAGACATCCCCGAGGGGATGTCACTCACGCGCGGCGCACTTGACCGGAAAGACTGGCCCATCGTGTCCGTGCCACCCGGGGCGTTCAGCAGCATCGATTCGGTCGTCGGACGCGTGACGCGCGTGCCGGTCTATGCTGGCGAAGTCATCGTGCCAGGACGACTGGCACCCGTGGGTACCGGTCCCGGCTTGCAGGTGAAAATCACGCCGGGCAAGCGCGCCATGGCGGTGAAAATCGATGACGTGGTCGGTGTGAGTGGTCTCATTCAGCCGGATTCGCGGGTGGATGTACTGGTCACGCTCCGCGACAAGGGTCCGGACGGTGAGCAGATCTCCAAGCTGTTCATGTCAAACATGCGGGTTCTGTCGGTCGGGACCGTTGATCGCTCGGGCCCGGACAATTCGCCCATCATCGCGACGTCGGCCACCCTCGAGGTGACACCGATCGAGGCCGAGCGCCTCGCGGTGGCCATGCGCGATGGCACGATTCAACTCGTGCTGCGCGGCTTCGGTGATCCCGACACCGTGAGTACGAAGGGCGCCACTTCGGTGGATGTCCTCCAGCGCCCGCCGAAGCCTGTCCCACCACCGGTGGTGGACGATGCCCCCCGCGCACGTCCCCGGGTGGCCCAGCGACCGGTGAAGGTGGCCGCGCCGCCGGCGCCGCCGCCAATCGCCGGCCCCGTCGTGCCCGTGGCTGTGCCGAAGAAGCCTGATACGCTCACCATCGACGTCATCCGCGGTGACAAGGTCACCCAGCAGCGCTTCGAGAAGGCTGACAGCACCAGGAAGCCTGACAGCACGATCAGGAAGCCCCCGCGCACGTGATCGTCTCCTCTGCCTTCGTTTCTCTCACCGAGAGAGGTCTCGGCGTGATGTACTTCATGACTCTCCGGCATCGCGTGATGCGCGCGGCGAACCGCCATGCGCTGCTGGTGCTGCTCTGCCTCGGCACGACGTCCGTGCCCGCCTCGGCGCAACCATCGCCGCCCTCCGATTCAATTCATCGCATCAATCTCTCCGTGGGGCGGTCCTTTCCGATCGCCTCGAAGGAGCCGGTGCTCAAGGTCGCCGTCGCCAATCCCGATATTGCCACCGTCGTTGTAATCACTGAGCACGACGTGCTGATCAGCGGCAAGGCCCTCGGGGAAACCGACGTGGTGATCTGGGCGACTGGACAACCACGGACGCATTATCGCGTATCGATCCGCACCCCGAATGATCGCCAGCTCGTCTTGCTCTCCGTGCGTCTGGCGGAGATCCGGCGGGATGTGCTTCGCCAAGTCGGGGTCTCCGGATTGCACACCAGCACGCAGGGAAACACGCGGGTGGGGACTGGGGTCTTCAAGAACGACGATGCGCGTACGAGCGATGGTGGCGTGCGGCTTCCGACGGATACTCGCTTCCTCTCCATCCTATCGGACTTCGGGACGAAGCAATTTCTTGCGCTGCTGCAAGCCGAAGAACAGAGTGGACGCGCACGCTTGCTCGCCGAGCCGAACCTGCTTGCAGCGGACCGAGACTCGGCGTCCTTCCTGGCTGGTGGTGAACTCCCCGTGCCGGTGGTGCAGGGGGGGCTTGGCGGAGCGGCCGGCGTTGGGATTCCCGTCACCATTCAGTATCGCGAGTTCGGCGTGCGGCTGCGCTTCGCCCCCACGATCGTGAGCGATAGTGTGATCACCCTGTACGTGCGCCCGGAAGTCTCGAGCCTCGACTATAGCAATGCCGTCACCCTGAGTGGCTTTCGCATCCCGGCGCTACGCTCGCGCCGCGTGGAAAGCTCCGTGGATATTCGTCGCGATCAGTCCGTGATCCTTTCGGGCTTGTTCAACGAAGAGCGAGAGCAGGTGCGGACCGGGATTCCGCTGCTCATGCATCTGCCTGTACTGGGGTCGTTGTTCGGGAGCACACGGTGGCAAAGTTCGGAGACGGAGTTATTGGTCATCGTTACGCCAACAATCATCGATCCGTCGAAGATTGGTGACGAGCTTACGCTGCCGCTGCTGCGCGATGCACGCACGCCGGCCCTCGATGTGCTCCGCAAACGCTTGCCAGCCGATACGGTCAGGAAGCTCCCGTGACTACCGCCCCGTCTCCGGAGCTGCGCACGGTCCTGGTGGTTGGGAACGCCGACCAGCCAGAGACCACTAGTGGTGCCGTCCTGCTGTCGCGCGGCTTCACCGCGGTTGAACGCGTCGACACCCTGGCTGAGGCCGCTGCACGTTTGGGGACCACGAAGTTCGATCTGGTCATTTTGCCGATTGGGTCCGCGACGACCGAGGAGCTGTCGCTGATCGAACATGACATTCGTTCCTCGGTGCCGTTCATCATCGGGACGGCCGCGAACGCGACTCAGGAACTGATTCTCGGGGCACTGCGGGCAGGCATTCCAGAGTTTGTGCCTGCGCCGGTCCAGTCGGAGGAGTTCGACGTGGCGGTTCGCCGGCTGCTGCGGCGCATGGAGCCGGCGCCGCGGACCCGCGGGACGCTCATTGCCGTGTATTCGGGCAAAGGGGGATTGGGGACCACCACCATGGCGGTCAATCTCGCGACGGCAATTGCGCGTCAGCAGCCAGCCGTGCGGGTGGCCCTGGTTGACTTCGTTGTCGTAGGTGGTGATGTGCGGGTGCTGCTCGATCTCAAGCCGGCATACGATATCGGGGATCTGGTCATGAAGGTCGATCGCATCGATGGGGAACTCCTGTCGTCGCTCATGACGCCCGGTCCTGCCGGCATCCATGTGCTGGCGTCATCCGACCGACCGGAAGTGCAGGATCTCATCGAGAGTTCGGCCACCGGCACCATTCTCGGTCAGCTTCGCGCACACTTCGACGTCGTGGTGCTCGATCTCGAGCACTATCTCAGCGAGCGCACCATCGGTGCCCTCGATGCCGCCGATCGCATCGTGCTGGTTACGCAGCTTTCCGTACCGGCCTTGCGCAGTACACAGCGCACGCTCGAGCTGTTCAACCGGCTCGGATACCCACCAACGAAGGTGCAGGTGGTCGTGAATCGCTCGAATGCCGAATCGCCACTGACGATCGGAGATGCCGAAACGGTGCTGGGTCGCCGCATTCACGCGAAGCTGCCCAATGATTTCGGGGCCTGTGCCGAGGCAACGACCAAGGGCATCCCCGTGCTCGTGCACGAACCCGGTTCGTCGCTGTCGAGCGGCTTCGTGCAGCTGGCGAGTACGCTGACCAATCCGCCTGCATCGATCGATGTGGCTTCGAACGGTGGCAATGGCGGGGACTCACGGAAGCGGCGGCTCTTCCGCCTGGGGAGGGTATAACCATGGCCTCATTACGGGAGCGGCTGCTGGGTGTGGCCACCACGGTAGCCCGGGAGGCGGAGGAGTCGCCGTCGGGGACGAGCGTTCTCGCGGGGGCGACGGACCGCCACAGTCCGGGGGGTGGATCGCCGCCGGCACCGCGTGGGCTGTCCGGGGCTGCCGTTCGTCGTCGCGGGGGGGCACCCGTTGCGGTGGAGCGTCGCCCCCGCACCATCGGCCAGCGGCGAATCGAGGTCGAGCCGCTGGGTCCTGTCGAACAGCTCAAGGTCGATCTGCATCGTCGGCTGGTGGAGCAGCTCGATCTGGAAGCCCTGGAGCGAGTAAAGGACAGCACGGTCGTATCGGCGCAGATCCGCGATGCCGTGGCCGATTTCCTGCGCAACGAAGCGACCCCGCTCACGCAGGCCGAGCGGGAGGATGTCATCGAACAGATCGTCTATGAGGTCACGGGGCTCGGACCGATCGAGCCATTCTTCCGCGACCCCACGATCTCGGACATTCTCGTGAACGGTCCGCGCGATGTGTACATCGAACGTCATGGCCGACTCTCCAGAGTGCCGGTCACATTCCGCAACGATGCGCACCTGCTGGCGATCATTGATCGTATCGTCAGCCGCGTAGGCCGTCGCGTGGACGAATCCTCGCCGATGGTGGATGCCCGATTGCCCGACGGGTCGCGTGTCAATGCCATCATCCCGCCGCTGGCGCTCGACGGTCCGATCCTGTCCATCCGCCGCTTCGGCGCCGAAATGCCCATGTCGGCGCTGGTGGAGAATGGCACGCTTACGCAGGACATGGTGGAATTCCTCGCGGCCTGCGTGCAGGCGCGAATGAACATCATGGTATCGGGGGGTACCGGGTCGGGCAAAACCACCTTGCTAAACGCGCTCAGTGCGTACATCCCGGCCACCGAGCGGGTCGTGACGATCGAGGACGCCGCGGAGCTGCGATTGCAGCAGGAACACGTGTGCCGGCTCGAAACGCGTCCGCCGAACGCGGAGGGGCGCGGGCAGGTCATCGCGCGAGACCTTGTGCGCAACGCCCTGCGTATGCGCCCTGATCGCATCATCGTGGGTGAGGTGCGTGGTGCCGAGGCTCTCGACATGCTGCAGGCGATGAACACCGGACACGAGGGATCGCTCACCACGATTCATGCGAACTCGCCGCGGGACGCCCTGGCGCGTGTCGAGACGATGATCCAGTTCGCGAGCACGTCCTTGCCGTTGCGTGCGATCCGGGAGCAGATCGCGTCGGCCCTCGATCTGGTCATTCAGATCGCCCGCATGGCCGACGGCTCGCGGCGTATCGTGTCGATCTCGGAGATCACGAGCATGGAGGGTGATGTGATCTCGATGCAGGAACTCTTCCGGTACCGGCGCCAGGGGATCACCGATGCCGGCGAGGTGGTGGGGGAGTTTCAGGCCACGGGCGTCCGGCCGGTCTTCATGGAACGACTGCACATTGCCGGCATCGATCTCCCTGCGCGCCTGTTTCTGGCGGAGTAGCCATGCAAACCCTCATCCTCTTCCTGGTCTTCTTCGGGACCACCTTCGTCCTGCTCGGGCTGTACGTGTTCGCCAATCGGCGTCGGCTGGAAGCGACGGCGGCGCTCAAAGCCCGCATCACGGCGGGCG